>NZ_JAXMJJ010000097.1:0-113702 GCF_034376685.1 Cypionkella sp.
GGCCATTCGGGCTCGCAGACGCCGCAATCGATGCATTCATCGGGGTGGATGACCAGCATGTTTTCACCCTCGTAGAAGCAGTCCACCGGACAAACTTCAACGCAGTCGGTGTATTTGCAGGCGATGCAGTTGTCGATCACCACATAGGTCATGGTCCGCGCTCCTATTTCCGCGAGGTCTGACTACTAAAGCTGCGCCGATCATTCAAGCGGTGCATCGGCGGTTGGCGCAAGATCGTGATAAAGCTCTTGCGCCTCAGAGGCAGGACCACGGCGTTCAGACAGGGCAAGCACGCGGATCAGTCGAATAACCCGGCCCTGCGGAAAGGTCAGCGTATCGCCTTCCATCACGCTATGACCGGGCTTTTTACAGCGTTGCCCATTCAGCCGCAGATGGCCCCTCTCAATCACTTCGGCGGCGAGGTCACGGTTCTTGAAAAATCGCGCCGCGAAAAGCCATTTGTCCAGCCGAAGTTTCGGCTGAACATTTTTTTGTGGTTTTGCCCCCGGCCCGGCCAATCAGATCCCGAAGATCAGAGCTTGGCCTTCAACGCCATCAAAGCGGCGAAGGGATTGTCGGGATCAATCGGCTTTTCAGCGCGCGGCGGGCGCTGTTCGTAAGTCTTCGGCTTGTTGTCACGCTCACCGCCCGGTTTGCCACCATGCGGCTTGTTGCCCTTGTAGCCTTCACGCTTTTCGCCATCGCGGCGCGGGCCACGATCGGCTTGCGCGGGCTTGTCGCCTTCGGCGCGCGGTGCGCGATCCGGGCGAGGACCACGTTCGCCAGCAGGGGCGTCGCCTTCCTTCTTCGGACCGCGATCCGGCCGAGGCCCACGATCCGGGCGCGGGCCGCGCTCGGCTGCGGGCGCATCGCCTTCCTTGCGTGGAGCACGTTCGGGGCGCGCGGGACGTTCCGGGCGGGGCCGCGGTTTTGGTGCCCAAGTGAAGGTATAGAACGACTCCATCTCAGGTGCCGCTTCCGGGTCGGGCAGAACGAAAGCCGATTCGCCTTCCGGGATCGGCTGAACAGGTGCATCGGGATCAACCGGCACCGGGATTGGTGCGGCTTTCACCTTCGGACGTTCCGCTTTCTCGCCCTTGTAGCCCAAGCCGCCCATCAGGTCGTTGAACTGCTCCAGCGTCATACCGGTGATCGACAGCATGTCCGGCGTGGCTTCAAAGCCTGCGCGGCTGTCTTTGGTGCGCAGGATGTCGGCCAGACGCTCCAGCATATCAATGCGGATCGCGCGTGCGCCTGCCGGGTGGTAGCCCGCCAGCGTGTAGTGCATCTTCGGCACGGCGGGCAGGTTCGGAATGGTCACCAGACCCGGCGGTGGGCTTTCGGGGAATTCATCCAGACCGTTCCACAGCGACCACAGCACCAAACGCAACCGCGTGGGCGCAGGCTTCAGCAAAGCGGGCAGGAACACGGTGAACTGACCAAAGCGCACGCCATGCTTGCGCAAGGCACCACGGGCTTCCTGATCGAGCTCTTTGACTTCATTGGCGATGGTTTCGCGCGGGATCACGCCCAGCCCTTCGGCCAGACGGAACGCAAAGCCGCGTGCAAGGCCCGCGAGGGTCTCATCGCGGCCCATCGCCAGCAAGGGCTCAAAGTTCGCCGCGACCTTGCGGTCAATGAAATGCTGCAAGCGGCGACGCACCTTGTCGGCGACATCCGGGCCAGCCTCGTCATCGACGAAAGCCTCGACGCTGGGACGGGCGGGTTCAGCGCCCTTGACCAGCTTGCCCATCGCCTGAGTGCCCCACATCAGGCCGCCCTGCTCGGTGAAATCCAGCTCGGTATCGGGTGCGTTGTAGAAACGATCCGCCCGCAGATGGAATTCCGGCTTCAGCGCGGCAAATGCCGCTTGCCGCAGCGTTGCCGCCTCTTCAGTGGAAGTCGTCGCATCCTGACGGAAACGGAACCCCTCAAGACGGCCGACGAACTCGCCTGCAACCGTCACTTCGCCTTTGTCATTCACCTCGGCCACGAGGGTCTCCTTCTGCTTCAACCGCCGCAACAGCACGGACGTGCGCCGGTCAACAAATCGTTGCGTCAAGGCGCTGTGCAAGGCGTCTGACAATCGGTCTTCTACAGCGCGAGTCTCGGCGCGCCAATGGCTTTCGTTCTCAACCCAGCCTTTGCGTTGCGCAACATAGGTCCAGGTGCGGATATAGGCCAGTCGTTTCGAGATAGTATCAATGTCGCCGCCCGCTTTATCTATGCGTGCGATGGCCTTTTCCAACCATTCCGACGGGATGCGGGTTTGCGCAAGCCCTCTGCCCGTCAGAAAATCAAAGATCCGCGCCAGCAGAGTAACATGTTCCGTGCCCGCCGCATTGCGGAAATCCGGGATACGGCAGACATCCCACAGCAGTTTGATGCGCTGCGGTGTGGTCAGCTTTGCTTTCACCTCGGGCAGATCCGACAGGTATTTCAGCGCCAGCATGTCATCAGCATCGCGGGCACGCGCCAGCCATTTGTTCTGTGTAGGCGCTTCCAGCGAACGGATCAGACGATCAACCGAGCCAAACTCCAGATCGTGGTTGCGCCACTCCAGTTTGCGCACCGGGTCAAAGCGATGCTCTTGAATCGCCTCGACGGTTTCCTCATCGAGTGGCCGCACTTCACCCGTCACGCCGAAGGTGCCGTTTTCCAGATGCCGCCCTGCCCGCCCGGCAATCTGCGCCAATTCTTGAGGATACAGCGCGCGCATCCGGCGGCCATCGAATTTTGACGTGGCCGCAAAGGCGATATGCTTGATATCCAGGTTCAACCCCATGCCAATCGCATCGGTGGCCACCAGATAATCAACATCGCCGTTCTGATACAAAGCCACCTGCGCGTTGCGGGTGCGTGGGGAAAGCGCGCCCATCACCACCGCACAACCACCCTTGGTGCGGCGGATCAGCTCGGCAATCGCATAGACGTTTTCGACGGAAAACCCAACGATGGCAGAGCGTTCCGGCATCCGGCTGATCTTTTTTGAGCCGGTATAGGTCAGTTCAGAGAACCGCTCGCGCTTCAGAAACTGCACATTCTTCACCAGCCCCGCAATCGCCGGCCGCATGGTTTCCGCGCCCATGAACAACGTCTCATGCAGACCCCTTGCCCGAAGCAAGCGGTCGGTGAAGACATGGCCGCGCTCAGGGTCGGCGCAGAGTTGAATCTCATCCACCGCCACGAAATCCGCACCGAGATCCAGCGGCATCGCTTCGACGGTGCAGACCCAATACTGCGCGCGATCCGGCACGATACGCTCTTCCCCCGTCACCAGCGCCACCACCGATGGCCCGCGCGAGGCGACGATGCGGTCATAAACTTCACGCGCCAGCAGCCGCAACGGCAAGCCGATAACGCCGGTGCGATGCCCGAGCATCCGCTCGATGGCATAGTGGGTTTTCCCGGTATTGGTCGGCCCAAGGACCGCCGTGACCTGTCCGGCAGCAGTCATATCTTTGGCCCTGTCTTAGAGGTCTTTACCCTGAAGCTCGGTTTCAATCCGGCTGACGGCTTCAGTCACCCCCGGCGCATGGGGATCTATGGCCAGCGTCGCCTTGTAGACCTCTAGCGCCTGTGCGGGCTTGCCAAGTTCTTCAAAGATCGACCCCAAGCCCGACAGCGCCCCGAAATGCCGTGGGTTCAGCGACAGCACCCGGCCAAGATCGGAAATTGCAGGACCAAACTCGCCCAGCTGATAATAGGCGGTGGCGCGGGCGTTCCAGCCTTCGGCAAAATCTGGCGCATGATCGACCAAAGCCGTCAGATGCTGCACCGCGATATCCGGCTGGCCATTCGACATCGCCTCTTTGCCGCGTTGCAGCAGCAAATCCATCGCCGGAGAGCCGGATTTCGACCATTCCATCCAGATATCAGCTTCGATCTGGCTTGCCTCCGCCTCATCGGCTTTTTGCAAACGTGCAAAAAGCTCGTCCAATTTGGCGGTTTGAGCAGCAACCGGCAGGCATGACAGAAAAACCAGCATAAATGCCGCAACGATACGATTGTGTAACCAATGATGCGCTTTCATAAGGATAGGGTAACGCAATGGGCAGGGAATTCCAGTGCTGCCTGTTCACGAAGGAGAGTGTGATGAGCGATGTGATCTCGACCGCCGTTGAGGCATTGGCGAAAAAGCTGCCGGACGGCTTTGATGGCGTGGCAAAATTTGTGCTGGTGGGCGAAGGTTCGATCATGGTCGACCCCAATGGGGTGCGCGCGGGCGATGAGCCTTCGGATGTGACGCTGACGGCTGATACAGAGGTGTTTCAGGCGATGTTGGCAGGTGAGATGAACCCGACCACCGCCTTCATGACCGGCAAGCTGACCGTCGAAGGCAGCATGGGCCTTGCCATGCAGCTTGGCGCGGCGATGTCGTGAGCGAGGCTCCGCTTTACGACATTGCCGAAGGGCCTGCTGGGGGGCGTGCCTTCTGGGTGACCGCCGCTGACGGCGTGCGGCTGCGGATTGGCCTGTGGACGCATGACGGCGCGCAAGGCACGGTGCTGTTGTTGCCGGGGCGGACGGAATATGTTGAAAAATATGGCCGGGCGGCGGGCGATCTGCGCGCGCGCGGCTTTGCGACGCTGGTGATCGACTGGCGCGGCCAGGGTCTGGCCGACCGCGCCTTTGATGATCCGATGGCGGGGCATGTCAATGATTTTGCCGAATATCAGCTGGATTTCGACGCAATGCTCGGCTTTGCACGCGCCCAAGGTCTGCCCGAACCGTATTACATGATGGCGCATTCGATGGGCGGCTGCATTGGCCTGCGGTCGTTGATACGCGGTGCTCCGGTGAAGGCTGCGGCATTCTCGGCGCCAATGTGGGGCATTCTGATTGCGGCATGGATGCGGCCAATGGCTGTCGCGCTGACCACGGCCTCGCGCTGGTTCAGGTTTGACAGTCGCTACGCGCCGGGCACGGGGGCAAAAACCTATGTGCTGAGCGCGCCGTTTAATGGCAATTCACTGACCACCGATGCCGAAATGTGGGATTACATGCGCCAACAGGCGCTGGCGCATCCCGAACTGAGCTTGGGTGGCCCCAGTCTTGGCTGGCTGAAAGCGGCGCTGACCGAATGTCATGCGCTGACCTTGCTGCCTTCGCCCAAAGTGCCAACCATCACCGCGCTTGGGGCGCAGGAAAAGATTGTCGATACCGCACCGATCCATGCCCGTATGGCGATCTGGCCGGAAGGGCGGCTGGATCTGTATCCCGGCTGTGAGCATGAAGTTCTGATGGAACGTGTGATGGCCCGCAGTCGGTTCTTCGATACGTCAACGGCGTTGTATCTGAAGCACCGCTGACCCAGCACCCTCGTTTTCCCGTAACCCGCAGGCTGTTTCGTCAAAGACCCGATTTCTTCAAAGAAATCGCGGCTCTCCTCACAGCGTAATCTGCGTGAACCCATCGCGCAGCGCCTTGGACCAAGCCTCGGACATCTCTCGAAAACTCTCATCCCCCGCCTCAATCCGCCGCTTGCGACTGACCCGGCAGGCGTCTTTCTCGATCACGCAGAGATCCAGCGGCATCCCGACCGACAAGTTGGAGCGCAGCGTCGAATCCATCGACAACAGCACCGCCTTCTCGGCGTCTGCCAAAGACGTGCCCGGTTTCACCACGCGATCCAAGATAGGCTTGCCATATTTATGCTCGCCAATTTGCAGAAACGGCGTGTCTTCGGTGGCTTCGATGAAATTGCCCTCAGGATAGATCAGGAACAACCGCATCGCGCCGCCGCGACGCTGCGCCGCCACGATCATGCTGGCCGAAGCGCTTTGCTTCATCGTGGCCATTTTCTCATCAATCTCTTGCCGCACGCTCGACAGCGTGTTGCCGATGATCAAAGCGACCTTCAGCATGGTCGGCGCTTTCATGATCGAGGTCGCCTCGTTCGCGTCTGGATCATCAATCGCCTCCCGCAGCCGCGCGAGGGTGGTTTGCGTCACCGACAAAGACCCGGCGGTGACGATCGAGATCACCCGCTCACCCGGTTCCTCAAAATGGAACATCTTGCGATAGGTCGCGATATTGTCCAAGCCCGCGTTGGTGCGGGTATCCGACAGCAACACCATGCCCGCATTCAATAAAAGTCCGACGCAATAGGTCATGGCACACTCCGTTTCAAGCCGGGTGACCCTATTGCTCCTGCGTCTGGACCGCAACCGTCACTGACAAGATTTCCGAGCCAGAACCCCGTGAAATCCCCCGAATTGGTGCTGCATCTTGTGCATCCAACCCAGATCCCAGCCGGATATAGCGGGCATCCGGGCAACAGCGGTTCGCCGGATCAAAGCCAATCCAGCCGATCCCTGACACATGTAACTCACCCCAGGCATGGGCCGCTTCGTGATCCACCCCTTCCTGGCCAGATTGCAGATAGCCCGAGACATAGCGCGCCGGAATCCCCGCCGCCCGCGCCACCGCAATCAAGGCCTGCGCGTGATCCTGACAGACGCCCTCGCCTTGGGCCAATGCCTCGGCTGCCGTGGTCCGTGCGCGGGTTGTGCCGGGCTTGTAGGCAATCGCATCGGAAATCGCGTCGCAAAGATTGTGGCAGCCCGACAGCACCGAGTCTGCCGTCAGAATGATCTGCGCCATTTCGGTCAAAGCGGCATCGGCAAAGGTCGCCTCGGTGTCCCGCAGATAGGCCTCTGGCGGCACCAGTTCTTTATGTCCGCGCAAAACACCAGCAAGATCCGTGGTTTGCACCCGACCAGAGACATGCACCTCGATCTCATCGACCGGGCCTGCCACTGTCCAGCCCTGCACCCAATCGCCCGCGCCATCGCGAAACGCGCTGCCCAAGGTGCCGCCGGTCATCGTCACCGACCATTCCAGTACTTTTTGCCCATCAAATTTCGATGGCATCAGGCGGTGGCTTTGCACCACTCCGCGCACCGGGCGATCATAGCGATAGCGCGTGACGTGATCGACGCTGAGCAACATTATTGCATATCCCCCGAGAGATAAGAATTGTGGATGATCGCGCCCAAGCCAGCCGCCTCGCCGATGAATCGGGTTAGAAACTCGTGCAGACCTTCTTCGAAAATCTGTTCGGTCGACTGATTCTCCAGATCGCTCAGCAACCGGGCCGCCACCGCTTGCGCTTCCGTATCCCGGCCATAAAGCTTGGCAAGGCGTGACAAATGGTTGTTCATCCCGGCGACGCAGGTGATCAGACTGCGCGGGCATTGCGGGTTCAGGATCAGGAAATGCGCGATCTTGGCCGAGGTGATCTCACCGCCATAAGCCCAGTGAAACGCGCGGTTGGCTGACATCGCCCGCAGCAGCATCGCCCATTGATCATTGTCCAAACCGCTGCCCACATAATCCGCACGCGGCAGCAGCACATAGTATTTCACATCCATCAGCCGGGCGGTGCTGTCACCGCGCTCCAGATAATAGCCGATATTCAAGACGTTATAACCGTCGTTGCGCAGTTGCGTTGCATCAATCGCGCCGCGCACCATTGCGGCGTGACGCATCACCCAATCGGTCAGCCACGACAATTCGCGCGGGCCGGTTTTCGCCTCGATCTGGCGCAGTTCCTGAAACGCGGTGTTCAGCGCGTCCCAGACTTGCGTGGTCAGAGCGGTCCGGATGATGCGGGCGTTTTCGCGCGCATTGGTGATGCAGGACGCCACCGAGTTGGGGTTATCGCGGTCAAAAAACAGATAGGATTCGATCTTTGACTGCGCGGGCGCGCCATATTTCGCGACATAGCCGTTGGCATTGCCCGAAGCGCGCAACAGGCTGTCCCAGTCATTGCGATAGCCCTGCGCCGAGGGCAGCAGCGAAATCCGCGCGCCCACTTCCAACAGACGGGCGGCAGTTTCGGCCCGCTCCATGTTGCGGGCGATCCAGTAAAGGTTGTCGGCGGTTCTTGAAAGCATGATTTACTCCGCCAATACCCAAGTGTCTTTCACGCCGCCGCCTTGGCTTGAATTCACCACCAGCGACCCCTCACGCAAAGCCACCCGCGTAAGGCCGCCCGGCACCAGTTCAATCCGCTCGCCCACCAAGCAATACGGCCGCAGATCGACGTGGCGCGGGGCAATTCCCTCTTCCACAAAGGTCGGCGTTGTTGACAGCGCCAGCGTTGGTTGGGCGATGTAGTTGCTGGGGTCGGCCAGCACCAGCGCGCGAAACTCCTCGATCTGCTGCTTGGTCGATTTTGGCCCGACCAGCATGCCGTAACCGCCCGAGCCGTGCACCTCTTTCACCACCAGCTCATGCAGGTTCTCATTGACATATTTCAGGTCTGACGCATCGCCACATTTCCACGTCGGCACATTGTTCAGGATCGGCTCTTCACCCAGATAGAACCGCACCATTTCGGGCACATAGGTGTAAACCGCCTTGTCATCGGCGACCCCTGCCCCCGGTGCCGAGCAGATCGACACCCCGCCCGACCGATACACATCCATCAGCCCCGGCACGCCCAGCATAGAATCCGGGCGGAAACACAAGGGATCAATGTAGGCGTCGTCCAGGCGGCGGTAGATCACATCAACCCGCTTTGGGCCTTCGGTGGTGCGCATATAGACGAAGGCCCCGTCGACGAACAAATCCTGCCCCTCGACCAGTTCGACGCCCATCAGATCGGCGAGGAAGCTGTGCTCGTAGTAAGCTGAGTTGAAATGCCCCGGCGTCAGAATCACCACCGTTGGATCGCGGTCACATTTCGCAGGGGCGACGCTTGCCAAAGTGCGGCGCAGCTTCTCGGGATAGCTGTCAATTGGCTCAATCCGGTTCTCGCGGAACAGATCGGGGAACATCCGCATCATCATTTCGCGGGACTCGAGCATATAGCTGACCCCGGACGGCGTGCGGCAGTTGTCCTCCAGCACATAGAACTCCCCCGGTCCGGTGCGCACGATATCAATGCCAACGATGTGGGAATACACACCCTTCGGAGGGATAAAGCCGCACACCGATTTCTCGTAGGCGTCGTTCTGATAGACCAGCTTGCCCGGAATGCGCCCCGCCCGCACGATCTCGCCGCGGCCATAAACATCGACCAGAAATGCATTCAGCGCACGGGCGCGTTGCTTGATACCGCGTTCAAGCTTCGCCCATTCAGTGGCGGTAAACACGCGGGGGAACATATCGAACGGGATCAGGCGATCCGGGTCGCCGCCCTCGCCGTAAACCGCAAAGGTGATGCCAATGCGTCGAAACAGTGCCTCGGCTTCGGCCTGTTTGGCCAGCCGGATATCGGCGGGCATATCCGCGCTCCAGCCTTCCAGCCCGGCATAAGGCGGCCTAACCGCATTATTCTGGAACATTTCGTTGAAATAAGGGGTCATGCCGTGCCGCCTTTTCGTGCTGATTGATGCGAGTAAATGCTGCTGATTCCGCGCCGTAAAGGGCAGAAGATTGAAAGCGCTTCGATTTTCACACATTCGCCCGAAATAGTCGCAAATCACCGCCCAAATTATAAGCAAACGCGGCCAGTCAAGTTTCCGCGCGCCACCTTGCACAACCCCAGCTTTGCCCCCTAGATGCTTTTAACAATGAATGAGGTTCCCATGTCGCTTCCCCTGCCCCGCCCCGGCCAGCAACGTCCGGTTTTCGATGCCCGCATCGGGTCGAACACATTCGGAGATCTGCCCGATTGGGATCTGAGCGACCTTTACCCCAGCCCTGACGCGCCGGAGTTGCAGCGGGATATGGCATGGCTGGAGACCGCCTGCGCCCAGTTTGCCGCGAAATATGAGGGCAAACTGGCCAGCTTGACAGCCGCTGAACTGCTGGACTGCGTCACCTCATATGAACAGATCGACGTGATCGCTGGGCGGATCGGGTCTTATGCGGGCCTGCGCTATTACCAGAACACTATGGATTCTGAGCGCGCCAAATTCATGGCAGACGTGCAGGACAGCATCACCAATTTCACCACGCCTCTGGTGTTTTTCAGCCTAGAATTCAACCGCTTGGATGATGGATTTCTGTCAGGCCTGACCGCTGAAAACGCGGCTCTCGCCCGCTATAACCCGGTATTTGCACGGATGCGCGCCATGCGCCCGCATCAACTTTCCGATGAGATGGAGAAGTATCTCCACGATGCCTCGGTCGTCGGCGCTTCAGCTTGGAACAAGCTGTTTGACGAGACGATGGCGGGCCTGATGTTCACCGTGGCGGGAGAGGAAGAAGAGCTTAACCTTGAGGCCACACTGAACCTTTTGACCGACGCGAACCGCGCCAAACGTGAGGCCGCAAGCCATGCTCTTGCCGCCGTATTCGACAAACATATCAAGCTGTTCGCGCGGGTCCACAACACTCTGGCGAAGGAAAAGGAAATCGAGGATCGCTGGCGCAAGATGCCCAGCCCGCAATATTCCCGCCACCTTGCCAACCATGTGGAACCCGAGGTGGTTGAAGCCCTGCGCAATGCTGTGGTTGCCGCCTACCCGAAGCTGAGCCACCGCTACTACAAGCTGAAGGCCAAATGGATGGGCCTTGAGCGCCTGCAAACCTGGGACCGCAATGCTCCCCTGCTGACCGAAGCGCCGCGTCTGATCAACTGGGCCGAGGCCACCGAGACTGTGCTGTCTGCCTATGCCGCCTTTGATCCGCGCATGGCCGAAATCGCCAAGCCGTTCTTCACCGATGGCTGGATTGATGCAGGCGTGAAACCCGGCAAGGCCCCCGGTGCTTTTGCCCACCCGACCGTCACCACCGTCCACCCCTATGTGATGCTGAACTATCTTGGCAAACCGCGCGATGTGATGACCCTCGCACACGAGTTGGGCCACGGCGTGCATCAGGTTCTGGCAGCAGGTCAGGGCGAGCTTTTGTCCTCCACCCCGCTTACCCTTGCCGAAACCGCTTCGGTATTCGGGGAAATGCTGACCTTCCGCAAACTGCTCGACGCGGCCAAGACGCCTGCCGAGCGGAAAACCCTGCTGGCTGGCAAGGTCGAGGATATGATCAACACGGTGGTCCGCCAGATCGCGTTCTATGATTTCGAATGCAAACTCCATGCTGCGCGTGCTGAGGGTGAGTTGACGCCGGATGACATCAACTTGCTCTGGATGTCGGTGCAGGCGCAGTCTTTGGGAGAAGCCTTTGATTTTGCGGATGGATATGAAACCTTCTGGGCCTATATCCCGCATTTCGTTCACTCGCCGTTCTATGTCTATGCCTATGCGTTTGGCGATGGCTTGGTGAACGCGCTTTACGCCGCCTATGCCGATGGCCTGCCGGATTTCCAGGAAAAATACTTCGACATGCTGAAAGCCGGAGGTTCGAAGCACCATAAGGAGCTGTTGGCACCGTTCGGTCTGGACGCCAGCGATCCGAAATTCTGGGACAAGGGCCTGTCGATGATCGCGGGCTTCATCGACGAATTGGAAGCGATGGAAGACTAAAGTCCCAAAGCCGCAAAATCTGCCCCTGCAGCGCGCATGCGCGTCAGCAGGGGCGCTATCATGTCTTTGCCGCCACGCAGGTGCTGCTCGCAGAACCAATAGACAAAAGCCTCATAGGGCCAATCTTGGCTTAGGGCGCGGCGCAACGCTTCAGGCCAATCCGCTGCTTGTCGCACCGTGCTTGCACAGTGGTGCAGGTCAGATCGGCCAAACAGCACCACAGGTTTGCGGTGCAGCATCGCCTCAAGCGCCACCGAGGACGAGATCGTCACGCAGACGGCGGCACTTGCCAGAATATCATGCAGGTTGCCTTCGGTGACGATGACCTCGGGATGCTGTAGCGCCAGATCCTGCAGCAGTTCCAACGTCTCAAGACCGCGTGTGCGCGGATGCGGTTTGATCACCACAGGCCGTCCCATCGCCCCGGCAACAACGGTCTGCACCATCTCAGCGGCTGTCATATGGCGGGCACGCGCCACGGGTTCCGACCAGTCTTGCAGGAAAACCGCAATCGCGCCTATGGGATAGCTTTGCACTGGCGCGGGCTGCGCATAACGGCTGATCCGGGGTTCAACATAGCGCGCCCGCAACATCTGAAAACGGCGCATCATCTGTGCTTCGGGCTGCAGCGTCGGGTCAAACCGTGCCGACGTGACGCGGCTTTCAAAATAGATCCCCTGCGGATCGGCATAGAAATAGGGTGCGAGATAGGCAACCGCACAGTTCAGCAGGCAAGCGCCCTGTGCCGCACCATTGTGCACCAAATGGAAATCCGGCCCCGGCGGCAGGCCTTGCAGCGCCTCGATTTGCCTGTGGACCACCGCAACTTCAGCGCCGCGCTGATGCAAGCCGCGGGCTATGGTGCGGTAGAACTGAGGCAAGCGCGCCTCATCTGCAAGGTGCTGCGGCATATGCAGCAGCACCCGGCCAGATCTTGTCACAGCGAAATTTCAACCCCAACACGGTAGACCGTATCCATCATGGCTTGGGTGCCCTTCACGAATTCCAGCGGGCAAGGATAGGCAGCATCCTCGCGCACCGAACGACCAAAGGCTTCAACTTGCAGCACATAATGGTTCGAGGTCGGGAAACGCTCGGTCGTCACCCGATTGCCGTTCTGGTGCAGTTCGATCTCGGCAATGTCGTTGGTATTGGCGTTGAACGGGCCACCATCCAGCCGGATCATGCCCTTATCGCCTTGGAACGTCACGGTCTGCCGGTTGTAAAGCCGCATCGAGGTCATCGAGGCATAGGTGAAGCGGCCATAGGGGCCGTCCATGATCCCCGCCACTTGCGCGAAGGTGTCGACGCCGTTTTCAAGGATCAGCCGGGCCGAGATATCCACCGGCTCCGATCCGGTGACAAAGCGGGCCGAGCCGAAAGTATACACGCCGATATCGCGCAACGATCCGCCGCCTGCATCGGGACGGTTGCGGATATTGGTCATGTCTTCCAGACAGAAGCTGAACGACGCATCGACATGGCGCAGTTGGCCGATCTCCCCGGCCTCCAGCCATTTTTTCGCAAGCTGCCACTGCGGATGATGCACGATCATATAGGCTTCTGCGGCCAGCAAACCGCTGGCATCGCGGGCGGCGATGATCTGGTCGATTTCACTGGCCTGAAGCGCAATCGGCTTTTCAGTGAGCACATGCTTGCCCGCCGCCAGCGCTTTCAGCGTCCATTCGACATGCAGATGGTTCGGCAGCGGGATGTAGACCGCGTCAATCGACGGATCAGCCAGCAGCGCCTCATAGGTCGCGTGGATTTTTAGGCTGGGGCAAAACGCTTGAAACCCGGCAGCCTTTTCGGGGCTGGACGTCGCCAAAGCCGCCAGTTCCGCGCCCTTTGCCGCGTGAATTGCCGGAGCCATATGCTCCCGCGCAAAATTTGCAGCTCCCAAAATACCCCAACGCACTGGCTTCATCGCTTCATCCCCTTGATGCTTCGCGCCGAAACTAACGGGCCTGACATGTTAGCGCAATCGCTTAGGCTCCGGGGGCGGTATCCTCTGCCGATTTGCGTGGTTTTCTAATGAACGTATAGGCGAGTGCCACAAGATATGCGCAATCAACCAAGGCCAGGGTGATCCACGGATAAGTCAACAGGGCCGCCACCAAAGCCACAAAGGCAAGCAGCACAAAGCTGACATTCTCGGCATAGATCGTGGCGCGTTTGAACGATGGCGTGCGGAACCGCCCCACCATCAGCCCGCCGACCAGCGCCATCCAGAGTGCGACAAGGCCGTTGGCATAGGGCTGACCATCGCCCAAGGCAAAGGCCAAAAACATCGGCAGCATCACGAGCAACGCCCCCGCAGGAGAAGGCACACCTTGGAAGCTATTGGAATCATTGTCAGGTTGGCGGTTGCCGATGTTAAAGCGCGCCAGCCGCAACAGGCAGGCCACCGCATAGATCAGGCAAGCAATCCAACCCTCTGCCCGCATCCCCTGCAACGCCCAGAGATAGGTGATCAGCGCCGGAGCCACACCAAAATTGACCAAATCGCACAGGCTGTCCAACTCGGCGCCCATGTCGGATTCGCTTTTCAGATAGCGCGCGAGGCGGCCATCAAGCCCATCCATCACCGCCGCCGCGATGATCAGCGCCACCGCAAGGCCAAAGCGGCCCTCAATCGCAAAGCGCACCCCCGTCAGCCCCGCACAGAGGGCGGCGACGGTCATGAAATTGGGAATAAGCTGCACGATGTGCAGTTTTTTGCGCAGACGCCGTCCGGCCTTCGCGGGCTGAGGTTCGGCAGGCACGTTCATTCGCGCACAGCCGAACGGCGCAGCATGTCACGGTCCAACTCGGCCAGGACGGTTTCGCCCCCAACCATCGTTTGACCCAGCGCGACCAGCGGCTCTACCCCGTCGGGCAGATAGACATCCAGCCGCGAGCCGAAGCGGATCAGCCCGAAACGCTCGCCGGTGCGCAGGGATTGGCCCTCCGACACAAACGGCACAATCCGCCGCGCCACAAGGCCTGCGATCTGCACAACGATAAGATTGCGGCCATCGGGAAGCTCCAACAGCAGGCTGTTGCGCTCGTTATCTTCCGAGGCCTTGTCAAGCGAGGCATTAAGGAACTTGCCCGGACGATACGCCATCTTGGCGATCCGCGCCGCAATCGGCGCGCGGTTCACATGGCAGTTGAACACCGACATGAACACCGAAACCCGCGTTAGCGCGTCATTGCCCGCCCCCAATTCCGGCGGCGGCACCGCGCGTTCGATCAAGCTGACCACGCCATCAGCGGGAGAGACGATCAGCCCGCGCCCCTGCGGAACCGAGCGTTTCGGATCGCGGAAAAAGTAATAACACCAGATGGTTGCACCGACACCCAGCCAACCCAATGGATCCCAGATCAAAAACAGCACCAAGGTCACGACGGCGAAGATGCCGACGAACTTATAGCCCTCGCGGTGCATCGGTTTCAGAAAGGTTTCCAGCATGGTCATTCGTTGCGCCCTTTTATGGCCCGGCAGTTTGATCCAGCTGTCTAGCCCCTACGCAGCCGTGGCGCAACCTTTGGGCGCAGTTGCGCCCAAAGGAATGCTCCAAAACTTATGCCGGAACCACCATACCCTTGCCCAAAGCCAAGGAACGCATCCGCTCTTGCAGCTTTTCAAAGGCGCGCACTTCGATCTGCCGAATCCGCTCGCGGCTCACGCCGTAGACTTCCGACAGTTCTTCCAGCGTGATCGGGGTTTCAGACAGACGGCGCTTCATCAGCACATCTTTTTCACGATCATTCAGCGCTGACATCGCCTGATGCAGCAGGTTCATCCGAATATCGAACTCGTCGCGGGCCTCATAATCCCCTGCCTGATCGCTGTCCTCATCTTCCAGCCAATCCTGCCATTGTGTCGTGCCTTCGCCATCCGAGCCGACCGTGGCGTTGAGCGAGGCATCACCGCCCGACAACCGGCGATTCATATCAACGACTTCGTGTTCCGACACGTTCAGATCGGTGGCGATTTTGGTGACATTCTCAGGGCGCAGATCGCCTTCCTCCAGCGCGCCGACTTTCGCTTTCGCCTTGCGCAGGTTGAAGAACAGTTTTTTCTGTGCCGAGGTGGTGCCCAGCTTCACCAAAGACCACGAGCGCAGGATATATTCCTGAATGCTGGCACGGATCCACCACATCGCGTAGGTCGCAAGGCGGAAGCCTTTTTCCGGGTCAAACCGTTTTACTGCCTGCATCAGGCCGACATTGGCTTCGGAAATCACCTCAGCCTGCGGCAATCCATAGCCGCGGTAGCCCATTGCAATTTTCGCAGCCAGACGCAGATGGCTTGTCACCATCCGGTGTGCGGCGGTGCTGTCCTGATGGTCCACCCAGCGCTTGGCCAGCATGTATTCTTCTTCGGGTTCCAGCAGCGGAAACTTGCGGATTTCCTGCATGTAACGGTTAAGGCCCTGTTCGGGGCTTGGTGCTGGCAGATTTGCATAGGTGCTCATGTAAGACGCTCCCTTGTTGGCCCGGTGCAGTTTCGCCCCCGGACGGACGAATTTATGTATGCCAGATGCACAGTTCAAGCATCTTTGATACAACTTGTTGAACGAAAGATGGTTCCGTTTCCGTCGCAGGGGAAGCTTTGTAACACTCCAGTCACGGGAATGTCAGCGCAACCACTTCAGCCGCGCGGCGGCACCCGGCGCAGCGTCATCGCTTGCTTTTCATCGGGATCAAATCCCAGCTTGGCGTAAAAGCCCTTGGCCGTGTTGTGTCGCCCGGTCAACAGCATGATTTTATAGGCATCTGCCGCCCAAGCCCGCGCAATCAGCGCCTGCATCACCGCCCGTCCCAAACCTTGGCCGTGATGGGCGCGCAGCGTCACCACGTTTTCGACCAAAGCATAGGGCCGCCCGCCATAGGTCAGGTTTGGCAGCAGATGCAGCGTCGCCATCGCCAACACCTGTCCCGCGCGCTCCGCCCCGATCACGGTCGTGCCGGGGTGATCCAGCAGCGTGCGAAACTGCGCTTGCGCCAGATCCGGCTCAGCCATCCGCGCAGCACCGACCAGATCGGTGTAAAGCGCATAGGCATCCGCAAAATCGGTCAGCGCAAGCGGGCGGCAGATGGGCTCAGACACCACGGCGCAAGGCGTCCAGCAGCCCCACCAAATCGGCTGGCAGCGGAGAGGTGAATTCAAGCATCTCGCCGGTCACCGGATGCTCAAAGCCAAGGCTCGCCGCGTGCAGGGCCTGGCGGGGGAAGCTGTTGCCCAGCTCGGCCACATCCGCACCGAACAGCTTGGGCGAGACCTTTTTCTTGCCGCCATAGGTCTGATCGCCGATCAAGCCATGCCCGGCATAGGCCATATGCACCCGGATCTGATGCGTGCGTCCGGTCTCCAGCCAGCATTCCATCAGCGCAGCCCCGCCCTTCAGATCCTCCATCACCCGCGCCCGCGTCACCGCATGACGGCCTGAATGCCAGACCACCGCCTGCCGCTGTCGGTCAGTCTTGTGCCGCTCCAGATGCGTGGCGATTTTCAGGATGCCGCCCGCCTCAAAGCTGATGCCTTTCAACCCCCGCAAGCGCGGATCGTAGGCCGAGGGCACACCGTTCACCACCGCCATATAGTGACGGTTGACGGTATGCGCCTCAAACTGCGCCGCCAGTCCGTGATGCGCGCGGTCGGATTTTGCCACCACCAACAGGCCGGTGGTGTCTTTGTCGATGCGGTGGACAATGCCGGGGCGACGCTCGCCGCCAATGCCAGACAAAGTATCACCGCAATGATGCAGCAGCGCATTGACCAACGTGCCCGACGGCGTGCCGGGGGCCGGATGCACCACCATGCCGGCAGGCTTGTCGATCACGATCAGATCGCCATCTTCCCAGATCACCGACAGCGGAATGTCTTCCGGCAAGGTCGCCACATCCACCGCAGGGGCCAGGATCAGGGTATATTCGTCGCCCGCTTTCACCTTGGTTTTCGGATCGGTCACAGCGACACCGCCGCGCAGCACATCGCCCTCGTCGATCATCTTCATCAGACGCGAGCGCGAAAGCGCCGCTTCCTCTGGCACCGCCGCCGCAAGCGCCTTATCAAGGCGCTGGGGGGCGTCGTCACCGATCACGATGGTCAGACGTCCGCCCGCTACAGCGTCTTCGTCTTCAAAAGGGCTCGCCATGTCTGACACTCCGATCGAGCCGGGCTTGCCGCCCTCGCTCCGCTTGCTGAAAGGTCTGGTGATCGTGCTGATGATCACCATGATTGTCGGTGTCATAACCGTGGTCGGCCTGCTTGTCACCCGCATGCCGGATTTGCGCAATCTGGCCCCCGCCCTACCTGCCACGCTGCAGATGCCCGCGGGTGCCACAGCGCAGGCCGTCACGATGGGCTCGGGTTGGATCGGCGTGGTCACCACCGACAACCGCATTCTGATCTTCACGCCAGAAGGCATCCTACAGCAAGAGATTGCTGTTGCGCCGATAACCTCGCCATAACGCAAGCTTTTTCTTGACCACCGCCCCGCGGTGATCTTTGCTGGCAGGGTAGAACCCAAGGATATTGCGATGAATGTGCTGCGGTTGTTGCTGCCCCGCGATACGGATGCAGCGGCGCAGATTGACAATCAGTTGCGGGTGCTCAGCGGGGTAGAGCCTGCGCGCCTGGTCAGCATGTGCGTCGGGTTCGTGCTGATGGCAATATTTCTGCCGCCCTGGCTGGCGCTCGCGGCAATGGTCGCCGATCTGACCTTCGAGCGTTTGGGCGTGCAACTGATGCGCAAGCTTGACCCAGCGCGCCAGCCCCTGCGCTATCTCGCGGTTCTGGTCTCTATCGTGCTGATGGAGCTGAGCTACGCCCTGCCCTGCGTGCTGATCTGGCAGCAAGATGGCGAATTTGCCAAGGCCACAGCGGTTGCCCTGCTCAGCATGACGCTGTTTCAACTCAGCACGGTGCGGGCGATCCATCTGCCGTTCGGGATGATCGGCACCCTGACCGTGGCGGCAACGGCCTTTATCGGCAATGGCCACTACTGGGTCCAAAGTCAGGCATGGCCGGGGTTTTTCGCCTCAACCCTCGCGCTGATCGCGGCCACCGCCTATACTGTCGAAACCATGCGCTCGAACCATTTGCTGCATCTGGAGGTCAGTCGGCGTGGCATCAAAGCCGATGCCGCCAACCGTGCCAAGGGGCTTTTTCTGGCGCAGATGAGCCACGAGCTGCGCACGCCGCTGAATGCCATCGTCGGCATGGGCGAGGCCGAGTCAACGCAAACCATCGACCCTGAAGCGAGGGAGCGGATGCGTATATTGGTCGGCTCGGCGCTGGATCTCGCAACGATTCTGGACGATATTTTGCAAATGGCGGCGGTTGAAGAGTATCAGCTGCCGATCCGCCCGCAGATCGCACCGCCGAAAGAGGTGATTGAGGCGGTGGTGGCGCTGTTTCAGCCCGTCTTTGCCAAATCAGGCCTATGGCTTCGGCTGGAGTTTGTCGCGCTGCCGCAATCCAACGACGCACCGGCGCTCCATCTACCCGATCAGGCCGAATTTGATCCACAGCGTTTGCGGCAATGCCTGTCCAATCTTCTGTCGAATGCGCTGAAGTTCACCGAGACCGGCGGCGCGACGGTCCGGGTCAGCTACCGCCCACGCAATCTGCGCAAGCCAGACGAGAACCCGTTCGGCCAGTTGCAGATTGACGTGTCAGATACCGGCAAGGGCATCCCTGCACCCGAGCGCGATTTGATATTTCAGCCGTTCCAACGCGGCGCGGGCGCGAACGCAGGCGCGGGCCTTGGGCTTGCGATCAGTCGCGGCATCGCGCAGCAGATGCAGGGCGATTTGCAGCTTTTGCCCAGCACCACGGGCGCACTGTTCCGACTTAGCCTGCCGATCCGGCCCGCCAGTTTGGCAGAGCTTGGCACAGAGGCCCCGTTCGATCTGTGCGGGCGGCGGATTCTGGTGGTGGATGACATTGCCACAAACCGTCTGGTCGCCGCGACCTATCTGCGCGGCATGTCGGCTGTGGTGGAAGAGGCCCCAAGCGGTGCTGCGGCGCTGCGAAAAATTACCGCGCATCGCCCCGATCTGGTGCTGCTGGATCTGCATATGCCGGGGCTTTCGGGCGTCGAGACCTTGGCCGCCATCCGCGCCTTGCCGGGGCCGCATTTGCCAGTGGTTGCGATGACGGCAGATGTCTCGGCTGCCAACCGGGCTTTGTATCTGTCCGCCGGACTGGATGGTTTTTTGACCAAACCGCTGACGATGGCCGCATTGCGGCTTGGCCTCGCCCGGCATCTGGCAAAGCCTGCCACTGCACATTGATTGAGGTCGTTTAGTGCACATTGCTGGCCGGGACAGGCTGGACGCCGCGCGCTTGCGGGCGTCAACTGGCACAAACAAGCAGGAGAATCGGCATGATGGGTGATCTGGGCGCGCGTGACGCCACCGAACTGGCAGGCATGGTCGCATCGGGCGAGGTTTCAGCCTCTGAGCTGCTGGACGCGGCACTGGCAGCGGTAGAGGCGCGCAATCCGGCGATCAATGCCGTGGTGCTGGTGCAGGAAACCGCCGCCCGGCGCGCCATTGCTGAAGGCTTGCCGCGCGGACCGTTCCGGGGTGTGCCGTTCCTGCTGAAAGATCTTGGCTGCGAGGCGGTGGATTTCCCCGGCCACAACGGCTCGCGTCTGTTGATGAACACCACCTACGCCCGCGACTCGGCGATTTGGGAACGCATCCGGGCCACGGGTGTGGTGAACTTCGGCCGCACCACCAGCCCCGAGGGCGGCGTCGGCACCGTCACCGAAGCCACCGTCTATGGCGGCCCTACCCGCAATCCGTGGAACCTCGATCACACCTCGGGTGGCTCATCCGGCGGTGCGGGGGCTGCAGTGGCGGCAGGGATCGTCGCCTTCGCGCATGGCTCGGACGGTGGCGGCTCGGTGCGCATCCCGGCTTCCAGCTGTGGACTGTTCGGCTTCAAATCCACACGCGCCCGTCTGCCCGATGGCCCCTATTCCGGTGAAGGCTGGGCGGGCATGGCGATTGATGGCTTCCTCACCCGTTCGGTCCGCGACACAGCGATCATGCTGGACGCCTGCGAAGGCCCCGATCTTGGCGCGCCCTACGTCGCCCCCCCTTTGGCCCAAGGTCATGCCGCCGCGATCAGCCGCCCACCGCGCCGCCTGCGCGTAGCACTCTGCGACACCACCTTCACGGGCGAGGTGATTGATCCAGAAGTCGCCGCAGCCGTGCGCGACACCGCAAACCTGCTGGAAAGCCTGGGCCACCATGTTGAACCCGGTCGCCCCACCGCGGATGTTGAGATGATGATGCGGGCATGGACCGATATCGTTGGCGTCGGTACCGCCCTGTCCATTCAAAAAGCGCTGAAGGGACGCCCGTTGACCGCTGATCTGGTTGAAGGCATCGGGCGCTCGGCCTGCGCGCATGCAGCGACCCTGCCACCCACCCGCTATCTGGAAGCCGTGGGCGAGATTCACAGCTTCGGCCGTCAGATGGCCGCGTATTTCGCAGACGGTCCCGACATCCTGCTGTCAGCCACCCTCGCCGAACTGCCCGCAAAAGTGGGACGCTATCACCACGACCGCAACGATTATGTGAATTACCGCATCGGCCCCGGCGGTATCTTCTCATACTCACCGTTTTGCGCGGTATTCAACGCCTCGGGCCAGCCTGCGGCGTCTTTGCCTCTGGCGCAATCGGCCAGCGGTTTGCCGATCGGCATCCACCTTGCCGCCGCCTATGGTCAGGATGAAGACCTCATCGCTTTGTGCGCCGAACTGGAAGCGGCACGGCCTTGGTCCGGGCGCCGCGCCGCCTTGGCTTAAGCCTTGCCTAAGCGCTGCAAAGGCCAAGCCACAGCCTAAGCCGTTGGTAGCGTTATCATCCTGCCGCGCGCTTAGGCATTCACACAACCTAAGCGGCACCTACCCGGTCTTTCGGCCCATCCGGTGAAGTTTATGTTGCGCCAAGGCTTGCCCGCAGCACAATATGATCAAAACCAACGGGAGCGAGTCACCTTGAGCCAAACCAACGCCGTCGAGGCCCGCAATGTGATCAAAGCCTTCGGACAAGGTGACAATGCCGTCCGTGCGCTGAATGATGTGTCTGTCGAAATCCGTCAGGGAGAGTTCTTCACCCTGCTTGGTCCCTCGGGCTGTGGCAAGACCACGCTCTTGCGGCTGATCGCCGGGTTTGAGATGCCGTCCTCGGGCACCATCCTGCTGGAAGGGCAAGATATCACCTACCTGCCGCCGAACAAGCGCCCGGTGAACACGGTGTTCCAATCCTATGCCCTGTTCCCGCATCTGACCGTGGCGCAGAACATCGGCTTCGGTTTGCAGATGCAGGGTCGCCCCGCCGCCGAGGTGAAAGAAACCACAGCGCGGATGCTGGCGCTGGTCAAACTCGAGCCACTGGCCAACCGCAAGACCAGCCAGCTTTCGGGCGGGCAGCAGCAACGCGTGGCGCTGGCCCGCGCGCTGGCCCCACAGCCGAAAGTGCTGTTGCTGGACGAACCCTTGTCGGCGCTTGACCTCAAGCTGCGGCGCGAGATGCAGATCGAACTGAAACGCCTGCAAACCGAAACCGGCATTACCTTTATCTTCGTCACCCACGACCAGGAAGAAGCCCTGACGATGTCGGATCGCATCGGCGTCATGTCGGCGGGCAAGCTGCAACAGGTCGGCACCCCGCGTGAAATCTATACCCGCCCACTGAACCGCTTTGTCGCAAGCTTTATTGGCGAGACGAATTTTCTGCCTGCCAGCTCGGACGGCAAAAGCCTTACCGTGGCCAGCGGACATCAGATCGACGCCCCCGCAGGCACCCGCTCGGGGCAAGTCACGGTTACAGTGCGGCCTGAACAAGTCAAAATCACCGCCGCAAATGAGCCCGGCAGCCTGCCCGCCACGGTGCGTGGCGTGGTCTATTTCGGCACCGACATGAACTATCAGCTGCATCTGGCCGATGGCACCGAGATCGAGGCCTGCGTCGTGTCGGATGTCACCGGAGAGGCCGCTTTGACCGCAGGCCAAACCATTGGCGTGCGCTTTACCCCCGGTGCCGCCCAAGTGTTGGAGGATTGAATGAGCGCCGCTGAAAAAGCTCAAGCTGCGCAATCGGTCCGCAACGGTTGGCTGCTCTCTGCCCCCGCCTTGGTGATCCTGACCCTGTTCGCCGTTGGCCCGCTGATGATCGTGGTGGTCTATTCCTTCCTCGCCGCAGGTCAGTATGGCAATGTCGAATGGTCGTTCTCGCTGGATGGCTGGCGCGGCATTCTGTGGACCAAGGACATCTTTGACGAAACCTATGGTCTTGCCGATGCCAATATCAGCATCTTCTGGCGCTCGATCAAACTGTCGGTGCTGACCACAATCCTGACCTTTGCCGTGGGCTTCCCCACCGCTTGGTTCATCGCGACACGGCCGCAGAAATCCCGCGCTTTGTGGCTGTTTCTGATCACGATCCCGTTCTGGACCAACCTCTTGATCCGCACCTATGCGATCAACGAAGTGATCCGCAACGAAGGCCTGATGAACACCGTGTTGATCAAGATCGGCCTGATTTCCGAACCGATCCGGCTGATCTACACCGACACCGCCGTGTTCATCGGCATGGCCTATGTCTATCTGCCGCTGATGGTGCTGCCGCTGTTCGCGGCGATTGACCGCTTTGACATGCGGCTTCTCGAGGCGGGATATGATCTTTACGCCAGCCGGATGCAGGTGCTGCGCCGGGTGATCCTGCCGATTGTGAAGCCGGGGATCATCGCCGGATCAATCCTCGTGTTCGTGCCGTCGCTGGGGGCCTATGTCACCCCGCGCGTGTTAGGCGGCGGCAAACAGATGATGATCGGCAACTTCATTGATCTGCAATTCGGTCAGGGCCGCAACTGGCCCTTGGGTGCTGCGCTGTCGCTGACGCTGCTGGTGATCGTGACGGCCGCCCTGCTGATCTATGTGAAATACGCAAACCGGGATACCACTCATGGCCACTAAAACCTTCTCAGTCGCCAAACTGCCCGGCTTCACCACCACCGCCGTGATCGTGTTCATAGCGCTTTACCTGCCGATTCTGACGCTGGTGGCCTATTCGTTCAACGCCAGCCAGTCGGTCGCGGTCTGGGGCGGGTTTTCATGGGACTGGTATGTGAAGGCCTGGAACAACGACAGTGTCAAAGACGCCACCATGCGCTCTTTGCTGATCGCGGTCTGTGCGGCGGGGATCTCTACCACAGTCGCCACGATGGCTGCCTTGGGCACCACACGGCGCAAGGCCTTCAAGGGCCAGACCTTCATCTATGTCATGATCAACCAGCCCTTGATGGTGCCGGAAATCGTCACCGCCGTCTCACTGTTGATCCTGTTCGGCATGGTCAAGCAGGCCACCGGGATCCAAGGCATCGGCTATGTGATCTTCGCCCACTCTGCCTTCTGCATCCCCTTCGCCTATCTGCCGATCCGCGCCCGACTGGAAGGCATGGATATGACGCTGGAAACCGCCGCGGCTGACCTATACGCCACACCCTGGCAAACCTTCCGCCATGTCACCCTGCCGATCCTGCTGCCCGGCGTGATCGCGGGCGCGATGCTGGCCTTCGTGATCAGCCTCGATGACGTGGTCATCACCGAGTTCACCAAATCCGGCGGCCAAGACACCCTGCCCACCTATATGCTCGGCCAGATGCGCCGCCAGTTGACCCCGGAAATCAACGCGATTTCCTCGATGTTGCTGGCGCTGACCATCGTGCTGTTGACCGCCTTCTTCCTGCTGACCCGCAAAAAAGACTGAAACAACGATAACAATCAAACGCCCAACATCGGAGCCTCCACCGCATGAAAAAGCCCCTGCTTGTCGCCCTGCTGCTGACCACTGCCAGCCCTGCCCTCGCCGAAGGTCAGCTCAACCTGTTCAACTGGGGCGATTACACCTCACCCGAACTGCTGGAAAAGTTTGAGAAAGAGACCGGCATCAAGGTGACGGTTACCGATTACGACAGCAACGACACCGCTTTGGCCAAGATTTCGGCAGGCGGCAGCGGCTTTGATCTTGTGGTGCCCTCAGCGCATTTCGTGCAGATCTATGTCGAGAAAGGCCTGATCCAAAAGCTGGATCTGACCAAACTGCCGCACCACAGCAACATTGCACCCGAATGGATGGATGTGGAGTGGGACAAGGGCCGCAATTACACCATTCCTTGGCAATGGGGCACCACCGGGATTTCAGTGGATACCTCCGTCTACAAGGGCGATCCCAACACCTCGGAAATCTTCCTGAACCCGCCTGAGGAACTGAAGGGCAAGATCAACGTTGTCCCCGAGATGAATGAAGTTGTTGGCCTCGCCGTGATGTGGGCCGGCGGCGAACCCTGCACCGAGGACGTCGCCGTGCTGAAAAAAGCCCATGACGCCCTGATCAACGCCCGGCAGTACTGGATCTCGATGGATTACGGCACCACCGAGCGCATGGCCAACGGAGATTGGGCGGCATCGGTGAACTGGTCGGGCGAAACCTTCCGCTCGCGGCTGAAAAACCCCAATGTGGTCTATGGCTATCCGAAAGAGGGCTACCCATTGTGGATGGACTCGGTCGCCCTTCTGACCGAAGCTCAGAACGTGGATGAGGCCTATAAATTCCTCGATTTCATCAGCCTGCCGGAAAACGCCGCCTTGGTTTCAGCCTTCGCACGCTATCCCAATGGCATCACCGGCTCAGAAGCCTTCATGCCCGCAGACATGGCAACCGCACCAGAGGTTAACATCCCGGCTGAATTCAAGGCCGCCGGACATTTCATGCCAGCCTGCTCTGGCAAGGCGCTGGAATACATGACGGCGATCTGGACCGATCTGCAAAAATAACCAAGAAACCTAGGGAGACGAAAATGAAAAAACTATTCTCTGCCACCCTTCTCTTGCTGGCCAGCACCTCGCTGGCCTCCGCAGAAGGCACGCTGCAACTGTTCAACTGGGGCAATTACACCAGCCCCGAACTGCTGGCAAAGTTTGAAGCCGAGACCGGCATCAAGGTGACGGTCACCGATTACGACAGCAACGACGCGGCTTTGGCCAAAGTCGAAGCCGGTGGTTCGGGCTTTGACCTTGTGGTGCCTTCGGCCAACTATGTGCCGATCTGGGCCGAAAAGGGCCTGATCGTGCCGCTGGATGACAGCAAGCTGAAAAACAAGGGCAACATCGCACCCGAGTGGATGGATGTGGCTTGGGACAAGGGCCGCGTTTACACCGTGCCGTGGCAGTGGGGCTCGACCGGGATGGCGGTCAACACCAAGGTTTATGGTGGCGACATCAACACCTCGGACGTGTTCCTGAACGTGCCGCCGGAACTGGTCGGCAAGATCAACGTCGTCCCCGAGATGAACGACATCGTCAACCTCGCGATCATGTGGGCAGGCGGGCAGCCCTGCACCGAAGACACCGAGGTGCTGAAAAAGGCGCGTGACGCGCTGATTGCGGCCAAGCCGAACTGGATCTCGATGGATTACGGCGCCACCGAAAAGCTGTCGAACAACGATTGGGCGGCGTCGGTGAACTGGAACGGCTCCACCATGCGGGCACGTCTGGCCAACCCGGATGTCAAATATGGCTATCCGAAGGAAGGCTATGTGCTTTGGATGGATTCGATCGGCGTGCTGAAAGACGCCCAGAACGTCGAGGAAGCCTATAAGTTCATCGACTTCATCATGATCCCCGAAAACGCCGCGATGATCTCGGGCTTTGCACGTTATGCCAACGGCATTGCGGGTTCGGATGCGTTCATGCCGGAAGACATGAAAACCGCACCGGAAGTGGTGATCCCGGAAGAGTTCAAGGCGGCTGGCCGGTTCCTGCCGACCTGTTCGGCCAAAGCGCAGGAATACATGACCGCAATCTGGACCGAGCTGCAGAAGTAATCTGCGTGATCTGACTGCGATGCGGGGGTGAACAACCCCCGCATCATTTTTGTAAGCGCTTTCGCGCGTGAATGGAGGGGGCTTTCTGCCCCCTCCAAACCTCCCCCGAGGATATTTGACCACAGAGGATGACCCCATTGTCATTGCACGAACTCTCGGCTTCCGAGCTGTCACGGATGATCACCGCGCGTAAGGTGGCCCCTTCGGAAGTGATGGCCGCACATCTGGACCAGATCGCGGCGGTTAATCCGGCGATAAACGCCGTGATCTCGCTACGCGACCGCGATGACCTGCTGGCCGAAGCCAAGCGCGCCGATGACGCCCCAGCGACCGGCTGGCTGCACGGCCTGCCGCTGGCGGTGAAAGATCTCTGCGCCACCAAAGGCTTGCGCACCACCTATGGCTCACCGCTGTTTGCCGATTTCATCCCGGCAAAGGATGATCTGCTGGCCGCCCGGATGCGAAGCGCGGGTGCGATCTTTATCGGCAAAACCAACACGCCGGAATGGGGCCATGGCAGCCATTCCTTCAACCCCGTGCATGGCGTCACCCGCAACCCCTATGATCTCGCCGTGACCGCAGGCGGTTCTTCGGGCGGCGCTGCGGCTGCACTGGCCGCACGACTGGTGCCGGTGGCGGATGGCTCGGATATGATGGGTTCGTTGCGCAACCCCGCCGCGTTCTGCAATGTCTATGGTTTCCGCCCGTCTTGGGGCCTCGTGCCCGGAGATGCCGAGGGCGACACCCATCTGGCCACCCTGGCGACGGAAGGCCCGATGGCCCGCACGGTGGAAGACGTGGCGAACCTGCTGACGGTGCAGGCCGGGGTGAACCCGGAAGTGCCATTTGGCCGTGAGGGCAGTCATTTTGCCAGCCATCTGACCACCGATCTGCGCGGCAAACGCATCGCGTGGGCAGGCGATTGGGGCGGTGCCTACCAATTCGAGCCGGGGATTCTCGATCTCTGCGAAGCCGGCCTGCGCGTGTTCGCCGAACAGGGTGCCAAGGTGGAGGCCATCGCAGCACCCTTCCCTGCCGAAAAGCTGTGGCGGTCCTGGACCACCCTGCGCGCCATGCTGAACGCAGGCGGCATGAAGCCACTGTACGACGATCCCGCCAAGCGTCTGCAGTTGAAACCCGAAACCATCTGGGAAATCGAGCAGGGGCGCGACCTGACAGCGCAGGCCGTCTATGAGGCCAGCACGATCCGCAGCCGCTACTACGCCCACATGGCCCGCCTGTTCAGCAAATATGACGCCGTGGTGCTGCCAACCGCACAGGTCTGGCCGTTCCCGGTGGAAACCCGCTGGCCGCAAAGCATCAACGAGGTGACAATGGACACCTATCACCGCTGGATGGAGGTGGTGATCCCGATCAGCCTGATCGGCCTGCCCGCGTTGAACGTGCCGGTCGGCTTTGGCGCAAACGGCTTGCCGATGGGGATGCAGATTGCGGGCCCGGTGGGCGCGGATGCGAAGATCCTCGCGCTGGGGCAGGCCTATCATCTGGCCACCGATTGGCCCGCCAAGCGCCCGCCTGCGCTATAGAATCCGACGCCGCAGGAAGTCCAGAATATCTGCCTGCACCTGCGACCCGGCCTGATCCAGACTGTTGACGCAAATAAACAGCGCATCCTCGCGCGCTTCGGCTTCGGCAATCTTCTCGCGCACGCGATCGGGCCTATCCACATCGGCGCGGAAATACACTGTGTTGTCCGACGCCGCGACCGTCGCCGTCCCCGCCGCCAGTTCTAGATGCGTGCCAAGGCTGGTCGGATTGAACTGGCTGCCATGCCGGAAGCGCGGGGCCATATTGGCCTCAATCACGCCGGGATGGCTGGCTTCAAAGCGCTGGAAGGTCGAGCGGCGCAGCGGGTGCGGGGTGTGGCCAAAGCTGAAAAGCCGCCAGCCGGGCGCTACCAGCCGCGCCGCATTCAACTGGCCCGCCTTGAACCCAGACGGACGCCAATTCTTGCCCCGCCCCTTCAGCCGTCCCACCACAAGCTGCATCCAGACAACCAGCCCGTAGGCTCGCGTAATCCAGCGGCCGCGCAGGATCGGTCCGGTTTCCGTGAAGAAATCCGACGCTTGCACCGGGCGGATCAGGAAAAAGTCATCGTTCAGGTAAATATACCGCTCTGCCAGATCGGGGATGCGATACAGCGCCGTCTCAATCGAGCGGCTGGAGAATACCGGCAACAGATCCTCATGCCCGCGATAGATCACCGCATGATCAACGATCTTCACCCGCGCCCGCATCGCAGGGTCCGCCCACAACTCTTCCACCACCGCCGGGGTCTGCCCGTCCGTCACGATATGAATACAGCGCAACCACGGCGCAAACTTCAGTAAAGCACTCAGGCTAAAGCGAATCTCATCGCGGCTGGCAAAGCGCGTCGCCTCAACCCCCGCCGCACCAAAGCCCGGATCATAGGCCTTGCGCTTGGCGACATGGGCGGGGTCTTCGCCATCCACCCATGTCAGCACCGCATCAATCGGCTGGCTCAAAGCACCGCCCTCAACCGCTCCGGGATGATCACCACCGGCGGCCCCGGCAATTTCGCCGGTTTGTTCCACGCCAAAGGCCTGCGCACCCAAGTCATCCGCCGCCGGAAGCCTTCAAACAGCGGCTCGCCTTCCACCGGGGTCGCCGCCTCGACCATGCGGAACAGCACTTCGCGGCGTTGCATATGCGGCCCCCAGCCTGCGGCGATCAGATTCGGATCATTCGCCCGCCCCATCGCGGTCTCGTAATCAATCATACCGAAGTGGAACATGTAGAGGTCAGGATGAATGTGGAAATTCCGCCGCTTCACCCGGTGCAATCCCGCGCCCCACGTCACCGGTTTGAACGCCAACACCGGCTTGGTATAGGCGTTTGAGACCACCGCCACCCGCCTTTGCGCCAAAAACGGCTGCGCAGGATCAATCGCAGGTTCCGATTTCAAATCCTGCACCACATCCAGCCCCAATCCCGACAGCGTCGAGGTCCGCGCCTGATGGCCCTGAATGAACGCATTCAAACTCGCGTGCCGCGCCGGGTCCGCCACCAGAAACTCATCCACATCCGTGGCAATCACCGCATCGTAATCATAGCGCCACAGCGTCCGCGCCAGATCGGAAATCGCGCGGCTGCGGTTATGCTCCATCACCACCCGCCGCATCGGGGTGTTGCTGATTTCCGCTGCCCAGTCACGGTGGCGCAGATGCAGAAAATTCACGCCTTCAAAGCCTTGCGGGATTGTCTCGTCCAAGCCGTCGATGATCACGAACAGCGACTGCCGCCCGAAATTGCCGCCGTAATAGTCGATCCATTTGCGCAGAAAAATCCGGTCATTGCGCACCGTGGTGATACAGGCGACCTTGACGCGCGGGGCTGGCTCAGCATGTTCTGACACGGGTTTCTCCGGCTAAAGCTTGGCTTGGCTTTAGCGCAAGGCCAGACAAACCGCAACTTGACCCACCATCACGGCGCGAAACCCGGCTCAGGCCCGCGCCAACGCCGCCACCCGCGCCCGCAGCTCATCGCAAATTGGCCCTTCACGCGGCGCGTCCCGCAAAGTGGTCAACAGCGCGGGCTCGGGCAGAGGCCGACCACCGCCGCCCCAACTCAGCTGCCGCAAGACCGCCTGCGCCGCATCTGGCAAGACATCGGGCACGTCTTGCCCCGACAACTCTGCCCAAAGCAGCGTCCAGCACCGCCCCACCGACCACGGATTATAGCCTCCCCCGCCCAGCAGCATCAGCCGGGAAGCCAGTCGTTTGATCTCCCGCAACGCTTCGACATAGGCATTGTTCGACAAAGCCAGACGTGACAGCGGATCCTCCAGTAATGCATCCGCGCCCGCTTGCACCACGATCACCTGCGGTGCAAACGCGTGCAACCGCGGCAGGATCATCTCGTGCAGCACCAGCCGCGCCGCACTGTCGTTATACTGCGGTGGCACCGGCAGATTGACGCAATTTCCCGCGACCACGCCCAAAGCCCCGGTAAACGGCCAACGCGCCTGTTCATGCACCGAGATCAGCAGCACCTCGGGCACCCCGGCAAAAGCAAACTCCACCCCATCGCAATGATGCGCGTCAAGGTCGACATAGGCCACCCGCAACCCCATCCGCCGCAGCGCCATGATCGCCAGCACCGGATCGTTCAGATAGCAAAACCCATTGGCCCGGTCGGGCAGGCCATGATGGGTGCCGCCGCCCGGCACATGCACAGCACCACCCTCGGACAGCAACTCTGCCGCCAGCAACACACCGCCCGCTCCAGTTGCCGGACGGCTGTATATCTGCGGAAAAACCGGATTGGACAAGGTGCCGATCTGATGCCGCGCCATCGCCTCAGCCCCGATCATCCCGGCCTCTGCCGCCTGCAAGGCTGCGATGTACTCGGCGGTATGAAAGGCCAGAAGCGCCGCAGGTTTGGCGCGCGGACTGGTGCGATATCGCCCCGCAAGCCAACCCAGACTGCGCGCCAGATCCATCACCGTCGAGACCCTCGGCACCCGCAATGGATGCGCGCCGCCATAGCTTGATCCGCGATAGATTTCCGAACCGATGAAGATTGCGGCAGTTTCCAAAATGTCCGCCTCTTTGGCCTGCCTGTTTGATCATCGTTACCGAACGTAACAGTTTTGTAACAGGTGTTGACCCAAAACTGCCTTGCAATGCTATGCAAATCTTCAAGAATATGCGATACATACTCTTGAATGCGGCTCTGAAGAACCGCAGTTTATAAACGTACGAGTGAAGGCAGATGCAGATGAACCAAACCCTACCCATAGCGCCTCTGGACGAGGCCGCCGTTTGCCCGGAACAATACGGCGCGATCTGCTGGCGCATGCACCGCGGCAAGGTTGAGGTGTTGTTGATCACCAGCCGCGACACCGGGCGTTGGGTGATCCCGAAGGGCTGGCCGATGGACAAACGCTCGCCGGCCGAGGCTGCCCAGCAAGAGGCATGGGAAGAAGCAGGCGTACGCGGTGATATCGCAGAAACCTCGATTGGCCGGTTCAATTACGTCAAATTGCTGACCCCCAAACGCAGCTGCGAATGTGTGGTCAAGGTCTTTGCGCTGCGGGTGTCGGAGCTTGTCGACAAATTCCCTGAACGCAATGAGCGTCGGCGCAAATGGTTTGCCGCCGAGAAAGCCGCCCGCAAGGTGTTGGAGCCTGAACTGCGTCAGGTGCTGCTGGGCCTCAGCGCCAATTTCGCGATCGAACCCCCCGAACTTGTGGTCGAGCAAGCGCTTGCAACCGCTTGAAAAGCGGCGCAGCCTGCTTAGGTAAAGATCCTACCCAGTTTTGGCCAAAGCATGATCAGCTATTCCCTTCGGTGCAGCAATTCCCACGGTTTTGACAGCTGGTTTCAGTCTGCCGGGGCCTATGAAAGCTTGCTGACTGCGGGCAGGATCAGCTGCCCGATCTGTGGCGATACGGCCATCGACAAAGCCCTGATGGCCCCCGCTGTGCGCCCGGCCCGCAAGGCGGGTGAGCCTGCGGCCAAGCCCAAACTCAGCGAGCCGACCTCCGAGCTTGAATCCGCACTGGCCGAGTTGCGCCGTCAGGTCGAGGCGAATTCGGAATATGTCGGGATGAACTTCGCCGCCGAGGCCCGCCGCATGCATGACGGCGAGATCGACCAACGCGCGATCTATGGTGAGGCCAAGCCCGCCGAGGCCCGCGCGCTGATCGAAGATGGCGTGCCGGTGGCCCCGCTGCCGTTCATGCCGCCCCGAAAGGCAAACTGATGACCACCCTGATCACCGGAGCCAACCGAGGCATCGGTCAGGCCTTGTTCGCGCACTATCAGGCTGCGGGCGAAACCGTCATCGGCACCGCCCGCAAGCCTGCGCCGGGGCTGGTGACGCTGGATGTGACCGATCCGGCAGGCCAACGCAGCTTTGGGCAAAGCATTGAAAGTCTTGATCTTCTGATCTGCAACGCTGGGGTCTACCCTGATCGCGGTCAACGGCTGGACGACGGCTATGCGCCCGAACTTTGGGCCGAGGGTTTCAGCACCAATGTCGTCGGCGTGTTCCTGACCATCCAAGCCCTGCTGCCCGCTTTGCGCCGCGCTGGCGGTAAGATCGCGATCATTTCGTCACAAATGGCGTCGGATACCCGTGCGCCCGGTGGCAGCTATATCTACCGCGCCTCAAAGGCCGCAGCGCTCAATCTGGGCCGCAACCTTGCCACCGATCTGAAACCGCAGGGCATCGCTGTCGGCATCTATCACCCCGGCTGGGTGCAAACCGACATGGGCGGCGCGGGCGCTGATATCACCGAAGCGCAATCCGCGCAGGGGCTTGCAGAGCGTTTTGCCGCCCTGTCACTGGCAACAACCGGGTGTTTTGAAACCTGGGACGGGCGGGCGCATCCGTTCTGAAGCGAAGCCGAAATTCATAGTAAGGCGAATTTCATTGGGGGGCTAGCCCCCAGCCCCCCAGAGTATTTCTAAAAGAGCAAATGCCCTAGATCTGCTTTTGCGGCATCTGCACGCGCAGACCATCCAGCGCATCGCTGACTTTGATCTGACAGGTCAGGCGCGAGCGCACCGGATCGGGCTGCCAGGCGAAATCCAGCATATCCTCTTCCATCGCGTCTTTTGCAGGCAAGCGGTCCACCCAAGCCGGATCAATATAGACATGGCAAGTCGAGCAGGCACAGGCACCGCCGCAATCGGCTTCGATGCCCGGAATGCCGTTGTCGCGCGCGCCTTCCATCACCGTCAGGCCATTTGCGACGTTAACAACGTGTTCCTTGCCACCAAATTCGACGTAAACGATCTTCGCCATGCTGCTTTCCCTGTTTCTTTGTGCCCAACGGCTCTGCCGCCGACATAGGCCAAACCCACAGGATTTGCCAGTGCACCACCGTCACAGTTCGGTGCAATTGCGTCACCCCCGCAGATCCCCCACGACACCCAGCGGCCCAAGCCATCTTTGCACAGCAGCGCTTTGCGGTTAAGCTTGCCACAACAGGACCCGGAGCAACCGGGGCGCAATACGGGCATGGCATGATTTTTCGTCTGATTTTTGGCTGCGCTCTGGTCCTGACTGGCTGTAGCGACCAAGTCCGGGTAACCGCACCGGGCGTGAGCGACCTTGGCATCGAGTTGCTGCGCCTGAAAGAAGGCGCACAGCCGCCCGCAAAACCCGGCATCTGTTGGGCGAAAGACACCACCCCCGCGGTGATTGAGACCACCACCGAGCAATTCGTTGTCACCGACGAACAGCGCGATGCCGCAGGCACCGTCACCGCCCCCGCCACCTATCAGACCAAGACCCACCAGCGGCTGTTGCAGGATCATGAAGAGGTTTGGTTCCGTGCGCCCTGCCCGCAGGATATGACGGTCAATTTTGTGGCCACGCTGCAACGCGCCCTGAAAGCACGCGGGCTGTACCTCGCACCGGTCACCGGGATGATGGACGCCACCACCGCCGAGTCTGTGCGCCGCTTTCAAGCCGAACGCGGCCTTGACAGCCCCGAGCTTTCGCTTTCCGCTGCCAAAGAGCTTGGCATTATCGCCACGGATGTCGCCCACCTATGACCCATGCCACCACACAATCCCGCTATGAGACCGAAGTGATCCGGCAATGGTCGGCGCATCCTGCCGATGGCGCGCATGATCTGGGCCATCTGCGCCGGGTCTGGGCGCGGGCAAAGCTGATCGCGATGGACGAGCCTTGCGATCTGGAAGTCCTGCTGCCCGCCTGCATTTTCCACGATCTGGTCAACCTGCCGAAATCTCACCCCGAGCGCGCCCGTGCCTCAACGCTGTCTGCCGAGGCCGCCTGCCACTTTCTGCGCGCCGATGGATTCCCCGCGGCCAAGCTGTCGGCGGTCGGCCATGCCATTGCCGCGCATAGCTTTTCTGCCGCAATCACCCCGGTGACCGCCGAAGCCCGCGTGCTGCAAGACGCTGATCGGTTAGAGGCTCTGGGCGCTATCGGCATCGCCCGGATGTTCCACGTCTCGGGCGCTATGGGCGGTGGCCTGTTTGACGCCGAAGACCCGATGGCGCTGCACCGACCACGCGACGACCGCGCTTTTGCGTTGGATCATATCGAGACCAAGCTGCTGAAACTGGTCGATACCATGCAAACCGCCCCCGGTCGCGCCATGGCCATCGAGCGCGCCGACTGGATGCTGTCATTCCGCACCCGCCTGCTGTTCGAGATCGGTTGAAACTTGGCCCTCCGGCTCTCGCTCCGCTTCATGTTGGTGCTGGTGCTGTGCGCCGCCGCGACCGTTGCATTGATCCTGATGTTCGAGGCGGTGATCAAGGCGCGGCTCAGCTTTGGCACGGCGCTTGCCGTGGTGCTGCCGCTGTTGGTCGCCGCGCGTTCTTGTGGTGGCGCTTGGGTTGCGCGCAGCCAAACGCCAGCCGGGATCAGGCCGATACTGGGCTATGGCGCGTGGTTTGCGCTGCTGGCCCTGATCCTGTTCGTTCTGCACAGCTTCGCGCTGCGGCTGTGGCTGGGTCTTGACCCTGCCGAGACGGCTCAGGCGCTTGCCAGCCGCCCTCTGACCATGCTGACCGTCGCCGCATTGGCCTATGCCACTTGCGCGCTGATCACCTGTGCGGGCTTTGCGTTGGGGGCACGCGCGCAAAGCCGCCTGCTGCCCCGCCCATAGCAAAGGGCGGCAGGTTTCCCCGCCGCCCCCTATGCTGCACGCCTGAACGCCTACTCGACCGACAGCGCCACAAAGCGCGGATCGCCAGAGCGGCGCACCAGCAACAGGATCGACTTGCGCCCCGCCGCTTTGGCTTCGGACACACGGTCTTGCAGATCGCTGATGCTGACAATCTTCTGCTGCCCGGCCTCGACGATCACATCGCCCGGTGCCACGCCCTTTTCAGAGGCCTCAGAGCTTGCATCGACATGTGTGACCGCAAGACCAGTGGCGCCTGTTGACAGGTTCAGATCCTTGGCCACCTGCGCGTCCACCGGCACCAAAGTCAGCCCCAGCACTTCTGCCTTTTGCGGCTCAATAGGGGTGTCCTTTTGCGCCGCAGGCACGGGCTTGCCAGCCTCATCGGTTTCGCGACGGCCCAGCTTGATTTGCAGCGTTTGCTGCACGCCGTCGCGCAACACCACGGCGGCCACTTCTTCGCCAATCGGGCTGTCTGCCACGGTGCGAGTCAGGCTGCGCACATCGGTGATTTCCTTGCCATTGAAGGTCTGGATCACGTCACCCGCCAACATGCCGCCCGCCTTGGCCGGACCATCCGGCACATCGGTGATCAGCGCACCCTTGGCTTCGGTCAGCCCCATCGCTTCGGCCACATCCGGCGTCACATCCTGAATCCGCACGCCCAGCCAGCCACGCCGGGTTTCGCCGAACTCTTTCAACTGATCGACCACATGCGACACCACGTTGGAGCCCATCGAAAAGCCGATACCAATCGAGCCACCGGTGGGCGACAGTATAGCGGTGTTCACGCCAACCACCTGCCCCTCCATGTTGAACAGTGGCCCGCCCGAGTTGCCCTTGTTGATCGCAGCATCGGTCTGGATGAAATCGTCATAAGCGCCGCTCAGCTCACGTCCACGCGCCGAGACGATCCCGGCAGAGACAGAGAACCCCTGTCCCAGCGGGTTGCCCATCGCCATCACCCAATCGCCCACCCGCATCGTATCCGAATTGCCAAAGTTCACGAACGGCAGCGGCTCGGGGCTTTCGACTTTCAGCAAAGCGATGTCGGTTTTCAGATCGGTGCCGACCAGTTTGGCTTTCAGCTTCTTGCCCGAGAAGAACTCGACCTCGATCGCATCGGCGCCCTCGATGACGTGGTTATTGGTCACGATATAGCCGTCAGCGCTGATCACAAACCCCGATCCCAAAGCTTCCGAGCGTTGCGGCTCGTTGTTGCCTTGGCCGTTCTGGTCCATGAAATCCTTGAAGAAATCCTCAAACGGCGATCCGGGCGGCACCATCGGCGCGCCATCGGTGGCCTGCGCCACCACGGAAGAGGTGGTGATGTTCACCACAGAAGGGCTGATTTGTTGCGCAAGATCGGCAAAGCTTTCAGGTGCGCCGAACGCCAGCGCCTGATGCGCAGGCCCGGTGGCCAGCGCCATGGTCAGCCCCAGGCCAAGGGCCAGCAACAGCCGGGGGCGCTTGGGCGCGACCATCGCCGGAACCGTCAGCGCGCGCGCAGTGGGAAGTTGAAGCACGTCCGAACTCCTTTTCGTATAGCGGGGTCCAATCTCAAGATCGGCGGCCCCATCGGATCACATCCGCATATTCATTTAGGCGACGAAATGCGCAATGCAAACCAGATCGCGTCGTCTCAACCCTGCGTGAATGAATTTGTCACCTGCGTGAGCCTGTGTGCAAGTGACATCGGCAAGATGCGCCAATCCTCGCCGCAAAGAAAAAGGGCCAGCGCAGGCGCTGGCCCTTGATGATTGTCAGACCCAGCCCGGTTTACGGCTGTGCCGCCGGGGCAGCCGGAGCCGCCGGTGCGGCAACCGGGGCCTTCTCGCTGCGCAGATATTCGAAGAATTCGCTATCCGGCTGCATCACCATCGACGAATTCCCCGCCTGCAATGCCCGCTCATACGAGGTCAAGGACCGCGTGAAGGCAAAGAACTCGGGGTCTTGGCCAAAAGCTTCGGCATAGATTGCGTTGCGTTGCGCATCGGCTTCACCGCGGATCACCTCGGCCTCTTTGCCAGCCTGCGAGACGATCTCAACCTTCGAGCGTTCCGCCGCTGCCCGCACCCGCTGTGCGGCCTCGTTACCGCGACCGATCTCGTCCGCCGCTTCACGATCCCGCTCTGCCCGCATCCGCGCAAAGGTGGCTTCAAGGTTCTGTTCCGGCAGATCGGTGCGCGTCAGCCGCACGTCGATCACATCCACCCCAAGCCCTGCCGCCTTGGCCCGCGCATTGTTGCGGATCTGGTTCATCAGCGAGGTGCGGTCTTCCGACAGCACCTTCTGGCTGTTCACGCCACCCAAAACCTCACGGATTTCGGCGTTGATGATCTTGTCAAGGTTGCTGCGCGCCGCATCGACGCCGCCCGAACCCACCGCACGCCGGAACGCTTCCAGATCCACGATCCGCCAGCGCGCAAACGCATCCACCACCAAACGGCGGTCATCGAGCGGCGTTACCTCCAAGGGCTGCGTTGGCAGTCCAAGGATACGGTCGTCATAGCGGAAGACTTCCTGCACCAAGGGAATTTTGAAGCCAAGGCCGGGCTTGTCCACCACTTGCTTCACTTCACCAAACTGCAAGACCAGCACTTTTTCACGCTCGTCGACGATGAACACCGAAGACAAAAGCAACGCGCCTGCAAGTATCAGGCCGGGTAGAATATAGATCGCACGCATCAGTTCGACCCTCCGGTTGGGGTTGCAGGTCTGGTCAAGCCGTCCAGCGGCAGATAGGGCAACACGCCCTGCCCGTCCTGGCCCGAGACACCATCCAGGATCACCTTGTTCATCCCGCCCAGAACTTTCTCCATCGTTTCCAGATACATCCGCTTGCGCGTCACTTCCGGTGCCTTGATGTATTCGGCATAGATCGACGAGAAGCGGCTGGCTTCACCTTCAGCGTTGTTGACAACTTGCGCGCGGTAACCCTGCGCATCTTCCAACAACTGCGCCGCTTGACCGCGCGACGCGGCCCCAATGGTGTTGGCATAAGCGTCGGCTTCTTTTTCCAGACGGTCGCGCTCTTGCTGCGCCGCCTGCACCTTGCGGAAGCTGTCGATAACTTCGCGCGGCGGGTCCGCCTTGTCAAAGTTGACGCGGATCACGTTGATCCCGGCATCATAGCTGTTCAGCGTGCCCTGAATGGCCGAGGTGACTTCCGAGGCAATCACCCCCCGGTCACGGTTCAACACCGGCGACAACTCTGACCGCGCAATGATATCGCGCATCGCAGATTCAGACACCGCGCGGATGGTATCTTCCGGGTCGGCGAGGTTGAACAGGAACTTCGCCGGATCCGCGATGTTCCACACAACCTGAAACTCGATATCGACGATGTTCTGATCACGGGTCAGCATCAGGCCATTGTCCAACTGGCCCGCCGCCCCATTGCCGATATCGGTGGTGCGCTGCTTGCGCGCCTCGACGATTTCGGCGGTCATCACTGGCCAAGGCGCGAAATGCAGACCTTCTTCGGTCACACCACTGAACTTGCCCAGCATCAGCGTCACGGCCTGTTCTTCCGGCTTGACCGAATAGGCCGAGGACCAAACCCAGACGCCCAGCGCCACGATCACGCCCAGCGCGATGCCTTGCTTGCTGAACAGCGGCCCAGCCGAACCACCCCCAGCAGGCCCACGGCCATTGCCACCACCACGCCCGCCCATCAGAACGCGCAGATGTTCCTGGCCCTTCTTCACCAGCTCATCAATCTCGGGCATCTGCGGGCCTTCACCCGGTCTGCGCCCACCCGGACGGTCTTCTGGCCGCTGGCCATTCCGGTCATCCCCACCAGAACCGCCATTTCCGCCCCAAGGGCCGCCACTACCCGCCATTGATAAACCTTTCGTCTTGTTATGCTGCTGCCTGAATTGGGCATGAACGCGCGGAAATCAAGCAGATACCCCGCGCAAATTGCCACATCAGACCACTCTTGTCGGCTTTCTCATCGTTACAAGTTCCTCCGACACCGTCGGATGCACCGCCACGGTGCGATCAAAATCGGCCTTGGTCGCCCCCATCTTGATCGCAATCGCCGCAAGCTGGATCATTTCGCCCGCGCCCGCGCCCACGATATGGCAGCCCAAAACCCGCTGGCTGGCCTGATCGACCACCAGTTTCATCAACACCCGATCCTGCCGCCCGGCGAACAGGCTTTTCATCGGGCGGAAGCTGGCACTGAAAATCTCGATCGGCCCCCGATCGTCGGAAGGATCAAGGCCCTTGGCGGCTTCTTCTGAAAGCCCCACGGTGCCCAATTCCGGCTGGGTGAACACGGCCGAGGCCACCAAGGCGTGATCGGCCTTGGTCGGCACCCCGCGAAACACCGTATCGGCAAACGCATGGCCCTCGCGGATCGCCACCGGAGTCAAATTAATCCGGTCCGTCACATCGCCCACCGCATAGATCGACGGCACCGAGGTCTGGCTCCACTCATCCACCAGAACTTGGCCCCGCGCGCCAATGCCAACGCCAAGGCTTTCCAGCCCCATGCCGCCCGAATTCGGCAAACGCCCGGTGGCATACATCACCAGATCGACCTCGCGCGCATGGCCATCAGTGCCATGCGCTACGATGCCATCTGCGCCCTGCTCCAGCCGCGCCACATCGACACCGCACTGAATATCAATCCCGCGCGCGATCATCGCGGTTGAGACCATCCCCCGCGCCTCGTCATCAAAGCCGCGCAAGATCGACGCGCCGCGATACATCATCGTCACCTGCACGCCCAACCCATGCAGAATGCAGGCGAACTCGCTGGCAATATAGCCGCCGCCCACCACCAAAGCCCGCTTCGGCAAGGCATCCAGCAGGAACATCTCATTCGAGGTCACCGCCAACTCACCGCCCGGCACTTCCGGCACAAACGGCCGCCCGCCCGTCGCGATCAGTATATGCTTGACGCTGAACTCCTCACCCGAGGCCAGCCGCACCCGATGCGGGTCCACCACCACGGCGCGCGCGTCATAAATCGTCACCCCGGCGTTCAGCAGCGTGCTGCGATACGCCGCCTCCAACCGATCCAATTCCTTGTCCAGCGTGCCGCGAAACCGCCCCCAGTCAAACGCCCCCAGCGTGGCATCCCAACCATAAGCCCGCGCATCCTGCACCTCCTCGGGATATTCCGAGGCGAACACCATCAGCTTCTTCGGCACGCAGCCCCGAATGACGCACGTGCCGCCCATCCGGCTTTCCTCAGCCAGCGCCACCTTCGCGCCACCCTCCGCAGACGCAATCCGCGCCGCCCGCACCCCGCCCGAGCCACCACCGATGACGAAAAGATCGTAGTCGAAAGTCATACTGTCCCCACTTCTGCAGCTTTGGCGTCAAGCAAATCCGGGCGATGCTGGCAGATCGCTTTCAACATCATCCGGTAGCTTTTAGTCTCGCATTCAGCCCTTCGTATCCAAAATAGTGTGAAGCCTCCATTGCGAGTGCTGCAACGCAGTCGAACAGAGCGTTTCGTCAATTTTACGTCAATCAAATCTGACCAAATCATCTGACGCGAACCCCAAGCGTAAACGGCGGGCACAGTGATGCCCCCTTGCTCAACAACAGCAACTGGAAGCGCCCACGACATGATCAAAGCAAGTGCGATAGCAGAAATAAGAAAAAGGGCGGCATATATCGCAGGCCAGATGTAACTTTCGCCATTCTGCCAGTGATCTATCGCACCCATCGCGTATACCCCCGCTGACAGACCAAACACTACCAGCGAAATGTTGCGGAGAAATCTATCCCTTCGGCTTCGCTCAACCACCAACCTCAAATCACTCCCCTAAATCAGCGAAGATATTATCCGTCGGCGCGAACAAGATCTGATCGTCCGTTTCCGACCCCGAGTTGATATCGCGCACCGTCACCCGGCCATCGCCGTGGCCGATGATCACAATGTCACAGATATCTATGAACAGCCCGTTTTCAACCACGCCCGGAATCTGGTTCAACACCAAGGCCAGTTGCCGAGGATTACCGATCCGCTTCAGATGCAGGTCCAGAATGTAATTGCTCTCATCCGTCACCAGTGGCCGCTCGCCATTCATCCGCAGGGTCACATCGCGCGCCAGCACATCCATCGACACCAGCATTTCCTCAACCAAAGCTTTCGAGGTCTGCCAGCCGAACGGAATGATCTCAATCGGCAGCGGAAACGCCCCCAGCTGCTGCACTTCCTTCGCCGCATCCGCGATCACGATCATCTGATCGCTGGCGGTGGCGACAATCTTTTCCTGCAACAACGCAGCCCCGCCGCCCTTGATCAGCGCAAGGTTCTGGTCAAACTCATCCGCACCATCAATGGTGATGTCCAGCCATTTCGCCTCATCCAGCGACGTCACATGGATGCCGACCTGCCGCGCCAACTCGGCCGTGCGGGTCGAGGTCGGAACCCCCACAATCTTCAACCCCTCCTCGCGCACACGCTCACCCAGACAGCGCACCATCCACGCCGCAGTTGATCCGGTGCCCAACCCCACCTTCATGCCGTTTTCAATGAAATCCACCGCCCGCTTGGCGGCAACGAATTTGGCTTTGTCGATGGGGGAAAGCTCGGCTGGCATCTGGTTTCCTCAGTCTGATGCGCCCGACCGGGGGCGCGGGCTCCTACGCTGTTGCGTCCTTATAGGCAAAGCAGGCGGAGGGGGCGAGAGGGGAATCGCGCAGCCCCTTGACAGTCCCCGCGGCAAAGTTAATTTGCGAATAATTCTCAATATCAGAGAGCCGCCATGTCATCCCTCTTCGACCTTCGCACTGACTGGAAGCAACCCCGTGGCGATGCAGCGCTTGCCGATGTGCATCGCTCGGTGCACCTGCCGAAAGGCGCATGGCGCCGCTTCGCCGCCTTCCTTGGCCCCGGCTATATGGTGGCGGTGGGCTATATGGATCCCGGCAACTGGGCGACCTCGCTCGCTGGCGGCTCCAAATTCGGCTACACCCTGCTGGTGGTGGCGCTGATTTCCAACCTGATGGCGATCGTGCTGCAATCGCTCTGCGCCCGCCTCGCCATCGCCTCGGGCCGCGATTTGGCGCAAGCCTGCCGCGATGCCTTCCCGCGCTTCGTATCGATCCCGCTGTGGCTCGCCGCCGAAATCGCCATCATCGCCACCGACATCGCCAAGGTGATCGGCACCGCCATCGGCCTGAACCTGCTGTTCGGCATCCCGCTGGAACTCGGTGTCCTGATCACCGCCCTTGACGTGTTCTTGATCCTCTGGCTGCAAAGCAAAGGCTTCCGCTGGCTGGAAGCCTTCATTGTCACCCTGCTCGGGGTGATCGCCCTTTGCTTTGCCGTCCAGATCGCCATGGCCGATCCCGATTGGGCCGGCGTGATCAAAGGCTTCGCTCCCACCACCGAGATCCTACGCAACCCCGAAATGCTCTACCTCGCGCTTGGCATCCTTGGTGCTACGGTGATGCCGCACAACCTCTACCTGCACTCCGCCATTGTGCAAACCCGCGCCTACGGCGACAGCATCGAGGAAAAACGTGAGGCGCTGAAATTCGCCACCATCGACAGCACCGTCGCCCTCTGCTTCGCCCTGCTGATCAACGCCTCTATCCTGATCCTCGCCGCCGCCTCATTCAACGCCAATGGCCAGACCGAAATCGCCGAGCTTGGCGATGCCCACCAACTGCTCGGGCCGCTGCTCGGCTCGGGCATCGCGCCCAGCCTGTTCGCCATCGCCCTGCTGGCCTGTGGCCTGAACTCCACCGTCACCGCCACCCTCGCAGGCCAAGCGGTGATGGAAGGCTTCCTGCAAATCCGCCTGCCACCATGGCTGCGCCGCCTGATCACCCGCGCCATCGCCATCATCCCCGCCGCCGCCGTCACCATCTATTATGGCAGCGCGGGCACCGGCAAACTGCTGATCCTGACCCAAGTCATCCTGTCGCTGCAACTTTCCTTCGCCGTGGTGCCCTTGGTGATGTTCACCGCCAACCGCGCAAAAATGGGCGCTCTCGCCGCCCCGCGCTGGTTGGTCGCCTTGGCCATCCTGATCGCTGTGGTGATCATCGCGCTGAACCTGAAACTGCTGTGGGATTTCTTCGGCTAGCCCGTCCAAGGCTAGCCCCCACAACTGCCTAAAACTTATCTCAAATTTGCTTTCAGACTGGCTTAAATACTCCACGGGGGTGCGGGGGGGTGAAAACCCCGCGCACCTTCAAGCAGAGCGGCCCAGATCAGAACCAAGCCACCCGTCGCCGCTGCACACCAAATAGTGTCGGTTTTCGCATGGTATCCCCCGGCCCATCCGCCATACTGCCGCGAAATGAGGAGCCCGCGATGTATGTTCTGCACCACACCCCCGACTCGGCAGCCCTGATCGTCCGGCTGGTGCTGGAAGAACTCGGTCTGCCCTACCAGATCGCCGCGCTCGACCGCGCAGGCGGCGCGCTCGACAGCGCCGCATACCGAAAACTGCAACCCTTGGGCAAAATCCCGGCGCTGGAAACCCCAGACGGCACCATGTTCGAGACCGCCGCGATCCTGCTGCATCTGTCCGAAATCGCGGGCAAACTCGCCCCCGCCCCGAACACGCCAGAGCGCGGCCAATTCCTGAAATGGCTGTTCTTCACCTCCAGCAACCTGCATCCCACCGCGATGAATTACTATTATCCGCACCGCGTCGCAGGCCCGCAAAACGCGGATGCCGCCAAGGCGCAAGCCGAAGCCAACCTGAAATCGCTGGTGCAAACCCTCGAAGATATGATCGCCCTAGACACCCCCGACTGGCTTTCAGCCGAACCCTCCATCCTCGGCTATTATATCGCCGTGCTGATGCGCTGGCTGTTCGAGCCTTGCCCCGCCACCGACTATCCCGCCTTGCACAAAATCCTGCTGGCGCTCGAAGCCCGCCCCGCCGCACAAACCTGCGCGCAGGCCGAGGGCTTGGCCAGCACGATGTTCTCGAACCCTTATTGATCGGACCCCAGCCTCATGTTCCTCTCGGTTTTCGACATGTTCAAAGTCGGCGTCGGCCCGTCCTCGTCGCATACCATGGGCCCGATGGTCGCAGCCGCGCGGTTTCTCGACCTGATGCGCGCCTCGCCGTTCCAATTCGGCGGCGTCAAAGCCTCGTTGCACGGCTCCCTCGCCTTCACCGGCATCGGTCACGCCACTGACCGCGCCACCATCCTTGGCCTCGCAGGCTTCCACCCCGCCACCTATGATGCCGCGAAAGCCGATACCGTGCTCGCCGCCATCCATGAGACCAGCACCATCCACGCTGATGGCCTGCCACCTTTGCGCTTCAACCCCAAAGCCGACCTTGCCTTCGACTACGGCCCCGCGCTGCCCGGCCACGCCAATGGCATGGTGCTGAAAGCCACCGACGCGCAGGGCGACGTGATCTTGCAGGAAACCTACTATTCCATCGGCGGCGGCTTCGTGCTGACCGCAGGCGAGTTGGCCGAGGCAGGTGCTGGCAAATCCAAAACCAAGGCCGATGTGCCCTACCCATTCGAGTCCGCCGCCGAAATGCTGGCGATGGCGAAAGCCTCTGGCCTCTCCATCGCCCAAATGAAGCTGGCGAATGAGCTGAAGTTCCGCTCCAAGGCCGAGATCGACCAAGGCATCGCCCGGCTCTGGCAAGTGATGAACGACTGTATCTCACGTGGGATGGAGGGCACCGGCATCCTGCCAGGTGGCTTGAAAGTACGCCGCCGTGCCAAAGGCATCCACGACGCCCTGCTGGCCGAACGCGGGCTGAACATGACCGCCCCGCACACCATCAACGACTGGATGTCGCTGTATGCCATGGCGGTGAACGAGGAAAACGCCGCTGGCGGCCAAGTCGTCACCGCCCCCACCAATGGCGCGGCTGGCGTGCTGCCCGCCGTGCTGCGCTACTACCTCGACCACGTCCCCGGCGCTTCCACCTCCAAAATCGCCGATTTCCTGCTCACCGCTTCGGCCATCGGCGGGCTTTGCAAACATAACGCCAGCATTTCCGGTGCGGAATGCGGCTGCCAAGCCGAGGTCGGCTCCGCAGCCGCTATGGCCTCCGCCGCCCTCGCCGCCGTGCTGGGTGGCACGGTGATGCAGGTCGAAAACGCCGCCGAAATCGCCCTTGAACACCACCTCGGCATGACCTGCGACCCCGTCGCAGGCCTCGTGCAAGTGCCCTGTATCGAGCGCAACGGCCTGGGTGCCATTAAAGCCGTCTCGGCGGCCTCGCTGGCCCTGCGCGGCGACGGCGAGCATCTGGTCAGCCTTGATGTCTGTATCGAAACCATGCGCCAAACCGGCCATGACATGCATGAGAAATACAAGGAAACCTCGCTGGGCGGTCTCGCGGTGAACGTGCCGAACTGCTGAAACGGTGATCCAGCAGAGCCGCCAAGGCGGCAAGAGTGCTCCCTTCCCCCGGCCTTCGGCCGGGATGAAGGGCTGCCGCCGCGATAAGCCTGAAGCCGTGCGCATCGGGTCGCGGTTGCATTTGAGTATTTCCAAAAGAGCAACTTCTGCATCCGCAGCGCCGCCTGAGGTCGCTTTTAGGCACGACACCCGCCGCTCACCCGACTAGCCATGCGCTATGAACAATGATCGCATCCTTCGTGGCATCCTGTTGATGCTGGCCTTTTGTGTGATGGCACCGCTGCTCGACACCGCCTCGAAGCTTGCCACCGCCGATATTCCGGTCGGCCAGATCACCACCGCGCGGTTTCTGGTGCAAGGGGCGCTGATGCTGCCGATTGCCCTGCTGATGCGCCTGCCGCTGCGGATGAACGGCAAGACCACCGCTTTGATCACCCTGCGCGCGGTGTTCCTGATCGCCTCGACCTATGGCTTTGTCGCAGGCGTGCAGGTGATGCCCATCGCCGATGCCCTCGCCATCGTGTTCATTGAGCCGTTTATCCTGTTGATCCTCGGCTATTTGCTGTTCGGCAACCCCGTCGGCCCCCGCCGCATCGCAGCCTCCATTGTTGGCTTTGCCGGGGCGCTTTTGGTGATCCAGCCCTCGATCACCCATTACGGCACCGCTGCCCTCTATCCTCTGGGCACCGCGTTCAGCTTTGCCTTCTACATGCTGATCACCCAAGCCATCGCCACCGGCATGCACCCCGTTACCCAACAGTTGCACACCTCCATCGCCGGAAGTCTGCTTTGCCTGCCGATCATGCTATGGGCCAATGGCAGCGGCATCACCGAACTTGATCCGGTCATGCCGCAGGGCCTGAACTGGCTCTGGCTGTTTGGCGTCGGCTTTTGGGCGGCGGCAAGTCATATGTGCATGACCGTGGCGCTGAAATGCGCCCCCGCCTCTACCCTCGCACCGTTGCACTATCTGGAGATCGTCACCGCCGTCACCCTCGGCTATCTGGTGTTCGGCGATTTCCCCAATGCGCTGACCTGGGCCGGCATCGTGATCATCGTGGCCTCGGGCCTTTACATCATCCACCGCGAACGGGTCACGCTACACCAAGCCCGCTCAGTGCTGCCGTCAGAGATTTGATCGGCAGGATCACCAGCATTTTCCGCGCCGAGAACCGCAACTCCACCGGCCCCGACACCTCATTCGAGGTGCCGATCATCTGATCCGGCGCGAAATCCAAGCCCTGCAACGGCCAGCGCAGCCCCTCGCTTTCCCCGGTCACCTGCGCCATCGGAAACAGTGAGAACCGCGACCCCAAAGGCAAATCCAGCCGCATCTGCAAAGGCGCCAGAAAGATCACATCCTGCGGCGACAGCACCAGACAGCGCTGCTCCGGCGCACGCACCAAGGCGTTCAGCACCGCCAAGCCATGATCCAGCCGGGCGCCCGCGAATCCTATCCCCAGCACAAACGGCGCCTTGATCGACCGCAACGCCTTGTCAAAATCGGTGGTGATTTGTTCTGCGATCGGAAACAACCGCCCCGCCAGCCGCGCCCGCGCGCCCGCACTGATCGAATCCATATCACCAACCACCGCCTCAGGCTCCACCCCCAGCGCCAAAAGCCGGTCCGCCCCGCCATCCGCCCCAACAATCCTTGGCGCAAACCGCACAGCCCGCGTCAGCTGTGCCTTGCCGAACGGTCCGCCGCCCGCCAAAGTCACCCCCTGCAAAGAGTCGACAATCACCTGCATATTCCCGATACTGTCCTTTGAATTGCGGCACAAACTCCGTGCCGTGAACACAATCAATCCTTCAAATTACCCTGTTCTGTCCACGGAATTGAACAAAGCGCAGTGCAGGTTGGCGACGTGAACTTTGTAAAGGCGGCATCCCGATGATCGGTGCAAGTAAAATTCTTACCGTATCTTATGGAACTTTCAGCTGCACGCTGGAAGGTTTCGACGAACCTTTCAACACCATGAAGGCGATTGCCGAATATTTCCGCGATCTCGCCGCCGAAGACCGCTACTTTGGCGCAGAGCCGCCCACCCCCGACGCCGCCATGCTGCACCGCATTGCCGAACGGGAAATCCAACGCCGGGTTGAGGCGAAAATTCAGGATAACGGCGTGATCCTGCGCGCAGGTGATGCCGAAGCGCCTGCCCTTGCCGCCCCCGCAGTCGCCCCTTCCGTCGCAGCGGCCCCCGCTGTGGAAGCGGATGGCGAAAGCGTGGCCGCCCGGCTGTCTCGCTTGCGTGCGGCCCAAACCGCAGCACCTCTGGCCGCCGTTGCCGCCGAGCCCACAATCCACCACATCGCCGAAGCCGCAGCATTGGCCGATGATGCCTATAGCGAAGATCAGCATTCCGATGACATTCTGGCCGGGATCGCCGCTCTGGCCGCCCCCGAGGCTGTCGCGCCGCAGGTTCAGCACGACACCGCGCTGCAGGATCTGATCGCCTGCGACACAGCCGTTGATCAGCAAGACACATCAGCAGCCGAGATCGACACACAAGATCTTGCTGATCTCACCGCCCTGGATGCCGTGGCGCAAGCGCCCGTTGCGGAAGCGGCAGCGCAAGACCTTGGTTTTGCACCAGATCTGGGCTTTGAAGAAGATCCTGACGCGCAGGACGCTCCTGCCGCCGACCTCGCCGCCGCATTTGCCGATGATCTGCCCGCACCCGCAGAACCGTTCACCGCTGAAAGCCTGATCGCCAGCGAAGACCCGGTGATCGAAGATTTTGTTGCAAGCGCCGAGACTGCAACGGCTGAAGACTATGACGACGAAATCCTTGCCGATCTGTTGCCCGAGCACGATCCCATCGCCGAGGCTGCGGCCTATGCGGATGAAGACATGCTGGCGTCTTTGGGTGCGCTGATCGCTGAAAACGATCAAATCCAGCCGGAAGCGGTTGTGGCCCAACCGGCTGCGCCGCAGGCGACCGAAGCCTACGACGAGGATGACGCAGAAGACGATCTGCTGCTCAGCGCCATCGCCACCAAGCTGACCGCGACGCCCCCGCCAGCACCCGCCGCCGAACCCGCCGCTATGGACAGCGCCGCGCTTGCCCCGCAACCCGGCGAGAAAATTCAGCGCGCCCGCGCTCGGGTGATCAAGATCCGCCGCGCCGATGCCCCCCGCCCCGAAGCGGCAGCGCCACCGCAACACTCGCTGCTCTCGCCCGAAGCCGAAGCCGCGCTGCAAGCCGAGCTTGCAGCACTTGAGGCCGAAACTCCGGTGGAAATCTCTGCCCCAGTGCGCCCGACCCGTCCAGTGCGTCACTTGACACAACACAGCGCTGCGGTTGCGACCGACCTCGAAGATGACGCCATTCTTGCCGCCGCTTTGGCCGACCCTCAGGCAGACGCAGAGCTGCCTGAGGCCCCCGCCGAAGCGCAGCCCAGCGCACAGGCCGAAGGCCGCAAACTGTTGGAAACCGAATCAGATGACGATGCGGTTGAACGCCTGATGGCAGCGACGAATTCTGCGATGGATGACGAAGAAAGCCGCCGCCGTCATTCTGCGATCTCGCACCTGAAAGCCGCCGTCGCCGCGACCGAGGCCGAGCGTCAGATCAATGCCGGCCACCCCGGCAAAACCCAGCCCGATCGTCAGGACATCTACCGTCACGATCTGGAAAGCGTCGTGCGCGCCAAGCCGGTTGACGGCACCATTGAGGCTCGCGCCGCCGCCAATGCCGAACGCCTGACGCCCTTGGTGTTGGTGTCCGAACAGCGCATCGACCGCGCCAAGACACCTGCGGCACCGCTGATGTTGACGCCGGTCGCCACGCCCGCCCCCATCGCTTCTTCTGCTGCGCCGCGCGTGGTGATGCCGGTGCGCCCGCGCCGCGTCAGCGGTGCCGCCAGCATGGCCGCGATGCAAGCGATGCCGCACGACAACCACCTGCTCGACGATGTGGCCGATGATCTTGACGATGAAGACCTGCTCACCGCTGAAGAGGAAGGTAATTTCTTCGCCGAAGGCCAGAACTTCGCTGATTTCGCCGAAAAGCTGGGGGCCAATTCGCTGGCCGATCTGTTGGAAGCCTCTGCCGTCTACTGCACGCATGTGCTGGGCCGCCCGCAGTTCAGCCGCCCCTTGGTGATGCGTCAGCTTGAAACCCTGATCGACGAACCCGATCATCCGCGCGAAGATCGCCTGCGTGCTTTCGGCACCCTGCTGCGCCAAGGTCGCATCGCGAAAATCAAACGCGGTCAGTTCGCCATGACGGCACATTCGCCCTTGATGGCGGAAGCGCTTCGCATTACCGCGTAACACAACCGAACAGGGCCGAGGCTGCCACTCGCGCCCCATGAAACAGCCGCAACATCGGGGGATGTTGCGGCTGTTTTTCATTTCTGATCAGGGTTTGCGATCAGCTTCTGGGGCCGCATCCGGGTCAGGCTGCCCCACCCCCAGAAACACCGAGCGGAACGGCAAGATCCACGCCACCCCAAGCAGCAGATAGGCCGGAACCTCAGCCCAGATCGGCAGCCGATCAATTTTGTCGATCAGATTGACCGCCACCACGACATAAATCGGCATCCCTACCAAAAGGATCAGCAAAGACAACCGCTTACGGGCCTTGTAACTCAGCGCCATCGCACCCTCCTGAAACCAAAACGCCCCCTGCATCGTCGCAGGGGGCGCAATGAAAGCTAAACCGAAAGCTCAATCCGCAAAGGGATCGGTCACCAGAATCGTATCGTCGCGCTCAGGGCTGGTCGACAACAGCGCCACCGGACATTGGATCAACTCTTCAATCCGCCGCACATATTTGATCGCAGCCCCCGGCAGATCCGCCCAAGACCGTGCGCCTGCGGTATTCTCGGACCAGCCTTCCATCTCTTCATAGATCGGCGTGCACCGCGCCTGCTGATCGGCGGCCGTCGGCAGATAATCCAGCCGCACACCGTCCAGATCATAGCCGACGCAAATCTTCAGCACCGGGAAACCGTCCAGCACATCCAGCTTGGTCAGCGCAATCCCCGACACACCGCTGGTCGCACAGGTCTGCCGCACCAGCACCGCATCAAACCAGCCGCAGCGACGTTTGCGGCCCGTGACAGTGCCAAACTCATGCCCGCGCTCGCCCAGACGCGCGCCATCGGCATCGAACAACTCCGCCGGGAACGGCCCCTCACCCACGCGCGTGGTATAGGCCTTCACGATCCCCAACACGAAATCAATCGCCGTCGGGCCAAGGCCAGTCCCCGTCGCCGCCTGCCCCGCAATGACGTTGGACGAGGTCACAAACGGATAAGTCCCGAAATCAATGTCCAGCAACGCGCCCTGCGCGCCCTCGAACAAAATCCGCTTTCCGGCCTTGCGCGCCTCGGTCAGCACCTTCCACACTGGTTTCGCATAAGGCAGAACCTGCGGCGCAATCGACCGCAACTGATCCAGCAGCGACTCGCGGTCAATCGGCGCAATCCCCAAGCCGCGACGCAACGCATCATGGTGGCCCATCAGGCGATCCACCCGGGTTTCCAAAGTGCTTTCGTCCGCCAGATCCGCCACCCGAATGGCCCGCCGACCCACCTTATCCTCATAAGCCGGCCCAATGCCGCGCCCGGTGGTGCCGATCTTGGCCACGCCAGTCTGCCCCTCGCGCGCCCGGTCCAACTCGCCATGAATTGGCAGTATCAGCGAGGCATTCTCGGCAAGCATCAGGTTGTCGGGCGTGATATCAACGCCCTGCCCGCGCAGCTTTTCGATCTCGGTCACCAGATGCCACGGGTCCACCACCACACCATTGCCGATTACCGACAACTTGCCACCGCGCACAATCCCCGAGGGCAGCAGCGACAGCTTATAGACCTTGCCGTCAATCACCAGCGTATGCCCGGCGTTATGACCGCCCTGAAAACGTGCGATCACATCGGCCCGCTCTGAGAGCCAGTCGACGATTTTCCCCTTACCTTCGTCGCCCCACTGGGCTCCGACGACAACAACATTGGCCACGGCATATCCTTCGCGTTTTGGAAAAACCGCGCGACCTATAGCGACACCTGCACCGCGATGAAACCGCTAAATCGCACAAGGCCGCGATGGCCCGCTGGACAGACAGCCGCAGATACGCCACCAAAGACCAAACGAGGGGACAAACATGGGCATTATCCTGCGCTGGTTCGGAGCATTCGTGCTGCTCGCAGCCACCTACAACCCGACGCAATGGAACTTCACCCGCTGGGCCGAGGCAAACTGGCAGACCCAGATGCCGCTGACCATCCTGCTCGGCCTCTTGCTTGGCGTCGGCTACATGATCTACATCGGCGCCACCCTGCGCTCGATCGGTGCCTTCGGTATTATCCTTGTCGGCGCCATCGTCGGCGCCTTGGTCTGGGTGCTGATCGACTACCAGATCCTCACCCTGCAAAATCCGCAGGTCAACCTCTGGCTCGGCATCTTCGCGCTGTCAGTGGTGCTTGGCATCGGCCTGTCATGGAGCATCATCCGCCAGCGCCTGTCAGGCCAAGCCACGGTGGACGAAGTGCAAGAGTGACGCCGCGCTAAACAGTGCGTCCGAATGCCCACATCCCGACAACCATCGCCACCAGCAGCGCCAACAGCGCCATACTGCGTCGGCCCAAAATCAGCATGATCAGACCCTGCACGCTGATGATGCCACCCAACAGCAAAACGAAAAGGCCCGCCAGACCCGGCGTGCTGCGCAACCGCTGCGCATCGGTCGAGCTGGCATCTAGCCCTTCAATCCGCACCCCCGGCCCCGGCGTGATCGCCTCGGGCAGCCAGTCTGGCATCGGTCGTGCCAGAATAAACCGCAACAACCACAGCCCAATGGCCAGAATGGGCAGGCCACAAATCAACACAAACACGCCCCGGATACGGGCGCTGCGCGCGCTCATCTCTTGCATGAATATCTGTCCCAAAAAACGCCTGAACGCGTCGATTATGATCGCCTCGCGCCAGCAAGCAAGTGGTCTGCGCGCCAATCTGCCGCTAAGCTGCGCGAACATACCCCAAACCAGCCGCCACAGTGAGACATCATGCTGCTCTACATCACCCTTGGCACCAACAACCTCGCAGTAGCCAAGCGGTTCTACGACGCCGTGATGCCCTGCCTCGGTCTGGTGTTCCGCGCCGAAGACGCCGATGAGATCGGCTATGGCCCGCCAACGGGTCGTATCCGGTTCTGGGTCACCCGCCCCTATGACGGCAAGCCCGCCAGCAACGGCAACGGCGCGATGCCCGCATTCGAGGCCGCCAACCGTGCCGCCGTCGATGCCTTCTACCATGCCGCTCTTGCGCACGGCGGCACGGATGAGGGCGCGCCCGGCCTGCGTCCGTTCGGCCCATCTTTCTACGCGGCCTACGTCCGCGACCCCGATGGCAACAAACTCTCTGCCGTCTGCGAAACGCCCGAACACCCCGAAAGGCCCATCTGATGCTGCTCTACATCACCCTTGGCACCAACAACCTCGCCGCCGCCAAGCGCTTCTACGATGCCACGCTCGCCCCCATAGGCCTGCATTTCATGGGCGAGTTTGACGGTGAAATCGGCTATGGCCCCACCCTCGCCGAAAATCCGCTGGTCTGGATCAACCAACCTTATGACGGCAACCCCGCCACCATCGGCAACGGCTCGATGCCCGCGTTCAACGCCTCCACCCGCGCCGCCGTCGATGCCTTTTATCAAGCAGCCCTCGCTCATGGCGGCACAGATGAGGGCGCGCCCGGTCTGCGCTACAGCCCGAACTTCTACAGCTGCTACGTCCGCGACCCCGACGGCAACAAGCTCTCCGCCGTCTGCACCGCCGCCGAATAACCGCCGCGCCCAAGGTTTCATCTGTTTCTGAATATCCCTGCCGGAGGCTCCTTTCTGGCTGCGGATGCCTCCGGCGGGGATATTTGCGCACAGAGGATGACCAACAGCACCCGAAGGGCTTGCACGCCTGACTGCATCCGCCTAGATAGGCCGCGACCTCTTAGAAAGCCCGGCCCGTATGGAAAACGTTATCCTCACCGTCCACCTCATCCTCGCCCTGCTGTTGATCGGCGTGGTGCTGCTGCAACGGTCGGAAGGTGGCGGGCTTGGCATGGGCTCTTCGGGTGGCGCGGTTTCCGGTCGCGCTGCAGCGACGGCCTTGGGCAAAGTGACGTGGATCCTGGCAATTTGCTTCATCGTGACTTCGATCACCATGACCATCCTCGCCGCAAGCAGCGCCTCGACCTCGTCGGTGATCGACCAGTTTGGCGCCGAGCAACCCGCAGCTCCCGCCCCGGCGCTTCCGGCTGGTGGTGATCTGCTGCCGCCCTCGAACGATGGCAGCCCGGCAGCCCCTCCGGCAGCTACCGAACCCGCAGCGCCTCCGGCAGCCGCCACTCCAGCAACCCCGGACGCTCCTGCTCCGGCCACCCCGGCACCTGCCCCGGCAGAGCCTCCGGCCTCAAACTAACACCAACTGTTGCAGCGCAACACCGCCAACCGACAGCATCTAGCGGTCGGGTTGCGCTCTCGCTTTGCTTAAGCTATTGCTCAACTCCCGTGATGCTGTGATTCCAAGGCTGCGAATCAGAGCCGTTTCAACCAATTCACGGGGGCCCCCACATGGCACGCTATATTTTCATCACCGGCGGCGTGGTGTCCTCTCTCGGCAAAGGCCTCGCCTCCGCCGCCCTTGGCGCGCTGTTGCAAGCCCGCGGCTACACGGTGCGATTGCGCAAACTTGACCCCTACCTGAACGTCGATCCCGGCACGATGTCGCCCTTTGAACATGGCGAAGTGTTCGTCACCGATGACGGTGCAGAAACCGATCTCGACCTTGGCCATTACGAGCGTTTCACCGGCGTTTCCGCCCGCCAGACCGACAGCATCTCCTCCGGCCGGATCTATTCCAACGTGCTGGAGAAAGAACGTCGCGGCGATTACCTTGGCAAAACCATCCAGGTCATCCCCCATGTCACCAATGAAATCAAAGACTTCCTGCGCATCGGCGACGAGGAAGTCGATTTCATGCTCTGCGAAATCGGCGGCACCGTCGGTGACATCGAAGGCCTGCCGTTCTTCGAGAGCATCCGTCAGTTCATCCACGAACGCCCGCGCGGCCAGTCGATCCTGATGCACCTCACCCTGCTGCCCTACCTTGCCGCCAGTGGTGAGCTGAAAACCAAACCCACCCAACACTCGGTCAAGGAACTGCAGAGCATCGGCCTCGCCCCTGACGTGCTGGTCTGCCGCTCCGAACACCCGATCCCGGATCGTGAGCTGGAAAAGATCGCCCTGTTCTGCAACGTCCGCAAAGAACACGTCATCCCGGCCTATGATCTGAAAACCATCTACGAGGCCCCGCTCGCCTACCACCGCGCCGGTCTCGATCAGGCGGTCTTGGATGCGTTCGGCATCACCCCCGCCCCCAAGCCCAACCTCGCCCGCTGGATCGACGTGATGGACCGTCTGACCCATGCCGAAGGCCAGGTCCGCGTCGCCATCGTCGGCAAATACACCCAGCTGGAAGACGCCTACAAATCCATCGCCGAGGCCCTCACCCACGGCGGCATGGCCAACCGCACCCGCGTCAAAGCCGAATGGATCGACGCCGAAATCTTTGAACGCGAAGACCCCGCCCCCTACCTCGAAAACTTCCACGCCATCCTCGTCCCCGGCGGCTTTGGCGAGCGCGGCACCGAAGGCAAAATCAAAGCCGCCCAATTCGCGCGCGAAAAGAAAATCCCCTATCTCGGCATCTGCCTCGGCATGCAAATGGCCGTCATCGAATCCGCCCGCAACCTCGCAGGCGTCACCAACGCCGGTTCAGAAGAATTCGACGTTGAGGCTGGCGCGAAACGCTTCACCCCCGTCGTCTACCACCTGAAAGAGTGGATCCAAGGCAACCACGTCGTCGCCCGCAAAACCACCGACGACAAAGGCGGCACCATGCGCCTGGGCGCCTACACCGCCGCCCTCACCCCCGGCAGCCACGTCGCCCAAATCTACGGCACCACCACCATCGAAGAACGCCACCGCCACCGCTACGAGGTCGATGCCAAATACATCACCGAGCTAGAAAAATGCGGCCTGATCTTCTCCGGCATGAGCCCCGACGGCCGCCTGCCCGAGATCGTCGAGGTCAAAGACCACCCGTGGTTCATCGGCGTGCAATTCCACCCGGAATTGAAAAGCAAACCCTTCGCCCCGCATCCGTTGTTTGCCGATTTCGTGCGGGCGGCGAAAGAGGTGGAGCGGTTGGTGTGAGAATTAATCCAACCGCCCCGACAACTCATTACGGTGTATATAAAGATGGCCCACCTGCAGCGCCAAGAACGTAGCAGGAATCTTTTGAGATTTTCATTTTCTTGTTTCTATCTTGAGGCAGCTTTGCCGCTTCTGTGGCAGCATTTAATGAATCACCCGTGCAATATGGAATCGAAACCTTTTGATATCCACGATCACGCATGCAAATTTCTAGGTTTTGACCACGAAGACCTGAATTTGTGTCGACTGAATAAAGGCCAACGTAAGGTGCCCAGCTGACTTGGGTATTTGTTGGCACGGCTTGTGTTGCAACTGTCGCGCATCCAACAGAATCTCGTTCATAGCGATCAAAAGTGACACCCTGCTTAACGTAAAAATCGTTTGGCACACAGCCCGATAGCGCAAGAGGCAACGAAGCAAGCATCGTAAACATTAATCTGACATTCATCAACTGGTCCTCATTTCAAGTTTCACCTTTACGTGAGTAGCAGTCTTTCCCTTATAAACAATGTAAATTTATCATCTCACTATGGAGCCGATATATTTTAAATTCCCTCACCCTTCCCCCAACACCCGCTGCACAATCCCCGGCTCCTTGGCGATCAGCGCCAGCAGCACCCGCGCCGGGCCGTCCGGCTTGCGACGCCCCTGTTCCCAATTCAACAACGTCGCTTTCTTCACTCCAATCGAGCGGGCAAACTCCGCCTGTGACAACCCCGTCCGCGCCCGGATTGTCGCCACGGTTGGCGTCCCATCCGCCTCAAAGCTGTGAACTATGCAGCCAGCCGTATCGCCTTTTGCAAAAGCCAGCGCTTGATTCATCCCGATCACGATGCTGTCAAAAAACTCGCTCATCTACCCACCCCCTCACACCATCTCCACTCGTAACCTCTTCCCCACCGCCTTCGCATACTTCCGCAAGGTCTCCACCGAGGGCGACACCCGCCCGCCCTCCAGCCGCGCAATCGCCGACTGGGTGGTGCCCATCCGCTCCGCCAAAGCCTCTTGCGTCAGCCCCGCCTCGGCACGGGCCGAGATCATCGCCTCAATCACCGAATACTCTGCATCGGCTTCGGCATAGGCGGCGGCGAAGGCCGGGTCTTTCATGTTTTTCGCCAGCATCTCGGCCAGCGGAACAGTCTTGCTCATCGCGCCATCTCCTTCATCGCGAAATCTCCTTCATCCGCGCCCGCGCCAAGTTCAAAGCCCGCAGCGGAGTCTTTTCTGATTTCTTCTCAAACACATGCAGCAACACAACCCGCCGCCCTACCACCGCCACATAAAGCCCGCGCGCAACGCCCTCGGCGGCTTTGGCGCGCAATTCCCACAGCTTGCCGCCCAGATGCTTCACATGCGGTTCATGCATCTGCTCCAGCCCATAGCTTTCGATCATCGCCATCAGCCGATACATCCGCGCCCGCAGCCCCACGGGCAGCGCGTCAATCTCTACGTGAGCCGCCGCCAGCGCCTCCACCGACCATTGCATTTCCGCTATATACCCTTTCCGCTATATCCAATCAAGCCCTCCTCCGAACTCTCCCGCATCATCCTTAACCAACCGCTAACGCCGATCTTGCCCGAAGCCTGCGCCGCGCCTATCCTGCCGCAAACAACCCCGGTGCGCGCATGTTCCGCCTTGCCCTTGCCACTGTCATGATTGCAGCCCCGCCTATGGCCGATCCGCTCAGCGGCAAAAGCTATATCGTCGAGCTGTCGTCGACCCAGTCCAGCTCGGGCTATGGCGAGTATCTGTTGCCGCCGCTGCTGAAAGCGCTGCAAGGCTCTGGTCTGAAAGCCAAAAGTGGCCCCGGAGCTGATCTGGTGATCAATATAAAACCAGACTCAGACGTCGGCCGTTGGGTCGGTGCGGGCGAAAACCGGGTCTGGCTTTATACGATTTCCGCCACCGTCGGCATCTCGCCGGAAAGCTACATGATTCCGTTTGACGGAACCCCGGTGTTTGGCATCACCGCCAGCCTGCAAACCCCGAACCCCGACCGGCAGGATGAGATGGACTGTCTGATCACCCTCGCCGCCCGCACCGCGCTGAAGAACTACCGCCCCACCGGGGTGTTCAAGACCGATGGCAGCGCCTGTGCGCGGAAATAGCCTGAAACCTTAACAAACCCTTAAATCCACCACCCTATCCCCTTGAAATTCCACAGCTAAAAAAGGTCCCGAATTGGGACCCTGCGCAAATCCCCTTCCCCCGCCGAAATTCCCGCCCTATAAACCCGCATGCTCAGCTATCAACACCTGTTCCATGCCGGAAACCTCGCCGATGTCCAGAAGCACGCGCTGCTGGCCGTCATGCTCGATTACCTCATCCAAAAAGACAAACCGCTGACCTATATCGAGACCCACGCCGGTCGCGGTCTCTATGATCTGGGGTCGGATGCGGCGCTGAAAACCGGCGAGGCCGCCGCAGGCATCGCCATCGCCGAGGCATGGTTCCCCCCCCTGCACCCCTACCGCAACCGCCTGAACGAGGTCCGCGCCAGCTACGGCCCGATGGCCTACCCCGGCTCCCCCTTGATCGCCGCCCTATCTTTACGCGACCAAGACACCATCCATCTGGCCGAGCTTCACCCGCAAGAACACCAACACCTGCGCCACGCCCTGAACCCGTGGAGCGCGCATATCTATCAAAAAGATGGCTTCGATCTCGCCCTCGCCATCACCCCGCCGACGCCGCGCCGGGGACTGATGCTGATTGATCCCAGCTATGAGGTGAAGGCCGATTACGACGCCATCCCCAAGCATATCGCCAATATCAACCGCAAATGGAACGTCGGCATCATCGCTTTGTGGTATCCCTTGCTGGTGGGTGGCCCGCACGGCCCGATGCTGAAAGCGCTGGAGGCGCAGTTCCCCGAGGCGCTGCGCTCTGAGGTCCGCTTTCCCCCCGCGCGGGAGGGGCACCGGATGGAGGGGTCGGGCATGTTCATCATAAACCCACCCTATGGCCTCTCCGAAGAAGCCGCGCGGATTGAGGCGCATTTCAAGGCGCTATAGTTTCAAGGCCCGAACGGCTGGAGTGTTCAAATGCTGGAATTTCACACCCTCGACGTGTTCACCGAAACCGCCTTCGCAGGCAACCCGCTTGCCGTGATTTTGGGCGCCGACACCCTGACCACCGCCGAAATGCAAACCATCGCACGCGAGTTCAACTTGTCCGAGACGATCTTCGTGCAAGCGCCACAAGACCACGCCCACACCGCTCGCGTCCGCATCTTCTTTCCCACCGCCGAGATCCCCTTCGCGGGCCATCCGACCGTGGGCTGCGCCATTCACCTTGCCTGCGCCAGTCACACCGGCGATTTCGAAACCTTGATCACGCTGGAGGAGGAGGCAGGTCTTGTGCCCGTCACCGTCACCCGCCACGGCCCCCACATCGAGGCCGAATTCACCGCCCCCGTGCTGCCGTTCCCGGTGAAAACCGACCTGCCCGTTGATCTGATCGCCGCCAGCCTCGGTCTCCCCCTCCCGCAGATCGGCTTTACCGACCACCGCCCCGCCACCCACCAAGGTGGGCCGCGTTTTCTGTATGTCCCGGTCGACAGCCTTGGAACCCTCGGCCAAGCCAAACCACGCGAGCCGCATTGGTCCGCACTGATGGCTCTCGCGGAAGTCGATAGCGCCTACCTCTACACCCCCGGCGAAAGCTGCGATTTCCAAGCCCGGATGTTCTCGCCCACCGCAGGCATCGCCGAAGACCCCGCCACCGGATCAGCCAGCGCGATTCTCGCGTCGCAACTTTGGCGAACCGGCGTGATCGCCTCGGGCACCACCCGTTTGACCCTGCGCCAAGGCGTCGAGATGGGCCGCCCCAGCCAGATTGGGTTGAGCATCAACGCCACCGCCGAAGGCATCACCGCCGTCCGCATCAAAGGCAGCGCCGTGCCGATCAGTTCGGGGCATATTCGCCGCCCCTAACCATTTCGTGCAATTCAGCACCAGCAACGCCACTTGGCAAGGCCGTAGCGCCCGCCTATCCTGCTGCCATGTTCGCAGAAATCCTCCGCAGCCTTCTGGCTCCCGCCCCAACCCGTATGGCCGACCCTGACGCGCGGCTTGCCCTTGCCGCCCTGTTGGTGCGCGTAGCCAAAACCGATGGCCTGTATGCCGCCGAAGAGGTGGAACGAATTGAAAAAATCCTGATGGCCCGCAATGGCCTAGATCCGTTTGAGGCCGCCGCCCTGCGCGCCAAGGCCGAGGATTTCGAAGCCCAGGCCCCCGACACCGTGCGCTTTACCCGTGCGCTGAAAGCCGCCGTGCCGCTGGAAGACCGCGCCGGGTTGATCGAAGCCCTCTGGTCGGTGGCCCTGGCGGACGGTCAGCGCGACGCAAGCGAGAACCAGCAAATGCGTCTGCTCGCCAACCTTCTGGGGCTGAGCGATATGGAATCCGCCCAAGCCCGCCAGAAGGTCGACCGCGCATGATCGCTTCGCTCGGCATGTATGACCGCGCAGAGACCGCCGCCGCCAATGATCAGCTATGGGCCAACATCCGTGACGGGCTGCGCGCCGAGGGTATCGCAGCCCCCGAAGCCCTGACCCGCGGCGATCACGCCTATTGGGACGCTTGGCAATCGCCCGATCTGGTGTTTTCGCAAACCTGCGGCTTTCCGTTTCGTGCCAAACTGCATGATCAGGTCACCTTGATCGGCACACCGGATTATGACCTGCCCGGTTGCCCGCCCGGCCATTACACCTCGGTATTTGTCGCCCGCCACGACGATCCGCGCAGTAGCTTGGCCGAATTTTCCAATGCGCCCTTCGCCTATAACGAAGACCTCAGCCAATCCGGTTGGGCCGCCCCGCAAAATCATGCGCGCGTCCACGGGCTGCATTTCCCGCCCAGCCTGCAAACCGGCGGCCATCGCCTGTCTGCCCTTGCCGTTGCAAATGGTCGTGCCGATCTTGCCGCGATTGACGCGCTGACTTGGGAATTTCTTTCCCAATACGAGCCCTTCGCTGCCAATCTGCGCGAAATCGCCCGCACCGAACCACCCACACCGGTGCTGCCCTATATCACCGCCAAGGGGGCAGACGCGGCGCTGTATTTCCGTGTCACCAAGGCCGCGATTGCGGCGCTTTCGCCCGCCGACCGTGCCACGCTGCACCTCAAAGGGTTGATCGCGATTCCGGTGGCCGATTATCTTGCAGTGCCCACACCGCCCTCACCTGAGCAGATTGCGCATAACCTTTAGGCAAATCGCCCAACCACTCACCAAAATGCGCTGCAAAACCCGTTGCAATGCAGACCATTCTGCGCCCTATTCAAGCACCTGCCCCGTTTCGAAAGCCCCCCAGTGAGCGAATCTGCCGATACACCCGTCATTGCGATCCATGATCTGCACAAAAGCTACGGCTCGCTTGAGGTGTTGAAAGGTGTCGATCTGACAGCACCGCGCGGGCATGTGGTTTCCTTGATCGGCTCGTCGGGTTCCGGCAAATCGACGCTGCTGCGCTGCTGCAACCTGTTGGAAGACAGTCAGCAGGGCGAGATCCGCTTTGAAGGCGAGCCGGTGCGTTGGAAGGGCCAGGGCCTTGGCCGCCACCCCGCCGACCGCGCGCAAGTCACCCGGATGCGCACCAATCTTTCAATGGTGTTTCAACAGTTTAACCTGTGGTCGCATATGACCATCCTGCAAAACGTCATGGAAGCCCCGGTGACGGTGATGAAGCGCGACCCGAAAGAGGTCGAGGTGAAGGCCCGCGAATACCTTGCCAAAGTCGGCATCGCAGACAAAGCCGATGCCTGGCCCGCGATGCTGTCGGGTGGCCAACAGCAACGCGCCGCCATCGCCCGTGCGCTTTGCATGGAGCCGCGCGCTTTGCTGTTTGATGAACCCACCAGCGCGCTCGACCCCGAACTGGAGCAAGAGGTGATCAAGGTGATCAAGGCGCTGGCCGATGAAGGCCGCACCATGATCCTTGTGACCCATGATATGAAACTGGCAGCTGACGTGTCCGATCACGTCATCTTCCTGCACTTGGGCAAAGTCGAAGAACAAGGCCCCCCGGCCGAGTTGTTCGGCAGCCCCAAAACCAACCGCCTGCGCGGCTTTCTTTCCGCAGGCAGCCACTAAGACCAAAAACAGCAAACCAAAAAACCAACCTGGGAGATTCCAATGAAGAAACTGCTTCTTGCCACCACGCTTCTGGCACTGACCGCAGGCTTTGCCTCGGCGCAAGTCGTGCGTTTGGCCACCGAAGGCGCTTACCCTCCCTTCAACTTCATCGACGACAAGGGCGAAGTCGCAGGTTTTGAGCGCGAGTTCGGTGATGAGGTCTGCAAGCGGGCCGCTCTGGAATGCACCTGGAGCACCAATGAATGGGACAGCATCATCCCCAACCTGCAATCGGGCAACTACGACGTGATCATCGCCGGTATGTCGATCACCGATGAGCGTTCGAAAGTGATCACCTTCTCGGACAACTACTACCCGCCAGCCGCCTCGGCTTACCTTGCCGCCGCAGCCGATGCCGATATCAAAACCGGCGTGGTTTCGGCACAGGTGGGCACCATCCAAGCCGGATATGTGGCTGAATCGGGCGCAACCCTGCTCGAATTCCCCACCCCGGATGAAACCGTCGCCGCCGTGCGCAACGGTGAAGCCGCTGCGGTGTTCGCCGACAAGGATTACCTGCGTCCGTTTGCAGACGAATCCAACGGTGCTTTGATGTTCGTCGGTGAAGACATCGCCATCGGTGGCGGCGTTGGTCTGGGTCTGCGTCAGTCGGATACCGAGCTGAAAGCCAAGCTCGACACCGCCATTCAGGCGATGAAAGCCGATGGCTCGCTGAACACGCTGATTGAGAAGCATTTCGGCGCGGAAGGCCTGAAATTCTAAGACCCAAAGGCCCCTCGGTGCAGACCGGGGGGCCGCTTTATTTCGGGCAGATCTGATGTTCGCAGCTTGCGCCACCCCCAAAGCGATTGAGGGCCTGACTTGGGCCATGTGCTACCTGACCTCGGGCAAGCACCTTGATTTCTATTGGTCTTTTGCCACCGTACTGTTGTTGCTGGCTGTCACCGCCCCGGTGGCTATGGCTTTGGGCTTTGGCGGGGCGATGGCCGCACGCAGCCAGATCACCCCGCTGCGCTGGTTCGGCAAAGCCTATACCGCGATGGTGCGCGGCGTGCCCGATATCGTCTATTTCCTGTTCTTCGTTATCGCGCTGGATCAGGGCATCGAATATCTCAACCACCTGCGCGTCTGCGAAGACACCTCGCAACCGGTGTTTCAGGGCCTTGAATTCCGGGTCTGCCCGGAAGCGAAAGTGCCCCCCGCCACCGCCTCACCCTTCGCGTTTCAAGCCTACGGCTTCAGCCTTGCGGTGATCACCTTTGCCATCGTGTTCGGCGCGTTTGTCGCCAACGTGATCTACGGCGCGATGCAAGCCGTGCCCCGCGCCCAGTTGGAAACCGCCGAGGCTTACGGCATGTCGCACGGTCAGGTCTTCCGCCGCATTCTGGTGCCACAAATGTGGACCTATGCGCTGCCGGGTCTGACCAATCTGTGGATGATCCTGATCAAGGCCACGCCCTTGCTGTTCCTGCTGTCGGTCAAGGACATCGTCTACTACGCCCGCGAGCTGGGCGGCACCAAGACCCAAGCCTATGACTACCCGCACCCCGACTGGCGGCTGTATTACTTCCTTGGCCTGTTGGTGTTCTACCTGTTGATGACCAAGGTTTCCGAAATCGTGCTGACCCGCATCTCGAACCGGCTGTCCAAAGGCCAAGCCACCGCCGCAGGCGAAGCCATGCGAAAGGCCGCGATATGAGCTGCTGGGAAACCTTCACTGACTACGCGCTGCGCTCTATCGGCATTGGCGCGAAACTGCTGCCAAGGACCGATTTCACCATCTGCCAACAGTTCACCCTGATAGGCTCGGGCCTGATCTGGAACGTCTATTTCGGCGCACTCGCCCTGCTGCTGGGCTTTTTCCTTGCCAATGCGCTGGCCTTGGCGCGCATCGCGCATAACCCCGTGATCCGCAAACCCGCCGAGTGGTTCGTGTTTGTGTTTCGCGGCTCGCCTTTGTTCATCCAGTTCTTTCTTGCCTATGAAATACTGGTGCTGTTGCCACGCACCGGGATCAACCTGTTCGGGCTGACGGTTGCAACCTCGTGGCTGACTAAGGCTTGGGCGGGCGCGCTGATCGTGCTGTTTCTGAACACCGCCGCCTATTCCGCCGAGATTTTCTACGGCGCGCTCCGCTCGATCCCGAAAGGCGATCTGGAGGCCGCCGAGGCCTACGGCATCACCGGCTGGCAGAAATTCCGTCGCATCCAGTGGCCGACCATGCTGCGCCTTGCCTGGCCGTCCTACACCAATGAGGCGATTTTCCTGTTCCAATCCACCACTCTGGTGTTCTTCTCGGGCTTTCCGGCGTTCAGCCAACAGGGCGACGCGCTGTATTATGCCAACTACTTCGCTGACAAGACCTTCAATCCGTTCATCCCCTATCCGATCGTTGCCTTCTACTTCGTGCTGCTGACTTTGGCGGTGATCTGGGTGTTTGGCCGCATCAATATGCACCTCAACCGCCACCTGCCGCAAAACATCCGCAGCAGAATTCGCTTGCGTCCTCAGCTTGTCCGATAGTAACCTACATTTGATCAAATTGCGGGACTGCTATCGTGGCAGCCGCCGGGATCACAAAAAAGGATAGGATCAAGGGCATGATCCGATCTGTCCGCTGGCCACTTTGGCAAGTGTGGGCGGCTCCATGCCTTCCTGATGTGTAATGATGAAAGACTGGCTGAGAAAGCATCCCGACGTGCGCACGATTCGTGTGGCGGCGGCGGATTTGAACGGGCAAGCCCGTGGCAAGCGGGTGCCTGCGCGCTTTGCAGATAACGTGGTGAAAAACGGCACGCGGTTTCCGTTTTCCGTGCTGAACCTCGACATCTGGGGCGAAGATATTGACGACAGCCCTCTGGTGTTCGAACAGGGCGACCAAGACGGCATCCTGAAACCCACCGAGCGCGGCTTCATGCCAATGCCGTGGTTGGAAGCCCCCACCGCCCTGCTGCCGATCTGGATGTTCCGCGAAAACGGCACCCCCTATGAGGGCGACCCGCGCCACGCGCTTGCCACCGTCGTCAACCGCTTCAAGGCCCGTGGCCTGACCCCGGTTTGCGCGATGGAGCTGGAGTTTTTCCTGATCGACGACTCTGGCAAGACCCTGCAAGCCCCGGCCTCGCCCCGCTCGGGCAAGGTGCGCAAAGCTGCCGAAACCCTTTCTATCCGGGCACTTGACGCCTTCGATACCTTCTTCACCGACCTCTACGACGCCTGTGAAGCGATGGATATCCCTGCCGATACCACCACCTCGGAGACCGGCCTCGGGCAGTTCGAGGTGAACCTGATGCATTGCGACGATGCCCTGCGCGCCGCTGATGATGCCTGGCTGTTCAAGATGCTGGTCAAGGGTCTGGCGCGGCGTCACGGCTTTGCCGCTAGCTTCATGGCGAAACCCTACCCGGAATATTCCGGCTCGGGCCTGCACACCCATTTCAGCGTGATTGATGAGAAGGGCGACAACGTGTTCGACTCGGGCGGTCCGAAAGGCACCGCGATGATGAAGAACGCCGTCGCAGGCTGCCTGAACGCGATGCACGATTCCGCGCTGATTTTCGCGCCGCACCAGAACTCTTATGAGCGTCTGGTTCCCGGCAAACACGCCCCCACCGCCATCGCCTGGGGCTATGAAAACCGCACCGCCGCGGTGCGGATTCCGGCTGGCAACCCGTCGGCCCGCCGCATCGAGCACCGCGTCGCCGGCGGCGATGTGAACCCCTATCTGATGCTCGCAGCCATCCTTGGGGCGGCACTGGACGGCATCGAGAATCAGATGGAGCCGCCAAGCCCGATCGTCGGCAACGCCTATGCCGTCGAAGGCCTGCCGCAGATTCCCACAGGTTGGGAAGCCGCGATTGACGCGCTGGAGCAATCTGAAATCGTGTCGCGCTTCATCCATCCCGAACTGATCAAGAACCTCGTCTCGACCAAACGGCAAGAGCTGCACTACATCGGCGAATTGACCAATACCGAGCGTGTCGAACTTTACCTCGACACGGTCTAGGCCGAATTCGCGCGCATTCCGTGCACGATTTCCGCGCGGAAATCGCCGCGCGCCGCGCGTTTGATCAAATCCCCGCAGTATCCCCCCTTGACCGACAGGGGGGGTGCTGCGCTACCCTCGACCCACCAATAGCGGACAGCACATGCTCATCGGAATCCTGCAAACCGGCCTTGCCCCTGACACCCTTGTGGAAAGCTCGGGCGACTATCCAGATATGTTTGCGCGGCTGCTGGCGGGCAACGGTTTCAGCTTCCGTACCTACCGCGTGGTCGAAGGCGAATTTCCGGCGAGCGTTAAGGAGTGTGAAGGCTGGCTGATCACCGGCTCGCGCCATGGTGCTTACGAAGACCACGACTGGATTCCACCCCTTGAGGATTTCATCCGCAACGCCTACGCCGCCCATGTCCCGATGGTCGGCATCTGCTTTGGCCACCAGATCATTGCGCAAGCGATGGGCGGCAAGGTGGAACGCTACGCAGGCGGTTGGGCGGTTGGTGCTACCGATTACGATTTCAACGGCCAGCACATCACGCTGAACGCTTGGCACCGCGATCAAGTCACCGAAAAGCCCGCCAATGCCAAGGTATTGGCAACAAATGATTTCTGCACCAATGCCGCCCTGATCTACGATGATCGGATGCTGACGGTGCAAGCCCATCCAGAATTTCGCCCCGAATTCATTGATGGACTGATGCAGACTCGGGGCAAAGGTCTGGTCCCCGACGAGGTCATGGCGGCAGCCGCAGAACGGCTGTCAGACCCGATCCAGGACCAGACGATGGCGGCGCAGATCGCTGCTTTCTTCAAGGCCAAAAGACCGTAAGTCCCCGCCTGCAAGACGGGGTTAACCCGAACCAACAGTGTGAAAAAATGTCCAAATGGACCGACCAGCTGCCAGAGGCAGCGCGCGAATACATCGGTGACCGCCGGGTAGACGAAGTGGAATGTGTGATCGGCGATATCGCTGGGGTGGCGCGCGGCAAAGCCATGCCTGCCGGAAAATTCGCCTATCAGGGCAATTACTTCCTGCCCAACTCGATCTTCCTGCAAACCATCACTGGCGAGTGGGCCGACAACCCGTTCGACGCCTTCACCGAGCCGGATATGATTCTGGAACCGGATTTCACCACCGCCACCGCCGCCCCCTGGACCGCCGACGTGACGCTGCAAGTCATCCATGACGCCAAGGATCAGCAGGGCAACCTCGTGCCGTTCGCGCCGCGCAATGTGCTGCGCCGGATCATGGATCTCTACGCCGCCGAAGGCTGGACGCCCGTTGTCGCCCCCGAGATGGAATTTTTCCTGACCGCCCGCAACATCGACCCGAACCAGCCGGTGATCCCGCCGATGGGCCGCTCGGGCCGCCGCGCAGCGGGCAAGCAGGCCTATAGCCTGTCGGCGATTGACGAATACGGCAAGGTGATCGACGACATCTACGACTTTGCCGAGGCGCAAGGCCTTGAAATTGATGGCATCCTGCAAGAAGGCGGCGCGGGCCAGATCGAGTTGAACCTCGCTCACGGCGACCCTATTCGCTTGGCCGACGATGTGTTCTTCTTCAAACGTCTGATCCGCGAGGCCGCCCACCGCCACGATTGTTTCGCCACGTTCATGGCGAAACCCATCGCAGGCGAGCCGGGTTCCGCCATGCACATCCACACCTCGGTGGTCGATAGCAAAACCGGCAAGAACATCTTCTCAGACAAGAAGGGCGGCGAAACCGAAGCTTTCCTGCATTTCATCGCCGGGATGCAGAACCACCTGACCGGGGCCATCGCGCTGCTGGCACCCTATGTGAACAGCTACCGCCGCTATGTGCCGGATTTTGCTGCCCCGATTAACCTTGAATGGGGCCGCGACAACCGCACCACCGGCCTGCGCATCCCGATCAGCAGCCCTGCGGGCCGCCGCGTCGAAAACCGCCTGCCGGGGATGGATTGCAACCCCTATCTCGGCATCGCCGCCACCCTCGCCTGCGGCTATCTCGGCCTGATGGAAAAGAAAGATCCGCGCCCGGAATTCTCGGGCTCCGCCTATATCGACAGCGACGATATTCCGGTGAACCTCGGCGATGCGCTGGACCTGCTGGAAGAAGACAAAGCTTTGTGCGAGGTGATGGGGCCGGAGTTTGTCGCGGTTTACGATTCAGTAAAGCGCAATGAATACAAAGAGTTCCTGCAAGTCATCAGCCCGTGGGAACGCGAACACCTGCTGTTGAACGTGTAACATGAACCTGCTGCATGCCAACGATCAGACGGGGGCCTACCCCCCGTCTTACTACGCCGCCACCCGCACGCCTTTATCTCCATTCCCGCCCTTGCAAGGCGAGACCCGCGCTGACGTCTGCATCGTCGGCGGTGGTTATACCGGCCTGTCCGCCGCCCTGCATCTGGCCGAAAAGGGCTATGATGTCGTGCTGCTGGAAGCCCATAAACTCGGCTTCGGCGCGTCGGGTCGCAACGGTGGGCAAGTCGGCTCTGGCCAACGCCAGGATCAGGATTGGATCGAGAAAGCGGTGGGGGTTGAAGCCGCCCGTAAACTCTGGGATTTGGCCGAAGAATCAAAGGCTTTGGTGAAGAACCTCATCCAAAGCCACAACATCCCCGTCACCTTCTACCCCGGCATCGCGCATGCCTGCTGGACGGATGCACAGGTGCGCGACAGCCACGCTTACGGCGAAAAACTCCAGCGTGACTACGGCTACACCCATCTTGAATCTCTCGACCGTGCGGGCATCCAGAACCTGATCGGCTCAAGGGTCTACAAAGGCGGCGAGATTGACCGTGACGCGGGCCATCTGCACCCGCTGAACTATGCGCTTGGCCTCGCCACCGCCGCCGCCAAATCTGGCGCACGCCTGCACGAGCTTTCCGAAGTCACCCAGATCGACCACGGCCCCACGCCCACCGTCCACACCGCCCAAGGCCGCGTGCACGCCAAACAGCTGATCCTCGCGGGCAATGGCTATCTCGGCAATCTCGCCCCGAAAGTTGCGGCAAAAGTCATGCCGATCAACAACTTCATCGTGGCCACCGAACCGCTCGGGGACCGCGCCAAGGACATCCTGTCGCAACCCGTGGCCGTGGCCGACACCAAATTCGTCGTCAACTATTGGCGTCTATCCGAAGACAACCGCCTGCTGTTCGGCGGCGGCGAATCCTACGGCTACCGCTTCCCCGACCTGATCAAAACCGTGTCAAAACCGATGCTTGAGGTTTACCCGCAGCTGAAAGGTACCAAGATCGACTATGCGTGGGGCGGCACTTTGGCGATCACCATGAACCGGATGCCCTGCTTCACCCGGCCCTATCCGAACACGCTTTCGGCCTCGGGCTACTCGGGTCACGGCGTCGCTATGGCCACCCTTGCGGGTAAAATCCTCGCCGAAGCCACCGCCGCGCAATCCGAGCGTTTCGATCTGATGGCCAGCCTGCCGCAGCCGCGCTTTCCCGGCGGTGCCGCCCTGCGCTGGCCGATGCTGGTGCTGGCGATGACATGGTATAGCATGCGCGACCGGCTTGGGCTTTAGGCGATTTTCTCTCCAAACGCCGCCCCATACAGCGGGGCGGTGTTGCCAAGCCTCTGCTACGAAGCAAAATTTGCCTGCCAAATAGGCGGATTTCGCCGCAAAGCCGCGATTGTCACTAGCCTGACACAGACCTTGCGTTTAAAGCTTTCCTGAAGAAGAGTTTAAGGAAAGCTGTGATCATGGCTGCTGACGGACAAACCCGCGCCCCGCAAACCTACGACGCTGAACCGATCCCCGAGGCCGCGCGCGCCGAGATTGAACGGCTGCTCAGCTCGGGCGATCTGTTCCGCTACACCGCCGCCGAAGGCGCGCCGGTGGCCCTGCTGGAGCAGGAATTCGCTGACCTCTTGGGTTGCAAATACGCCCTCGCCGTCGCCTCGTGTTCCGCGGCCTTGTTCCTCGCCATCAAAGCGCTGGACCTTCCGCGGGGCGCAAGCATCCTGATCCCCGCCTTCACCTTCGCCGCCGTGCCCTCTGCCGTCGTGCACGCCGATTGCACCCCGGTTCTGGTTGAGGTGGGTGAGAATTACCGCGTCGACATGGCGGATTTCGCTGCCAAGCTTGATGGCGCAGCCGCCGTCCTGATCAGTCATATGCGCGGCCACACCAGCGACATGGATGCGATCATGACGCTGTGCGATGCCGCGAATATCCCGGTGATCGAAGACGCCGCCCACTCGTTGGGCACCACCTGGAACGGCAAGAATATCGGCACCATCGGCAAGGTTGGCTGTTTCAGCTTCCAATCCTACAAGCTGGTCAACGCGGGCGAAGGCGGCATCCTGATCACCGACGATCCCGAAATCGCCGCCCGCTGCGTGATCATGTCGGGTGCCTATGAGCAGAACTGGAAGAAACACCCCGGCATGCAGAACAGCTACATGCTGTGGCAAAACAAGCTGCCGCTCTACAACATGCGGATGCAGAACCTCTCTGCCGCGGTGATCCGCCCGCAACTGCCCGAGGTCGCCAGCCGCGTCGCCAAGGGTCGCGCGGGCCATGACCGGGTTGCCGATCAGTTGAACGTCAGCCCGTTCCTGACCGTGCCGCCCGCCCTGCCCCCCGAGCAGCGCGCGCCCGACTCGATCCAGTTCAACCTCACAGGCGAGTGGACCGATGCGCAGGCCTTCGCCTTCCAAGCCCATGCCAAACAGCGCGGCGTCTCGGTGCAGATCTTCGGTCTGACCGAAGGCAACGCCCGCGCCTTCTGGAACTGGGAATTCCTTGGCCCCGCCCCGGATCTGCCGCAGACCCGCGCCATGCTGATGCGCGCCTGCGATGTGCGCCTGCCGACCCGGCTGACCGCAGCCGAGCTGGATTACATCGCCGAGGCGCTGATCCATGCCGCCGCGACGGTGAAAGCCCCGGCCAAAACCGCCGCAATCGCCTCCGCATAACCGCCACAGATAAATCCGCGCGGCGACTGCATTTTTCCTCTTGCAGCCGCCCCGCCCCTCGCTTATCTCACCGCCATCCGACGGTTGCGGGCGTAGCTCAGGGGTAGAGCATAACCTTGCCAAGGTTAGGGTCGTGAGTTCGAATCTCATCGCCCGCTCCATCGGAAATCCAAAGACCTGCATGAAAAAAGCGCCCTTCCGGGCGCTTTTTGCTGTCTGGAGTTTCGGTGCATGGCCCGCCGCGATGGCAGGCCAACCTCACCGCATTCGCATCCCACTCGCATCAAACCGAAACGCCCGCGCGGCATCCTTGGTCAGATAGACCCCCTCATCCACCGCGAAATCCTGCTCGCCAAACTGCCGCACCGTCAGCAGGCCGTGCGGTTCCGCGCGCACATAGATCAGCGTCTCGCTGCCCAGCTTTTCGACATGGCTGATCCGCCCCGCAATCGCACCACTGTCGCGCGAGATCGCCAGATGCTCGGGCCGCACGCCCACCGTCTCACCCTGCTCCCCCAGCGCGGCGGCTTTCAGGAAGTTCATCTTCGGGCTGCCGATAAACCCCGCCACGAAAGCATTGTCGGGATCGTTATAAAGATCCATCGGCCGCCCGACTTGTTCAACCCGCCCCGCGTTCAGCACCACAATCTTGTCAGCCAAGGTCATCGCCTCAACCTGATCATGCGTGACGTAAACCATCGTCGCCTTCAATTCCCGGTGCAGCCGCGCAATCTCAATCCGCGTGTTCACCCGCAACGCCGCATCCAAGTTCGACAGCGGCTCGTCAAACAGGAACAATTTCGGCGTGCGCACAATCGCCCGGCCAATCGCCACCCGCTGGCGCTGCCCGCCCGACAATTCCGCAGGCCGCCGATCCAGCAGCGCATCCAGCGACAGCATCCCGCTGGCCCGCGCGACACTTTCGGCCACCTGCGCCGTGGAAGACCCCGCCTGTTTCAGCCCCAGCCCCATATTGTCGCGCACCGTCAGATGCGGGTAAAGCGCGTAGGATTGGAACACCATCGCAATCTCGCGCTTGCTGGGCGGGGTGTTGTTGACGGACACGCCGTCAATCTTGATCTCACCACCCGAGGCATCCTCCAGCCCGGCGATGATCCGCAACAGCGTCGATTTCCCACAACCTGAGGGGCCGACAAAAACGCAGAACTCGCCATCCTCCACCGTCAGGTCAACACCCTTGATCACCTCAACCGTGCCAAAATTCTTCGTAACATTGGATAAAGTCAGATTGCCCATTTCAGGCTCCTAGCTTGACAGGTTGGCCGGACCGCACGCTTTCGTCAGCGGCAAGGCAAATGGCCAAAGATTGCACCGCGTCATTCATATGCCGGGTCAGATCGAGATTTTCATTGATCGCGCGCGCCACATAAGCCGCCTCACGGTCACAGAGTTCCTGATGCCCCGGCTCATCCGCCATCGAAATGTCGGTATCCCCGGTCGCCACCTTATGCACCCGCAGCAGCGAGGTTTTGGTGTGGGTGTCGATATCATCCGACCGCGCCGACTCCGGCATCCGAATGGAAACCGCGCCATTCGGGCTCACCACGTCTTTGACGAAAAACGCGGTGTCCGACATCATCGGGCCCCAGCCGGCCTCATACCAGCCCAACGAGCCATCCGCGAAAATCACCTGAAAATGCCCGTAGTTATACATATCTGGCGCGATATCCTGCGCCAGCCGCAAGCCCATGCCGCGCACCTCCACCGGCTGCGCGTCGGTGATCTGGCACATCACATCGACATAATGCACGCCGCAATCGACGATCGGCGGCGTGGTCTGCATCAGCGCCTTATGCACCTCCCAGGTTGGCCCGCTTGACTGCTGGTTTAGGTTCAGCCGGAACACATAAGGCCCGCCCAAGGCCCGCGCCTCGGCAATCAAACGGATCCAGCTGGGGTGGTGCCGCAGGATATAGCCCACCACCACCTTGCGCCCGGTCTCAACCGCCATCGCCTGCACCCGCCGCGCATCCGCAACCGTCGTTGCGAGAGGTTTTTCGACAAACACATCCGCCCCCGCCGCCATCGCGGCACAGGCATAATCGGCATGGCTGTCAGAATAGGTCGCCACACAGACCAGATCGGGCTTCAACGCCGCCAGCGCGGCGGCATAATCCGTCAGCAACGGATAGCCCTGCAATTCGGCAGGTAGATCGACCTTGGAGCGGTTGACCAGCCCGACAATCTCAAACGCCGGGTCGTTGTGATAGGCCAAAGCATGGCTACGCCCCATATTGCCGAGGCCGGCCACGAGAACTTTTATGGTCATTTAACGGCTCCTGCGGTGATGCCGCGAATAAGTTGGCGCGAGAAGATCAGATACAGCACCAGCACCGGCAGGATCGCCAAACTCAATGCCGCGAGCACCGCGTTCCAATCCGTCACAAACTGGCCGATAAAGACCTGGCTGCCCAAGGTTATGGTCTTGGTGCTTTCCGCCGGGGCCAAGATCAGCGGGAACCACAGATCGTTCCAGATCGGGATCATGGTGAACACCGCCACCGTCGCCATCGCCGGACGCACCAGCGGCAGCACCAGCCGGAAGAAGATGCGGTACTCCGACAACCCGTCAATCCGCCCGGCGTTTTTCAGATCATCCGACACCTGCCGCATGAACTCCGACAGGATGAACACCGCCAAAGGCAGCCCTTGGGCGGTGTAAACCAGCACCAGCGCGGTCAGCGTATTGACCAGCCCGCTCGCCACCATCAGCTGCAAAATCGCCACCGTCCCCAGCCGGATCGGGATCATGATGCCCAGCGCGAGATACAGCCCCACCAGCGTATTGCCCTTGAAGCGATACTCCGACAGCGCAAACGCCGCCATCGCGCCAAACAGCAGCACGAAGAACAAGCTGCCCACCGTGACGGTCATCGAATTCAGGAAATACTGAAAGAAATCGCCCTGTTTCAGCACGGTCTGAAAGCCGACCCAATCCAAAGTCTCGGCATTGGGCAGCGCCAATGGTTCTGCAAAGATCGCCTTGCGCGATTTGAACGCGTTGATCACGATCACGAACACCGGGAACAACGCGATCAGCGTGTAGGTGATCAGCACGGCATGGGCGGCAATGCTGCGGGCGGGGGAATGGCGTGAGACGGACATAACCACCCTCTTAAAACTGATAGCGGCGCAGCCGCGTTTGGATCGCAAACAGATAGATGCACACACCGATCAGGATGATGAAGAACATCGCGGTGGCAATCGTCGCCCCCATATTCTGATCGCCCAGTTGCAACTGAAAACCGAAGAAGGTGCGATACAGGAACGTGCCCAGAATGTCGGTGGCAAAATTCGGTCCCGCCAGCGCGCCTTGCGCCGAATAGATCAGATCGAAAGCGTTGAAATTGCCGACAAATGTCAGGATAGAGATAATCCCGATGCTCGGCAAGATCAGCGGCAGCTTGATCTTCCAGAACTGCGAGGCTCCGGTGATGCCGTCCATCTCAGCCGCCTCGATCACCTCATCCGGGATGCTCAAAAGCGCTGCATAGATCAGCATCATCGGGATGCCGACAAACTGCCAGACCGAGATCAGTGCCAGCGTGGTCAGCGCGTATTCCTCTTTCCCCAACCACGGCGCGAACAGGAATTTCAGCCCCACCGCATCCAGCATCCCCGGAGCCACCCCCCAGATCGGCGACAGCATCAGCTTCCACACAAAGCCCACCACCACGAAGCTCAGGATCGTTGGGATGAAGATCGCGGTGCGGTAGAACGCCGCCCCCCTCAGCCGGGGGTTGGAAAGGATTGCCGCCAGCAAAATCCCAATCGGGTTCTGCACCAGCATGTGTACGATGAAAAACCAGGTGTTGTTGCCCAACGCATTCCAGAAACTCGCCGACCAGCGCGGATCCCCGAACAGGGTGCGGAAATTGCCCAAACCGTTGAACTGCGACACCCGGTCCACCTTGGTGAACAGCGACAGGTTCAGCGTGGCAAATAGCGGGATGATCATGATGGCGGTGTAAACCAGCACAGCGGGCGCCAGAAACACCAGAATATGCCAGCGGAAGGGTTTGCGGTCGGACATGCGTTCGGCCTTTGCGTTTGCAGGGAAAGCGCCAAGCAGGGTCCGGGGGGCGCGAAAGCCCCCCGGCGTTTTCAGTCTAGCGTCAGGCTTACTTGGCCTTCTGCGGCTCATACCAGCTGGCCAAGCCCTCTTGCAGACGGGCCGCAGCAGCTTCCGGCGTCTCGGTACCCTTGATCACATTGGCCGAGGCATTCCAGGTCTCGTTCTCAAGGTTCGGCGTGCCCCGCGACAAGATTTGATAGGTCGAGCGGATCGACGACTGGCACTTGTCACGCCATGACACGAACTCCTGCGCCAGCGGATCTTCCATCGCAACCGGGGTAGAATTCAGGCTGAAGAAGCCCGGCAGCGCGTTGGCATACATCGTGGCGAACTCAGGCGAGCCGACCCATTCGAGGAACTTCTTGGTCTCCTCCGGATGCGCCGATTTCGCGTTCATCCCCAGCGCAATATCGGTGTGATCCGAGATGTAGCAGGTGTCGCCCGCCGCTTGCACCGGTGGCGCAAATGCCCCCATCTTGAACGTCGCTTGCTTGTTAAAGCCCGCGATTTCCCACGACCCGGCCGGATAAATCGCCGCACGGCCCAACGTAAACAGGTTCTGGCTGTCGGGATAGGTCTGCGCTTCAAAGCCGTCGCCCAGATAATCCTTCCACTTTGCAAGCTCGGTGAACGGGGCCACCCAATCCGCGTCCGTCAGCTTTTGCGTGCCCGCGATCAGCGCCAGACGGCCTTCCTCGCCCTTCCAATAGTTCGGCCCGATGTTGTTGTAGCCCATCGTGGCGGCTTCCCACTGGTCGTTGGTGCCCATCGCCAGCGGAATATAGGTGCCATCGGCCTTGATCTTGTCCAGAGCCGCAATGAACTCGTCACGCGTGGTCGGCACCGCGATGCCCAAAGCATCAAACGCGTCTTTGTTGTAGATAAAGCCGTGGATCACCGAGGCCATCGGCACGCAGAACGTCGCAGCCCCATCATCGGTCTGCCAAGCCGATTTCGCCACCGGAGAGAAATTCGCCATTGAGGCCAGCCCAGTCAGATCGGCCAGATTGCCCTTCTTGAACAACTCAAGCGATGCATCGAACGGACGGCAGGTCACCAGATCGCCCGCAGACCCTGCATCGAGTTTCGAGTTCAGAACGGCGTTGTATTCCGCAGGCGCCGTCGGCGCGAACACCACCTTGATGCCGGGATTTGCGGCCTCAAACGCCGGGATGATGGTGTCTTGCCAGATCAGCACATCATCGTTGCGCCAGGATTCAATCGTCAGCGTCACGTCTTGGGCTTGGGCCGCACCCGCCAGCAGCGTGCTGGCGAGCAGTGCGCCGATCAGTTTGGTCTTGGTCATGGGAATCTCCCTTGGTTGGTTGCAATACATCGGCTTTAGCTGCCGTTTTTATCGCTGCGTGCGATCGCCGCGCGCAGGTTTCCTTTGGTCTCGCTCAACAGGGCCAACGCCGCATCCGGCGCTTTACCCAAGGCAATCAGCACCGCTGGTTTCACCGCACCCCGCCCCATCACCAGAGCCTGTGCTGCCAGCAGTTCATCCACCGCCGCAATCCGCGCCACCATCGTGGCCGCCCGCGCGCGCAGTTTGTCATTGTCCGCCACAAGCCCAACCATCATGCCATCATGCACCTGGCCCAGCTTGATGCCCATCAGCGTTGACATCATGTTCAACGCCGCTTTCTGCGCCGTGCCCGCGCCCATCCGGGTCGAGCCTGCAATCACTTCCGGCGGCGTTGGCAAACAGATCGCCACATCGGCATGGTCAAACAGCTTGGCCCCCACCGCATTGGCAATCCCGATCACCTGTGCGCCCCGCGCCTGCGCCGCTTCGGCCACCGCCAAAGCATAGGGCGTGCGCCCCGAGGCCGTCACCGCAATCACCACATCGCCCGCGCGCAAAATTTCTGCCGCCCGCGTGCCTTCATCCGCATCATCCTCGGTATCGCCCGGCATCCGCGCATCCACCGGCAGGCCACCCGCCATCAGCAGCAGCACCCGATCCGCCGGAATGCCAAAGGTGCCGCCCAGCTCCAACCCGTCCGCCACCGCCATCAAGGCAGACGAGCCCGCCCCGGCATAAACCAAGCGTCCATCCGCTTGCAAAGCTTGCGCCATCAGCGCCGCCGCCGCCTCAATCTGCGGCAAAGCCTGCGACACCGCCTGCAAAGCAGACGCTTGAGCAGCAAGCAAATGCCCCAAAACCGCCGGACCCGGTAGCGTATCCAGACCCGTTGCGGCAGGATGCAGATGTTCAGTTACTGGCAGCGTCATCCGAATCTCCCCTGATCTCGCTATGAGATACCTATTCAATACCTCTTGTCCAATAAAATCTTCACAAACCGATTATCTGACGATTTTTCTGCCGTTTCCGGCTATTTTCAGGAATAAAGCCGTTGCATTTTTTGAAAGGTATCATAATGGTATCTGTATGGCACATTCAGAACCCCACTTGATCGGCCCACTCTTGGTCGGTGTAGACGGCGGCGGCACCTCCTGCCGCGCCACGCTTTTGGCAGGCCCTGACAAGGCCCGTTATGACGTTGTGCTTGGCCCTGCCAATGTCTCCACTGATTTTGACGCAGCGCTTGGCACCATCAACGCCGCTTTGGCACAATTGGCCGAAGCGGCGGGCCTGACCATGGCCGAGCTTTCCACCGCCACCGCCCATCTCGGCCTTGCCGGCGTGATGAGCCCCGCCATCGCCGCCCGTGTCGCCGCCCATCTGCCCTTCGCCCAAGTCAGCGTCACCGATGATCGCCCCACCACCATCGCGGGCGCTTTGGGCGAGGCTGACGGCGTCGTCGCCGCCATCGGCACCGGATCGTTCATCGGGCGGCAAGTCGCAGGCAAGATCCACGGCGTCGGCGGCTGGGGTTTCTACATCGGCGATCAATCTTCCGGCGCGTGGCTGCTGCGCCGCTGCCTGGAAGAAGTCATGCTGTCGGTCGATGGCTTCGCCCCCCACACCGATCTCAGCCGCGCCATCCTGAAAGAGCATGGCGATGATCCGGGGCAAATCGTGATGTTCTCACTGAACTCACAGCCCTCTGATTACGCCCGCCTTGCCCGCGATGTCGTCGCCGCCGCCGAAGCTGGCGATGCCTTGGGCGCACGCCTGATGCAGGAAGGCGCCGCCTATATCCGCCGCGCGCTGGACGTGGTCGGCTGGAAACCCACCGAAGCATTCTGCCTGACTGGCGGCCTTGGCCCCGCCTATGCCCGCTGGCTGGACCTGCCCAGCGTGACAGCCAAAGGCACCGCCCTCGAAGGTGCGCTCGCCCTCGCCGCCCGCGCATCGGGGGCACACAAATGAACGTCGCCGAATTTCTCAGCCCCGACCTCTGGCTCAACCCCGCCGCAGGCCCCTTATATGTGCAACTGCGCAAGCGGCTGGAAAGCGGCATCGAAAGCGGCTTTCTGGCCCCCGACACGCTGTTGCCACCCGAGCGCGAAATCGCCGCCCTCACCGACACCTCGCGCGTCACCGTGCGCAAGGCCATTGCCGATCTGGTCGACAAGGGCATTGTCGTGCAAAAGCAAGGCTCTGGCTCCTACATCGCCCCCCGCCAATCCCGCGTGCAGCAATCGCTGTCGCGGCTGACCTCGTTCACCGAAGACATGGCACGGCGCGGCCTGACCACGGAATCGCGCTGGCTGGAGCGCGGACTGTTCCTGCCCACCCCCGAGGAAGTCATGGCCCTCGGCCTCGCCGCCCAAGACCGTGTCGCCCGGCTGGAGCGTGTGCGCACCATCGACGGCCAGCCGATGGCGATTGAACGCGCCTCGCTCTCCACCACCATTCTGCCCGACCCCACCTCGGTCGAACGCTCGCTTTACGCCACCCTCACCGCGCGCGGCCACCGCCCGGTGCGCGCCGTGCAACGCATCTCTGCCGCCAACTTGGGCAAACGCGACGCCGATCTGCTGCATGTGCCGGTGGGCGCAGCTGGCCTGCGCATCGAGCGGATTTCCTATCTCGCCTCTGGTGCCGTAGTGGAATTCACCCGCTCGATCTATCGCGGCGATGCCTATGATTTTGCAGCCGAACTTCAAATCGGCCCCGAAGACGAAGGACAAAACCCATGACCGAGCTTGAAACCCACATGGCCCGCGAAGTGGCGGAAATCCCCGAATCCACCCAGCGCTTCCTGACCCAATCCGCGCCGCAGATCGAAGCCGCCGCAGCCGCCATGCGTGCAGCCAACCCGCAACTGATCGTCACCGTCGCGCGCGGTTCTTCCGACCACGCCGCAACCTACCTGAAATACGCGGTGGAACTCTTGGCAGGCGTCCCGGTGGCCTCGGTCGGCCCATCCATCGCCTCGATCTACGGCCGCCCGCTGCATCTGGCCAACGCCGCCTGCATCGGCATTTCGCAATCCGGCAAAAGCCCCGACATCGTGGCGATGACCGAAGCCGCCCGCGCCGGTGGCGCGCTCACCATCGCCATCACCAACTTCGCCGACGCCCCAATGGCGCAGGCCGCCGCCCACTGCCTGCCCCTCGCGGCCGGTGAAGAAAAAAGCGTCGCCGCCACCAAAACCTTCGTCAGCTCGGTGGTCGCTGGCCTCGCCCTCTTGGCCGAATGGCAAGACGATGCCCAACTGCGCGCAGCCGTAGCCGACCTGCCCCGCGCCTTCGCCGAGGCGCTCACCCAAGACTGGTCCGCCCTCTCCAACCGCCTCTCTCGCGCGCAACAAGCCTTCGTTTTGGGCCGTGGCCCCGGCTTCGCCATCGCCTCCGAAGTCGCGCTCAAATTCAAGGAAACCTGCGGCCTCCATGCCGAAGGCTATTCCGCAGCCGAGGTGCTACACGGCCCCTCCGCCATCGTGCAAGAACGCTTCCCCGTCCTCGCCCTCGCCGTCGAAGACGCCGCCCTGCCGCAAATCACCGCCACAGCCGAACGCCTCGCCGCCCAAGGTGCCGATGTCTTCATCACCGGAGCCAGTGCCAAAGGCTGCACCACCCTGCCCGCGGTCTCTGGCCTGCACCCGCTGCTCGCCCCCCTCGTCACCGGCGTCAGCTTTTACCACTTCGTCGAACACCTCGCCCGTCGTCGCGGTTTTGATCCCGACACCCCGCCACACCTGCGCAAAGTGACGCAAACGCTATGACCCGGTTGATCCTCACCGCCCCGCAGGTGTTCGACGGCACCAAGATGCTGCGCGACCACGCCGTGGTGATCGAGGCGGGCGAGATCACCGCCCTCCTGCCCATCACCGAAGCCCCCAACGGCCCGCGCCAAGCCCTGACCGGCACCCTCGCCCCCGGCCTGATCGACCTGCAAGTCAACGGCGGCGCAGGCATCATGCTCGACGGCACCGCCACGCCCGAAAGCATCGCAACCATCTGCGCCGCCCATGCCCGCCTCGGCGCCACCGGCATCCTGCCCACCCTGATCACCGACACCCCCAGCGCCACCACCGCCGTGATCAAGGCCGGCATCGCCACCGCCAAAGCCAAAACCCCCGGCTTCCTCGGCCTGCATCTCGAAGGCCCGCACCTCGACCCCAAACGCCAAGGCGCGCATGATCCCGCGCTGATCCGCCCGATGACCGACGCCGATCTCGCCGAACTCTGCGCCGCCGCGTCCCAGCTTCCCGCCCTGATGCTGACCCTCGCCCCCGCATCTGTCACGCTTGCTCAAATCACCCAACTGACCCAAGCCGGAGCGATCGTCTCCCTCGGCCACACCGAAGCCAGCTACGACCAAGCCATCGCCGCCACCCAAGCCGGTGCGGCTTGCGTCACCCACCTGTTCAACGCGATGTCGCAACTCGGCAACCGCGAGCCTGGTCTCGTCGGTGCCGTCCTCTCCGGCAGCCTGCACGCCGGAATCATCGCCGACGGCTTGCACGTCCATCCCGCCACCCTGCGCACCGCCCTCGCCGCCCGCCCCGAAGGCCTGTTCCTCGTCTCCGACGCGATGGCCGTCGCAGGCACCGACCTTACCGAATTCACCTTGGGCACACGCCGCATCCTGCGCCAGAACGGCCGCCTTTTGCTGTCAGACGGCACCCTCGCCGGAGCCGACCTCAGCCTGCCGCAAGCCATAGCCTTCCTGATCACCCAACTTGGGCAAGCCCCCGCCCGCGCACTGGCGATGGCCACCCGCATCCCCGCCGCCCTGATCAGAGCAAACGCAGGCGCAATCCTCCCCGGCACCCCGGCCGATCTGGTGCATTTCGATGCCAACTGGCAGCTTGGCACCGTCTGGCAGAACGGCATCCGCCTCTAACGATCCGCCGCCAAACCCAGATCAAAATACATCTGAATTAGCCCTTGCACCGCCCCGCACACCTCGCTAAATACCCGCCTACGGAGTGCGGGCGTAGCTCAGGGGTAGAGCATAACCTTGCCAAGGTTAGGGTCGTGAGTTCGAATCTCATCGCCCGCTCCAGTATCAAAAAGGCCGCTCGCCCGAGCGGCCTTTTTGGTTTTCCGGGGCCGCGTCGCAGATCAATCCCGCCAATCCATCGCGGTAAACCCCTCGCGGAACGCAAAGCGTTCCAGATGCCGGTCAATCACCGATTTCGCATCCGCCCGTTTGTCATCGGCCACCTCGGCAAACCGCACCTGCAAAGCCTCCGCCGTGGCGCTCACCTCGGCCACGCCCAGCGTGAACGGAATCCGCCCAGAGGTTTCATCAAAACTGACCTCGATCTTATGGGCAAAATGCTTGCACAACTGCTGCAAGTATTTCGAGGCGTTCGGCGTGGTAAATGTTCCAACAAGCTGCATCACAGGGCCTTATCTGACTGTTTCACTCAGAATATACACCCGCAACCCCGCCAACCACAACCCGCAGCCGCCAAAACCCGATAAACCCCTTGCACCCCCCGCCCATATCCCCTATCTCACCCAAACCTTGAGGCGGGTGGGCAGGCAGGCTATGCGCTGGATTGCAAATCCATGTAGATCGGTTCGATTCCGATACCCGCCTCCAGGGATTTCCCCAAAAGCCTGACTTATCAATGCGGTGGCCGCTCGGGTCGCGGACGAAACACCGGCAGCGCCCAGTCAAATCGAATGGCCAAAACCCGGATCAGGCACGCCACTGTCAGACCCACCGCCATCGCCAGATCGCGCGAAAAACCCAGTGCCACCAGCCCGACAAACAGCACCGCCCCCGCCGCCGAGGCCGAAACATAGATTTCCCGCCGCAGCAGAATCGACGGCTCTTGCCCCAGCAAATCGCGGACAATGCCGCCGAACGCCGCCGTGATCACCCCCATCACCACAGCCACCAGCGGCCCTGCCCCGGCATCCAAGCCCTTGCTGGTGCCCGCAATCGTCACCAGCGCCATGCCGAACGCGTCCAGATACAACACCACCCGATAGCGCGAGCCCAGCAGATGCGCGCTGAAATGCACCAACGCCGCAACCGCCAGACAGACCGCAACCGGCGCCGGATCAATCACCCAGAACACCGGAACCACCAAAAGCAGGTCGCGCAACGTGCCGCCGCCCACCCCTGTCACCACCCCAAGCCACAGAAATCCCAATATATCCATCTGCTTGCGCGATGCGACCAGCGCCCCCGTCACCGCAAAAACCGCCGCCGCCACCAAATCCAACATGCGCTGAATCGACGCCTGCGATATCTGCGCCTGCGCCAAATGATCCTGAAACAACTGAGCAATATCTGTCACGTTCGGGCTTTCCTGATTGCGCTGTTGCGTTTGCTGCGGCCTAGGGCTCGCCCTTGTCATGGCAGGTGTCGCGAACGGCATAGGTCTTGGACTTTGGTTTAGGCCAGCTTGGCCCGCAAGGCCACAGTTCTGCTGCTGTCAAAGCGCCGCCCGCTATCCCTAAGTAAAAGAATCAGGTTTACATTTCCTACCGTTTCGCTAGGTTATCTCAGCAAGCCTTTTGACAGCCACGGTGCCTAAATGATCGTCTGCCACTGCCAAGCCATCTCGGATCATGACATTCGCGCCGCTGTCGACTGGATGCGCGCGTCCGACCCCGACACCATCATTACGCCGGGAAAGATTTACCATGCTTTGGGCAAGCGCGCCGATTGTGGCGGCTGTATGCCCTTGTTCCTTGACACGATGCGGCAATCTGCGAATTTCGGAGTTGTATCGGCAGCAGCGCCGGGCCAACAGATACCGAATTTGCGCAGCGTGAAAGGAATGTCCCATGAAGGGCGACCCAAAAGTCATCGAATATCTCAACGCGGCTCTGCGGTCTGAACTGACCGCCGTTAGCCAATATTGGCTGCATTACCGCCTGCAAGACGATTGGGGACTGGGCCATCTGGCGGCCAAAAGCCGCGCCGAAAGCATCGAAGAGATGCACCACGCCGACAAGCTGATCACCCGGATCATCTTCCTTGAAGGCCACCCAAATCTGCAAAAACTCGACTCTCTGCGCATCGGCCAGACCCCGCGCGAAACGCTGGAAGCCGACCTTGCCGCCGAACACGAGGCCCGTACCTTGTATATCGAGGCGCGGCGCTACTGCGATCAGGTTGGGGATTTCGTCACCCGCGCGCTGTTTGACGAGCTGACTGCAGACGAGGAAGGCCACATCGATTTCCTCGAAACCCAGCTTGGTTTGCTAGAGCGTTTGGGCGAAGAGAAATACGCCATGCTCAACGCCAAACCCGCCGATCAGGCTGAATAAACGCGTAAGGGGAGGCGTCTTCCGCCTCCCCTCCCCAGCGCAAAACCAGCACCAAGGTTAAGAAGGTCTGAACTAGACCCACTTAACCCTTTGATTTCCCATAAACACCAAGCCTGTCCACGCGTGGACAGCCTAACTCCAGTCCAGCACCACCTTGCCCGACTGCCCGGATCGCATCACCTCAAACCCGGTCTGAAACTCATCCACCCCAAACCGGTGGGTGATGACTTTTCGCACATCCAGCCCATTCTCCAGCATCGCGATCATCTTGTACCAGGTCTCGAAAATCTCGCGCCCGTAGACCCCCTTGATCGTGATCGCCTTGAACACAATCCGGCTCCAATCCACCGGAGATTTCCCCGGCGGAATCCCCAGCATCGCAATCTTGCCGCCCATCACCAGCGCCTCGATCATCTGATCCAAGCCCCGCTGATTGCCCGACATCTCCATCCCGACATCAAAGCCCTGCACGATCTTCAGCCGCGCCATCACATCCTTCAAATCCTCGGTGGCCACATTCACCGGCGTCACATCCGCCACCTCCGCCGCCAACTTCAACCGCGCCGGATTTATATCGGTGATCACCACATGCCGCGCGCCCACATGCCGCGCCACCGCCGCCGCCATGATCCCGATCGGCCCCGCCCCGGTGATCAGAACATCCTCACCCACCAGATCGAAACTGAGCGCGGTGTGGACGGCATTGCCCAGCGGATCCAAAATCGCCCCGATCTCATCATCAATGCTGTCCGGCAACGGCACCACATTGAATGCAGGCAGTCGCAGATATTCCGCAAACGCGCCGGGTTCATTCACCCCAATGCCGCGCGTCGCAGGATCCAGATGGAACTTTCCGGCCCGAGACTGGCGGGAAAGTTTGCCAATCAGATGCCCCTCGCCCGAACAGCGCTGCCCGATCTCCAGCCCCTCAACCAAGGCCCCCTTGGCGACGATCTCGCCAGCAAATTCATGCCCGGTGACCAGACCAACAGGCACCGTTCGCGCCGCCCATTCATCCCAATTCCAGATGTGAATGTCGGTGCCGCAGATCCCGGTCTTCTTCACCTTGATCAGCACATCCTCCGGCCCGATTTCGGGCACGGCGCGCTCTTGCATCCACAAGCCAACCTCAGGCTTTGCCTTGACCAAAGATTTCATCGGATCGCCCTCACTTCCTTGCCCGCCGCTTCAAACGCCGCCAGCGCAAAATCCAAGTCATCGGTTGAAAGCGCCGCATTCATCTGCGTCCTTATCCGCGCGCCACCATGCGGCACCACCGGATAAAAGAACGCCGAAACCATCACCCCGCGCGCATCCAGCGCCCGCGCAAAACTCTGCGCAAGCGGCGCATCGCCCAGCATCACCGGCACGATCGGATGTTCGCCCGGCAGCAAGCGAAAGCCAATCGCCTCCAACCCCGCCCGCCAATAGGCGGCGTTATGGAACAACTGCGCGCGCAGATCATCGGCAGCCTCAACAATGTCCAGCGCCGCCAGTGCCGCGCCGACCACCGCTGGCGGCAGCGCATTCGAGAACAAATACGGGCGCGCCCGTTGCCGCAAAAGATCAATCATCGGCTGTGGCCCGGCGATATAGCCACCCAACGCCCCGCCCAAAGCTTTGCCCAAAGTCCCGGTCAAAACGTCAACCTTCACCCCGGCATGAAACGATGTCCCTCGCCCCTGCGGCCCCATGAATCCGGTCGCATGGCAATCATCCACCATCGTCAGCGCACCATACTTCTCGGCCAGCGCCGCAATCGCGGGCAGGTTGGCGAGCGTGCCATCCATCGAGAACACGCCATCGGTGGCGATCATGATAAACCGCGCGCCATCCTTCACGGCGGTTGCAAGCTGCACCTCCAGATCGACCATGTCATTGTTAGCGAAGCGATAGCGCTTGGCCTTGCACAACCGCACGCCGTCGATGATCGAAGCATGGTTAAGACTGTCGGAAACAATCGCATCCGCCTCGCCCAGCAGCGGCTCGAACAGCCCGCCATTGGCGTCAAAACAGGCGGCGAACAGGATCGAATCCTCCATCCCGAGGTAATCCGCAATCCGCGCCTCCAACGCGCGATGCAAATCCTGCGTGCCGCAAATGAACCGCACCGAGGCCATGCCATAGCCGTGGCTGTCCATCGCATCCTTGGCAGCCCGAACCAGCCGAGGATCATCTGCCAAGCCCAGGTAATTATTGGCGCAAAGGTTAAGCATCTCGCGCCCCGCCACCCGCACCCGTGCACCTTGGCCAGCCTCAATCAACCGCTCCCGTTTCATCAGCCCATCGGCCTCAATCCCGGAAAGCGTATCGCGCAAATGGTTCAGAAAACGTGAATCTGTCATGGCAGAACTTCCTCCAACTTAACGGATATAACCGCAGACCAAAACGAAAGTCAATATAGCGGAAATTCGTCCGCCACACCGGATTTCATTTCACATTGGTCCAAATACTCTGGGGGTGCGGGGGCTAGCCCCCGCCCATTTCAGCTGTCCTGCACGATCAGCAAAGCCCGCGCCGCGCCCGCCTCTGCGGCAATCGCATGATCTCGGTCGGCCGGATAGCGCGCGGTATCGCCCGGCCCCAACACCTGCTCATCCTCGCCCGAGCGCACCCGGATCTGGCCCTCGATCACCGTCAGATGCTCGCGGCATCCCGCAGAATGCGGCTCGGATTCCAGCAAACCATTCGCCGCCAGGCGCAGATCGTACACCTCGTGCTCGCCCACCGCATCGGCAGGCGACAATATCCGGATCGAAACGCCATAGCCGCGCCCACCAATCACCGGCGCTGCCCCCGCGCGGATCACTTCGATCCCCACTTCGGGACGCCCTTCCAGCAACCCCGCGAAATCCACCTGCAAAGCCTGCGTCAGATTCCACAACGTCGCGACCGTGGGCGAGGATTCGCCGCGCTCGATCTGGCTGACCATCGACCGGCTGACGCCCGACAGCTTGGCCACCGCATCAAGGCTCAGCCCCCGCGTTTTGCGCGCCTCACGCAGCGAGGCCGCCAATCTGTCATGGATATCAGACCTTGGATTCATCCGCACACCCTGCCGATGCCAAAGCCATCCGTCAACGCCCGCGCCCTGCGCCGCGCCGATTTCCGCGCGGAAATCGTGCACGGAATTTCTCAAATTCCGCCCGGCTCAGGTGCCGCAGTAGGTCACATACGCGCCAAAGCCCTTTGGAGCGGGCAAAGTGAAGCCCTCTCGCCCGGCTTCCGCACCGAACGGATCGCGAATCTGTGCCAGAAGCACGTGAAACGGCGCAAGATCGCCTGCTGTTGCCGCCTCTAGCGCCGCCTCAACCAGATGATTGCGCGGAACAACCGCCGGGTTCGCCGCCAACAGCGCGGCACTTGGATCCGGCCGCAGCCTTGCACGCCAACGCGGCAACCAGGCTTTCAGTGCCGTGGTATCCTCGAACAGCGGCAGCAAGCCAGCCTCATCCGTGACAGCCCCCGCCAAACGCCGAAATGCCAGCGTCCAGTCAACGCCTTGGATCGCCTGCAGAAAATCATCCGCCAGCGCACCGTCCCCGGCATTTTCCCCCAGCAGCCCCAGCTTGGCGCGCATCACGCCCAGCCATTCCGCCCGATAAATCGCGGCAATCCCTTCGAGCCGCGCATTCGCCAGATCCACCGCCCGATCTGCATCCGCATCGAAAAACGGCAGCAAGCATTCCGCCAACCGTGCCAGATTCCAACCCAGAATCAGCGGCTGATTGGCATAGGCATAGCGCCCCTGCCGATCAATCGAGCTGAACACCGTCCCCGGCGCGTAGGCTTCCATGAAGGCGCACGGCCCGTAATCAATCGTCTCGCCCGACAGCGCCATATTATCGGTGTTCATCACGCCGTGGATAAAGCCCACCCCCATCCACTGCGCGATCAACCGCGCCTGAGCGGCGATCACCGCATCAAACAGCCCCAGTGCGCCCTCTACCCCCGGATAATGCCGCGCAATGGTATAATCGAGCAGCGCCCGCAGCTTATCCACCTCGCCGCGGGCATGGAAAAACTGAAACGTGCCAACCCGGATATGGCTGGCAGCCACCCGTGCCACCACCGCCCCCGGCAAAGGCCCTGCCTCACGCAAAACCTGCTCGCCCGTCGTCACCACCGCCAAACTGCGAGTCGTGGGGATGCCCAAAGCCGCCATCGCCTCGGAAATCAGGTACTCCCGCAGCATCGGCCCCAAGGCTGCCTTGCCATCACCGCCGCGCGAAAATGGCGTGCGGCCAGAGCCTTTCAGCTGCAAATCCCAGCGCCGCCCGTCCGGGCCCAGAAACTCGCCCAGCAGATGCGCGCGGCCGTCGCCCAAACTGGGAGAGAATCCGCCAAACTGATGCCCGGCATAGGCCAACGCCGCAGGCTCGGCCCCCTCGGGCACCACGGCCCCCGAAAACCAGCCCACCGGATCGTCGATCTCCACCCCCAGTTCCGCCGCAAGCGCCGCATTCAGCACCACCAGCGCGGGCGCGGGCGCCAGATCCGGCGCTTGCCGCAAATATGTGCCGGGCAGATCGCGCAGGTAAGAGTTATCAAACTGGATCATGGCGTGCTCCTTTGCCAAAGATATGGCGCGGCTGCCGCGCCCGGACAAGCCAACACGGCACATGCAATGCGCTGCGCATCGCCGATGCAGAACCGGAAGATTGGGAAACTGGAAGCTTTTGGGAAATTGGTCGGGGCGAGAGGATTTGAACCCCCGGCCCTCTGGTCCCAAACCAGATGCGCTACCAGACTGCGCTACGCCCCGACTGACTGCCTCTTAGCTGGCTTTAATGGGATTGAAAAGCCTTACTCGTCATCACAAGCCCATGCAGCAACAGATTGATCCAAAGCCGCACTGCGCAGCACCGAGCCCGGTGCAATCCCCATCCGCTTGGCCAGACCGCCGTTGATTTCCAGCACCACGGCCACACCCGCGCCGCCGTCAATCGGCGTTTCATCCAGCGGCACCGCATTGCTGTGCACCGCCGTCACCAGTCCAGAGGCATCGGCGAACACCATATCCAACGGCAATGGCGTGTTTTTCATCCAGAAATAGGCATGCTTCGGTTGATCATAGATGAACAACATCCCCGCCGAAGCGGGCATGTGTTCGCGAAACATCAGACCCATGCTGCGCTCGGCTTCGGTGTCAGCGATTTCCACCGAAAACCGCTGCACGCCCGAAGGGCCACGCAACTCAACCGTATCAGGGGCGCATGCCGCATGGGACGCACTCCCGATCAGCGCAAAAGCCAAAAAGATCAGCTGTGAACCGAAGCTTCCCATGACAACACCTGCACCGCCATCCGACCACGTTTGCCTTCAACGATGCGCAGGCACACCGCCTCGCCCGCCGAAAGATCGGCAAAACCGGAATGGCGCAGCACTTCGACATGCACGAAGACATCTTCATTGCGGCCAAACACATTGGCGAAACCAAAGCCCTTGCCCTTGTCGAACCACTTCACCCGTGCCGGTTCCATCGGCAGAATAGCGATTTCTTCCGGCGTTGTATGCTCGGTATCTTCGCCCAAGGGGAAAACCGAACCGGCCGGAGGCTCGATTTTCACGACCTCCACAGCCTGCACGCCCCGTTGGGTCTGCTGCACTTTTACCGTGATCCCGGCGCCATCAGCGACCGAGCTTTGCCCATAATTCCTCAGCACATTGGCGTGTAGCAATATATCCCCAGAGTGTCCCTCTGCGACTATAAAGCCAAAACCCTTGGCTGGATCGAACCACTTCACGAGGCCGTGCAGAATTTGCACGTCCATTTCTTCTTCATTCATAGAAGGACCGTTTCCCCAGATTGAGCCCCTAGGGTCTAGTCATGCAGGCATATTCCCCGCCGTTGCAAGTGCTATCTTTTCTGCAATTTTGCACAGATCATTTCACGCTTCGTGAAATTTACGGGTTAAGTCGCAAAATTTCCCACGGCATATCAATAGCTTGCCGAGACCACCGAAAGCGGTCATGCAACCTGAAGTTGCCATCCGCCCAGAACTCCATCTCTAAAGGAACAATACGAAAGCCGCCCCAGAACGGTGGGCGTGTGGGGTTTGGGCCTTTCGCTGCCGTAATCTTCGCCACCTCCGCCATCAGCGCCAAACGCGACGAAAGCGGCTGCGATTGGTCCGAAGCCCAAGCCCCCAACCGTGATTTCAAGCTGCGGCTGGCATAGTACTCATCCGCCGGAGCCCCCTCTTCGCGGCTGACTAGACCGCGCACCCGGATCTGGCGGCGCAAGCTTTTCCAGTGCAGCACAAAGGCCGCCTTGCCCGAGGCATCCAGCTCACGCCCCTTGGCCGAACCATAGTTGGTGTAGAAGACGAACGCTTCAGGCTCGATGTCTTTCAACAACACCATCCGCACATTCGGCATCCCCTCCGGGTCAACCGTCGCCAGCGCAATCGCGTTGGGATCGTTCGGCTCGGTGGCCTCTGCCGCCGTCAGCCAGCTTTTCGCCAGCGCAAACGGGTCATCGCCCGCAAAAATCCCGCTTCTGTCCATGATCTTTCCTTCCGAGGCCGTAAACTGCGGCCCATACCATCGGCTTCAGGCGCACTCTTGATGCAGAGCGGCCTTTCGCCTACACAGCTTTTTCAGGAAATAAGGTGGACGGGGAAGACCGAATGTCAACTGGACTCGTGACGGGCACGCTGATGGCGGGCAAACGTGGGCTGATCATGGGGCTGGCCAATGACAAATCCATCGCTTGGGGCATAGCGCAAGCCATTGCCGCACAAGGCGCCGAGATTGCCTTTTCGTATCAAGGCGAAGCGCTGAAAAAACGTGTCGAGCCGCTGGCCGCCTCGATCGGCATGAACACCTTCATCGAATGTGACGTGGCAAACGAAGAGTCGATCGACGCCTTGTTCGCGCATCTGGCCGAACTGTGGGGCAAGATTGATTTCGTCGTCCACGCCATTGGCTTTTCCGACAAAGCCGAGCTGCGCGGCCGCTATGTTGACACCAGCCGCGCCAACTTCCTGATGACGATGGATATTTCCGTCTATTCCTTCACCGCCGTCTGCCAGCGTGCAGCTGCGATGATGAACGAAGGCGGCTCGCTGCTGACCCTGACCTATTACGGCGCCGAAAAAGTCATGCCGCATTACAATGTGATGGGCATCGCCAAAGCCGGCCTTGAGGCGAGCGTCAAATACCTCGCTGAAGACCTTGGCAAAGATGGCATCCGCGTCAACGCGATCTCGGCAGGCCCGATCAAAACCCTCGCCGCCTCTGGTATCGGCGATTTCCGCTATATCATGAAGTGGAACGAGCTGAACTCGCCGCTGCGCCGCAATGTCACACAGGAAGAAGTCGGCAAGGCGGCTTTGTATCTGCTGTCTGATCTCGGGTCCGGCACCACCGGCGAGAATCTGCATGTCGATGCGGGCTACCATGTCGTCGGCATGAAAGCCGTCGATGCCCCCGATATTGATGTCGTCACCGGCCGTAAGGACTAATCCCATGACCCTCGCCGCTTTCCTCGCTGTCGCCTTTCTGCATCTGATGGCCGCGGTCAGCCCCGGCCCTGCCGTGCTGATGTCGGCGCGCACCGGCGTTACCGAGGGTCTGCGCACCGGCTTCTTTCTCGCCACCGGCATCGGTGCAGGCGGGGTGATTTGGGCGATGGCGGCGCTGTTCGGGTTGAACTTGGTGTTCCAAGCCGCCCCCGCCCTGCTTTACACCCTGAAAATCGCCGGTGGCCTCTATCTGATCTACATGGCCTGGGGCATGTGGAAAGCCGCCGATCAGCCGCTGGACATGACCGAAACCGGACGCCCACCGCGCACCGCTTGGTCGGCGTTCCGGCTAGGTCTGATCACCCAACTCGCCAATCCCAAGCCCGCCGTGCTGTTCTCGGCGATCTTCGTCGGCACCGTGCCGCCGAACACCCCGGCTTGGGTCTACGCAGCACTTTTGCTGGTGGTGTTCCTGAATGAGACGATCTGGAACACCCTCGTCGCCCGCATCTTTTCGTTCCAGCGCTCCAAAGCCGCCTATATCAGCCTGAAATCCATCATCGACCGCAGCTTCGGCGGGCTTCTCGCCCTGCTCGGAGTGAAGATCGCCGCCACCTGAGGAGCCAACCGATGAACGACCGCTTGCCACATGAAAAAGGCTTTCACGTCAGCTGGGATCAGATGCACCGCGACAGCCGGGCGCTGGCGTGGCGGCTGGATGGCAAGGGGCCAGACAATGGCATGTGGAAAGCCGTGGTCGGCATCACCCGCGGCGGTCTGGTGCCCGCGATGATCGTCGCGCGCGAGCTGGACATCCGCCGCGTCGATACGATCTCGATCAAAAGCTACAATCACCAGACCCAAGGCGCAGTGCCGCAGGTGATCAAGGCCCCGCAGGCCGATCTGATGGGCGACGGCACCGGTATTCTGATCGTCGATGATCTGGTGGATTCGGGCAAAACCTTGGAAGTGGTGCGCAAACTCTACCCGCACGCGCATTTCGCCACCGTCTACGCCAAGCCCTCCGGTAAGCCGCAGGTTGACAGCTATATCACCGAGGTCAGCCAAGACACCTGGATCTTCTTCCCGTGGGACATGGCGCTGCAATATGTCCAGCCGTTCCGCGGCGCGGACTAAGCCCACAAGCCTTCCGATGACGGCTGCTTGAACCAGCTGTAACAGGGCTTGCCACCATGCGGTGTCTTGCCCATACCCGGCGTGCCCGCTCTCTGGGCCCCTGAAAGGCCGCCCGATGCCCTGCCCCCGCTGCCCCGTGATGGCCACCGTTCCGCACGGCTGGCAGGCTCTGGATCACTAACCGATGAAACGCCCCAGCCGCGCCCATATGCTGCACTGGCTGTTTGAAACCAGCCTTGTGATCAAGGCCAGCCTGACCTTTGCCGAGTTCCTCGCGGGCCTTGGTCTATTGCTGACGCCAAACCCCTTGATCGCGCGGCTGCTCTACTGGCTGACGCATTTCGAGATTGCCGAACACCCGACCGATACGCTCGCCGCCTGGACCCAGCGCGCGATGGAGGGCTTTCCGGTTGCCACCCAAGACTACTACGGCTGGTTTTTGCTGCTGCATGGCGGGCTGAAACTGGCCATCGTGGCGATGCTCTGGGCGCGCATCCTGTGGGCCTATCCGGCGGGGATGGCGGTGTTGTCGGGCTTCGTGATCTACCAGCTGTTTGAATGCCTGCACACCGGCTCGCCCTTCCTGTTGATGCTGGCGATGTTTGATCTCGCGATGATCTCGCTGATCTGGCAGGAATACAAAGCCCTGAAAGCCAAGCTGCCCGCCCATTGATCCGCTGCACGCTTTTAGGCGCTTCCCGCTTGATCTCGCAGCCTTATCCCATCAACACTGCGCGCCAGCAGCGATGTCTCCCAGCAGGGCGGCACAGCACCGGCAAGGAGGCCCCTGAATGATCACCCCGCTGAACCCCGCGATGGCCGCCACCGATCCGCCCCCGGTGATGGAGGCGCGGCGCTGGTTGGCCGGTGTCAATTTCCCGCCCGAGCGTCCCTTGATCAACATCAGTCAGGCCGCCCCCGTCGAAAGCCCGCCCTTGGGTCTGCGGCAGGCGCTGGCCGATGCTGCGCTGAACAACCCCGACGCCCATTTATACGGCCCGGTTCTGGGCCTGCCCGCCCTGCGCGCCGAGGTGGCTAAACAATGGTCGCAGGCTTACGGCGGCACGGTATTGGAAAGCCAGACCGCGATCACCCAAGGCTGCAACCAAGCCTTCTGCGCCGTGATGTCCACTTTGGCAGGCGCAGGCGACGAGGTGATCTTGCCGACCCCGTGGTATTTCAACCATAAAATGTGGCTGGATATGCAAGGGGTTAAGACCGTGCCCCTCTCCGCTGGCCCCGGCCTGATCCCCGAGGCCGGGGCCGCCGCGCGGCTTATCACCGACCGCACCCGCGCCATCGTGCTGGTCAGCCCGAATAACCCCGGCGGCGTCGAATACCCCGCCGAGACGCTGACCGCCTTCCGCGACCTCTGCCGCGCGCACGGCCTTGCGCTGATCGTCGATGAAACCTACCGCGACTTTGACAGCCGCTCGGGCCGCGCCCACGATCTGTTCCTTGATCCCGACTGGCATGACACCCTGATCCAGCTGTACTCGTTCTCCAAAGCCTACCGCCTCACCGGCCACCGCGTCGGTGCGGTCACCGCCTCTGCCGAACGCCTGTTCCAGGTCGAGAAGTTCCTCGACACCGTAGCCATCTGCCCCAGCCAACTCGGCCAGATCGGCGCGCTTTGGGGCATGCAGAACCTCGCGCAATGGGTCGCAGGTGAACGCGCCGAAATCCTAGCCCGCCGTAGCGCAATGGTCAGCGGATTCTCCGCCCTGCCCGACTGGAAACTGCTCGGCTGCGGCGCCTATTTCGCCTATGTCGAACACCCCTACCCGCTGGCATCAGACGCCCTCTGCAAACGCCTCGTCTCCGAAGCCAGCCTCTTGATGCTGCCCGGCACCATGTTCCAACCCGAAGGCTCCGCTGACGGCAAACGCCAGATCCGCATCGCCTTCGCCAATGTCGACCAAGCCGGCATCGCCGAAACCTTCCGACGTCTGGCGGCGTTCAAGGGCTGAACATGCGCAATAAAACTCTCGTTGCGGGTGCTGGTGCCGTCCTGCTGGCGCTGATGGTTTGGTGGTTCACTTCTGGCCCGCAACTGATCATCGCTTTGAAGACAACTGACGGCAAAAGCAGCCTGATCTACCATTGCACCATCACGACAAATGCCGCCGAAGCCGAAGCACGCGCGAAAGCGGCCCATGTCGCACTTCAGTCTCGCTTATCAGCCTATGCCAAGGACGCAGCCACAAAAGCACAAGCTGCACTGGAAGCCTACAATACCAATGGTGGCGATATTCCCAACCTTGACATGCTCAGACGCGACACTCCGGGGCTGCGTGCGCTTATAGCTGGCATAAAATCGGAATATGACTGCAACGTCGATCTATAACCAACGGGAGGTTGTGGGGCGGTGGATGAACCCGTCTCCCCCACTCTTGCCCCCATCCCCGCAACCGCTTAGACAAGCGGCCAAACCTTTGTAAGACAGGCAGACCCATGGCCAAGGCACCACACAGCGACGACGATACCCCGAAGAAAAAGCGCCGGGGCGCTTCGGTCATGGTGTGGGTGCTGATGGCCATGCTGATCGGCGGTTTGGGCGGCTTTGGCGTCACCAATTTCGGCGGCGGCGTGACCTCGATCGGCACCGTGGGCGACCGCAAGATCGACGTGGGCGACTATGCCCGCTCGCTGCGTCAGGCGATGGACGGCTTCTCGCAGCAGATCGGCCAGCCCGTCACCCTGCAACAAGCTCAGGCCATCGGCCTTGACCGTCAGGTGCTGCAACAGGTGATGGACCGCGCCGCTTTGGACAATGAAGCCGATCGCATCGGTCTGTCCGTCGGCGACGCCACCGTCGCCAGCAAAGTCTCGGCGATCCCCAGCTTTCAGGGCATCAACGGGTTTGACCGCACTGCCTACCGCGACGTGCTGCGCCAGAACAACATGACCGAATCTTCCTTTGAATCCGGTCTGCGCGCCGACACCGCCCGCCAATTGCTGGAAACCGCAATCACCAGTGGCCTGACCACACCGCAAACCCTGACCGACACCATCGCGGCTTGGGCGGGCGAGCAGCGCGGCTTCTCGCTGCTGCGTCTGTCCGAGAAATCGCTGACCGCGCCGCTGCCCCCGCGCAGCGACGCCGATCTGCAAGCCTATTATCAAGCCCATATCGACGCCTACACCCGCCCCGAGGCCAAGCGGATCTCTTATGTCGCCCTGCTGCCCGACAGCATCGCCAAAGACATGGCCATCGACGAGGCCGCCCTGAAAGCCACCTACGACTCCCGCCTGTCCAGCTATGTCGTGCCGGAAAAGCGGCTTGTCGAACGCCTCGCTTTCGCGACCGAGGCCGATGCCACCGCCGCAAAAGCCCGCATCGACGCAGGCACGCCGTTTGAAACCCTTGTGGCCGAGCGGAACCTGACGCTGAACGATGTCGACATGGGCGATGTCTCGCAAAAGGAACTCGCCGCAGCCGGTGACGCCGTGTTCGCCCTGCAAGAGCCCGGCGTGGTTGGCCCCTTCGCCTCTGCCATCGGTCCGGCGCTGTTTCGCATGAACGCCATCCTTTCTGCGCAAGAAACCAGCTTTGAGCAGGCCAAGCACGAACTGGCGCTGGAACAGCAGTTGGAAACCGCCCGCAAGACCATCAGCGACAAGGTTGAAGCGGTGGATGACGCCCTTGCAGGCGGGGCCACCCTTGCCGAAATCGCCAAGGAACAGGGCCTGACGCTGGCCACCACCGATTATGCCCCCGGTGCTGACGACAATGACACCATCACCGATTACAAAGGCTTCCGCGACACCGCCGCGAAGCTGGCCGAGGGTGACTTCCCCGAAGCAATCGTGCTGGATGACGGCGGCCTTGTGGCGATGGAGCTTGACAGCACCGTGCCGCCCACCCCGCTGGCCTTCGACAAGGTCAAAGACAAAGTCACCGCCGCAGCACATGACGCTGCCCTCGCCAAGGCGCTTTCGGAAGAGGCCATCCGCATCAAAGCCGCCGTTGAAGCCGGTGCCAGCCTTGGCGCCTTCGGCATCGTGTCGCGCACCGCCCAGATCGACCGTCAGGGCGTGGTGGCTGACGCGCCGCCCGCCCTACTGGAAGCGGTGTTTCAGATGGCGCCGAACGATCTGCGCATCATTGAAACCCCCGGGTTTGCCGCTGTGGTGCAGTTGAACACCATCAGCGCAGCCGCCACCACCGGCGAAGATGCCACGGCACTGCGCGAGGCCATCGAGATCAACGCAGGCCGCGCGATCTCGCAAGACGTGCTGCAACTTTACACGGCAGCGCTGACCTCTGCTGCCGGGATCACCTTGGATCAGGCCGCGATCAACGCGGTCCATGCCCAGATCAACAACTAGAGCCCATCTCGAACTTAAGGCATCCGATGAAACTTCTGCCGTCTTTTGAAGAGTTTGAGCAAGCCTGGGCGCAGGGCAAGAACCAACTGGTCTATGTCCGGCTGGCCGCTGATCTGGATACGCCGGTCTCGCTGATGCTGAAACTGGCCGAGGCCCGCACCGACACCTTCATGCTGGAATCGGTGACCGGCGGCGAAGTGCGCGGCCGCTATTCGGTGGTTGGCATGAAGCCCGATCTGATCTGGAAATGCCACGGCGAGGCGGCATCCATCAACCGTGACGCCCGCTTTGATCCGCAAGCCTTCACCGCTTTGCCGGGACACCCGCTGACCTCGATGCGCGCCCTGATCGCGGAATCCCGGGTTGATCTGCCCGAAGGCCTGCCCGCGATTGCCTCGGGTCTGTTTGGCTATCTGGGCTATGACATGATCCGACTGGTCGAACACCTGCCCAACGTCAACCCCGATCCGTTGGGCCTGCCCGACGCCGTGCTGATGCGCCCCTCGGTCGTCGCTGTGCTGGACGGTGTGAAGGGCGAAGTAACCCTCGTCGCCCCGGCTTGGGCCGCCTCTGGCCTTTCCGCCCGCGCGGCCTATGCCCAAGCCGCCGAGCGGGTGATGGACGCGCTGCGCGATCTTGACCGCGCGCCTGCAGCCCAACGCGATCTGGGGGAAGCCGCCCCGGTGGGTGAGATGAAGTCCAACTTCACGCATGACGGCTACAAGGCCGCCGTCGAAAAGGCGAAAGACTACATCCGCGCCGGTGACATCTTCCAAGTGGTGCCAAGCCAACGCTGGGCGCAAAGCTTCACCCTGCCGCCCTTCGCTTTGTATCGCAGCTTGCGCCGCACCAACCCCTCGCCGTTCATGTTCTTCTTCAACTTCGGCGGCTTTCAGGTGATCGGGGCCTCCCCTGAAATCCTCGTCCGACTGCGCGACGGCGAAGTCACCGTGCGCCCGATCGCAGGCACCCGGATGCGCGGGGCAACCCCGGAAGAAGACAAGGCGCTGGAACTCGATCTGCTGGCAGACAAGAAAGAACTCGCAGAACACCTGATGCTCTTGGATCTGGGCCGCAATGACGTCGGCCGTGTAGCAAAGGTAGGCACCGTCCGCCCGACCGAGCAATTCATCATCGAGCGCTACAGCCACGTCATGCACATCGTCTCCAACGTCGTCGGCCAAATCGCTGATGGCGAAGACGCTTTGTCCGCCCTGCTCGCGGGCCTGCCCGCAGGCACGGTGTCGGGTGCGCCCAAGGTGCGCGCGATGGAAATCATTGACGAGCTGGAACCCGAAAAACGCGGTGTCTATGGCGGTGGCGTCGGCTACTTCGCAGGCAATGGCGAGATGGATTTCTGCATCGCCCTGCGCACCGCCGTATTGAAAGACGAAACCCTGTATATTCAGGCCGGCGGTGGCGTGGTCTACGACAGCGACCCCGAATCCGAATATCAAGAAACCGTCAACAAATCCCGCGCCCTGCGCCGCGCCGCCGAAGACGCAGGCCTGTTTGTGCGCAAAGGCAATCTGTAGCGCCTGACGCGAACAGTAGTGCCGCCTCGGGGGCCATCGAGGCCCCTCTCGGCGGCGCTGCCGGGGAAGTTTTCGGCAACGGCAGCAGCGTCGATGTGTTGGGGACGCCTCCGGCGGGAGTATTTCAAAAAGAGCAAATCCAACAGCGATTTTGCGATTGCATAATAGTCTAAAACGTCCAACCGAAAGCATCCGCCGCGGAGGCAGCGGGGGTGGCAAAGGTTAAGAAAGGCTGAACACTACAGCCCTAAGCCTTTGATTTTTGGGAAATGAAGCCCCTGTCCACGCGTGGACAGCGCGCTATTTCACCGCCAAAGCCGCCGAGATCGGTGCCAGAGCCACCGAGGCCCCGCGCCCCTCAATCGACCATTCCATCAGCGCCGTAATCGTCTCGGGACGCGTGGTGCCCACCACCACAACCCGGCCCTCCTGCGCCGCCTTGAACGCCGCCCGGTCCAGATAGCGCCGGATCAGCGGGGTATCCTCGCCCGCCGCGTCAAGATCGCGGAAGATCACCGCCGCAGGCACATCCTCGCGCCGCGCCACCTGATCCGCCGCGTTCAGACCGGCATCGAAGGTCACGAGGCCGCGCCCCTGATCCTTGATGATCGGCACCACCATCGTCGCCAGCGGCCGGTTGTCCTGAAAGCCCGCAGCACCAATATCCATCACCGCCACCGCCTGCGGCAACACGCCTGCATTGGCCTGAAAGGTCTGCTCCAGATCGCTCGCCGTGGCGCCTTCCGGGATGCCCGCCGCCAGCATCACCACCTCTTTGCCCGCCGCGCGGTAGATCGCCTCTGCCGCCGTAGCCCCCGGATCCAGCGGATCAATCACAAAGCTGACCGGAAACGGCAGCGCCGCCAGCGCGGCCCGATCCAGATCGGCCGCGCCAGTATCGACCAGCAACACCGCAAACACCGGCTTGCCCAGATCATTGCTGAAGCTGGCCGCAAACTGCGCGAGCGGGCGGCTATCGACAGGCGCAAGCGCCGCCTCTGCTTCCGCCGCGGGCTCCTCCGCCGATATGCGCGGCAACCGCCCCACGGTGACCCCGTCCACCGAATTCGTCAGCCCCTCACTGGGCAACAGACCCTCGGGCTGATCGGTGTCCAGCAGTTTGGGCAGCGCCGCCGCTTCGGGGTCTGGTTCGGCCATCGGCGCGGGTTCTGGTGCCGGATCCAGCACCAGCATCCCCGGTGTCACCGGCGCGGGTGCGGGGGTGGGTTCCATCAGTGTCTCCGCCGCCTCTGCAGGTGCTGGCGGGGGCAGATCGGCCTTGCTTGGGGACGCATCGGTGCCAGCCCCCGTTGGCAACAGGGCGGGTGCGGCGGCGATCGGCGCAGCATCCGGCTGCGCCTGCACCTGCGGCGCGGTTGCATCCGAGCCGGGATTGTTCAGCTCTGCCGGAGCCTCGGCACTGGTCTCAGGCGGCGGGGGAGCAGGTTTCACAGCTTCCGGCGCAACCGCTGCAGGCTCTGCGGACACGGGTTCGTCCGTCGCGGGCTTGGCAGGGGCGTCTGGCAAGGCGGTGGCCGGTGCCTCGGATGGCACGGCCGCAAGCTCGGGTGCAGCAGCCTCGGGCACAACCGCAGTTTCAGGCGCAGGCGCAACCGCAGTTTCAGGCTCAACCGCAGGCGCAGCCTCGGGCTGCACCGGCTTTGGCAGGTCTGCCACTGCCCCAGACCCCACCGCAACCTCGGCCCCGCCGGTGGGCAATGGCGAAAGCTGTGACACCACCGCCAGCCCAGCCCCTGCAACCACACCACCCACGACGATCCCAGTCACGAAATTCCGGATCATACCTGCCTCCACCCGTTATGAGCGCCACTTGCCCTTGACGCCGCTTTGCCGCTAGGCCCATCTATAGCCGATCGCTAAATCGGGGCCCGCCAACCTTGCCCTCTCTATAAACCGAACCGCCGCCGCCTTCATCCCCTTTTCCGTCCGGACCTTGCAAGATGCTTCTGCTCATCGACAACTATGACAGCTTTACCTACAACCTTGTTCATTACTTGGGCGAGTTGGGCGCGGATGTGCGCGTCGTGCGCAATGATGCGATGTCGGTGCAGGATGCGCTGGCACTGCGGCCCGAACTGATCGTGCTGTCACCCGGCCCCTGCGATCCGGCCTCGGCTGGTATCTGCATTCCGCTGACCAAAGCCGCCGCGATGGCCGATGTGCCGCTTTTGGGCGTCTGCCTCGGCCATCAGACCATTGGCGAGGCGTTTGGCGGCAAAGTTATCCGCTGCCACGAAATCGTGCATGGCAAGATGGGTGCGATGCACCATGCGGGGGGCGGCATGTTCCGCGACCTGCCCTCGCCCTTCGCCGCGACCCGCTACCATTCCTTGGTGGTCGAAAAGGAAACCCTGCCCGATTGCCTTGAAGTCACCGCCTGGCTGGAAGACGGCACCATCATGGGCCTGCGTCACAAAGAGAAACTCATCGAAGGCGTGCAGTTTCACCCCGAATCCATCGCCTCGGAGCACGGCCACCAGCTGCTGAAGAACTTCCTGGATGCCGCCCGCGCCCGCGTGCCCGCATGAGCGATGTTCTCAAACCGCTGATCGGCGTGGCAGCCACCCGCGCGCTGACCCGTGCCGAGGCTGAAGCCGCGTTCGGTGCCTTGTTCGATGGGGCCGCCACCCCCGCGCAAGTCGGCGGTTTCCTGATGGCGCTGCGGGTGCGTGGTGAGACGGTCGATGAGTATGCCGCCGCCGCTTCCGTGATGCGCAGCAAATGTAACGCCGTGCGCGCGCCTGCGGGGGCGATCGACATCGTTGGCACCGGCGGCGATGGCAAGGGCACGCTGAATATCTCGACCGCAACCGCCTTTGTGGTGGCAGGTGCAGGCGTGGTCGTCGCCAAACACGGCAACCGCAACCTGTCGTCGAAATCGGGTGCGGCCGATGCGCTGACCGAGATGGGCCTTAACGTCATGGTCGGCCCCGATGTCGTCGAACGCTGCCTGAACGAGGCGGGCATTGGCTTCATGATGGCCCCGATGCACCACCCCGCCACCCGTCACGTCATGCCGGTGCGGGCTGAATTGGGCACCCGCACCATTTTCAACATCCTCGGCCCGCTGACCAATCCGGCGGGCGTCAAACGCCAGCTCACCGGGGCATTTTCCGCAGCCCTGATCCGCCCGATGGCCGAAACCCTGCTGGCTTTGGGTTCAGAGAAAGCATGGCTTGTGCATGGCGGCGATGGCTCGGATGAGATTTCCATCGCCGCCCCCACCGCCGTCGCCGCGTTGGAAAACGGTGCTGTGCGCGAGTTTACCCTGCATCCCGAAGACGCCGGGCTTCCGGTCTATCCGTTTGAGGCTATTCAAGGCGGCACGCCCGCTGAAAACGCCGTGGCCTTCCGCGCCCTGCTGGATGGCGCAAAAGGCGGCTTCCGCGATGCCGTGCTGCTGAATGCCGCCGCAGCCCTTGTGGTGGCGGACAAGGCCGCTACGTTGAAAGAAGGCGTTGAAATGGCGCAAGTTTCCATCGACTCCGGTGCCGCACGCGGCAAAATCGAGGCGCTGAAGCGTCTGACCAATCAATAGGGCGCATATGACCACGATCCTGGACCGCATCAAAGCCTACAAGCTGGACGAAATCGCCGACCGCAAAGCGCAAGTCGCGCTGGCAGATCTGGAGCAAGCCGCCCGTGCGGCCCCACCGCCCCGCGGCTTTGCCAAGGCGCTGTCGACGGCCGCTCTTTCGGGCTATGGCCTGATTGCCGAGATAAAGAAAGCCAGCCCGTCCAAAGGCTTGATCCGCGCTGATTTTCATCCGGCTGAACTTGCACAGGCGTACGAGGCGGGCGGTGCCACCTGTCTTTCCGTGCTAACAGATGCGCCGTCGTTTCAGGGTGCCGATGCGTTCCTGACCGCAGCCTCCGATGCAACCGCGCTGCCCTGCCTGCGCAAGGATTTCCTTTATGACCCCTATCAGGTCGTCGAATCCCGCGCCCTGCATGCCGATTGCATCCTGATCATCCTCGCCTCGCTGTCAGACGCCCAAGCCGCCGAGCTGGAGGCAGCCGCCATCGAGCAAGGCATGGATGTGCTGCTGGAAGTCCATGACCGCGCCGAACTGGATCGCGCCTGCCTGTTGAAATCGCCGCTGATGGGCATCAACAACCGCAATCTGCACACCTTTGAGGTGACGCTGGACACCACGCGCAAACTCGCCCGCTATGTGCCGGAAGATCGTCTGATCGTCTCGGAATCCGGTCTGTTCACCCCGTCTGATCTGGCGGATGTCGCGGCCTATGGCGCGCGCTGTTTCCTGATCGGTGAGGCGTTGATGCGGCAAGACGATGTGACCGCCGCCACCCGCGCCATCCTCGCCAAACCGCTGTCGTCCGAGGCCGGGGCATGAGCCAACCCGAAACTCGCCTGACACATTTCGACGATCAAGGCCGCGCGCATATGGTCGATGTCTCTGACAAGCCCGTCACCGCCCGGATCGCCGTGGCGCGGGGTGCTGTGAAAATGTCCGCCGAGACCTTGGCCTTGATCACCGAGGGCCGCGCGAAAAAGGGCGATGTGCTGGGGGTTGCGCGTCTGGCGGGCATCATGGCCGCGAAGAAAACCGCCGATCTGATCCCGTTGTGCCATCCGCTGCCGATCACCAAAGTCGCGCTCGATCTCACCGCCGATCCCGGCCTTCCCGGCATCGTGGTTGAGGCCACCGTCAAGACCGGGGGTCAGACCGGGGTTGAGATGGAGGCGCTGACAGCGGTGTCTGTCGCCTGCCTGACCATCTACGATATGGTCAAGGCGGTCGAGAAATCCATGTCGATTGAAGGTATCCACCTAATCCTGAAAGATGGCGGAAAATCAGGACGATACGAGACAAAGCTATGATATCGGTTGAAGACGCCCTCGCCCGCTGCCTCGCCCTCACGGCCCTCACCGATACCGAAATCCTGCCGCTGCGGCGCGCTGGCAACCGTGTCATGGCGGTCCCTGCCATCGCACAGTTGACGCAACCGCCATTCGACGCCTCGGCGATGGACGGCTATGCTGTGGGCCGCGCCGCCGTCGCGGGCGATAGCTTCACCGTGATCGGTGAATCCGGCGCAGGACACGCTTTTCAAGGCACGGTCCAACCCGATCAAGCCATCCGCATCTTCACCGGCGCGCCCTTGCCGCAAGGTGCCGTCAGCGTGGTGATTCAGGAAGAGATCGCGGCAACGGCCGATCAGATCACCCTGAAAATTGCCGCCAAAACCGGCGACAACATCCGCCCGCGCGGACAGGATTTCACGCTCGGTCAGGCGCTGTCTCCTCGCTTGCTGCGCCCCAACGACCTCGCCCTGCTGGCCGCGATGAACGTGCCCGAAGTCACCGTACGCCGCCGCCCCATCGTCGCCCTGATGGCATCGGGCGACGAATTGGTGATGCCCGGAGAAATTCCCGGCCCCGACCAGATCATCGCCTCCAACACCTTCGCCCTCGCCGCGATGGTCGAGGCTGCGGGTGGCGAGGCCCGTGTCCTGCCCATCGCCCGTGATACCGAAGCCTCTCTGCGCACGGTTTTCGCGCTGACCGAAGGCGCCGATCTGATCGTCACCAACGGCGGCGCGTCGGTGGGCGACCACGATCTGGTTGGCAAGGTTGCGGCCGACCTTGGGCTGGACCGCGCCTTCTGGCAAATCGCCATGCGCCCCGGCAAGCCGCTGATGGCCGGGAAAGTCTTGGGAATCCCGATGCTTGGCCTGCCCGGCAATCCGGTGTCCGCCATCGTCTGCGGCCATCTTTTCATGCTGCCGATGCTGAAAGCCATGCTGGGCCTGCCGCCCGAACCTCAGGTTCTCAGCGCCCGGCTTGGCAGCGATCAGCCCGCCAATGGCCCGCGCGATCACTATATGCGCGCCCGCCTGACGGTGGAAAATGGTCAGCCGACCGTGACCGCGTTTCAGCGTCAGGATTCCGCCCTGCTTACCATTCTGACCGAGGCCAACGCTCTGCTGATCCGGCCCAAAGGCGACGGCGTGCGCGGTACGGGTGAGATGGTAAGCTATATCCCGATCTGAAACCTTGCGGCAAAACGCTTGACACAAAGCAAGAACACGGGCAGAACATAGCAACAACACCTGTATAAAGGCTGTGGCATGCTGACGCGTAAGCAACTGGAACTTCTGGATTTCATCAAGACCCGCATGGATAAAGACGGTGTTCCGCCGTCTTTTGATGAAATGAAAGATGCGTTGGATCTGCGCTCGAAATCCGGCATTCACCGCCTGATTACCGCGCTGGAAGAACGCGGTTTCATTCGTCGTCTGGCCCACCGCGCCCGTGCGCTGGAAATTCTGAAGCTGCCCGAAGCGATGGAGAAACCCGGTTTCTCGCCCAAGCTGATCAAGGGTGACAAGGTCGATCCGCCGCGCGAAGCCATGCCGATTGCGGCGGTCTATGCGATGGAGCTGCCAGTGATGGGCCGCATCGCCGCCGGTGTTCCGATTGAAGCAATTTCGCATATTTCCCATCATGTCGCCGTGCCGGGCTCGATGCTTTCGGGCAACGGCCAGCACTATGCGCTTGAAGTCAAAGGCGATTCGATGATCGAAGCCGGGATCAACGATGGCGATATCGTGGTGATCCGCGAGCAAAACACCGCCGAGAATGGCGATATCGTCGTGGCCTTGGTCGAAGACGCCGAAGCCACGCTGAAGCGCTTTCGACGCCGCGGCAGCATGATTGCGCTGGAGGCTGCGAACCCGGTCTATGAAACCCGCGTTTTCCCCGATCATATGGTGAAGGTACAGGGCCGTTTGGTCGGGTTGATCCGCAGTTACTGATGCGCCAGCCGCGCGCGCGGTTTGGCATAACTGCGGTCCTGCCAGATCGGTTTGTCGGCCATCCAGATGCGCTGCACATCGCGCGCCGGATGAAGCTGCAGACGGCCGTCGCGCACGGAAAGCGCCAAAGCCCCGGTCTGATCCAGCATGTTGCGGTCAATCACCAGGCAACCCTGTGGCCCCGGCACAACCGGAGCAGCAGCCGCAGGTATGATCACCACATCAGCCTGCGCACAGGCGGTGATCACCGCCTCTCCGGCAGCTTTGCCGCTGAGGGCGATGCTGCGCCAACCGTCCAACACGAAGGCGCGCGCGCCTTTCGGGCCGGAAAATCCCGGTCGCGCATAGGCCTCCGGTTGCACCGCCAGATCGCCGTCGCTTTGCAACCAGTTCTGTGCCGCAAACCGCGCGCCACGCTCGACCGACAGCGCCCGCCCGCCCGCGCCCATCAACCCAACCAGCGCGCCATCGCCAGAGATCAGCAGCGTCGGTCGCGTGGCGGCACTCCATAACACCAGGCTCACCGCCAGCGGCACTGCCGCCGCCCAACGCAGGTTTCCGCGCCACAGAATCGCCCAAACCCCGGCAAAGGTCAGCAGCGGGATCACCATTGGCCCCGGCCGTATGATCGCGGTCACAGCCCCGTCCAGCCCCGCAACCCAATGCGCGATAAACAAAATCCAGCGCCCCGCCTGCTCCATCAGCCACAGCGCGGGCGCTGCCAAACCGACAGGCGCCAACAAGGCCGCCAGCACACCCGCCGCCATCAGCAGCGACATCATCGGTACGGTCAGCAGATTGGCAAGCAGGCCATAATCGGTAAATCGGTTGAAGGTGGCAGCGGCAAAGGGCGCGGTCGCAGCCCCCGCCAGCACCGAAGTCAGCACCAGCGTAAACACCGGCATCAGCCAGCGCGGCAATCTCTCGCGCAGAATCTGACGGTTCAAGGCCTGAAATCCCGCGATCAGCACCACGGTTGCGGCGAAAGACAGTTGAAACCCCGGTTCAAGCAAACTTTCCGGTCGCAGCAACAGCAACACCACTGCCGCCAGTGCCACCGAGCGCATCGTCAACGCGCGACGGTCCAGCAGCACCGCGCCCAGCATCACGCAGACCATCAGGAAGGCCCGCACCGTCGCCACATTTGCGCCCGACAGCAGCAAATAGAACAGCGCCACCGCAAAAGCCGCGACCGCCGCGACCTTTTTCGAATTTACCCGCAGCGCCACAGCTGGGATCGTAGCCAACCCATAGCGCAGCAAGGCGAACACAAAGCCGGTGATGAACGCCATGTTCATCCCCGAAATCGCCAGCAAATGCGCAAGGTTCGAATCGCGCAGCGCCTGCACGGTATCCAATGAAATTGCCGAGCGATCCCCCGTCATCGCCCCGGTGGCAAACGCACCCGCCTCAGACGGCACCGCCGCGATCATTGCACGGCTCAGATCCGTGCGCAGCCGATTGATGGCTTGTGTGCCGGGGGCGGCCTCAGCCCATAGCAAGACCGGACTTCGGGTATAGCCGACCGCACCCAATTGCTGAAAATAGGCCATTCGGCGGAAGTCAAAGCCACCCGGCTCGGCAGGCCCTTCCGGGGCGGCCAGAGAAGCCGTCAACAGAACAACCTGCCTCGGATCAACGCTGATCTCTTGGCCATGCAAGGAAATCCGCACATTCAGCGGTGTCTTGTCGCGTGGCATGTCTTGCAGCACCACGTGATCCAGCGTGATCCGCAACGCATCCGACTGCGAGCGGTCAACATGGATCACCCGCCCCTGCACAGCGCCGTAATAACGATGCTCCAGCATCGGGGCCGCCACCAGATGCGCGCGCAATCCCGCCGCCAGCACGCCCGCCAGCAGACAAGCCAGGATCACCAAAGGCGGATGCAACAGTTCCAGTCCCAGGCGATAGATGACGATCAGCGCCAGAAACGCCGCAAAGCCCGCCGCGTAGAACGTCAGATCCGGCTCAAACGGCAGGGCAAACCAGAGCGCAATGCCGCAGCCCAGAAACACCGGCACCCAGGGAAACAGCAGTCCCCGCGCCTCGGCCAGCACCTGCAGCGGCCAGCGCAGGATGCGCATAACGTGAACACGGCGACCCGCCACCTTGTTTTGCCCCCCGCATTTGCCTAAAGCTGCCGCGATCCTACCTCCGCTAAGGTTTCTGAAAGGTTAACCCGAGATGTCCCGCCCCGTAGTGACCCGCTTTGCCCCCTCGCCCACTGGCTATCTGCACATCGGCGGCGGACGCACGGCTTTGTTCAACTGGCTCTATGCGCGCGGCCGGGGTGGCAAATTCCTGTTGCGTATCGAGGATACCGACCGCGAACGGTCCACCCCCGAAGCCACCGCCGCTATTCTGCGCGGCCTGACCTGGCTGGGCTTGGATTGGGACGGCGAGGTGGTCAGCCAGTTTGAACGCAAAGACCGTCACGCCGAGGTCGCCTATGCGATGCTGGCCCGCGGCACTGCCTATAAGTGCTTCAGCACGCAGGAAGAAATCGCCGCCTTTCGCGCCGAGGCCGAAGCGCGCGGCAGCTATGCCCTGTTCCAAAGCCCGTGGCGCGACGCCGATCCCGCCACCTTCCCCGACGCGCCCTATGTGATCCGCATGAGGGCCCCGCGCACCGGCGAAACCGTGATCGAAGACACCGTGCAGGGCCGCGTGGTGATCCAGAATTCTTCGCTCGATGATATGATTTGTTTACGATCGGATGCTACGCCGACCTATATGCTCGCCGTGGTGGTCGATGATCACGATATGGGCGTCACCCATGTTATCCGAGGGGATGATCACCTGAACAATGCCGCCCGCCAGCAGATGATCTATGATGCGATGGGCTGGGAAATTCCGGTCTGGGCGCATATTCCGCTGATTCATGGCCCGGATGGCAAGAAACTGTCGAAACGCCACGGCGCCACCGGGGTCGAAGAATATCAGGCAATGGGCTACCCGGCGGCGGGGATGCGCAACTATCTGACGCGGCTTGGCTGGGCGCATGGCGATGCCGAGATTTTCACCACCGATGAAGCTATCGCGATGTTTGATCTTGCGGGGATTGGCCGCGCCCCGGCCCGGCTCGATTTCAAAAAGCTGGAAAACACCTGCGGCCATCACATTGCGATGAGCGATAATGCTGCACTGCTGCATGAATTGACCGCCTATCTGGCGGCGGCGGGCAAACCTGCCCTGACAAATGCGCAGAATGCTCTGCTCAAATCCGCACTCTACTGCGTGAAAGATCGCGCGAAGACCTTCCCTGATCTGCTTGAAAAGGCTCATTTTTCATTGATTTCGCGCCCTGTCCTAGCCGATGAGGCTTCGGCAAAGGCGCTTGATACGGTATCCCGTGGTATACTGAAATCATTGACGCCGCAGCTGCGAAATGCTAGCTGGACAAAGGACGCGTTGGAGCCGATCCTGAACCATGCTGCCGCAGAAAATGGGATCGGCTTTGGCAAACTTGCCGCCCCGTTGCGCGCCGCACTGGCCGGGCGCAGCGCCACGCCCAGTGTGTATGACATGATGCTTGTCATCGGTCAGGAAGAGACGATTGCGCGGCTTGAGGATGCGGCGGCCTGATCCGCCCTCCCCCTGCCGGACCGGAACGCTGGCCAACCCTCTGCCGTAGGGATGGCCTTTATTGGGGGATGAAAGATGGCCGAACAGACCAAGACTGCCACGCTAAGCCTTGACGGAAAATCCTACGACCTGCCGGTGTTCTCGCCGACCTTGGGCCCGGATGTCGTTGATATCCGCAAGCTTTATGACCAAGCTGATGTCTTTACCTTTGACCCCGGCTTCACCTCGACCGCCGCTTGCGAAAGTGCGATCACCTATATCGACGGTGACAAGGGCGAGTTGTTGCACCGCGGCTACCCGATCGAACAGCTGGCCAACAAATCGAGCTATCTCGAAATGTGTTTCCTGCTGCTCTACGGAGAGCTGCCGAATGCCGCACAACTGTCTGATTTTGAAGGCCGCGTCACCCGTCACACCATGGTGCACGAACAGATGCACAACTTCTTCCGCGGCTTCCGGCGGGACGCGCATCCGATGGCCACGATGGTCGGCGTGGTGGGTGCGATGTCGGCGTTCTATCACGACAGTTTGGACATCAACGATGAATGGCAGCGCGAGGTTGCCGCCATCCGCATGATCGCCAAACTGCCGACGATTGCCGCGATGGCCTATAAATACTCGGTCGGACAACCCTTTGTTTATCCGAAGAATTCCCTGTCCTACTCGGGCAACTTCCTGAACATGTGTTTTGCTGTTCCGGCGGAAGATTATCATGTGAACCCGATTCTCGCCAAAGCGATGGACCGGATCATGATGCTGCACGCCGATCACGAGCAGAACGCATCGACCTCGACCGTGCGTCTGGCGGGCTCGTCAGGGGCCAATCCGTTTGCCTGTATCGCGGCTGGCATCGCTTGCCTTTGGGGTCCGGCGCATGGTGGCGCGAACCAAGCCTGCCTCGAAATGCTGCGCGAAATCGGCACCGTGGATCGCATCCCGGAATACATCGCCAAGGCCAAGGACAAGAACTCGGGTTTCCGCCTGATGGGCTTTGGCCACCGGGTTTATAAGAACTTCGATCCCCGCGCGACGGTGATGAAGGAATCGGCGGATGAGGTGCTGGAGCTTCTGGGCATCCACAACAACCCGACCCTGCAAGTCGCCAAAGAACTGGAGCGGATCGCTTTGTCGGATGATTATTTCATCTCGAAAAAGCTGTATCCGAACGTCGATTTCTACTCGGGCATCATCCTCGATGCGATGGGCTTCCCGACCTCGATGTTCACGCCGATCTTCGCGATTTCGCGTACCGTTGGCTGGATTTCGCAGTGGAAAGAGATGATCGCCGAGAAGAACCAGAAGATCGGTCGCCCGCGTCAGCTGTATATCGGCGAAAAGCAGCGCGATTACGTTGATGTGAAACATCGCTGAATGACCCAAGGGCGGCGCGAGCCGCCCTTGCCACTTCCCCGGCAAACTGCGACGTATCCCCCTGACTTTTGAGGATGCCCATGCCGCAAACCAACCGCATTCCGTTGCTTGATCTCGCCCGCACGCTGGCCTTGATCGGCATGGCGGCCTTCCATTTCAGCTATGATCTGCTGATGTTCGGGCTGATCGACTACGCCTACGCCCAATCCGACACCTTCTATTTCCACGCCCGTATCGTCGCGGGCAGCTTCCTGCTGCTGTCGGGGATTGGCCTTTGGCTGGCGCATGGCCAAGCCATCCGCTGGCCCGCTTTCTGGCGGCGCTTTGCCAAGATCGCCGGGGCCGCCATGCTGGTCAGCATCGCCACCCGTATCGCCATGCCGGAGGTCTACATCTATTTCGGCATCTTGCACGCGATCGCGCTTTACAGCCTGCTTGGCCTTGCCACCCTGCGCCTGCCTGCCATCATCACCGCCGCCCTCGCCGCCGTTTTCGTCTACGGCAGCTATCACTGGCACAGCGAAGCCCTGAACGCCCCGCTGCTGCGCTTCATCGGTCTCGGACTCGACCCTGCGACAACGATGGATTTTGAGCCGATCTTCCCGTGGTTCGGCGCGGTTTTGGCCGGCATCGCCTTGGGTAAAATCGGCAGCCAGACCGGGCTTTGGGCGGCGCTTTCCAGCAAACCCTCGGGCAGATGGGTGCAGATCCTCAGCTGGCCCGGTCAGCACAGCCTGCTGATTTACCTCATCCACCAGCCGATTCTGCTTGGCCTCGTCTGGGTCTATGCCCAGCTAGGCTGAGCCATCAAGGCTCGCCACCGCGCGATAAGTTTCGGGCCGCCGATCCCGGAACAGCCCCCACGAACTCCGCAGCTCCGCAATCGCGTCCAGATCAAAGCTGGCAACCAGCACCTCCTCGGCCTCCCGCCCCGCTTTGGCGATCAACTGCCCGGTGTGATCCGCGATAAAGCTGCTGCCATAAAACGTCACCTCGCGCCCACCCGGAGCCACTTCGCGCCCGATCCGGTTGGAGGCGATCACCGGCATGATGTTCGATCCAGCATGACCACGCATACAAATCTCCCAATGCGGCTGGCTGTCATAGCCGGGGCTGGGTGGCTCTGACCCAATCGCGGTGGGATAAAGCAGCATCTGGGCCCCTTGCAGCGCCATCGACCGCGCGCATTCCGGGAACCACTGATCCCAGCATATCCCCACGCCAATTCGCCCGAAGCCGGTATCCCAAACCCGATAACCAGTATCGCCGGGCGAAAAATAGAACTTCTCCTCATAGCCCGGCCCCTGCGGAATATGGGTCTTGCGGTAATTCCCCAGCACGCGACCGTCCGCATCGATCATCGCCATCGAGTTGAAATAGGCCTGCCCTGCCTTCTCGAAATACGAACAGGGCAGCACGACCCCAAATTCCCGCGCCAAAGCCGCAAATCGCGCGATCAGCGGATGGCCCTGCATCGGGGCCGCCAATGCAAAATACTGCGGCAGTTGTTCGATGCAGAAATAGGGCGCGGCGAACAGTTCCTGGATCAGAACCACTTGCGCGCCCTTGCCCGCCGCATCCCTGATCAAAGCCTCGGCCCGATCCACATTGGCGGGCAGATCCCACGAACAGGCGAATTGCGTGGCGGCGACGGTGACTTTGCGCATCTCGGGCTCCCTTTTACCCCAAACTATTTGATCAAACCTGCCGAGGCAAAGTCAAAACGCACATATCAGCGCCCGCGCGTCAGCCGCCAAAACAGCCAACCCGCCCGCCGCACCTGCTGCGCCGAAGGATGCACCTGTTCAGACGGATCGCGCCCGATCACACGCCTGTGGCGCAGCAGAAACCACATCCCCCAGCCGCGCATCGTGCCCACCATTGGCGCGTTTGCATCACAGGGAAACCGCGCCCGCCAGCCTTCGGGCAATGCCAAACCAGCGCTTTCCGCCCGCTCCAGCATCCAGACCAGCGGGATATTCGCCAAAGGCCGCGCCGCTAGGTCATCGCCGATCATGCCGCCAATATCGCCATGCGCGCCGCGAAACCACATCTGCTGCACATCGCTTTTCCACCCCGGCGGACATTCCCACAACACAGGCTCGAACACATCACGGGTTTCATCCATCGCCAGCGCATGAAAGCCATGCCGGATAGAACTGCCCAAATGGTGGTTGTGAAACTGGTGCTGTTGCTCGGTCAGCATCCACAACAGCGGCAGGCGTAGCCCTAAGGCCTTCACCGTATCGAACACCCCCACCATCTGAATCGGTGCTTCCAGATGACAGAACCGATGCGAGAACGCCTGACTGGCCCGCGGATGGCTATCATGGCGATAGTGCCGATAGGCCAAGGTCACGCCGCGCTCGGTCGCATGTTCGCGCTTCAACAGCCCAACCCGGTCAATCACCCCGGCCAAGGATCGCACCGCAAAGGCCCCGCGCGAATAGCCGATCAGATAGATCCGATCCCCTTCGCGGTAGTGACTGGCAAGCCAGCCATAGGCACGGCGGATCTGGCGGTTGATACCCCGGCCTTGCACCAGGTTCATGCCATTGCGCCAGCCTTCCCACTGAATGCCCGGCTCGTAATACACCGTGCGATTGGCCGAGCGGCCGCCTTCGGTCAACAGCTTGAAGATCAGGCCACAGTTGCCCTCTTGCCCATCCGTCAGGGTTGAAAGCGTGCCGTCCAGAATGATCACATGATCGACAACGCCACGCTTGCGCCCCGGCGGCGGCGCAGCGGCAGGTTCGGTCTCAACGATCGGATGACCGCGCCACCACTGTCTGATCCGGCTAAACAGCGACACTCCGCCTCCCGACCCCAAAAACCAAAACGCTCTCGGCAAGTTTCCCTGCCGAGAGCGTAGGTTAACCAGATTACGGCGAAGTTAAAGCTTTTGTGACAGCACCGTCACCATGCCCAATTCGCCAAAGCCGTTGAAGCGGCTGTTGGTCACCGTCGAATAGGCCCCCATGCCATGCACGATGACATAATCGCCCTCAGCAATATCGGCGGGGAACGGCACATCGCCGGGCAGACGGTCAACCGAATCGCAGGTCGGCCCGAAGCAGATCCGCGGCAGGATCGCCCCAGTGCGGCGCTGACCCTCCGGCGAGATCACCGCGATACGGTCGATGATGCCGATCTGCCCAAGCTCGAACAGCGAGCCATAAACGCCATCGTTCAGGAACACATGCATATCATCGCGCACGGCCTTGACGCGAGCGGCCAACGTGAACGCATCGCCGCACATCGCACGCCCCGGCTCGCAGATCAGCACCGGACGCTCTGCGCCAAACGCCTCGGTCGCCACGCGATCGATGGTCGCAAAGGTCGCGTCAAGTTGCGGCATGACCCCTTCAGCACGGTGGCTCGGGAAGCCGCCACCCACGTTCAGCCGCGCGATCTTCACGCCTGCGCGCTCTGCAATCACCGCAGCTTCGCGAATGTAGCTCGCCCAGGCCGCCGGATCGGTGCATTGCGTGCCGGGATGGAAGGTGATCGAGGCGATGAAGCCCGCAGACGCCACGGTTTTCAACAGCTCCACCGCAACATCTTCGGTCGCACCAAACTTGGCCCCGAAGTTATAGGCAGCGCCTGCGACCGGCAGCTTGAAGCGCACCGAAATCTCGCAATTCTCGACCGGCACCATTTCAATCAACTTGGCCAATTCGCTTGCCGAATCAACCGAGTAGGATTTGACGTTCCGCGCCACCGCATGGGCGATCTCGGCCCGCGAACGCACCGGGTTGTTGTAATGGATCGCTGCATCCGGCGCCAAACGCCGGATCAGGTCGATCTCGAACGGCGAGGCGCAGTCAAAGCCCTTCACGCCAGCGGCGATCAGATTTTCAATGACTTCCTCACCGGGGTTCGACTTGACCGCATAGGTCACAAGCCCCGGAAATCCATCGAGAAACTTACGGGCAACCGACTGCACAGCCTGCGGCGCAAAAAACAGCACCGGATTCTCCGGCTGCTGATTGCGCAAAAACTCGGTCGGATTGGTCCAGATCGTTTTGGACAGTCCCATCGGCGTATTCCTTTCTGCCAACAAGATGCGAGTCCCCTTTCGTTGCCGCCAACTCAATGGCTACGGCACGGGCACCAGCAAGGTTTTCCAACCAGGCCAGGTGCGTATGAGCCGCCCTTTTCCTGCAACTTAGGATGCCGCATATGCGGTACAACTTCACCGAACAAAACTATATAACTGTCGGATTTCTTCGTTATAATAAACAAAAAAGGATACATATT
>NZ_JAXMJJ010000098.1:0-5810 GCF_034376685.1 Cypionkella sp.
GCCCTCGGCCTCAAGCGGTTGCAACAGCGCATCACCGAACATTTTCGGTGTCATCGCGCCGCAGTTGACCGTGCGAAAGCAACGGCCGCTTTCGGGCGACAAGCGCGAATGGATCAGGCGCGCAAACAGTTCTTTGCCAACGCCGGTTTGTCCTTCGATCAAGGTTGGCTCATTGGCCGAAGCAATGCGATTGGCGGTATCCAGCGCCTGCAAGATCGCTTCGCTTTCACCGACGATCTTCAGTCCCGTCGTGCCGATCAGCACTCCGGGCAGTGCCGGAGTGGACGGCTGCCGCATAGGGGCCGGATGCGATGCGTTCGGGCTTTGCCGGAACGCCAACGCAGCGCCTTTGATCATGCCGTCGATTTCGATCAGCCGGATGTCATTGCAACAATGCGCGCTGGGCAAGGCTGCGGCGATCTTTGCTTCGGAAATGCCATCGGGCAATTCCAGAAAATGCGCCCCTAGCCCCAACTCCTGATCTGGTCGCCCGATATTGACGCCACTGTTGCGGCTGAAAATCAGCCTGCCAAAGCGGTCGATGATCGCAAATCCGTCCGCATTGTCCATGGCCTGACCGGGCAGGCTGCCAATGCTAGCCTCCATCAGCCGAATGTTCAGCAAGGATTGCTCTTGCTGCAGCACCAGTTCGATATCACGGGCGGCGGTGGCGGCGAAGGCGGCGTTATGCTTTTGAAAAATCCGGGTCAACCCGGACAGATTGACCACACCGATGATGCTTTGATCAATCGGATCGCGAATGGGGGCGGCAGCACAGCTCCACGCCTTCATGCCCTCACAGAAATGCTCTTCGCCATGCACATAAACCGGTTGTCCGGTCCACAACGCCGTGCCGATACCATTGGTGCCCGAGGCATGTTCGCTCCACAAACCCCCGACAGACAGGTTGATCTTGCTGGCCTTGCTGAGGGTGGAATTGTCACCGACCGCCTCTAGAATAAGGCCATCACGGTCGGTCAGCAGCAGCATTGCCTCCGCCCCCGACAACAAATCGCCGATCCGCATCATCGAAGCCCGCGCCGCCCTGCGCAGTTCAGCCTGATCATGGCTGGATTTTGCGGCCATTCCACTGCGTTCCAGCGATGGCGCGGCAAATTGGTCGGGCTTGATGCCGGTGGTGTTTGACCGCACCCAGGATTGATAGATCAACGAGCGCACCCCAGTCATCGGCAGGCTGGGCGCGTTGCGGTTCGACAGAAATTTGTTCCAGGCCCGCGAGGTTTCCCGCGGGTCTACATCGGTGAAATCAATGCCCGGACGTGCGGCCTTAAGCGCGCTGCGCTGGTCAGATGTCATCATTAAGTCTCCTCCCGTAGACTTAACCTTCGGCACAGCGCAATCTTATGCTGATTTTCTGCTGGCGCCGAAGTTCGTATAGGCATGGGCACAACTACGCGATGTCGAGCCGCGCTTTGATGTCGTCTGCGAGTTGGTCTTCCGTGTAGGCGCGGTTGATCACCCTTTGCGCCAGATCAGCAATTTTCTCAACAGTTTCAGGCTCTAGCGGGCTGATGAAGCCATTCTCTGCCGTTGCGAGGAAAAAGCATCTCTCGCCATTCAGTCGCTTGATCTCGCCCAAGAACGCCAGTTGCACGCCGGTATTGCTGTCTGCAAGCACCACCCGTCCATTCAAGCTGATGCGGACATAGGGCACCGCTTCATCTGGCCTGCGCGGCGGCGCCTGATCCACAATGATCAAACCCTGCGCCTGTGGCGGCGGTGCCGCCTTGCGGGCTTTGTCTGCCGAATACTTACCACCGCTAAGGGTATCGGCCAGCTTTTCGATGGTGCCCCAATTGCGCTGAAGATATTCTTTGGCGCGCTTGTCTTCCGGTCTCGTCGCGCTAAGTCTCGAACGTATATCCAATCGACTCACTCCTTGGTGTGCGATGGGTGTCATTTTGTCGCAGGCTAACACAGCCAGCGGAATTTTCTGCATTGCATCGAAACAGGGCGAAAAAACTGCACTCTTGTAACGAAGCGTTACAAGGGCCGAGCGCGTGCCTAGTTCGGGCGCTGCTCGCCCCCCGGCTCGGCTTTGCTTTGGATCTTCCCACCCAGCCGACCCTCGCTGATCCAGCGGGCTGCCAGAACAAACGCGCCAGTGGCGAAGTCACGGCCATGGGCTGCGATCATTTCTTCGCCAATCAGGGCGATGCGCTGAAAGAATGCGTCTTTGCTTTTTTCTTCTGCGGTGAGTTCTGCGGTCATCGGAGTGCTTTCTGTGAACGGAGTCAGGATTTGAACATTGCGTCGGGGAATTCGACCAAAGCGGCAGAGCCATCGGTTCCGGCCAGCGCCAGATATTTGCCCTCTTGCGACCAGACCATCGCGGTGATCCCGGCCCCGGTATCCTCGCGCAGCAAAATCTCGGACTGTTGGCCGATCTCGGCAAGGCTCAGCAACCCATTGGCATAGCCGACCGCCACCAGATTGCGGTTGGGGCAGGTGGCGACCGCATTGACCAACACAAGGCCCGCCTTGCCCGTCACCACATCGCGGCCGTCTTCCAATGCCCAAGCAGCAACCCGGAACGCCCCCGAGGCGACCACGGTAGCAGTGCTTGGGCCAAAGCCAACGCTGCGCACGGCGGCGGGGAATTTGTTGCGGTGAAGTATTTGGTTGCGGGCGGTGTCGATCAGATAAAACCCATCCGCCGCCACACTGCACACCAGCCAAGCGCCATCCGGGTGCCAATGCAAGCCGCTGGCCGGTTCGGCAAGTAAGCTCTCAACGGGTTGGCGGTTCAGCGCCTGAAGCGGCAACCGCAACACAGCATTTCCATGCGCCACGGCAAGCGTCAGCCCATCGGGTGAAAACGCCACGGCGCTGATCTCATTTGGCAATTCAATCATCTCCGGCTCGGAGGTCTCGGCAGGGGCGACATAAAGCTGCGCGGCACTGGCATAGGCCAAAACCTTGCCATCCGGCGATGCCGCCAGCACCTGTATCGCCGTCTGCGCGCGGGGTGGAATGTGATAGGCGATCCCGCCCGCCGACAGCGCATTGATCCGCCCGCTGGTCTTGGCAAAGGCAAAGCCCTGCGCGCCAAACGCCACCACATCCGAACTGCGCCCTTCGGTGAACTCCGCCACTTTCAGCGGCAAGAACGGCTTCTCCCGCGCCGCAATCGTCAGCCGTCCGGTGTCAATCGCCCGCCGGGTGCGCTGGGTGGGCGAGGCTTTGTCGGCAGTGGCCGCCAGATGCACAGATCCATCGGCACAGGCGAAAGCAACGGCAGAGGTGTCGGCATTGAAGTTGATCTGTTGGGCGGGTGAGGCCAGCTGCCAGTCACGCGCGATCAGATCAAAAAGCTGCAAATGGGCGCGTTCGTCTTTCATGTCATTCCCCCCGGTTTATGATTGGCACAGCGCGGAAATATCGGCACCGATCCTAGCTAGCAAAGTTTCCAACCGCTCGGTTTCCTGTTCGGTTTCGGCCAAAGCCAGCTGGGCGGATCTCTGCTCCAGGTAGAGTTGATCCAGCGCAGCTTGCGCTGCGACCTGATCGGCCATACCGATCAGGTCGCGCTCGCCGCACATCACCTCAATCTCTTTGCCAGCCACTCGCTGGCGCCTGCTCAGCAGCTTGCAGTTCTCTTGGCACAGCAGCGTCACCACCGCGACCCGCAGTTTCTGCAACTCGGCCATCTTGTCGGAAATCTGTTTTATATCAGACATATGACCGCTCCGCGCTAAAACCGGACCTTCCCGATTTTTCCTCCGCAGCCCACAGCATATCTGCCGCTGATAGCATTGCGACAAAATATGAATCCGTAACCATTCATTACAATTCGTAGCCCTTCGTTACAGAAAATTATCTGTTTGGCCGCAGCAGATTTTGGCCCCTACATTGCCTCATCGAAGAAAAAGAAAGCCGCCGCGACAACTCAAGGTGGCTCAAAGAACGAAGGAAGGGAGGCCTGCGTTGCGAATGAAATTCACAAACCGTGAAACTGATCCGACGTCTTGGATGGCTGCGATGCGCAGTTCTCTGACCTTTGCCGACGGTCCTGCCCACATTCACACGAACCAAAAAGGTGAGCAACAATGTCGACTCTGACACTCAACAAAATTACCGCGCAAAAGGGCATTTCGGTGGCCGATGCGACCCGCAAATGCGCCGATCTGGGGTGGAATCCTTCCTATGTGCAGGAAGCGATGACCTACCCCAGCGACTACAAGATCACCAAAGCCCCGCGCGATCCGATGAAGCAGGTGCTGCGCTCCTACTTCTCGATGCAGGAAGAAAAGGACAACCGGGTTTACGGTGCCTTGGACGCCGCCCTGCGTGGCGACATGTTCCGCAACGTCGAACCCCGCTGGGTCGAATGGATGAAGCTGTTTCTGGCGATCATCCCGTTCCCGGAAATCTCTGCCGCCCGCTCAATGGCGATGGTCAGCCGTCTGGCACCGGGCGAGGATCTGCGCACCGGCTTTACCATGCAGATGGTCGATGAATTCCGCCATTCCACGATTCAGATGAATCTGAAAAAGTGGTATATGGAAAACTACATCGACCCGGCGGGCTTTGACATCACCGAAGAAGCCTTCGGCAAATGCTATGCTACCACCATTGGTCGGCAGTTCGGCGAAGGTTTCATCACCGGCGACGCGATGACCTCGGCCTGTATGTATCTGACCGTTGTGGCCGAAACCGCGTTCACCAACACGCTGTTTGTGGCGATGCCGTCGGAAGCAGCCCGCAACGGCGACTATGCTTTGCCCACGGTGTTTTTGTCGGTGCAGTCCGACGAATCCCGCCATATCGGCAACGGCCACTCACTGATGATGGCCGCGCTGAAAGAGCCGGAAAACCACCTGCTCATTGAGCGCGACATGAAATATGCCTTCTGGCAGAACCATGCCATCGTTGACGCGGCCATCGGCACCTTCATCGAATACGGCACCACCGACCGCGACAAGAACAAGGAAAGCTATGCCGAGATGTGGCATCGCTGGGTCTATGAAGACTACTACCGCACCTACATGCTGCCGATGGAAAAATACGGCATCAAGATCCACCATGATGACGTGACGCTGGCATGGGAACGGATCACTAAGAAGAACTACGTCCACAAGGTCGGGCAGTTCTTTGCGGTAGGCTGGCCGGTGAACTTCTGGCGGATCGAGGCGCAGACCGAAAAAGACTTCGAATGGTTCGAGCACAAGTATCCCGGCTGGTATGCCGAGTTCGGCGATTTCTGGAAATGGTATGCCAAGCTGTCGAAGCCCGGCCAGAAGGTGATCACCTTCAACGAGGAAGTCGGCTACGTCTATCCGCATCGCTGCTGGTCGTGCCTGGTGCCCTGCCTGATCCGCGAAGATATGGTGGTCGATACCATCGACGGCCAGTTGCACACCTTCGCGCATGAAATCGACCGCTGGACGGCGGTTGAGGCCTTCGCGGATGAATACCAAGGCCGTCCGACCCCGGCGATGGGCCGGTTCTCGGGCAAGCGCGAATGGGAGACGCTGTATGATGGCGTCGATCTGGCCGATGCGATTGTCGATCTGAACTTCGTGCGGTCCGACGGCAAAACCCTGATCCCGCAACCGCATCTGCGCTTTGACGACAAAGACATGTGGACGCTGGATCATGTGCGCGGCCACACGCTCGGCTCGCCCTTGAACGCCCTGCGCGGCATGGATGAGGCAACCCGCACGAAGCACCTCGCCGAATACCGCGCCGGGTTCACCATCAACCCCTGCAACTAACCCACTGATTATGGGCCGGTAATCCCGGCCCATACCACCCCACACCGCTGCCCGCTTGGGGCAGGGGATTGA
>NZ_JAXMJJ010000099.1:0-21900 GCF_034376685.1 Cypionkella sp.
CAGTGGCTGTCAGTGGTGGACATGATATTGAAAAGAAAAATATGTTGCGCGCCAGGGAGGCGGAACCGCATGCAAGAGGTGATAACGAACGTATCAGGACTCCCCCGCTCCGACAGATCAGCCCGCGTTCGCTTCGCGGATCTTCTCCGCCGCCGCCTTGTCAAACGCCACGCCATTGGCTTCAAGGAGCGCATCCAACTCGCCCGAGAGCGTCATCTCGATGGCAATATCGCAGCCGCCAACAAACTCACCTTTGACGTAAAGCTGCGGAATCGTTGGCCAATCCGAGAATTCCTTGATGCCCTGCCGGATTTCTGCATCCGCCAGCACGTTCACATCGGCATACTCAACACCGAGATAATTCAAAATCCCCGCCACTTTCGACGAGAATCCGCACTGCGGCATCAACTTGTTGCCCTTCATAAACAACACCACATCGTTCTTCGTCACGGTGTCTTTGATCGTCTCTAGAGCAGTCATTCTGCGCTTCCTTTTCTGTCTTTCGTCGGAACGAAAATCTTTGCGTATTCTTCTGGGTCTTTTGGCACGGTGTATGCGTTGCTAACGGTGCTCGCCAGAAAATCTCTCGACTTTTGCGGATAGCGACTACCCAAAACATGCACATCCTTCTTTGGATCATCTGTTGTTAGGGCGGGCCGCCATTCAGAATGTCTATTCTTCGCCTCGTGCCATCGTTTCAGACCTATCAGCACGACAAAAACCAAACCCACCGCCACAACCACCAACCCGATAGCTTCGATGGGCATGGCTCGGCTCACTCCGGCGCTTTCGTCGTCAGCGCCAGCGCGTGCAACGCGCCCGCAGGGCCGTCCATCTTGCCCTTCAAACTGGCGTAAACCGCGCGTTGTTGTTGCACCCGGTTCATGCCTTTGAAGCTGGCATCAATCACCTCAGCCGAGAAATGCGCGCCGTCGTCGCCCTGCACGGTGATCTTGGCCTGCGGAAACGCCGCTCGGATCAAGGCTTCAATCTCATGGGCTTCCATCGCCATTGCGCACTCCTGAACAGTTCATCGCAAATGTAAGCTTGGGGCAGGGGCGCTGCAAGGGGCCAATCAGCCCGCCTGCCACTCCGCCCGCAACATGCCGTAGATCAACAAATCCACCACCCGGCCCAAGGCAGGCCGATACCAATGCCCGCGCAGTCGCCCCTCCAGCACAAACCCCGCCCGGACATACGCCGCCTGCGCGCGCAAATTCTCACCCGAGGCATCCAGCCACAGCCTTTGCGCCGCCAAATCATGAAACGCATAGCCGATCATCGCGCGCAAAAACGTCTGACCCTCACCACGCCCCGCGTGGTCCAGCGCCAACCTGCGCAATTCCACCACACCCGCGCCATCCTGTGGCACGGCATAAAGCGCAAATCCGCGCGGCCCGTGATCGTCTTCCCAGATCAGCAGCCGCGCCGCAGGGCTGGTCAGATAAACCGCCAACCCAGCCTCATCCTCATCGGTGATGAAAGGTGCGTACTCTGCCCGCCCCGCTACAGACCGGATAAAGCCGAAATCAGCGGCTAGGGCAGGGCGCAGCCTCACCCCACCGCCTTCTCAAACGCACCGCGATAGAGGTTCGACAATTCAGCCAAGCTGGCCTTGTCACCGCCGAAATCCACCACATCGCCGCCAAACACACCGACGCGCGACACCAACGCGCCAGCGGCCCGACCTGCCGCTTCAACCGCCGCCACCGCTTCCGGTGCAACCGCGATCAGATAGCGCGCCTGATCCTCGCCAAACAGCACCGCCACATCGCCCGAGGTCAAAGCCACCCCAAGCCCCGCGCCCTCGGCCATCTCAAACGCCGCCAGCGCCAGCCCGCCATCCGCGAGATCGGTGCAAGCCCGGATCGCCTTGCGCGACGCCAAAACCACCGCCGCCGAAGCCTTCTCGGCCTCCAGATCGACAAACGGCGCATCGCCCGCCTCAATCCCAAACGCTTCCGCGAGCAGGGCCGACTGCCCCAGATGCCCCTTGGTCGCGCCAATCACCAGCGCCATGTCACCCGCAACAGGCCGCCCAGAGATCAGATCATCCAAGCTTGCCAAAATCCCCACCGCGCCAATCGTCGGCGTCGGCAAAATCCCCGAACCATCGGTCTCATTATACAAAGACACGTTGCCCGAAACGATCGGCATATCCAGCGCCGCCACCGCAGCACCTATGCCCTTGATGGCCCCCACCATCTGCCCCATGATTTCGGGCTTTTCCGGGTTGCCGAAGTTCAAATTGTCGGTCGTGGCCAAAGGCTTGGCCCCCACCGCGATCAGGTTACGGTAAGCCTCGGCAACAGCCTGTTTGCCACCCTCAAACGGGTTCGCCTTGACATAGCGCGGCGTCACATCCGAGGTGAATGCCAGCGCCTTGCCAGTGCCATGCACCCGCACCACCCCCGCACCCGCGCCCGGTGCCACCACCGTATCGGCGCCAACCATGCTGTCATACTGCTCGTAAACCCAAGCCTTCTGCGCATAATTCGGCGAGCCAATCAGCGCCCGCAGCCCGGCAATCGCGCCAATCGCAGGCACCACCCCCAACGGCCCAGCCGCAGGTGTTTCCACCCAAGGCCGATCATATTCCGGCGCAGAGGACGATAGTTTCGACAAAGGCAGATCGGCTTTCACCTCATTGCCATGCAGGATCAGGAAGCGATCCTCAGGGATCGTCTCACCCACAATGGCGAAATCCAGATCCCACTTCACGAAAATCGCCCGCGCCACGTCTTCCAGTTCTGGCTTCAGAACCATCAGCATGCGTTCTTGGCTTTCCGACAGCATCATCTCATAGGCCGTCATATGGGTTTCGCGCTGCGGCACGGCATCCAGTTGCAGCTTGATCCCCAAGCCGCCCTTGTCGCCCATCTCAACCGCCGAACAGGTCAGCCCAGCCGCGCCCATATCCTGAATCGAGATCACCGCCCCCGAAGCCATCAGCTCCAGACACGCCTCCAGCAACCGCTTTTCAGTGAAGGGGTCGCCAACCTGCACGGTCGGGCGCTTATCCTCAATGGTATCGTCAAACTCCGCCGAGGCCATCGTCGCCCCACCTACGCCATCACGGCCGGTCTTCGCGCCCAGATACACCACCGGCATCCCCACGCCGGACGCCACCGAGTAGAAAATCTTGTCTGCATCCGCCAACCCGGCGGCAAACGCGTTCACCAGACAGTTGCCGTTATAGCTTTTGTGGAAGCGCACCTCGCCCCCCACGGTCGGCACGCCAAACGCATTGCCATAAGACCCGACGCCCTCAACCACACCCTTAACCAGATAGCCGGTCTTCGGATGCGACGGCACCCCGAACGACAGCGAGTTCATCGCCGCAATCGGCCGCGCCCCCATGGTGAACACATCGCGCAAAATCCCGCCCACGCCAGTGGCAGCCCCCTGATGCGGCTCGATATACGAAGGGTGGTTGTGGCTCTCCATCTTGAAGATCACCGCCTGCCCGTCGCCAATATCAACGACGCCTGCATTCTCGCCCGGCCCGCAAATCACCTGCGGCCCGGTGGTCGGCAGCGTGCGCAGCCATTTCTTCGACGACTTATAGCTGCAATGCTCGTTCCACATCGCGCTGAAAATCCCCAGTTCGGTGAACGACGGCGCGCGCCCGATGATCTCCAGCAAACGCTGATACTCATCCGGTTTCATCCCGTGGCTGGCAATCAGTTCGGGTGTGATGGCGGGCTCGGTCATGGCATTCCCCGGAAATATGAGAGTTGCGGGCGTCATAGGCCAAGCGGGCCAACAGGGAAAGGGCCGGGACAAAATTCCCGCAATTATTTCACCCGCTTTGTCGAAATCCGGCCTTGGCAAACGTCCTTGTGCTATCGAAACCCAAACACGGAGACGAAAATGCAATTCATGGCCCTGATCTATTCCGCCCCCGGCACCGAGCCGCCCTATGGCAGCCCAGAGTTCGCGGCCTTCATGGAAGGCTATTTCGCGCTGTCCGCCAAGCTGAAGGCCGATGGGGCCTTCATCGCCGGAGAAGGTCTGCAACCGGCCGAAACCGCCACCTCTGTCCGTCTGCGTGGCGGCAAAGTCGAGACGATGGACGGCCCCTTCGCTGAAACCAAGGAACACCTCGGCGGCTTCTACCTGTTCCACGCCGATAGTCTGGACGCCGCCATCGCCTATGCCGCGATGGTGCCTTCGGTGGCTTGGGGCACAGTCGAATTGCGCCCGGTGATGGAATACTGAGACCAACCATGACCGACCCAGCCGCAGCCCTATCCCAATGCCTGCGGCGGGACCGTGGCCGCATCCTTGCCGCTCTGATCGCCCGCGTCGGGGATTTCCAACTCGCCGAGGATGCGCTGCAAGATGCCTGCGTCTCTGCGTTGCTCCATTGGGGCAGGGCAGGGCCGCCGCACCGGCCCGAGGCTTGGCTGATCCGCGCCGCCTTCCGCAAAGCCATCGACCGTCTGCGCGGTGCCGCCCGTGATGGCCGCCAAGCCACCGCGCTGGCGCAACTCGCCCGCGATGAGGCCGCCGATGATCCCGCCAGCATCCCGGATGAGCGTCTGCGGCTGATCTTCACCTGCTGCCACCCGGCGCTGGATGAAAAATCCCGCTGTGCTTTGACCCTGCGCACCGTCTGCGCCCTGACCACCGCCGAGATCGCCGCCGCTTTCCTCGATGCCGAACCCACAATGGGCCAGCGCATTACCCGCGCCAAATCCCGCATCGCCGCCCTAAGCCTGCGCTTCGATCTGCCCGACGCCGCCGAGTGGCCGGAACGTCTGCGCTCAGTGCTGACGGTGATCTACCTGATCTTCACCACGGGCCACACGCAATCCAACCCCAGCCTGTGCCAAGAGGCGATCTTCCTCGCCCGCCTGCTGCTCACCCTGCTGCCGCATGATCCCGAAACCCAAGCCTGCCTGGCGCTGATGCTGTTCAGCCATGCCCGCGCACCCGCCCGTGCGTCAAACGGCCAAACCATCCCGCCCGAACACCAAGACCGCAGCCTGTGGAACGCAGCCGAAATCACCGAAGCCATCACCCTGCTGAACGCCGCCATATCCCAAAGCCGCCCCGGCCCGATGCAGCTGAAAGCCGCTATCGCCGCCAGCCACATTCTGCCGCCCACCCCCGATTGGCCGCAGATCGAAGCGCTCTATGCCCGCCTGCTGGAACTGGAGCCCACCCCGGTTATAGCCCTCAATCGCGCCGTGGCTTTGGCCGAAATCGGCCAGCCGGAACAGGCGCTGCGCAGGCTCAAGGCGCTTGCCAAACCCCTTGCCAACTACCAACCCTATCATGCCGCCCTTGCGCATGTGTTGGCGCTAACAGCGAATCACCCCGCAGCCTATGCCGCCTACACCCGCGCCATCGCACTTGCAGCAAATCTCGCAGACGCAGCATTTTTGGCCGAACGCCGCAAAAATCTGCTTGATGCGCAGGCAGTTAACAAAACTACCCCCGAAAGCTAAAAAAAAGGCCGAGCTTTCGCTCGGCCAAGTCCAACAGGGAGGTATGAAGCAGCAAGAGCGAACTCGACTGCTGCCTCACAGCGGTATCTATACCTATGGCTGATTTGCCTCAATAAAGAACAGGCTGCACCTGCGGCAATGCCGCCATGCATTCTGCGCATAGCTTTGACCGTTTGATCAGTTTCTGCCCGGCCTCATAGCCCGTGCAATCTCGGCCTCAGCCTTCCCACCGCCTTTCCACAAACGTATCCCCCTCAAACACCCGCCGCGCCGCACCGCGCTGCAATTCCTTGTGCATCAGATTGGCGCGGCGCTTTGCATCTGCCTCGCTTTGCGCCGCCCTTTGGTCCACCAAGAATTGCAACCGCTGCAAGGCCACCGCCTTGTTGCGATGCTGCGAGCGTTCATCGCGCGAAACGGCGACAATACTGCGCCACTCCGCCCGCACGGCGCTATCTGTGGTGTTCTGGTGCTGCCCGCCCGGCCCGCCAGCGCGAAAGCTGCTAAAGCGCACTTCGGCAGGATCAATCCGCACCGCATCTGGCGCGGGCTGATCCAAGGCGAAAACCCCAACAAACCAGTTCGCACGGCGATGCTGTGGCCGCAGCTTGCTCTTCTGCCGCCAAAGCACGGTGCCCAACCACTGAGCGGCCAGCTTTTCGGCACCCACCCCTTCCAGCACCACGATCACCGAGGCGGGCCGTTCCTTTGGACCATCAAAACAGGCATTCATCTCAAGCCCCAACGCTTCTGCTTCCGCAGCCATCCGGGCCACAACATGCGCCACCGCCTGCCTGCATTCCTCTGGCCCATCGCCGCTGCTGATCAATAGCGAAACCTGCATCACAGAAACTCCTCAACACGGGTTTTCTTATAGGTCAGCAACGGGCGCAAAGCCGCCACAGGCTCGGCCAATCCCAAAGCCTGCAAATCCGCCAGCACATTTGCCGCCGATTTATAGGCACTGCCGGCTTCCTCAATCAGCAAATCGGCGTCTTCGCACAAGATATGCCCGCCGAAGCTATTGCGGCGCAGACGCTCTAACTCCGAGCGGTGTTTGCGGATACGCCCATGCATCGAGGCCCGATCATGTTTGCGCCCAGCCCCATGCGCCAGCGATTGGAACGGCGTCTCCGCCGCCCCTGTCACCGCCACCACATAGCTGAGACTATCACGCGACCCAGCCAACGGCACCAAACCCCCGGTGGCAACCGCGGCCCCTTTGCGGTGTAACCAATTACCCGCCAAGCCCTGCACCAAATTATGTGGCGCATCTGAGATCAGATGAAGATCGGCGCGCAATGCCTCTGCCGCGCGTGTGGCAATCGCCAAGCGGTTTGCCTTGGCCCAAGCCACCAAGACATCATGGCGCTGCAAGTAGTGGCGGCCCGCCTCACCCTCAGCCAGCAGCCCGTCGGTCCAATGCCCTTGCAGGCTTTGGAAAAACGCGTCCCCCCACGACCGCGACCCGGAATGCACCAGCAAACACAGGCTGTTTCGTGAAAGCCCCTCGATCGGTTGCACTATGCTATCTACCGCCAGCACTTCGCAAAAGTGATTGCCGCCGCCGATGCTGCCCAAGCCAAAACCCATCGCTGGATCAATGCCCGCCGCAGCCAGCGCGGATTCTGCACCCTCCCAAGCGGTCTCAAGCACCCGCATCCGCTGCCCCGCCTTTTCGGCAGAGAACTTCCGCAAAGGCAGATCAAGTGAAAACAAGGACATGCCGCAGCCGACATCTGAACCCACCAGATGCGGATAGATCCGATCTGCTAACATGGCGGCACCCACCGGACCGAAACGGCCCGGATGCAGATCGGGGTAGCCCGCCACCGCAGACACGCCTTGCAGGTGCAAAACCTCGTTTAACTGCGCCTCAGCGCGCCCATCAATCCAAGCCGATGGGGTATAGTAATGAAAGACCCGCTCGCTTGCATGTTGTGCAAGAGAGTTGGGCCCAGAATGGGAAATGCCCATGATTTTGACTCGCTGTCAAAAGAAGATCGAAGCAGCCGAAAGCTGCCGTCACATCACGCCAAAAGCCTATGCGTTCTGGAAGTGATCAAGCCCGAAGGGAGATGTTCAAAAATGTCATGCGCAGTCTCCCTTTCATAAATGCCGATCTTGGCAGGCTTCATAGCAACCTGCCCACCGCTTGCAATCTTTCCAAATCGCAGCAGCGTAAAGCCGCAGCGATGGTGACATTAATGCAAGCCCTACAACTGCTGCCGCTTGCGAAACGCGAAAATCTCTTCTGTCACGAAATCCCGGAACGCCGACACCCGCTTGGAATGCCGCAACTCCTCTGGATAGGCCAGAAACACCGGCACTTCGGTGCTTTCGGTCTCCGGCAACACCCGCACCAGATGCGGGAAATCTTCGGTCAGATAGTCCGGCAACACCCCGATGCCCAGATGGTTCAGCACCCCCTGCAGCACCCCGAAATAGTTGTTCACCGTCAGGGTCGAGGGAATATCATGGCTCATCAACTCGGCCACCAGATTGGCCCCCGCCGCCACCTGCGCGGTGCCTGCATGCTGGCAGATCAACCGATGCTGGGTGAAATCATCCATCGTGGCGGGCGTGCCATGCTCGGCCAGATATTCCGGCGTCGCATAAAGCCGCATCCGGATGTTCATCAACCGCTTGCGGATCAGATCGGCCTGGCTTGGCTCTTTCATCCTTATCGCGACATCCGCCTCACGCATCGGCAGATCCAACACCCGCTCTTCCAGCATCAGATCAATCTTCAGGCTGGGGTACTTCTTGTACAAAGCAGGCAGGCGCGGCGCCAACCACAACGTCCCGAACCCGGTCGTCGTCGTCACCCGCAACTCGCCAAACACCTCATCCTCGGAATCCCGGATCCGTGCGGCCGTCGCATCCAGCCGTTTGACCATCGCCTGCGTCGCATCATACAGCAATTCACCCTGTTCCGTCAGGATCAGCCCGCGTGCGTGACGGTGGAACAGCGTCACCGAAAGGCTCTCTTCCAGCGCGCGAATTTGCCGACTGACCGCCGATTGCGACAGATGCAGCACTTCACCCGCATGAGTCAGGCTGCCCTTTTCGGCAACCGCGTGAAAAATGCGCAGCTTGTCCCAGTCCATCGGTCCCTCGAAATTATTTCACGGATGATACCATGAGCCTGCTTATCTATGCACAAATTCCGCCCTGTAAACGGGGTATTTCGGTATTTTTTCCCACTGCCAGCCCGCCGTCCACTCCGCCCGCTGTCATTTCAGCGTCACGCACAGCCATTACCCTGCCGCAAAGCCGCCATTCCGCCCGCGCAAAGCCCATAGGTCCAGATGCTGCAAACCAACATCAGCCGCGACATTTCCTACGCCACCTCGGCCCGCACCAAGCCCGGCCGCGCCCTGATCCGCGTGCTGGAAAACGTCTCGGGCCGCCGCAACCTGATTGACCGTGCCGCAGGCTATGAGGCCGAGATCGCGCAAGGCCGCTCGTTCTGGGAAGTCATCCCCGCGCGTTACGGCCTCTCACTCGACCTCATCGCGGGCTCCCTTGCGAACATCCCCAGCACCGGCCCACTGGTGCTGATTGCCAACCACCCCTACGGCATCCTCGACGGGTTGATGATGGGCCATATCCTAGATGCTGTCCGGGGCGATTTCCGCATCCTCTCCAACGCCGTGTTCCGCCGTGCCGAAGCCCTGAACAAAGTCCTGCTGCCGATTTCCTTTGATGAGACCAAGGAAGCCGTGAAGCTCAACATTGAGACCCGCGCAACCGCCCTGCAATACCTCAGCGAAGGCGGCGCGATCGGCATTTTCCCCGGCGGCACCGTCTCCACCTCGCTCAAACCATTCTCCCGCCCGATGGACCCATCCTGGCGCAATTTCACCGCCAAGATGATCGCCAAATCCAATGCCACCGTCGTCCCCGTATACTTTGAGGGCCACAACTCCCGCCTGTTCCAGCTCGCCTCGCGCGTCCACGCCAATCTGCGCGTCGCCCTGCTGTTGAAAGAGTTCAAGTCCCGCACCGACACCCCCGTGCGCCTTGTGATCGGCCAACCAATCCCCACCGACACCATCCAATCCTTAAAATCCGACCCCACCGCGATGATGGAAACCCTGCGCCAAGCCACCTACGCCCTTTCACCCGCGCCACTTCCCTCCTATGCTCATGGCTACGAATTCGAGGCGAAATACAAATCCCGCTGAACCGCAGCTTCAAACCTGCGCGCAATCGGTGGGGGCGGGCAGGGGGCAAAGATGGCAGTAGGCGTATTCGACAGCGGCATCGGCGGGCTGACAGTGCTGGACGCGCTGACCAAGCGCCTCCCCGACACACCTTTCGTCTATTTCGGCGACAACGCCCACGCCCCCTACGGCGTGCGCACCCATGACGACATTTTCAACCTGACCTGTGCCGCCACAGAACGCCTCTGGGCCGAAGGCTGCGATCTGGTGATCCTCGCCTGCAACACCGCCTCCGCCGCCGCCCTGAAACGCATGCAGGAAACCTGGCTGCCCCCCGAAAAGCGTGTGCTGGGAGTCTTCGTCCCTCTCATCGAAGCCCTCACGGAACGCCAATGGGGCGACAACTCCCCCCCGCGCGAAGTCACGGTCAAACATGTCGCCCTGTTCGCCACCCCCGCCACTGTCGCCTCCCGTGCCTTCCAGCGCGAACTCGCCTTCCGCGCCATCGGCGTTGATGTCGAGGCGCAACCCTGCGGCGGTGTCGTCGATGCCATCGAACAAGGCGACGAAATCCTCGCCGAAGCCCTCGTGCGCAGCCATGTCGAGGCCCTGAAACGCCGGATGCCCCACCCGCAAGCCGCCGTCCTTGGTTGCACTCACTACCCGCTGATGGAAAAAACCTTCGCCGAGGCTTTGGGGCCAGAGGTCAAAGTCTACTCCCAAGCCAACCTCGTCGCCGAAAGCCTTGCCGACTACCTGCACCGCCGTCCAGAAATGCTGGGGCAGGGCACGCAGTCCAAATTCATCACCACCGGCGACGCGGCGTCCGTCTCCAACAAAGCCACGCAATTTTTGCGCAAGAAAGTGGTGTTCGAGTCCGCGTGACGGGGTAGGGCGGGTGGAGCCCGCGCACGGGTTCACAGATCACATCCTGTGGGCAGGGTTCCACCCGCCCACCCGCATTGCCCTGTGGCTTTCCCTGTGGCTTTCCCAGTGATTTCTACAGATCAAAACCCCAACATTCACATTGGCTCAAATATCCCCCGCGGAGCGTTCCGAACCCACAACCTGCGCGCCGCACCGCCATCATCGTAGGGCGGGCGCAACCCACCCTAACGTTCCCAATCAAATCTATAGTCCTGCTCGAAAACTTAACTTCTCCTTAACCGCCACCCCTGTTGTTAAAGGAACCCGCCACCACGCTTGCATTTCCGTATTAATGTAGTTACATTAAATGCAGATCGAATATGACCCCGCAAAACGCGACGCAACCCTCCTACACCGTGGCCTTGATATGGCTGACACCGCCGAGGTCTTCCTTGGAATGCTCGTAACAGTCGAAGACCTGCGGCAAGACTACGGCGAAACCCGCTTCACCACAGTGAGCTTCCTGCAAAACCGCATGGTGGTGGTGATCTGGACCAGACGCGGCCCCGTCCGCCGTATCATTAGTTTGAGAAAAGCAAATGCCCGCGAACAAGCCCAATTCGGCCCATCCCTACGATCCTGACACGTTCCAAGACGGCGCGTTCGATCCTGACGACGACGCACCCGACCTGACTACTCCCTACTGGACTGCCAAATTCGCCGCGGCCCGCGTGCAGCGTGGCCGCCCGAAATCCGCAGCCCCCAAAATCTCCACCACTCTGCGCCTCGACCCCGAAGTGCTGGAAGCCTTCAAATCCAGCGGTCCCGGTTGGCAAAGCCGCATGAACGAAGCCCTGCGCAAAGCCGCGGGTCTGTAGGGTGCGTGATTTCACGCACCATTTCTGCACGGCTGAAACTACTAAGAGTAGGTAGACAGCGCCTTTTCAATTTGATTAGAAAATTTATAAATATCGGACGCTTCCACAATCTGATGTCGCGTTTCGATCTTTTGATCGTCGAACAGACCAATGCTTTTTGTGGTTTTTGAGTTAAAATACAGCCTGCACACAGGCTTTCGATTGTTGTCATCTACAAAGATGCTGCAATAGCTTTTTGAGTCCCGAAGCGTAATACGTTCAACAGGTACGATCTTAGAACCTATGGCTTTGACCACAAGGAAGGCAAAAGTCTCTTCCTGTGTGGTATCAATCTCAGAGCTTTGCGGTTCCTCGACAGGCTTTTTCTCTGTGTGCTGATCATTCTGCACAGCTTCCTGACCAAAGGTCACATTCAACTTATCTTGGATTCGGTTGCGGATTAGCTCATCCAGTGCAGAAGATATCGCAGGTCGTAGCTGCTCAACCGCCGATTTCGTCAGCGTGCCATCATAGATTTGTCTTCCAACATAACGTACAAATTCGTCATCCGGCGTTGAAAGCTGCTTTTTCAAAAATGCTGCGGCGGACTTCACGAACTTTAAATTCGATGCGGCCTCAAGGATAGACTCGATAGCGAAGTTTGCTTTTTGAAAGCGTGCCAACTCCAAGACTTGGTGCTCGTCGTATGACTGCAAATCAAAAGTAAAGAACGGGCGCTTATCCATTTTGTTCTTTTCATCAATATCTGAAAAGAACCAGATTTCGCGACCATTCGTCAAAATAGCAAGACGCGCGCCAGCAACGCCAAAGTAGCGATAAAGTTGGCTATATTGTGCGCTTCCCAGCGACATGGATGTAGGCTTAGCTTCGATCAAGATTGCTATCTTTTTGTCAATCTTGATTGCGAAGTCAATTTTCTCGCCCTTTTTGATGCCAACATCCGCGATATACTCGGGTGTAACTTCCTCAAGATTGAAAACGTCAAATCCGAAAGTTTGGATCAGCGGTAACACCACCGCGGTCTTGGTCGCTTCTTCGGTTAAAGCGTGCATAGATGCATGGCGCGAGCGCGCGGCTAAATCTTTTACGCGCAACGAGAAATCCAATCTATCCTCCAACGGTGTGTGCAACATAGCGCTAGCTTGCGTTAAATCTTTGGCAGTTGGCAAGACTTGTGTTTTCTCTATATTCAGCGTCTGCTGTTTGAAGAGTTGTTCCGCGTTAGGTTAAGACACAACTCCTTAACAAACCCTTAAATCGACCATCCCACCCCATTGAATCCAAACAACAAAAAATGGTCCCGAGTTGGGACCACCGCCAAAAGGCCCCCAAAATGCTCCCCCTGACCCAACACCGCGCCGCCCGTCTGGAAGCCCTGCAAGCCGAGGACGGCTGGCTCAACCTCACCGACCGGGTCGAGCTAAATCCCGGCCCACAATCCGTAGGCTCCGCCCCCGATAATCAAATCCAGCTCTCCACCGGCCCCGCCCATCTCGGCCTGATCGACCCCACCACCGAAACCCTGACACCCCCCAGCGCCGCCCCGATCCACTTCCTTCCCACCAATTCTGGCTTCCCCCAACTCCGCCACCAAACCCTCCTCCTAGAACTCCACACCGTCGACAACACCCCCGCCCTCCGCGTCCGCGACCTCACCCTGCCGAGGCAGGCAACGCTCCATTACTTCCCCACCAACCTATCCCTCATCCTCCGCGCCCGCTGGCAAACCCTCTCCACCCCGATCCAACACTCCATCGACCAAAAAGGCGGCGCCCCCACCACGGTGAACCTCACCCACACAGCCGATTTTACCTACCAAACACACACCATCTCCCTGCTCGCCACCCACTGGAAAGACGGCAAACCGATGTTCGTGATCCGCGACCTCACCAGTGGAAAGGAAACTTACCCCGCCTCGCGCTTCCTGATCGGCGAGGATGCCACTGACACCGAGATCACCCTTGATTTCAACCGTGCCTTCACGCCCCCCTGCGGCTTCACCGATTTCGCGATCTGCCCGCTGCCGCCTCGCGAAAATATCCTGCCGTTCCGGGTTGAGGCAGGTGAGCGCCTGACACCATAATTTCACTTGCATCCTCCCCCCCCAGACGCCACATCTGCGCCAACAAATGCAGGAGGATCGCATGTCGCATCGCATCGCCATTCTGGGGGCCTCGGGCTATACAGGCGCGGAACTGGTCCGCCTGATTGCCACGCATCCTTCGATGAAAATCGTCGCCCTTTCCGCCGACCGCAAAGCGGGGATGGCGATGGCCGAGGTCTTCCCTTTCCTGCGTCATCTGGATCTGCCGCGCCTGCAAAAAATTGACGAGATTGACTTTTCCGAAGTTGATCTTTGCTTCTGCGCCCTGCCGCATGCCACCACGCAGGTAGTGGTTTCTGCCCTGCCACGCGATTTGAAAATCGTCGATCTGTCGGCAGATTTCCGGCTGCGCGACCCTGCGGAATATGAAAAATGGTATGGCCAAGCCCACACCGCCACCGATCTGCAAAAAGAGGCGGTCTATGGGCTGACCGAGTTCTACCGCGATGACATTCGCAAGGGGCGGCTGGTGGCAGGCACGGGCTGCAATGCGGCAACGGGGCAGTATGCACTGCGGCCGCTGATTTCTGCCGGGGTGATTAACCTTGATAGCATCCTGATCGACCTCAAGGCCGGGGTGTCTGGGGCAGGGCGCAGCTTGAAGGAAAACCTGCTGCATGCAGAACTTTCGGGCGGCACCCACACCTATTCGATGGGCGGCAAGCATCGCCACTTGGGTGAGTTTGATCAGGAGTTTTCTAAACTCGCCGGTCGCCCGGTTCACATTCAGTTTTCCCCGCATCTGTTGCCAATGAATCGCGGGATTTTGGCGACCACCTATGTGCAGGGCGACGCGAAGGCCATTCATCAGGTGCTGAGCGATGCTTATGCAGCCGAGCCGTTCCTGCAGGTGCTACCCTTTGGCGCACTCCCCTCGACGCGCGACATTGCAGGGTCTAACTACTGCCATATCGGCGTGATCGGAGATCGGGTTCCGGGCCGCGCCGTGGTAGTGGCTGTGTTGGACAACTTGACGAAAGGCTCGTCGGGGCAGGCCATCCAGAACGCCAATCTGATGTTGGGTATAGAGGAAACCTCGGGGCTTATGTTGGCACCGATGTTCCCGTAAGGGGCTGATATGGCTGGGCTAAAGGGGTTAAAGAAACGCCGCCGCGTGCAGTTGATCCTGTTTGCGTTCGTGCTGCTTACGGCCTCGACAGCGCTGATTGGCTACGCGATGCGCGATGGCATCAACTTTTTCCGCTCGCCCAGCCAGGTGCTGAGCGATCCACCTGCCACCGGCGAAGTGTTTCGCATCGGCGGATTGGTGGAAGAGGGCAGCCTTGTGCGCGGGCAGGGCAAGACCGTCAGCTTCAATGTCACTGACACGAACAAGGTGGTGCCGGTGAAGTTTACCGGTGTGTTGCCGGATCTTTTTGCTGAAGGTGCGGGCATGGTCGGCACTGGGCAAATGGAGGGGAATACCTTCATTGCCAGTGAAATTCTTGCCAAACATGATGAAGACTATATGCCGAAAGAAGTGGTTGACGCGCTGAAAGAGCAGGGCGTTTACGTCGCACCGCAAGAATAGGCGCAATCCCTTACGTTTTGCGCGGAATGGCACCGCGCGGGCCACTCGCATCAGATTAACCCTTTCGCGTCAGCATTTCCCCAGCAACCCAAGGGGAGATGCGATGAAATCTGTGCAGGATTTGGCGGTTGAGATTGTCGCGCGCGAAGGCGGCTTTGTGAATGACCCGGATGATCCGGGCGGGGCGACAAAACACGGCGTCACGCTGAACACATTGCGCCGACTGGGCATCGATATCACGCGGGACGTAAAGATCGACGTGGCTGATGTGCGCGCACTTTCGGCGGCGCAAGCGGTTGATATCTATGTTGAACATTACTTCCTCCGCACAGGGATCGGGGCGCTGCCAGAGAGCTTGCAGGCATCGGTTTTTGATATGTATGTCAACGCTGGGGCGAATGCAGTGAAAGTGCTGCAACGTCTGCTGACCAGCATGGGCTTTCCCTGCGACGCGGATGGCCAAATCGGCCCGCAAACCATTCGCGCGGCGCAGATGGCCGCTGAAGCGGCCCCCAGCCACCTTGCAGACGCTTACGGGATTGCGCGGCGGAACTACTATTACGCATTGGCCGATGCCCGCCCTGCCAGCCGCAAATATGCCCTTCGCCGGGATGGCGGCAAGGGCGGTTGGATCACGCGGGCTGAAGAGTTCATCGCGGCGAAATACCGACTGACAGAGGCGCAACATCAAGCACGGGTGGCAGCATGGGGTTGATCGGGAATGTCTTGAACGCACCGGGGGCGTTGGCGGCTTTGGGCGATGCCGCCAAGGGCGTGGCCGAGGTTTTCGTGCCGACTGCTACCAAGCGGATGGAGTTGTCGGCACAGGCGCAGAAGGCAGCGCTGGAGCAGTTTGGTGACGAGTTCAGCAATGCCTCAACCAGCGGGTTTGACCGATTGGTCAATGGGTTGAACCGCTTGCCGCGCCCGCTTCTGGCCTTTGGCACCATTGGTCTGTTTGTCTATGCGATGATTGACCCGAAGGATTTTGCCCTGCGGATGGTGGGGCTGAATGCGGTGCCGGAACCGTTGTGGTGGTTGCTGGGGGCGGTGGTTGCTTTCTACTTCGGCGCGCGTGAGACACATTACTTTCGCAATCGCCCGGTAAGCGTGCCCACGGGGCTGACCACGGCCTCCACCCCACCTGATGCCAATTCTGCCTTGGATGACTGGCGCACCGAGCAAAACTAGGCCCGCAAAACCGGGCTGTCCTTGACCTGTCTTGCTGGCTCTGGCATTCCCGAGCCAACGAGACAGGAATTGATCAAATGAACCTCTTCGCTGAAATCCGCTCTTTGGTGACTGATAGCCTGACGGCATTGGTGGCCGAGGGCGTTTTGCCGTCTGGCCTGGACTTTGCGCAAGTGGCGGTCGAGCCGCCGCGCGATCCGGCGCATGGTGATATGGCGACCAATGCGGCAATGGTGCTGGCCAAGCCCGCAGGTTTGCAGCCGCGCGTGATTGCCGAGGCTTTGGCCGCCAAACTTCGCCTCGACCCGCGTGTGACCGGGGCCGAAGTGGCGGGGCCAGGGTTCTTGAATCTGCGGCTGGCGGCAAGCGTCTGGCAGGGCGTGGTGAAAGCGGCGCTGACTGAAGGGCCGTCTTTCGGCAAATCCAGCGCCGGGGCAGGGCGGAAAGTGAACGTCGAATTCGTCTCGGCCAACCCCACGGGGCCGATGCATGTGGGCCATGTGCGTGGTGCTGTGGTGGGCGACGCGTTGGCGCGGCTGCTGGCGTTCTCGGGTTGGGATGTGACGCGCGAATACTACATCAACGATGGTGGCGCGCAGGTCGATGTGCTGGCGCGCTCGGCCTATGAGCGCTACCGCGAGGCCAACGGGCTGGAGCCGGAAATCCGCGAGGGGCTGTATCCGGGCGATTATCTGATCCCGGTCGGTGAGGCGCTGAAGGCGAAATACGGCACCTCTCTGCTCGATAAGGGCGAGGAGGTTTGGCTGGCCGACATCCGCGAGATTGCCTCCGAGATGATGATGGAAGAAATTCGCGGCGATCTGGCGGCCTTGGGCGTCAAGATGGACGTGTATTCCTCGGAAAAGGCGCTGTATGGCACCGGGCAGATTGAGGCTGCGATCAAGGCCCTGCGCGATATGGGGCTGATTTATGAAGGCACCCTTGAGCCGCCGAAGGGCAAGACCCTGGAAGATTGGGAGCCGCGGGTGCAAACGCTGTTCCGCTCCACAGCGCACGGCGATGACGTGGATCGCCCGGTAATGAAATCGGATGGGTCATGGACCTATTTCGCGCCTGATATTGCCTATCACTACAACAAGGTGCAGCGCGGCTTTGATGAGTTGATCGACATTTTCGGCGCCGATCACGGCGGCTATGTCAAGCGGATGAAGGCGGCGGTTTCGGCTTTGTCCAATGGCAAGGTTCCGTTGGATATCAAGCTGGTGCAGCTCGTGAAGCTGTACAAGAATGGTGAGCCGTTCAAGATGTCGAAGCGGGCGGGCACCTTTGTGACCCTGCGCGATGTGGTCGAGCAGGCGGGGGCGGATGTGACCCGTTTCATGATGCTGACCCGTAAGAACGATGTGACGCTGGATTTCGACTTTGCCAAGGTGTTGGAGCAGTCGAAAGATAACCCGGTGTTCTACGTCCAATACGCCAATGCCCGGATCAACTCGGTGCTGCGCAAATCGCGTGAGGCGGGGATTGATTGCAGCGATGCAGCTTTGGCGAATGCCGATCTTAGCATCCTTGGCCATCCGGCCGAGATTGAAATGGCGAAAAAGCTGGCAGAATGGCCGCGTTTGGTCGAGATCGCTGCCAAGGGCAACGAGCCGCACCGGATCGCATTCTATCTCTATGAACTGGCGTCGGAATTCCACGGATTGTGGAACAAGGGCAACGATGACACCAGCCTGCGCTTCATCCAAGAGGGCAATGTGGCAACATCTTCGGCGAAAATCGCCATGCTGCGCGCCACGGGCGTTGTGATTTCGGCGGGCCTTGGTATCCTTGGCGTTACTCCGGTCGAGGAAATGCGCTGACGTGCCCATGTCAAACCAGCCCGGCCAGAGAGGGCAAAACAACAAGCAGGGGTGGCATGTATCGCCCTTGCACGCGAGGCAAGACATGGCGGACGTGGATTTCGATGAGTTCGACGGCGGGTATGCCGAGCATGACGTAGCCTCTGGCTATGCGGCGGGTCGCGCCCGCGCGATGATCAATATGGCGGGGGCTGTCTGCTCGATCGCTCTGGTGATCGGGCTTGGCATATGGGGCTATAAACTGGCGGTGCGTGATGTCTCGGGTATCCCGGTGGTGCGTGCGCTGGAAGGACCGCTGCGCATTGCGCCCGAAAACCCAGGTGGCGATGTGGCGATGCATCAGGGCCTGTCGGTCAATGCCGTGGCTGCTGCAGGCACCGCCTTGCCCTTGCCGGACAAGCTGATCCTCGCGCCGCGTGACGTCGCTTTGACGGAGGAAGATCAGGCTGGCACCGCCGCGCTTGCACCGCTTCCCGAAGCCACCCGCTTGCTGGAAGGCACCGCCCCGGCAGAGGTGACGGCATCGGCTGAGCCAAGTCTTGCGCCCATTGAAATTGATCCTGTCGAACTTGGCCCTGTGGAAGCTGCCTCCGGAACGACAACCGCCGAGACGATCCCGCTTGATCCCGCAATGGATGCCAGCAGCCTTGCGGTATCAGAGCCCTTGCCCGCCACACAAGAAGACGCCGTAGCCGCAGCGCTTGCCGCCGCATTGGCCGATGGCGAAAGCACTGACGATCCCACCGCCGCAACCGAAGTTGCGGCTGCCGATCCGGTGACGTCAATCCGCCCGAAACTGCGCCCAACCAGTGCCGCTGCCGTTGCTGCCGCAGCACCGGTTGCCGCTACCGCTGAAACGCCTGCCGAGGTTCCGGCACCTGCGGTTGCTGCGGCCGAGATCGACCCCAGCACTATCGTTGCGGGCACCCGGCTTGTGCAACTTGGGGCCTTCGATGATGAGGCCAGTGCCCGCGCCGAATGGGCCAAGCTGCAAGCCAATTTCCCCGATCTGCTTGCCGCCAAGGCGATGGTAGTGCAATCCGCACAAAGTGGGGGCCGCACCTTCTACCGTCTGCGCGCACATGGCTTTGCCGATGAGGATGTCGCCCGGCAATTCTGCGCGGCCATGCTGGCACAAAACGCCTCGTGCATCCCGGTTGCGCAAAAATGATCGGCTCTGGCGCCGCGATCTTTGGGTGCGCCGGGGTGATCTTGACCGCGGCCGAGCGGGATTTCTTTCGCGACTATGACCCGTTGGGCTTTATCATTTTCGCGCGAAATGTCGAAACACCAGAACAGCTTACCCGCCTGACTGCCAGCTTGCGCGATAGCGTGGGCCGGGATGCGCCCATCCTTGTCGATCAGGAAGGTGGTCGCGTGCAACGCCTGCGCCCACCTTATTGGAGCGAATGGGCCGCCCCTCTGGACACCGTCGAAAAGGCCGGGGTAAATGCAGCCCGCGCGATGGCCCTGCGCGCACAGGTGATCGCCGTTGAACTGCGTGCTGTGGGCATTGATGCCAACTGCGCGCCTGTCGCCGATATTGGCGGGCCAGATACGCATCCTTTCCTGCGCAATCGCTGCTATGGCCAAGACGCTGAGACCGTCACTCATATTGCCCGCGCCGTCGCGGATGCCCATCTGGCGATGGGCGTGCTGCCGGTGGTTAAACACATGCCGGGGCATGGCCGGTCGATCAATGATACCCACCACGATCTGCCCACCGTGACGACAGACCGCGCGACGTTAAGCACCACTGATTTCGCCCCGTTCCGCGCGCTGTCTGACCTGCCGATGGCGATGACCGCGCATATCATCTTCTCGGCCTATGACAGCCTGCCTGCCACGCAGTCGCCCGCGATGATCAAAGCCATTCGCGAAGAGATCGGCTTTGCGGGCCTGCTGATGACCGATGATCTGAACATGCAGGCGCTAGAGGGCAGCTTGGGCCAGCGCACCGCGCGCTCGATGGCCGCGGGCTGCGACATTGCTTTGCATTGCAAGGGCGATATGGCCGAAATGCTGGAAGTCGCCGCGGCCGCAGCTGCGATGACCGAAGCCGCCCGCAGCCGCGCCACCGCAGCGCTTGCGCAACGCCGCCCTGCTCCAAGTGTTGACATTGCCGCCCTGAAGGCCGAATTTTCTGCCCTGATGGGCGAAAATGCAGATGGCTGATCCCGACCGCGACGACTGGACCACACCCGAGCGCGTGCCGGCTGCCGAACGGCTCGCGTCCGAAGCGCTGATCATTGATGTGGAAGGGTTTGAGGGCCCGCTTGACCTGTTGTTGATGCTGTCGCGCACGCAAAAGGTCGATCTGCGCAAGATTTCCGTGCTGCAACTGGCCGAGCAGTATCTGGTGTTTGTGCAGCGCGCAGCAGCCCTGCGGATTGAGCTGGCCGCCGATTATTTGGTGATGGCGGCTTGGCTGGCCTTCTTGAAATCCCGCCTGCTGCTGCCGCCCGAACCCGGTGAGGCGGGGCCATCGGCGGAAGATCTTGCGGCCCATCTTGCCTTCCAGCTGGAGCGGCTGTCGGCGATGCGCGAGGCTGCTGCCCGGCTGATGGGCCGTGATCAGTTGGGGCGTGATTTCTTTGCGCGGGGCGTCCCCGAGGATGTGACGCGCAAGGTCAATGTCAGCTACACAGCGACGCTTCTTGATCTGATGCGTGCCTATGCCCGCATCCGCACCCGCGACGAATTCCGCCCCTATGCCTTTGATCGCAAAGACGTCTATACGATGGAAGACGCGCTGGAACGGATGCGTGGCTTACTGGGTTATGCCGGAGAATGGTCGGATTTAACCAGCTTCATGCCGGACGGGTGGGAGGTCTCGCCCGCCCGCCGCAGATCGGCCACCGCTGCCCATTTCGCCGCGATTCTGGAAATGGCCAAACGCGGCCAAGTGCAGATCAAACAGGGCGAGGTTTTCGCTCCGCTGATGATCCGCAGGGCCGATCCATGACCGATCCGATCGAAAAAAGCCTGTTCGAAGCGCCACCGATGGGCGAGCAGGAACGTATGGTCGAAGCCATTCTGTTCGCGGCGACCGAGCCTGTGACCTTGGCCGAACTGGTCAAACGCATGCCGCATGGTTGCGACCCCGCCGAGGCTTTGTTGACCCTGCGTCGCCGCTATGACGGGCGGGGGGTGAATATGGTCAAGGTCGGGGATGCCTATGCCTTCCGCACCGCCGCCGACCTTGGGCATCTGATGCAGAAAGAAACCGCCGAGCAGCGCAAGCTGTCGCGTGCGGCGATTGAGACGCTGGCGATTGTGGCCTATCATCAGCCGGTGACACGGGCCGAGATTGAAGAAATTCGTGGCGTGGCGGTCAGCCGGGGCACCGTAGATCAGCTGTTGGAACTGGATTGGATCAGGCTGGGCCGCCGTCGGATGACGCCGGGGCGTCCGGTGACCTTTGTGGTGACGGATCACTTCTTGGACCATTTCGGGCTTGAATCCGCCCGCGATCTACCGGGTCTGAAGGAACTGCGCGCCGCCGGGCTTCTTGATAGCCGCCCCTTGCCGGGCGCTTTGGTGACCCCATCTGAAGATGAAGAACAGCCCAGCACCGGGCAAAGCGAATTGTTTGAGGATTAACGCGATGGACCGCATCATTCAGATGATTTTGAACAAATTCTTGGGGCGGCTGGTCAATACCGCCGTAAACAAGGGTGTCGACTATGCGGCAAGGCGGGGGAAATCCCCCGATCAGATGACGCCGGAGGAGCTTGAACAAGCGCGGGCTGGCAAGGACATGGCCAAACGCGCGCGCCAAGCCGCCAAGCTGACACGCCGCATCCGCTAAAGCAAAAGGCCCGCCATTTGGCGGGCCTTTTTGTAGAGATTTGGAAAGCTTATCGCGCGCGACGACCGCC
>NZ_JAXMJJ010000100.1:0-3956 GCF_034376685.1 Cypionkella sp.
GCGCGGGAGCATTGCGCGCGTGACCCCGGCGCGGCTCGACTGGTTCGGCCCGCCGCACAGATTGGGCGAAAGTGCGCGCTTTGCATGGCCTGCTACACTGCCGCGCGTGGCGATCCTGACCGCGGGCGCCGGGATGGATGAACAGCCGGTCAAGGCGCTGCTCGGCATCGGGTGCAAGGGGATTGTGCTCGCCGGAATGGGGCAGGGTAACGCGCCCGCCTGCGTGATCGCCGCGCTGGCCGAGGCAGCGGCAGCAGGCGTCCCGGTGGTGCGATCAAGCCGGGTGGACGAAGGCATCGTCGACCGCAATGTTGAAGTGGATGACGACGCGCTGGGTCTGGTGGCAGCCCGCGCGCTCGGCCCCGCCAAGGCGCGGGTGCTGCTGATGGTGCTGATCGCAGGCGGGATTAGCGATGCGGCGCGGGTGCAGGCGGCGTTTGACGGGGGGTGAGGGGGGCGGTTTTGCTGCGGTTTTTGCCGATAGCAGCATCAGGAATCGCGCTGTTCAGAGCAGCCACGTCCTGCCGTCTTTGGATACTGATTAGTTTGATCAAATTTAATAGCCTGACTTCGACCTTAGTTGACGAAGTATCGATGCGGGCTCTCTAATAACCCATATAAGAAAAGATGAGGCCGATATGAACGCTGCGAACCTCGCGCCCATTGGCGTTTCACGTCCGAATCTAGGGCGAACATTTACGCTCAACCATGTCGGAATTCCTGCATGTGACCCTGAGCGGCTAGCTGTGTGGTACGGGCAACATTTCAATTTGATGGTCGAAGGTGCGTTTGCATATGGCGACGGTTGGATGATCGCGTGCGAACCCGGAACGCCGCTAGTCGAAAAACCAGCGCATTTCGGGTTCATGCTGGACAGTCGGGAACAAGTTGACCTTTGGAAAGCGTATTTCGACGACGCGGGAATAGTCGTTGATGTTCAGCGCGGGGGCAATGCGATATTTATCGATGATCCTGAGGGGAATAGTTTTGAGATTTTCTTCGACCCTACGCGTTTCATATCTCCGGTACGTCTAGATGATGGCTGACAGCGGAAGGGCCGTTTCCCGCCCCTTCCCAATCACTCCCAACGTCACGGCGCGACCCCAAAACCTGCCACCATCCGTCATCCCAATGACAGGCGGGACCCTTGAGCCGCTGTAGTTCTACGTCAACACGGCGATAATCCATGGAGCGGAACTTGAAGCCTTCGCCATCAAAGTGGAGGATAAGGCCGTTCGAGATGGTGACACGGTCGGTATAGCTCACCAGAATGGCGACACTGCTTATGGGCTGGCAAAGTGCGACCTAGCATCGACCAACCAGCACTTTTTGTGGGCCGGTGACCGGCGGCGCAGAAAGGAATGGTATCCGGCGAAATGTGCCAGAATGCCGAAGAAGCCAATCTTGCTGGCATCGCGAAAGGAGATCAGCCGATTGAGAAACAGGACTACCGATCGCGATTTTAGGCTGCAAGTCGTCCTCTGTGGTCAATTTGCACTAACATCTTCAAGCCATCTTGCGGCTGCTGCGAGCACCGCTTCAGGTTGCCCTGACACAGAATGATCTGGGGTGACCCCGACACCCTCGGCAACTTTTCCGCCCGGCGTGCGAAAGTCAGCAAATGCGACCCGCAAGACGTATCCGTCATCGATAGGGAAAGTTCGTGACGCCAGCATAGCCCGCGCCGTTGTTGCACCAAACAGACGTGCGCGGCCTGTTTCCTTCATCACGGCTGCCATGGCTTCGGAAGCGCTGGCACTGTTAGCATCAATCAACAGAGCAACTGGCGCCGTATAGGCGGGCGCGTGACCTCCGGTCACTAAGGACACTGCGCCGGTTTCGGCCAAGACAGTCTGAAACTGATCTAAGGTATAGCCATCGTGTATGCGGTAAGAAGAAGCAGGCAATCGATCCATCGAAGCAACGCCTGCGTCATCAAGACCCTTCCGCGTCGCAAACAGGCCGCTCGGCGTATTGGCGGGAAAGAGATGGTCGCCCAGCCGCATCGCGAGACCAAGGTTTCCCCCGCTGTTGCCGCGCAGATCGATAACAAGGCCCTTTGTGTCGGCCAGTTCAGCGAAGGCGGTGTCGAGCCGCGTCCGCTCCTCCGGATGCTCCACGAAACTATCAATACGGATGTAACCGATGTCTCCGTCCAGTCTACGGCTTGTAACGACTGGGGTCGTCCGCGGAGCTTCAGCCTGAGTTTCTGAAGCGAAGGGAATGTAGAAGCTGTTATGCGACATTCGGGCGGCAGCAACTAGTGCGCGCACCGACTGCACCATGTCGCGCTCGGTCGCGGTTGGGGATTCTAGTTGAGCGCGCAATTCAGTACGACGGGCCTGCCAATCGTGATCGAATGGTGCAGGGGTGAACAGCGACTGTTCGAAGGTGCCGACTGCATGATCGAATATCTGCAACAAAGGCATTACGCGTCCGTCGGCGCGACGCTTCGCAGTAAAATCTCCACGCACCGGACCCGATGCGAAAGTCCCAGTAATCCTGTCTGAATCTAGACGCCCCGTCATGGTCAGAGCGCCAAGGCTCGTCGACCCAGTGAAGGTTATCGTACCGTCAATCAGCCGCACTTCGGTTACCGTCAACCGGACTGGATTATTGCCAATCGTGCCGACACTGGTTGAGACTTGCGCGACCGGTTCGATGACCCAAACCGTATCCAAGCTGGCTTGAGGTGAGCGAAAGCTGAGGTCCCAGCGGCCAATTAGCTCGGGAATCAGCGGTCCAGCGGGTGCAACAATGGGTGTTGCTGGCTGTACCGCTTGGGCCGTAGCCGCGCTGGCGCCGCCAATCGCTATTGCACATCCTGCCAAAGCAACGGTGATGAAACGCATATCTCAATTTCCAAGACATCTATCACACCGCCATCTCAACGGCAGAGTCATCTACGTGGCTTGCGCCAACGCAGTCAAGACCATCGGTTTTAAGCCAAATGTTTAGGGTTAATAGGTCCTGACCCTAACTGCCGATTGTACAGATAGAAGTCCAAAACCCACCACCATCCGTCATCCCAGCGAAAGCTGGGTTCTCAAGCGGCGAGCACTGCCACTTGCGGCCCTGGGTCCCATCCGTCGCCGGGATGACGAGGGATGGCAGCAAATCCACCCACTTCCAGCCCTCCGACAACTGCAACCGCATCCCTGAAAGCTGCCATCCCCTCAGGGTCAGCAGTGCCTCCTTTCCTACCCGGCTTGCTGCTGGCAGTCTGGCTCGATGATTGTGCGACCTGCTCCTAATCCGCTTTTGCGCGCAGCCGGGGTTGCAGGCCGCGCCGGATCGCGCGCGGCGCAGCCTGGGGGACGGGCTTTTCGTTTCAGGACAGTGTCACATGTGTCTCCTACATTCAGGAACCCTGACGGTCTCCTGAATGCCCGGCAGCGGCGGTGCGTTGAATCACCCCCAGGGCGTAACCAGATATTTCTCGCCGGTTTTCATCTGGCGGTAATCGCTGATCACGTCCTTCTCCAGCATCCCTTCCAGCGTCACCTTGGCCTTGTAATGCGAAGCGAAGGTGGTGGTGAGGTTCTGTTGCACCCGAGTGCGCAGCCGCACCACGGTTTCCATGCCAGCACGTTGCAGGAACGGGGTCAGCAGCCAGCCCGCAACGCTCCATTGCAGGCCGTACGAAGGCGTCAGGATCGTCGGCGACAGGTCAAGCCGCCCGTACATATACATCTTCTTGTCCTGGTTCGATCCGTAGCGCGAAAACTCGGCCATCTGGCTGGATGCGACCTGCTCCATCGCTTTCAGCACATGGTCGGAGTTCTGCCCGCCGCCAATCGGATCAAAGCCGAGGAACGCGCCGGTTTCCTTAATCGCCGCGCGCAGATCGGCCATGTAGGTCGGGGCGGACGAGTTCACGACATATTGCGCGCCCTGCGATTTCAGCAGTTCAACGTGTTCATCGCGGCGCACGATGTTGACCAGCTTCATCCCGT
>NZ_JAXMJJ010000101.1:0-2649 GCF_034376685.1 Cypionkella sp.
CCAGCCTCAACAGCCTCAAGCACTTTGGCAAAGCGGATCCACTCGCCGCCATTGGCGTCGTGGTTCATCAGGAAGTTGGCGGCGCGGATCGCCTCCATCTCGGGCAGGCGCACCGGGTTCATGATGGCGCTGGTCATGCCCGCGCCAATCGCCATCGGCAGGAAAGCCGCGTTGATGCCGTGACGGTGGGGCAGGCCGAACGAGATGTTCGACGCACCGCAGGTGGTGTTGACGCCCAATTCCTCGCGCAGACGACGTACCAAGGCGAAGACCTGCTGGCCAGCCGACCCCATAGCGCCGACCGGCATCACCAGCGGATCAACCACGATGTCATGCGCCGGGATGCCGAAATCGGCAGCGCGCTCGACAATCTTCTTCGCCACAGCAAAACGCACATCGGGGTCTTGGCTGATCCCGGTGTCATCGTTAGAAATTGCCACAACCGGCACGTTGTATTTTTTCACCAGTGGCAGAACCAGTTCCATGCGGTCTTCTTCACCGGTCACCGAGTTCAGCAGCGGACGCCCCTCGCATGACTGCAAGCCAGCCTCCAACGCGCCGGGAACCGAGCTGTCGATGCACAAGGGCACGTCGACCACGGCCTGAATCCGCAGGATCAGTTCGCGCATCAGCGGCGGTTCGACAAAGTTGTTGTCGGCGTAGCGCGGATCCTCGGCCATTTTGTTGGTGAACACAGCGCCCGAGTTCACGTCCAGAATGTTGGCGCCGCAGGCGACCTGCTCTAGCGCGTCGCGCAGCACGGTTTCAAAATTGCCGGCTTCCATTTCGGCGGCCAGCTTTTTACGTCCGGTTGGGTTGATACGCTCGCCGATCACGCAGAATGGTTCGTCAAAACCGATGATCACAGTTTTTGTTTTGGATTCAATAACGGTACGGGTCATTCTTAAACCTTCTCTTTAAGCGTTTGCGGGTACGCCAGCGGCGCCGCCATTTTCGGTAACCCAAGCCGCATTGGTCTTAATGCCGCCCAGCGGGAAGAAGTGAACCTGCTCGATTCCAAAAGCCGGATTGGCCGCTTTGTGGGCAGCCAGCCCAGACACGAACTCGGTCGGCTCGTAGGGCAACAGCAGTTTCGTCACGTCCATAGCACGTTTTTGCAGCACGCGCAGAGAGGCCCCAACGCCGCAGGAAATTGCAAATTTGATCAGGGTTTGCAGCTTGGCAGGGCCTGCTACACCAATATGGATCGGCAAATGCACGCCAGCCGCAGCCAGACGGTTGGCCCAGGCGATCACCGGATCCGCCTCAAAGCAGAACTGCGTGGCAATCGCCATTTTCGCATCCGACCGCTCGGAAAACGCCTGTTTCCACTTCAGCGCCTGCATGACGATGGCATCGCCGCCGTCTTTGTCGATGTCTTTGTTGCCCTCAGGGTGGCCAGCAACATGCAGACGGTCAAAGCCGTCGAACAGGCCGGTTTCGATCAGTTGCATCGAGCTGTCAAAATCGCCCGCAGGGGTGTTGACGCCACCGCCCAGCAGCAAGGCTTGCTTCACGCCCGCCTCGGTCTGGTAACGCCTGATCCAATCGGCCAAGGTCGCCTTGTCATGGATGATCCGCGCCGGGAAATGCGGCATCACGTCAAAGCCTTCGCGCGCGATACGCTTGGCGGTAGCAACCATATCCTCGATCGGCGTGCCTTCGATATGGGCGATGTAAACCCGCGTGCCTTTCGGCAGAAGCGCACGGAAATCTTCTACCTTTTCGGCGGTGCGCGGCATCACCTCGATCGAATAGCCTTTCAGAAAGGCCTCATTCGCGTCGGTGTTCAGACTGGGTTTGGTGTCTTTACGGAAAAAGCTAAGTGCCATGCGGGCCTCCCCTTAGATGTGGTCAGGCTTGCGCCCAGCCCTCGGCGTTGATCAGCGCTTTCAGGCGCTCGGTGTCATAGGCGGTGTCGAGACGGGCGGCCTCAGCGGCGGCAACTTCGGCGGCTTCGCCATCAACCGCATAGGGCTCCGCTTTGCGCCATTCGGCCAGATATGCATCGGCATCTTTGGCACCGATTTTCATCGCACAGCGGTCAATCGCTTGCTCGAACCGCTCGGGCAGCTGCACCTTTGACGCAGCGCGGCCTTTGCCGACAATCACCTGCGCCGGAATATCGCGCCAAAACACCACTGTTACATCCGGCATAGCTGATTCCCCCACCAGTTTTGACACCTGTTCTATGCGGCGATACGCGACAAACAGGGTCGGTTTTCGACATGGCACATGCTTGAAGCGACCATGCCCGTTGCTAGAGGTAAACGGCCTGTCCGACCAGAGCCTGCGAATGGAGAAGTTTTCATCATCTGTATGAATGCACAGATCACGTTTGCACAGGCATGGGGGAGGGTGCTTGCCACTGCCCTGTAACGGGACTACCTTTGGGGCAACCACCAATGGAGGGCGATTATGGCGCCCGAGCGTCCCCTGGGGGCGGACGCGATGCAAACAGCGGTCGAGGCACCTCGTGCTTTCCGCGAAACTGACCCGTCGGCCCCCCCCGGCCTGTGGTCCAAGGGGCTTTATGCTGCCGTGGATCTGGGCACAAATGCGTGCCGCATGTTGATTGCCCAACCAAGGGGCAGTCAGTTTGTGGTTGTGGACAGCTTTTCCAAGACTGTCCAACTGGGTGCGGGGCTG
>NZ_JAXMJJ010000102.1:0-15259 GCF_034376685.1 Cypionkella sp.
GTCAGGTCGCGGAGTTCCAGGTCCGTGTTGCCGTGCTGAACGGCTTCACCGCGCTCGGCAGCCCTGTCACAAAGGTCGCAGGATAGGTCTGTCCGGGATAAGGGCAAGTCCGGCCGTCAGCTGATTTGTGCAACAGAGCCGCTGCCATCCTTTATGCAAAATGGAAACGCCTCAATCTCGGCGAGCAGAACTCTGGGGTTTCGAGCGACCACGTGTATCAGATGCAGGCCTATGCCGGTCGCTACCGCTGCAAGCGGCTCGCGCTCGTCTACCCGCCTCCATGGACTGCCCGCCAGGAAAGATCGCGGAGTTCGTGCTCATGACCGAAGATCGGCCGATGCTGGAGGCGGTTGCTGTCGAAGTTCGCGAACTCGCCTTCGGCAGCGGGATTCTGGCCGGCATGGATGGGATGAACCCGATCAAGCGGCACTGAAAGCAAAGCTCTCTGCCGACACCAGTTTACGAAACGAAATGACAGATTTCGCGCCCTCTTGCATCCATAGTGCTTCCATGGGATGCGTACAAATGCAAACAGTCTCCTGGAGGAGGCCGTAGCCAATTGATATATAATGATAATTTTTCTATAGATACGCGCGGCCGCCGTAACCTACCAAAGTTGCGATGTGCAGTCTGACAACGGCGCACTGGCTATGAACAAAAATCAAGATGTCCAAATGCCTTTGATACTTCAGAATATCACATGGCAACTCTCTGATTTAGCTAGGCTTCCGCAATAACCAAGACCGGGTCCAAAAGGTAACTCCCCTGCCGCAGCGTCATGTCTGTGGGGTCTCAACAATGGCGCCCGGCTGCGACACCACCACCCGAGCCAGTTCATGCCCGGCGGCCATCGCGCAAATGGTGTCGGCTCCTCCGGCCAGCGCGGCCAGAAAACCTCCATTGAAACTGTCGCCTGCTGCAGTAGTATCAATCACATGCTCTGCCCGCGCGAATACGGGGGTAGTCGCCCCCGATTGCAGTGCCAACGGGCCAAGGGCACCGCGGTTGAGCGCGCCTTCCCGTGTGCCAAGCTGGCGCAGACGCTCAAGCACTGCCGCCGCATCGGCATCCCCGAAAAGTGCCATTTCATCATCGACAGAGGGCAGCGCAATATCGGCCAGCGCCCAGGCCTGCGCGATAACCTGCCGTGCTGTCGCAGCGTCGGACCAGAGCCGGGGGCGGTAGTTGGAATCAAAGGCAACCCGCTGCCCCGCAGCGCGCAAAGCCGCCAGCCGCGCGAAAAGCGCTACGCGCGCCGCTGGTGTCAGGATCGCCAGCGTAATCCCCGATAGGTAAAGAATATCCGCCTGTTCCAACGCCTTGAAATCTTCAGGGGTCTGAAAAAGCTGTCGTACCGCCGAATTTTCGCGCCAATAGGCAAAGGAGCGTTCGCCTGCAGTGTCGGTCTGCACCGAATAGATGCCGATGTTGTGCGCCGCGTCGCGCCGGATCGGCGTAAGGTCCAACCCCTCGGCCACCGCGAGTCGCAGGAAGCCTTCGGACAGCGGCTCGTACCCGATGCGGGTTTGAAAGCCTACACTGCCGCCCTGCAGACGGCGGCGACAGTAAACAGCGGTATTGAATGTGTCTCCGGAAAAACCGACAACGAAGCCGTCACCGACACCACGAATTTCGGCCATGGCTTCGCCTATGCACAGAATGTGGGTCATGGCTGGGCCGACACATAAAATGCCCGTGCCGTGCTGACCATCGGGCAATCGCTATCTGCCCGGCCCATTCGCCAGAAATACTGTGCGTTGATCATCTGCTGCGCCCTCGCCCTGGCTAAATGTTCATAATGATAAAAAACATATTAAGGCGGAGAATGCCATGTCAGTTATCCAGTCTGCCACGCCAATCCTGCAATTCGGCACCAGTCGGTTCTTGCAAGCCCACGCGGATCTGTTCTTGTCCGAGACGTTGGCACAGGGCCAAGCCCTCGGGCCGGTAACGGTGGTGCAGTCGTCGGGCGATGCCGGGCGGCGCGGGCGGCTGCTGGCGCTGGCGTTGCCCGCTGGGTTTGTGGTGCGGGTGCAGGGGTTGGAAAACGGGCAACCAGTATCCTTCGAAACCCGCGTCACCTCGATCCGCCGGGCGCTGACCACAGCGGAAGATTGGCCCGAAGTTTGCCGGATCGCAGCCCAAGAGGCGGAAATCATCCTGTCGAACACCAGCTATGCAGGCTTTGCCGCCCAGCCCGCCGATCATGCGCCGGATTTCGATCAGGCCATGTCCTACCCGGCCAAGCTGACCCAACTTCTGCGCACGCGCTGGCAGGCTGGTGGCCGCCCGCTGCAAGTGATGCCAACCGAGTTGATCGCCCGCAATGGCGACACGCTGCGCAACAGGGTGCTCGACGTGGCCAAACCGCTGGATCCCGGCTTTGCTGATTGGGTGGTGGCTGAGGTGTGTTTTGTCAGTCCACTGGTGGACCGCATCGTTTCGGCCCCACTGGAGCCCGCAGGCGTGGTGGCCGAGCCCTATGCGCTGTGGGCGATAGAGGCCTGCCCCGGTCTGGTACTGCCATGCCATCACCCAGCCGTGCAGGTGGCGGCCGATCTTGACCGCATCGAAATGCTGAAGCTGCACATCCTCAACCTTGGCCATACCTGGCTGGTGGCCGACTGGCAGGCACGCGGCGGGTCCGAAACCTATGTGCGCGAGTTGATGGCAAACCCGGCGATCCGGGCTCGGCTGGAGGCGCTTTACACCACCGAGGTTCTGCCCGGCTTTGCAGTCCATGGCATTGCCGAGGCTCCGGCCTATGTCGCGGCCACACTGGACCGCTTTGCCAACCCTTACCTTGACCGCCGGTTGGCCGACATTGCCCAAAATCACGCCGAAAAGATCCGCCGCCGTATTGGTGCCTTTTTGACTTGGTCGGGCGTCAAGGCGCCTCAGTTGCGCGCACTTGCCCAAGCGGTCCCTGATGCCAATCCTGATCCAAGTGATTGACCCGCAGCGAGGCGATCAAGGTTTCCTTTGATGTTGCTAGATGCGCCTGCACAGCTGCCTGTGCTGCATCGGCATCACCGGACCGCATGGCCGCGATGATGCGGCGATGCTCGCCGATAGCGGCCTTGTTCCGATCGCGCTCAAACTGCTTGTCCCATTGATAATGGTAGTGGAAAATCAGGGATATCACCTTCTGGAAATCAGTCACGAAACGATTTTTCACCACGGCATTGATGGTGACATGAAACTTTTCGTCCAGCGGTGAGAAATCGCGGAAATCCGTTTCGATCCGGTCCAAAAGTTGCACATGCTCGCGGTCGAGCGCGTCTATGGCGGCCCAGACGGGATGGGTTTTCGGCAGAGTGCTGACAGTGCGGGCCGCATTGACCTCTAGCAGCGTGCGGAAATCCGACAGCTCCACCGCGTAATCGGCGGTAAAGCCCAAAAGCCGCCAGCCGCCGCGCGGCCGCCGTTCCACCAGACCGAACTGGCCAAGGCTGGCCAGAAATTCTTGCAGCAGATGCGGCGGGACCAGAAATTGCTTGGCCAGTTGCGTCACGTTCAACGACGTGTCGGCAGGCACGTCAAACCGCAGCACCCAATCCAGAAAACGCCCCTCAAGCTCGCGCAGCGAGATGTAGTCCTCTCGTTCTGGCAAGTGGTCTTGGGTCTGGGCAGGGCGCAACAAAGATTTGTTCCGCCCCTCCAATCTGATCACACCGCCTTCGGCCAGTCGTTTCAGCACGGCGCGCACCACAGTGCGGCTGACCTTCAGGGAATCGGCCAGTTTCAACTCGGATGGCAGCGCGTCGCCAGGGGCAAGACCGGCCAGTTGATCCAACGTCTGGTTGAAGGCGGCGCGAAAGCGGACATCGGTTCGGGCCATGGCATCCTGTCTTTTGTATTAATATGATTAAAAACAGTTTACACTCACGTCACTCAATGTCTAGTGTTCTTTATGATAAAAACCCGAAGCGAGGGGAGGCGCTGAGGATGACCGAAATGATGCTCTGTGGCGCATGCCTTGCGCCGGGCCAGTTTGAACTGACGTCCGTACCACTGCCCCTGACCGCGCCGGAAGGCTGGGTGCTGGTCGATATTGCTGCGGCGGGTCTGTGCGGCACCGATTATCACATTTATGCGGGCAAACACCCCTATCTGAACTACCCCCGCGTCATCGGGCATGAGCTTTCGGGCCGAGTCGCGGTTGCGGGCGCTGGTTGGGATCAGGGCGTCGCCGTGGTGATCAATCCCTATATCTCCTGCGGCACCTGCCGGGCCTGTCAGCGCGGTAAGCCGAATTGCTGCACGCGGATCGAAGTGCTGGGCGTGCATCGCGACGGCGGCATCTGCGCTAGAATCGCGATCCCGGCAGGCAATCTTTATCCGGCGGGCGATCTGCCGCTGGAAGCCGCAGCGATGGTCGAGTTTCTGGCGATTGGGGCCCATGCGGTGCGACGGGGCGAGGTGACAGCCGCCGACCGTGTGCTGGTGACAGGTGCCGGACCAATCGGGCTGGGTGCCGCGCTTTTTGCCAAAGCACGCGGGGCAGAGGTGCATCTGCTGGATACAACGCCCGCGCGTCTGGAACAGGCAGCCGCACTGGGCTTTGCGCATCTACACGCGGCCATTGGCCCCGATCATGCCGAAGGCTTCGACGTTGTCCTTGATGCAACCGGTCATGCCGGGGCGATAGAGGCGGGCTTTGCCCATGTCGCGCATGGCGGCACTTATGTGCTGATTTCGGTGGTGCAGGACCGCATCAGTTTTTCAGACCCCGAATTTCACAAGCGCGAGATGCGGCTGATCGGCTCGCGCAATGCCACCGCCGAGGATTTCGAAGTGGTCATGGCGGCGCTGCGCTCGGGTGCGGTGAAGGCTGATGCGCTGCTGTCGGAACGGATCGCGCTGGCCGACCTGCCCGCGCGGCTGGCCGAACTGGCGGCAGATCGTGGCCGGCTGATCAAGGCCATCGTCACGCTAAAGGCCGCGCCATGACCGAAGTCATCCGCCTCAGCGCCATTGAAAAGCGCTTTCCAGGCGTGCATGCGCTACGGGCGGCGCAATTCGATCTGAAAGCGGGCGAAGTTCATGCCCTGATGGGCGAGAACGGCGCGGGCAAATCGACCCTGATGAAAGTGCTGGCTGGCATCTATGCCCCCGACAGCGGCAGCATCAGTGTCAGTGGCGCGGAGGTGCGCATTGCCGGGCCGCGCGCGGCGCAGGCACTGGGGATCGGCATCATCCATCAGGAACTGGCTTTGATGCCCGACCTGACCGTCGCCCAGAACATCTTTATCGGGCGCGAGCCACGCAGCCGCTGGGGCCTACTGGATGAAGCCCAGATTAACCGCGACGCTGAGGTGATCTTTGCGGCGATGAAGGTGCCACTGGATCCGCGCGCCGAAGTGCGCAGCCTGACCATCGCCAAGCAGCAGATGGTGGAAATTGCTAAAGCGCTTTCATTCCGCTCGCGCATCCTGATCATGGACGAGCCCACCGCAGCCCTGAACGACGCCGAAACTGACGAACTTTTTGCCATCATCCGGCGGTTGAAATCGGAAGGCGTGGCGATTGTCTACATCAGCCACAAGATGGACGAGATCCGCCGCATCTCGGACCGGGTGACGGTGATGCGCGACGGGGCCTATATCGGCACCGTGACCGCTGCCGATACCTCGATTGAAACCATCATCACCATGATGGTGGGCCGTGATCTTGACCAGACCGCTGCGGCGATCCCCGATCTTTCGGCGGCACCAATCGCACTGGAGGTTAAGGGCCTGCAGCGCGGGCGCCTGGTGCGCGATGTCAGCTTCGATCTGCGGCAGGGCGAGATTCTGGGCTTTGCCGGGCTGATGGGGGCGGGCCGGACCGAGGTTGCCCGGGTCATCTTCGGCGCCGACCCACGCGATGCGGGCGAGATCATCGTTCATGGCAAGCCCTGCCCCATCCGCAGCCCACGAGATGCGGTGGCCGCGGGCATCGGCTATCTGTCCGAAGACCGTAAGCATTTCGGGCTCGCCCTTGGCATTGATGTGCGTGGCAACATCGCTTTGACTTCGCTGGAACGGTTTTCCGACCGCTTCCTGCGGGTCGACGATCAGGCGCTGGCCCATGTGGCCGCCGACTACATCCGCAGCCTTGACATTCGCACGCCATCCGACCGGCAAGAGGTTCGGCTGTTGTCCGGCGGCAACCAGCAAAAGGTTGTCATCGCCAAATGGCTTCTGCGCGACTGCGACATCCTGATTTTCGACGAGCCGACGCGCGGCATCGACGTCGGTGCCAAGGCCGAGATTTGCCGCCTTCTGCAAAGCCTTGCCGAAGCGGGCAAGGCGATCATCGTGATTTCGTCGGAACTGCCCGAGGTGCTGCGACTGTCGCACCGCATCGCGGTGATGTGCGAAGGACGGCTGACCGGCATCCTGCCCGGCGGCCCCAACACCAGTCAGCGCGAAATCATGCGTTTGGCCACCCAGCGCGACACCAGCCAGGACGACCGGACCCAAAGCGACCCGGCCCTTCAAGGAGCAACCCCATGACCGCCTCATCCGCTGCAACCGCTGCCAAGTCCCGCCTGCTTGGCTCGGGCGCGCAGCAAAAGATCCTGGCCTTCGCCAGCCTGATCGCCCTTCTGGTGTTCTTTTCGCTGGCCTCGTCGAATTTCCTGCAAACCTCTAATGTTCTGGCGATCTTGCAGGCCACCAGCGTGAACGGCGTGCTGGCGATTGCGGCGACCTTGGTGATCATCACTGGCGGGATCGACCTTTCGGTTGGAACGCTGATGACGTTTACGGCGGTGATCAGCGGGGTGGTTCTGACCTATCTTGGTATGCCGCTGCCGTTCGGCATCATCGCGGCCATCGCGGCGGGGGCTGGCTGCGGGTTCATTTCCGGCTCGCTGATCGCCCGGATGAAAATTCCGCCTTTTATTGCCACGCTGGGCATGATGCTGATCCTCAAGGGCCTGTCGTTGGTGATCTCGGGCACCAAACCGATCTACTTCAATGACACACCCAGCTTTCCGCTTTTGTCCACCGGCTCGCTGATCGGAAAAGTGCTGCCCGGCTTGCCGGTGCCGAATGGCGTGGTGATCCTGTTCGTGCTGGCGCTGTTGATTTCCTGGGTGCTGAACCGCACGACGTTGGGGCGCTATTGCTTTGCGCTTGGCTCGAACGAAGAGGCTGTGCGGCTGTCCGGGGTGAATGCCGATGGCTGGAAAGTGGCGATCTATGCGCTGGCGGGCGGCATTTGCGGCGTGGCCGGTCTGCTGATCGCCTCGCGGCTGAATTCGGCGCAACCAGCACTGGGACTGGGCTATGAATTGGACGCGATTGCCGCCGTGGTGATCGGCGGCACCTCACTGGCGGGCGGGCGCGGTTCAATTTTGGGCACCATCATCGGGGCGCTGATCATGAGTGTGCTGCTCAACGGGCTGCGCATCATGTCGGTGGCCCAAGAATGGCAGACCGTGGTGACCGGCGTCATCATCATCGCCGCCGTTTACGCAGACATGCTTCGCAGGCGTCGCGCCGGCTAAGCCAAAGAGAACGGGCAACGTTCCAGATCGAAATATGAATCCAAATCAGAGGAGAACCTAATGCTTACCAGAAGAACACTCGTGGCTGCGGCCGTTGCAGGCAGCCTGCTTGCAACCACCGGAGCGGCATTCGCGCAGGACAAGCTGTACATCCCGCTTGTATCCAAGGGTTTCCAGCACCAGTTCTGGCAGGCCGTGAAGGCCGGAGCCGACAAGGCCGCAGCGGAATTCGGTGTCGAGGTTACCTTCGAAGGCCCCGATACAGAGGCTCAGGTTGACAAGCAGATGGATATGCTGGCCGCGGCTCTGGCGAAGAAGCCCGCCGCTATCGGCTTTGCCGCATTGGACAGCCAAGCTGCCACCCCGCTGCTGAAGCAGGCGCAAGAGGCCGGCATCCCGATCATTGCCTTCGACTCCGGCGTCGACAGCGACATCCCGGCAACCACGGTGACCACCGACAACCTTGCCGCTGCCTCACTTGCGGCAGACAAGATGGCGGAACTGATCGGCGGCGCGGGCAAAGTGGCGCTGGTGGTGCATGACCAGACCTCGCGCACCGGCATCGACCGCCGTGACGGCTTTGTGAACCAGGTTGCTGCGAAGTATCCTGACATCGAGATCGTCGATATCCAGTACGGCGGCGGCGACCAGTTGCAATCGACGGAGATCACCAAGGCCATCCTGACCGCCCATCCCGATATCAAGGGCATCTTCGGTGCCAACGAAGGCTCCGCTATCGGGGTACTGAACGCGATCCGCGAAACCGGCACCAAGGGCGTTGTGGTGATCGGCTACGACTCGGGCAAGTTGCAAAAAGATGCGATCCGCGCTGGCGAAATGGCGGGTGCCATCACGCAAAGCCCGGTTGGCATCGGCTATGAAACCGTCAAGGCGGCCATCGCTGCGATCAACGGCGAAAAACTGCCCGCCAAGATCGACTCAGGCTTTGCCTGGTATGATGCGACAAACATCGACGCGCCGGAAATCGCAGCCGTTCTCTACGACTGATCCGATACGTTAAGACTGGACCGGCCCCACACCATCGGGGCCGGTCTTTTAACAAGGAGTGACGTTATGGACATGGGTCTGAAGGGCAAAGTGATCATCGTAACCGGTGGTGCTGCCGGGATCGGTGGCGCGATTTCCGAACTGCTGGCCGCCGAAGGGGCGGTGCCGGTGATATTCGCCCGCCGCGCGCCCGATGCAGATTGGCTCGCCGCCCTTGGCCCATATGCAGGCTGGGTGCAGGTAGAGCTTTCCGACGATGCCCAATGCGGTGCTGCCGTTGCTGAAGCCCGGGCGCGCTTTGGCCCCGTTTACGGGCTGGTGAACAACGCGGGCGTCAATGACGGCGTCGGGATTGACGCCGGACCCGAAGCGTTCCGCGCCTCATTGGATCTGAACCTGATCCATTACTACACGCTGGTGCACCTTCTCGCTGACGACATCAAAGCTGCCTCGGGTGCGATCGTGAACATCAGTTCGAAAACCGCTGTCACGGGTCAGGGCAATACCTCGGCCTATGTCGCCGCCAAGGCCGCGCAACTGGGGCTGACACGCGAATGGGCGGCAGCTTTCGCGCCGCATGGCGTGCGGGTGAATGCGGTGATTCCGGCCGAGGTGATGACCCCGCTTTACGCCCGCTGGATTGAGACGTTTGATGACCCCGCCGCCAAATTGGCCGACATCACCGCGCGCATTCCCTTGGGCCAGCGTATGACCGAGGCCGCAGAAATTGCCGCCATGGTGGTCTTTGCCCTGTCGGGGCGGGCGCGGCATGTGACCGGTCAATGGTTGTTTGTCGATGGCGGCTACACCCATCTTGACCGCGCGCTGGCCGGAGTGGGTGCATGAAACCCGACCATATCCTGCTGTCCCCCGACGATGATGTCGCCATAGCTCTGGCCGATCTGCCTGCCGGGGCTGCCGTGGCCGGGGTGACGCTGACAGCTGCGGTGCCGCGCGGCCACAAGATCGCGCTGCACGCCATCGCGGCAGGCGCGGCTGTGCGCCGCTATGGCCAGATCATCGGCGCGGCCAGTCGCGACATCGCCGCAGGTGAGCATGTGCATGTGCAAAATCTCGGCATGTCGCTGCATGCGCTGGAGCATGACTTTGGTGGCGACCTGCGCAGCTTGCCCTCACCCTCCGAGGCCCGCACGTTTCAAGGATATCGCCGTGCCGATGGGCGGGCGGGGACACGGAACTATCTCGGGGTTCTCACCTCGGTCAACTGCTCTGGCTCGGTGGCACGGTTCATCGCGGAAGCGGCGGAAAAGACCGACTGGTTCCGCGCGCTGAAACATGTCGATGGCATTGTGCCGATCGCGCATTCCACCGGCTGCGGCATGGCGGGGGACAACGAGGGCTACGACACCCTGATGCGCACTCTGCAAGGTTATGCCAAAAACCCTAACTTCGCGGGAATTTTGCTTGTCGGTCTTGGCTGCGAGGTGATGCAGATCCCGGCGCTGATCGGCAAGGCCCGGCTGCGCGCCGATGGCCAGTTCCATCACATGACCATTCAGGACCAAGGCGGCACAAGGCGCAGCGTCGAACGTGGCGTCGAAGCCCTGCGCGCGTTGGCCGAAGTGGCCGAAACCTGCCGCCGCGAGCCGATTCCGGTTTCGGAACTGATGATCGGTATGCAATGCGGCGGCTCGGATGGCTATTCCGGCATAACCGCCAACCCCGCGCTTGGCGTGGCCTCGGATCTTCTGGTGGCGCATGGCGGCACCACGATCCTGTCGGAAACCTCGGAAATCTACGGCGCCGAACACCTGCTGACCCGCCGCGCCATCAGCCCCGAGGTTGGCGAAAAGCTGCTGGAGCGCATCGCCTGGTGGGAAGATTACACCGCCCGCAACAAGGGCGAGATGAACAACAACCCCAGCCCCGGCAACAAGCGCGGCGGCTTGACCACCATCCTGGAAAAAAGCCTGGGCGCGGTGGCCAAGGGCGGCTCGGCCCCGCTGTCAGGCGTCTATCTGTTCGCCGAACCGATCACACAGCGCGGCTTCGTGTTCATGGACAGCCCCGGCTACGATCCCTGCTCGGTCACCGGACAGGTGGCATCGGGGGCCAATCTGATCGTGTTCACCACCGGACGCGGCTCGGTTTCGGGCTATAAGCCAGTGCCCTGCATCAAGGTGGCCACCAACTCCGAGATGTTCGCCAAGATGGAGGAAGATATGGATCTGAACACCGGCGACATTCTGCAAGGCGTCACGCTGGAGCAAAAAGGCCGCGAGATGTTCGAGCTTTTCATCCGCACAGCCTCGGGCGAGATCACCAAATCGGAAGGCTTGGGCTTTGGCGGTGCCGAATTCGTGCCATGGCAGATCGGTGCGGTGATGTGATGCAGCGTATGGGCATGATGATCGGGCTGAAGCCCGAAAAACTGGCGGAATACAAAGAATTGCATGCGGCAGTCTGGCCAGAGGTTCTGGCGCGGATATCGGCCTCCAACATCCGCAACTATACGATCTTTCTGCGTGAGCCAGAGAATATTCTGTTTGGTACCTGGGAATACCACGGCGTGGATTTCGCCGGTGACATGGCCGCGATTGCTGCCGATTCAATGACCCAGAAGTGGTGGGCGCTGACCGATCCGTGTCAGACTCCGCTGGAAAGCCGGGCATCGGGTGACTGGTGGGCCATGATGCAAGAGGTGTTTCACAATGACTGAAATGTTGAAGGCAAAAGTGCATTGGCAGACGGATGTCCAAATCACTACGTAGAAACAGCTGGGTAGAAACAGCTGGTCCTTGGCATGCTTTCAGCGATCGAAACTTGCACTACCAAGCCGATTGGCGTCATCGACTTGCAAAGCTATGCCCGAGACTAGGCGACCATGATAGCCCTCGCGCTGATAGCTTTTGGCAGGGATGCGAACACTGGCACCATTGATCGGCGTGAGGCCGTCGTCGCTAACCCGGCAGTCATGCACCGGAGCCAGGTCGATGAGGTTGCCAGCAGAGTCGCGATAATCTCGGGTCTGTCAAATGTGCGGCGACACGGGGGCCGCAACGCGGCTCTTGTTCCCCGCACGAACCGCCCATCGCCAAATCGGTTTCAACGCCTCCAGCAACAACAAGATACCCAGCCCCGCCATCAGCGGGACTGCCAAAAACACCGGTTCAAGTGCGGCAAAACCGAACAGGTCGCGGGCCGGTTGCCAGAACAGGGTAACCGTGAGTAGTGCTGCCACTATCGGCAAAACCACTGCCAGCGCGCGATTTGGTCGACTGAAAGCTATAAAAACGGAAGATGACTGAGAGCGGTCAACGAAGATCAATGCTACTATGCCGAAGATCAGCGAAGCAAAAGTCATGCCGCGCACTTGATCGGTCGATAGCCCAAAACTCGAGCCCAGGGCAAAAATCGTGGCTGTGACCCCCAACACCAACGCCCCCTGCAGCAGGCTCCACAGGATTGTCGGTCCGGAAAATAGTGGCTCGGCTGGTGGACGTGGCGGACGGGCCATCACGCCGTCTTCTTCAGCTTCAGCCTCGAACACCAGCGAACAGACGGGGTCGATCACCATCTCAAGAAATGCGATATGCACCGGTCCGAACAAGATAGGCATGCCGAACAGGAACGGCATCAGCGCCAGCCCTGCGATGGGGACGTGCACTGCAAGAATGAAGCTCATTGCCTTCCGCAGGTTGTCGTAGATGCGCCTCCCAAGCCGGACAGTCGTGACGATGGAGCCGAAATCATCATCCAGCAATACGATACTCGCGGCCTCGCGTGCCACGTCCGTTCCCCGTCCGCCCATCGCCACGCCGATATGCGCGGCCTTCAGCGAAGGTGCGTCATTTACCCCGTCGCCGGTCATCGCCACGACCGCACCCGCGACCTTGAGCGCTGTCACGATGCGCAGCTTTTGTTCCGGCATAATGCGGGCAAAGATAGTGACATCCTTGACGGCTTTAGCCAGATCAACGTCCGTCATCAAGGCGAGTTCGGGTCCGGTGATCACGCGGTCGCCTTCCAATCCGGCCTGCGCCGCGATGCTTTGCGCGGTGGCTGGATAGTCTCCGGTGATCATGATCACTTTGATGCCAGCACTGCGGCATTGGGCAACGGCACCCGGCACCGAGGCGCGCAGCGGGTCGGCCAGCCCGACCAGCCCCTGAAAACGAAAGGCGAAATCACGCTGGCTGGCGGGCAGATTGTCACCTGCAAAGGCGGCCTCAGCCACCGCCAGAACCCGCAACCCCGCCTGTGCCATCTGATCAACCTGCGCGGTGATTGCCGCGCGGGCGACCGCCCCGAACTGGCATAGATCGGCAATCGCCTCGGGTGCACCCTTTGCCGCAATCTGCCAGCCTGCGTCGGGCGTTTCCCAAGCCTGCGACATCGCGAGCAGATCGGGCGACAGAGCATAGCTACGCGCCAATGCCCGCCCACCACCGGGTAGGATTTCTCCTGCGCGCAGATCAGCCTGAACGAGTGCGTGAAAAGCTTTCTCCATAGGGTCAAATGGCTCGGGTGCTGACGCCATGACCCCCGCCGCCGCGAGTTCGCGGAACGCCTGGGGCAGGACAGTGCCGATGGTTACAGGTGTGCCATCGGCCAACCTCAATTCGGTTATCGTCATGCGGTTTTCGGTCAGTGTGCCGGTCTTGTCTGTGCACAGCACTGACGCCGCTCCCAGCGTTTCAATCGCCGAGGCACGCCGCGTCAGCACTCGGACCTTGGAGATCCGCCATGCTCCCATAGCCATGAACACGGCCAGCACCATAGGAAATTCCTCGGGCAGCATCGACATGCCGACAGCGATGCCAGCCAGCACGCCTTCCAGCCAGCCGCCGCGCAGCAAGCCGTAAAGGACGACAACAGCAACGCTGACCGCGGCCCCAACAGCGGCAAACACAATAACCAACTTGCGCATCTGTAGTTGCAAGTGGGGCGTTTCAATCTCCAGCTTTCCCAGAGAAGTGCCGATCTTGCCAATTTCGGAAGCAGACCCCGTCGCTGTCACCTGCGCCAAGGCAGCCCCCTGCACGATGAGACTGCCCGAATACACCATCGGCTGATCGTCTCCGCCTGGACGGGATTCGACGTCCGGGTTTCCCGCGACCTTGCGCACCGGCACAGCCTCGCCAGTCAACAGGGACTCGTCGGATGAAAGGCCGGTTGCTTCCAGCAGCGCGGCATCTGCGGGCACTCTGTCCCCTTCCGACAGCACGATCAGATCGCCGCGCACCACATTACGCCCGGCGATCCGCAGTCGTTCGCCGCCCCGAATCACTAGGGCCCGCGGGCTTGTCAAATCACGCAGGGCCTCAAGCACGCGTTCGGTACGCGTCTCCTGCACGACCGTAATGCCGACCGACAGACAGGCAAAGGCCAACAAGATCAATGCCTCATCGCGGCTACCCAGCAACAGATAAACTACGCCCCCGACAATCAACAGGGTCAGCATCGGCTCGCGCAGGACATCAAGCACAATCCGCAAGGGGGAACGGCCGCGAATGCGTGGCAGTTCGTTGAAGCCTTCAGCATCGAGTCGCGCCTGTGCTTCGGCACGCGACAGACCCTGACACAAGTCGACTTTGGAAGCGGGCTCTGGTGCGGACGGGGACAATGGGTGGACCTTTCGCGTCTTTGGCGCATCGTTGCACAAAACTGCAGGGCAAAGTCCTGATCTATGTCAGCCCAGCCCTGCTCTTCCCCACTAGTCTGACTGGAATATGTCACCTGCTGGAGAAGCCCTATACCATGACTGAGAAGCCCGATTTCCTTTTTCCATCCGCTTTCACTATTCTGTTCAGCCTGATCGAGTTTGCCGCCGCGCTGACCTGAATTATTCCGTCATGCCAGTAACAGCGCATTGCGTCCGAAGCCTCGGGCAATGACCTGCCCAACGCGGGCAGTTATTCTGCAATCATGGCCAACCCACGGCGCGTTTTCGACCTGTTCCTCCCGCCGATTACCGGGTTCTACGATCCGGTAGCCTACATCGCGAATGCCATGAGTTTCCTTGTTCGTGCAAAACATTGGCGAGTTCGTCAGAGTCGTCACGGCATCCGGGGCGATTGACGCGGGCGTAGCACGGGCCGCTGGCGGTGATCCTGCTGGGCGCAGTCGTGGGGGATAGCATCAACGTATTCTCGACCGTGATCGCGTCAGATGCTGCGCAAGTGACATTTGCTGATGGGCTGATATTGCGACTGATCATATTGACGCTGCGCTGGGTTGTCACCTTAGCTTTCGTGATGCGCTATGTCGCACAGCTCAGAGCGGACCCGCCAAAATCGCTGGTCTACGACAAAGGCCGCGAACGAGACACATTTCCTGAAAGATACGCCTGCCCCGGGCGGTAAACTTTACCGGCTTGCACAAGATCGTCCTGTTCCTGTTTACGCTGATCTTCGCGGTGATGATCTAGCGCGCGTCAATTGGCGGCTGATGGATGGCGAAAATGAGGGGCTGTTCATGACCGCAAACACCGTCATCGAAGCGTGGCCCGGCTGGGTGAGGGCAAGCTTTTCGAAAGCTTCGTGAATGATACACGCGAATTGCTGATAGTCGCGCGGACCATTGGCCCTGCGCGCGGGATTGATGCCCGCCAATGCGACCAGCCTGCTATTTGGCGATGTGCTGGATGTGAAACAGGCGCGGATTGACCATATTGCCTTTGTCGATGCCCAGCACGAGCTTGGCGTCGATGTGGTGCAGCACATGCTGACCGGTAATCTTCCCCGAAAGTAAGGGGCTGCATAAGTAGAATTTTCTCGGCAAGATGAACGA
>NZ_JAXMJJ010000103.1:0-30427 GCF_034376685.1 Cypionkella sp.
CACAGGACTTCGCCACGCAATGGCTATGGACTTACAACAATGATCGCCCGAACACGGGCATCGGCGGCATCACACCCGCACAGAAACTGAAAATGGCCGCGTAAGTTCTACGAATGCACCCCCATTAGAAGTGGGGTGTGCCGAGCAGGAAGCTGGTGACGGAGGTCACCAAGGCCGCTGTGAAGAATGATGCCCAAGATTGCAGCAGCTCGCTCGACCTTCCAAGGCTAAACCCAACATCCGGGCTCACGGTCTGCAGGGGTGAACGAGGAGAAATGGGGAGAGATAGCTAGAGCGCGCCGCAGCAACACCTAACTGAGAGTTGTCCATACTGCGCGCCGGCCTGGCGCGCGCTATTGAAGTTTTCTCAGTATCGCCCAAACAATCTGAGCGGACACAATCGGTGAAGATGGCGGGATCTTCGGGCGAAATTTAATCGGCTACTCTATATATTGTTCAGCCACCCTTGATGCGTTGAATCACATAAACTTCGTCCGAAGCATCAATAGCGGCGAACATGTTGGTGACGATTTGACCATTCACTGACACCGAAACCCCTGATTTGATTATGGGCAGCAGGGCCGGATGCGCTTTGACGAGCGCATCCAGAATCTCGCGGACAGTGTAACCGTTGACCGAAATCACTGTCTGGTCATTGGCAAACCTACGCAGGCCCGACCAAAGGTTGATCTCAACCACGCGCGTTTGCCTTGATGGCCGCCAGAACCTTGGGCGGTGACATCGGCAGGCTGCGCAAGCGCGCACCCGTGGCGGCGGCAATCGCATTGGCCAGCGCAGGCAACGGCGGCGTGATGCCAGTTTCGCCTACCCCCCGCACCCCGTAAGGATGGCCGGGGTTCGGCACTTCGACAATCACCGTGTCGATCATCGGCAGGTCAGAGGCGACGGGAATACGGTAATCCAGGAACACTGCATTTTGCAGCCGCCCATCAGCGCCATACACATACTCCTCGTTCAGCGCCCAGCCGATGCCTTGCACAGCGCCCCCCTGATACTGGCCTTCCACATAGGCCGGATGGATCGCGCGGCCGGCATCCTGCACCACCAGATAGCGCAACACCGTGGTGCGCCCGGTTTCGGGATCAACCTCGACATCCACCACATGCGCGCCAAAGCTGGCCCCCACGCCGCCCGCCGTCACCTCATGGTGGCCCGAGATCGGCCCGCCGGTGCTGCCCATCTTGGCCCCGATTTCCGCAATGCTCATCGGCGGGAACTTCCCGGCGTTCGGCCCGGCGGGAACCGCCGCACCGTCGAGCCATTCGACAGCCTCTGCATCAATCCCCCATTCGGCGGCGGCACGGGCACACATTTGGGCAATCGCCTGCTTGGCGGCCTCAACCGCTGCCAAGCCGCTGGCAAAGGTGGCGCGGCTTCCATGCGTCGGTTCGTTCACGCCCAAAGCCCCGGTTTCGACGATATTCACCCGCACGGATTCGTAGGCGATGCCCAGCGTTTCAGCCGTCATCATCCCCAAAGATGCCCGACTGCCGCCAACGTCCGGCGTGCCGACCGACACCGTCACCGTGCCATCTTCGCCAATCGCCAAGGAAACCGAGGTCTCGCCGCCATGGTTGAACCAAAACCCCGCCGCAGCACCGCGTCCCTGATTGGGGCCAAGCGGCACCTTCAGGTTGGCATGCGCCATCGTCGCCTCTAGCGTTTCCACCAGACCGATGCGGTTGTAGGTTGGGCCGTAGCTGGCCTTCGCGCCTTCGCGCGCGGCGTTCTTCAGGCGCACCGCCAAAGGATCAAGCCCCAACTCATGGCACATCTCATCCAGCAAGCTTTCCACCGCAAAGGCCGCCATAGGCGAGCCGGGCGCGCGGTAGGCGGCGGCTTTCGGGCGGTTGGCCAGAACCTCGTAGCCTTGGTGAAACACCGCCGGGACGGTGTAGCAGGCCAGCGCACACGACAAAGCCTCACCCACCGGGGATGATCCAATGAAGGCCCCGCCCTGCATCCGAAAATTGACCGAAGCGGCGGTGATGCTGCCATCGGCCTTCATCCCCATCTTGACATCCATCGAGGCCGAAGCTGTTGGCCCGGTGGCGCGCAGCACCTCGGCGCGGCTCATCACCAGTTTCACCGGACGGCCCCCAGCTTTGCGCGACAAAGCCAGCGCCAGCGGCTCCATGAAAATCGTAGTCTTGCCGCCAAAGCCGCCGCCGATTTCCGAGGGCGTCACGCGCAGTTGCGACGCCTCGGTGCCCAGTACTGCCGAGCACATCCGGCGGATATACCACTGGCCTTGGGTGCAAACCCACATCTCACCCTTGCCATCCTCGCCCATCTGGCCAAGGCAGGCGTGGGGTTCGATATAGCCCTGATGGGTGGCTTCGGTCTTGTAGCTTTGCGCGCGCACCAGATCGGCGGCAGCAAAGCCCGCGTCCATGTCGCCATGGCCGAACTCGATATACTTCACCACATTGGGGTGCATGCCTTCCGGCACCGAATGATCTGCGGTACCTGCGCGGATCACAGGGGCGTCGGGCTGCATTGCCGCATCAACGTCGATGACATGCGGCAGCACTTCGTATTCGACCTCAACCAGCCGTGCCGCATCCTGCGCCAGAAGTTTCGAGGTGGCCGCAACGGCAGCCACCGCATGGCCGTCATACAGCGCCACATCGCCCGCAAGGGTGTTTTCCTGCAGGTTCCAATCTTCGCCGGTCAGCCCGGTGGGGAAATCGGCCCGCGTGATCACTGCCTTCACACCCTCCAACGCCAGCGCTTTCGAGGCGTCAATGCGGATGATCCGCGCATGGGCATGCGGCGAGCGCACCACGGCGGCATGCAGCATACCAGGTGCCGAAATATCTGCGCCATAGCGCGCGCGGCCCGTCACCTTGTCTAGGCCATCGGGGCGGTTGGGCCTTGTACCAACCAGACGGTAGGTGGTTTTCAGATCATCCTTCGGCATCAGTTCGCCCCCCGCATTTCAGCGCCCGCATCCATTACGGCGCGGATGATTTTGTCATAGCCGGTGCAGCGGCACAGATTGCCCGCCAGCCAATAGCGCACCTCGGTTTCGGTCGGGTCGGGGTTCTGCGTCAGCAGCGCATTAGCGGCAACCAAGATCCCCGGCGTGCAAAACCCGCATTGCAGGGCGGCATGTTCGATGAACTTACGCTGCAACGGGTGCAGGTCGGGACCGTTTGACAAGCCCTCAACCGTGGCCACCGTTTTGCCCTCGGCTTCCGCTCCCAGCACAAGGCACGAACACACCAAAACCCCGTCAAGTTGCACCGAACAAGCGCCGCAATCGCCGGTGCCACAGCCTTCCTTCGTGCCGGTCAGGCCCAACTGATCGCGCAGGCAATCCAGCAGAGTGTCGCGCGGATCGGCCAGAAACTCGACTGCATCGCCGTTCACCGTGGTGGTGACATGGATCTTGCTCATGCTGCGGCTCCTTCAGCGCGAGCGTAGGCGATGCGTGCGGCGCGTTGCACCAACACGCCCACGATGTCTTTGCGGAATGTGGCGGTACCGCGTTTATCGGATATCGGGGTGCTGGCGGAAATCGCAGCTGCGGAGAGGGCTGCCAAGGCTGCGTCGTCCAGCGTGGTGCCGATGATCGCCTGCGCGGCTGCGGGCGCCAGCAGGATCTTCGGTGCCACCGCCCCCAAGGCAATCCGCGCCTCGGTGATCTTTGACCCATCGCAGCGCAGGTTCACGGCCACGCCGACGACGGCAATGTCCATCTCGGTGCGCGGGATAAACCGCAAATAGGCATCGCCGCCCTGCGTCCCGCGCGGCGGCAATAGGATCGCGGTGATCACCTCACCCGGTTGCAGTGTGGTGCGGCTGGGGCCTGCCGGAATATTCTCAACGGCCACCTCGCGGCTGCCATTCGGCCCGATCACCGACACCTTGGCACCCGCAGCCACCATCCCCGGCACGCTGTCGGCGGCGGGGGAGCCGTTGCACAGATTACCCACCAGCGTGGCGCGGCCCTGCACTTGCGTCGAGCCGACCAGTTGCATGCCTTCGACCACACCCGGCCAATCAGCACAAACACCAGCATGCCGCCCCAGTTCCGCCCCCGAGACTGCGATGCCAATCCGCCACCCCCCTTCGTCGGTGCGGGTTATGTCCTTAACGCCGGGGATATGCTTGAGGTCGATCAGATCATCCGGTGTGACAATCGCCACGCGAAGTTGGACGAGAACATCCGTTCCGCCCGCAAGAAACCTTGTTAGCCCCGAAGCACCCGTCGCAATCGCGACAGCCTGCTCAAAGCTCTGCGGCGTGTGAAATCGCATCCTGCCTCCCTTGGAATGATGGCCTTGGCTCACAAAGAGCTAAGCCGCTCTGATTGCTGTCCGAACGTCGCATATATACTTCGTATTCTGCTGGAAGAACGTCGCATCAGCAACAGTCCTAGTCCGTGCGTTTGATCGTAGCATCGTTCTATTTCAGTTGGCTACGCAGCTTTAACTGGTCCCCCCCTGTTTTAACTCATCCCCCTGTCATTACATCGGAATGGTTTTTCCAAAGTTGAAAGGTTTATTTGGTCAAGTTACTGCGCCGTCTCGGGCTTTGGACTTGCCAATTTGGCCTCGCAAAGGACCATGACCCCGGCGATCATAGAAGCCAAGCCTGACCTAGACCCACAATTACAGCGTCTGTAGGATTTGTCGATTCAGCGAGACACCTTCTGTAATCTCAATTTTGGAGTGGGAGGGTGAGTTCGATGGCGAACAGCCCCCAGAAAAGCGGTAGCGACAGATCTAGAAAGCTGCCCTGAACCGCCGCGATGACGATGTCGGGAATTTTCCCGCCCGACACCGCACGCAAGATTCGGGTGATTCCCGACATGATGTATTGTATTGCCAACGTGGCGATGATCGGGTGCACATTGAGCCGCGTGATGACCAGAACATTGATCAGACCGACAAAGCCCGCCGCACAAATACTGCAGGAATCAGCAGGGCCGCCCAGAGAATGGATCGCCGTCGAAAAGCAGATGACCGACCCGACGGACAGATCAAGTCTGCGACAAGGTTTCCCAATCAGTTGGCCCAGCGATGCGCGCTTATGCGCTTCGCAGTGGCGTGCCCTGAAGCGGTCGTCGCTCACCGTGGTCGCGGCGAAATAGGGCCTAGAAGGTCCTTTGTGTGGACGGAATTAACGTTCACTCTAGCTGCCAAAGCAAAAGACACACCCGGCCCACACATCTGGACAGTCGCGGTATCGGGAACGCTAACGGCGATCATCCAAACCGGATGCGAGTCGATGATTTTTCTAGCAGATCACTGGATGCGTTCAATCCCTCGGAGTATCGATGATCAGGTTCTGGATTGCCGCACCGACCAGCACCGCCAGCCGGTCCGCCGGAATCGCAACCAATGGCGGAAGTTTGAGGATGTGGCGGCAAAGAGCGACGCCAAGCAGTTGCGTCGAGATCATGGCGGCGCGTTCCAATGCGCAATCCTCGGGCAAAATCGGACGCAGGACGGGCACGACCTGACGCGCGAATATCTCTCGAAGGCGCTCTGCCGCACCCTCATTTGACGCGGCCGACCGCAACAGTACGGGAAGTCCGCCGTGGCTACCGCCGTCCTCCCACATCTTGAGAAAATGCTTGGCAAGGCTCAGTCCTATGTCCAAGCGGTCTATTGAAGAGACATCAGGCAACTCAAGCGCAATGTCAGCGGCCTGAATGAAGAGCGCTTCCTTGCCGCCAAAGTATCGAACAATCAGTGCGGGGTCGATGCCCGCCTCAGCCGCAATGTCGCGAACGGTTGTTTGATCGAAGCCATTCCGGCTGAACAGCAATCTCGCCGCTGTGACGATGGTGGCACGGGTCTTGTCGGACTTTTTCACTTGGGCTGATCCCTTTCACTGCAGCGATCTCGGTTGCGTGATGCATCATCGGCAAGCAGTTCATAAAGTCAACACATGTTGACAAAATGGGGGCTTTTCAATTATGTCTACAAGCGTTGACTAATTGATTCGGACAGTTCGTCCAAAATCCAACCTAATCACCATCCGTACGAGGGCCGGCGCGCAGGGCAGTGTTCTGCGCTCGTCACTGCGTGCGCCGGACTCGCCCCTGATCATGAAAAAGGAGAATGAAATGCACCAAACTTCGACTGACGTACTGATCGTAGGCGCGGGGCCCGTTGGTATGGCCCTTGCGATCACTCTTGCCGAACAGGGCATCCGTCCCATGCTGGTGGACCGTGCGCTGACACATCAGACAACATCACGCGCCGCGGTGATCCATGCCCACACGCTGGATATTCTGGACCGCATCGGCATTGCAGGACCGATGAAATCCGAAGGCCTTCAAATTCAAAAGTTCGCATTCCGTGATCGTGATCGCATGATTGGCACGTTCCGCTTTGATCGGCTGCCGAGCAGGCACAACTATCTGCTGATGCTGCCGCAGGACCGGACGGAGGCGATCATGCTGGCAAGGCTGGCTGAGCTTGGCGTCGATGTGGTGCGAGGCGCCACCTTCTCCTCGCTGCGAGAGGAAATCGATCATGTGGTCGTGGATCTGCTAACGCCCGACGGTATCACCAAGGTTTCGGCAACCTACGTTGTCGGTGCAGACGGAATTCATAGCGAGGTCCGCAAGGCTTGCGGAATTGCCTTCGACGGCGATCAGTACGAAGGATCGTTCATCCTTGCAGATGTCAACGTCGAAGGGGCCCAGAACCGGGACGAAGTTTCGTTGTTCTTCTCACCGGCGGGGCTGGTGGTCGTTGCCCCGCTTCCCGGCGGCAGTCTTCGCATCGTCGCGACTGTGGAAGACGCCCCCGAAAAGCCGGACGCAAGCCTGATCCAATCGCTCTTGCAGGCCCGTGGCCCAACGGCCCCGAAACTTGGCAAGGTGCTGGACGTTCACTGGAGTTCCCGGTTTCGACTGCATCACCGGCTGGCTCGCAGCTACAGCAAAGGCCGCGTGTTCATCGCAGGTGATGCCGCCCATGCGCATAGCCCCGCAGGCGGTCAGGGGATGAATACCGGCATCGTTGACGCTTATACGCTGGGAAGGCTCTTGGGGCGTGTCATTGTTGGTCAGGCCGACCGCGCGAGCCTTGATAGCTACGAGGTGTTGCGTCGCCCAGCGGCAGCTGAAGTTCTCCGACTGGCGGGCCGTATGACATCCGCTGCGACCATGCGCTCGCCACTGAAGAGGGCTGTGCGCAATCTCATTCTGTCTGCCATGGCTGGCTTACCCGCAGTTCGCGAGCGGGTTGAACTGAGCCTGTCAGGTATCGCGCGCGAATCCGCGACGGTGGCCGAGTGATCGGGCAGGAAAGATCCTCTGGCCCCGACCATCCTAGGTCCGGGCCATGGCTCTTGCATATATGATTGGTGCAAACGCGCTTGCGATTGCCCAAAGACTGATTCCACCCGCAACGCACTGTTTCATGCCTGATTTCGATCCAAGCCTCCGCTGAAGGCGACATGTACCCGGATGCGGAAATTGCCCGGCCGTATTAACCGCAGCAGGCCGTGCGTGATCAGAGATCTGTATGACTTTCCTCGGGACTTTCGACTGCAGTTTGATGAGTGTCAGATAACGCTCTGACGACAGCGCAACTCACCTCCGCCCACTGCACCAAGCTGCTCAAGAATCCTCGTGTGGATGAAAGGAACTCCAATGCATACGCAATTCACATGCATACACAGGCACCAGACGCCACTGTTTTTCGCCCTGTCGCTCGTGCTGAGCTGGGTCGCTTTCGTTCCGTTCTACAACTCTGGCGGTGAAAGCATTCCATGGTTCACCTTCGGACCGGCCGTTGCCGCCATCCTGATTACGGCGCTGGCAAGCGGGTGGCGCGGCATTCGCGACCTTTTGGCTGCCGCGGTTCGCTGGCGCGTCGGCGCGATCTGGTATGGTGTCGCCCTTGGCCTGCCTTTTGGGGCGCAACTGGCATCCGTCCTGTTGAACCCGGTCGTTGGGTCTGCTGAACCCGACTGGAACGCAATCCCGCCAGCCGGGCAAATGCTGCCGATGATCCTGATTTACGCCGTGTTCAGCGGACCGGTTGGAGAAGAGATCGGCTGGCGCGGCTTTGCCTTGCCGCGATTGCTTGCCCGGTATTCCGCCTTGACCGCAAGTCTGATCCTGGGCGCGGTCTGGGCCGTCTGGCATCTGCCGCTGATCTTGGTTGATGACTTCACAGCCTACGGCGCGCTGATGCCGGTGATTGCGGCAATCGTGTTCACCTGGGTCTTCCAGAACTCCTCCGGCAGCGTTCTGTTGGCGATCCTGATGCATATTTCGCACCAGAATTCAGTGCGCTATCTTGGCCGCGTCTACAACGATGCCGACCAAGTGCAGCAGCAGTGGATTGGCGTTGTGATCTGGGCCCTCACGGTCGCGATGATTCTGGTGTTCAATGGCACCCGCAGCTTCTTGGCACGCAGTGCGCCTGCTGTAAGGGAAACCGAAATGCAGCATCCTGCTGGCGATGACCACCTGTAAAGGGCCGAGCGCATCGTGGTGGACGCGACCAACGCAAGGGGCGGAGAGTGGCTTGATATCGCTGCGGCATGGGAATGGCTGTCTGTGACTACACCCGACCTTCCAGTTCCGCATTGCATCGGGGCCAGATGAACCGGCGGACTGGGGGCTATTTCCCTTCCCATCCCAACCCCATGGAAATGCAGAAAACACTGGTGTCGCGGCAGAAAGATTCTACCTTAACGATTCCGTGGATATGGGCCACCAACTGCAAGGAGCATGTGAGATGACGACGATCATCAATTTCCTGAATACTGTCTTCTGGGGTTATGTCCTGATCTATGGGCTAATCGCAATTGGGATTTACTTCTCGATCCGGCTGCGCTTCCAGCAAGTGCTGCATTTCGGTGAGATGATCCGCTCGATCACTGCCGCGCCCGCGGGCGACAGGCAAGGCATCTCGCCCTTTCAGGCGCTATGCACCAGCCTTGCCTCGCGGGTGGGAACTGGCAATATCGCTGGCGTAGCAGTCGCCTTGGTCCTGGGCGGGCCGGGGGCGATCTTCTGGATGTGGATCGTAGCTTTCGTCGGCATGGCAACCGCCTATGCGGAATCGACTCTCGCCCAGCTCTACAAGGTAAAGGATACCAGTGATGCCACGGCGGTCTATCGCGGCGGCCCGGCCTTTTATATCGCACATGGGCTGGGACAGCCCTGGCTGGGCGGGGTATTCTCGGTCTGCCTGATCCTGTCGTTCGGGCTGGTCTTCAATGCGGTTCAAGCCAATTCCATCGCCGATGCGATGATGGGTGCCTTTGCGATCCCTAAAATCGCGACCGGGCTGTTTCTGGCGGCACTTACCGCCGTGGTGATCTTTGGCGGTATCCGCAAGATCGCCGCCGTGGCCGAATACGTCGTGCCGTTCATGGCCGGAATCTACTTGCTGGTCGCCATCATCGTTGTCCTGATGAATATCTCCGAGGTGCCCGCGATGCTGTGGCACATTATTTCGAACGCCTTCGGCCTGACCGAGGCAGCGGGCGGCGTGACCGGCGGGGTTGCTGCAGCCATGCTGAACGGGGTCAAACGTGGCCTCTTCTCGAACGAGGCAGGCATGGGCTCGGCCCCGAACATCGCGGCGGCGGCGACGCCCAACCCGCACCACCCGTCCAGCCAGGGCTTTGTGCAGGCCCTCGGCGTCTTTATTGACACGATCCTGATCTGCACCTGCACGGCGCTGATGATCCTGCTGTCCGGCGTCTATACACCGGGTGGCGAACTGACGGGCACGCAACTGACTCAAGCTGCCCTTAGCGACCATATCGGCACGGTCGGCCCTTGGTTCGTAGCGGTTGCGATCTTCTTCTTCGCGTTCACCTCGATCATCGGCAACTACGCCTATTCCGAAATGGCACTGTCCTACCTGGGCATCGGCAACAAGGCCGGTCTGATGACCCTGCGCGTCGCGGTTCTGGTCATGGTGGTCTGGGGGGCACTGCAGGCCGTCGCCACGGTGTTCGATCTTGCCGATGCCTCGATGGGACTGATGGCAACAATCAACCTGATCGCGATCCTCGCGCTTTCAGGAACGGTGGTCGCCCTGACGCGGAACTATTTTGAACAGCGTCGCGCCGGAGTAGAGCCCAAGTTCCGCGCAGCCGATCACCCCGCGATCTCGAAAGGCGTTGACCACGAGATCTGGGACTGAGCACCAAAAGCCCAACCTACCGCGTCGCAAGGTGGGTTGGGCTGTCTTGTCTTGCCGGAGTGCATTCTAGTTCTGCATTTAACTCGGTTTTGTCCGCGGCGGTGTGCACGGACACCACTCTAAACGAACCTCTTTGTGGCGGCCCCTTTAGCCGATATGCCGGATCTTCAGATCAGTTTGAGGAATAACCGAACAAGCAAGCACGCGACCGGTTGCTGGTGAGCCGGCTAGAATGTCGCGCGCTTGACCTTCGATTATTTCGACTGAACACAGAGTACAACCGCCAGCGGCATTGGCTGTCTGGTGCAACCTTGCCCTGCTCCAGCGCTTCCAGCAACGAACCGATCGGGCCGGGCCGGAAGCTGTGATTGCCCAATGAAATCGTGGTCCCGAGATCTTCGGCAACAAGCGCCAGTGAAAATGCCTCGATGTACAACCGATCCTCTGGAAAGCCGCCCGCCAGCAGGCCAAGACGTAGGTCTTGGGTCAGGGCATCGCCTGCGCAGATCATGATATGGGTGTCAGGTCCAACCTGCGCCATTATCTCCGCAACACTTGGGCGCTGCTGGCTGCTGGTGGCGCGGGGAAGATAACGGAAGCCGAAACGGTAAGAGGCCCGACGCACCAGCGAACTGCTCCACAGCTATTCGGCAGGGTCGCGTGCAGTATGATGCAGAGTGATTGGTGCTGGCCACTTGCGGGCAGCACGTTCCAGCGTCAGCGCCCGGAACGATGTTATCCCGATGCCGCCTGCCACGAGGATCAGCGGTGCGCGCGGGTAAGGGTCGGTGGAGTGGCCCTCCGGGGCAGAGACCGCCAGCCGACAGAATAGCTTGGCACTTCTGTGCAGCGCACCACTGGCTTCAGCATTCTTGCGAATGGCGAGGCAGTAGAACAGCGGACGGCGCGACCAGCCAGTGAATAGGCCCGCTTTAACTGGCGGCCATCGGGCATGGCGACGATGACCACCACATGCTGACCAGCCGCAAAGCGCGGCAGCATCAGCGGCCAACCAACCAGCCACAGCCGAAACACCTCTGTTGTCGGATCGTCACGCCAGATCACCATCAGGCGCAAACCAGCAGCGGCCCTCTCGGCGGTTTGCCTGCTCCAAAGTGCAGCCAGACCCCTGCAAGGTGCCACAGCCCAAAGGCGGCGGGCAATCCGATCAGTAGCAGCGCAAGGACTAACCCGATAACTCGGCGGACAAAACCAGCGGTTGCGCACGAGGAGCAAGCTTGGCTTCGGCCAGACGCGCCTTTGCCTTTTCAGACCGCCGCCAGATCACAATGCCGGTGATGCCCAGCAAAACCATGGCCCCGCCGACGACGTCGATCCAGATCCATTCCCACGTCTTGCCAAAGAAGAACTTGCCCGTATGCAAATCCATCACCAGTTTTTCCAACGTGTAGGGTGGCGGCGTCGCACCTGCCATGCCTTCCGCCAGCGGGGCACCAAAAGCTGTGTCAGGCCGGGCGATGCCATAGGCCGTGACCCGCCAGACGCCTTCATCAGAGGTGGCAAGAAAGCCATCATCCTCGCGTGACAGGCTGCGGAAATCCCCCTGTGCCAACTGCACCCATTTGTCGGGCGCAGACTGCAGGAACAGGCCTTCCTTCGCTGCTGCAATCAATGCGCCACTGTCTATCCGGTCAATGTCGCGCAAATCGTACGGCAAGCCCGCAACAACTGGCGCAGCGCGGTCAACCGACCGCATCAGGCCGTATTTCGTCGCATACAGCACGGCACCCATCATGGTCGGTTGCGCCCCCCCACACATCGTAGCGCAGCATCAGCGACTTTGCCTCGGCTGTGTCGGCAGCCAACGGCAGATGCACTTTCTTTGTGCCCAAACTATCGTGGTGGGCAATCAATATGGCGGTTCCACCCACGATCAGGGTCGGGACGATCAGCAGGACAGAGGCCAAGGTGTGGATCTTGCGAAGGTTCATGATTGCCTCGATGCAGGGTTTCGGGGATTAGCGCCACGGCTTCAGCGCTCGGGGTTCAGACTTCAAAAGCGTTTGGTAAGACCGACCGAGATCAGCGAAGGCCCGGCCTCTCGTTCAACATCGCCATTCGCCTTGCGCTTCACGCGCTCGGTTTTCAGCAGATTTTCACCCATCAGGTAAACCTGCGTGCCATTGTCAAAGGTGTAAGAGGCTTTCAGATTCAGCGTCAGTTCACTGTCGCGCACCTCGTCACCGTTGTCGCCCGCCGATCTGATCTCCCCGGCATAGCCAGCTGATGCCATCAGCGACAGCGCGTCGGTCGGGTTGTGCCATTCCACGAAGACGTCACCCCAGACTTCCGGCCGCTCTTTGAACGCCCGCGTGGTGTTCGTCTCGGCAACATACAGCTTGGAACCCGCGAAGTTCTGGTTCGACCCCAGGGTGAAGCCGCTCCAGATCGGGCTGGCGAGGTGGTCAAAACTCACACGCTGCGTCAAGGATATGCCGGTCGTCGTGCCGTTGCCGACATTTTGCGGCGACACCAGCGTGTTGCCGCTGGCGTCGGTGCCAAAGGCCATATCTTCGATCACGCCCTTGATATTGCGATGCCAGACGCCAAACACCAACTCTGCCCGGTCACCTTTATAGGTCAGGTCAAGATCGTAGGGATTGGCGCGCTGCGGATCGAGATCGGGATTGCCGACTGTCGTGGTGCCACCGCTCGTCGTGGAAAACGGCGAAAGTTGGTCGAACTTTGGCCTGTTTACAGATTTGCCAACCCCGCCCGACAGCAGCCACGCGTCATTGATCTGCCAAGTGGCGACAAGCGACGGCAGAACGTCGCGCGCGGCCCCACCCGAACGGGCACCCGATGTCGGATCATGCCCATCAAGGCGATTGTATTCGTAGCGCAGGCCCGGCTTGAGGGTGACGTCGCCCCGTTTGAAATCGCCCATGACAAAAGCCACAGCATATTCCTCGTCAAGGATGTAGCGATCCTTGCCAGTGGCGGGAACGCCGTTCTTGTCCTTGTCTTTGGTGCGGTGTTTGTCGCGATACGCCAGTCCGAACTTCACTTTACCGTCAAGCGCGCCCAGAGATACCGGGACTTTCGCATCCAGTTCGAGACTATGATTGTCGTCGACCTTGTGTTCGGTTTCAGTTTCCGTTGCCTGCAACGAGCCGTCAGCACGATAGGTGGATTTCTGCTTTTTCTTATCTTCTTCGCCGCGCATCAGTGCGGCGCGCGCCTCAACCTCAACGGTTCCGAATGTCTCGGCCCAAGACAGCGTCGCGCCCTGAGTCTGTTTGATTTTGTCTTCTTGCTCGGCCTCAGAACCAGTCGCCACCCCTGCCGCGTTGAATTTCTGCTTGGTCTTATCCTTCGTTTCATTTTGCCACAGCCAAATCGGCTTGAAACGGAAGGTGCCTGCATCGGTGCCAAGCATCACGTCACTTAGAAACTCACGCGAGGTGATCGGCTTGATCTCGTTTTCGGTTTCGGAACTGCCATTGCTGGCAGTTTTGACTTTGTCTTTCGATCCGCCATCACGGGAAAAGCTCAAAACTGCCTGCGCGCCGAAATCAGGGGTGATCATGCCGCCGATGTGGCCGGAAAGCCCATAGGTGTTTACCCCATCCGATCCGTTTCCGGCACTGATTGACACGTTGCGGGTCGGCGTTTCTGGAATGTCCTTGGTATTCAGGATGATCTTGCCTGCAATGCCGTCGGCCTCCATATCGGCCGTCTTGGCGCGCACAACTTCGACTGAATCGACCATGGCAGCGGGAAAACGGTCCAGGTTGAACTCGCGCTTCTCACCGCCATCGGGCGGCTGAAGCCCGTCGACCACGGTCCGGGTATATTCCTTGTCCAGACCCAACACACGGGCGTCTTTGTCTTCGCCGGGACCACCGCCAGTCAAGACAGAAGGCAAACGCTTGACCAGCGTGTTGGCCCGCGCGCCAGTGGGCAGGCGGTCGAACTGGCTTTGATCCAGCGTGGCACCCGGCATCTCACCGCATCCAATGCCCCGCCCGACACAGACGGGACGTGTGTCGTCATTCGATCTTTCGACATCCAACGGCACGCAGTTGGCGACCGATGCTCCGTTCAGAATGATGGTGCCAAGCGGAATCACGGCGGGATCGGTGGGGGCGATGTCCTGTGACTAGCCAGCGACTGCCGGAAGGCAAAACGCCGAAGTCAGCATAGTCTACGCATTTATCCCTCAGTGACCTTTGCGGTCATCCATGGTTTGGCGTTAGCTATTTGGCTGACGCAGTGATCTGGCATTCTTGCGTCGCAGTATTTTTGTCAAAAATTAATTCAGCGAGAGCTGGCCACCCTCCAATCACTTCTCCCGCAGGTATGACGAAGACACATATCCCTTCAATGCTGGTGCCTGTTCTAACGAGACCTTACACCAGCGGGTGCCACCGATCAGCTGACAACTGTTGACCCGCACCACGGCGCCGTTAGGCAGGCCTACGATGACAATGTAGCCAATTCCGGGGCCTGCACGCATCTTCAGCATGTCATCGTTTTTGACACCATACACCTCGTAGCGTTCACGCCAGCCAGCCGCAGCAGGTTCAGCGCTAAGTCCTGCTGAAAGCGCACCCGCCACCAGCGCAACAAGAACTGTTCTGAGCATCCCTGTCTCCTTTTCTCTAGCTTTCAAATCAAAAATAGGAAGTTAGCCTGCCAAACTGCCAAAGGGAACGATCAGCAGACTACAAAAATCGGTGGCATGTGACGTTGCCTCCAGGTGCCTTGGCCAGCGCCGGAGTCGAAATAAGACCGCGGGCTGGCCGACTAGCAAAACTGGTTGACCGCATAAACTGGCTCTGTTTGGTCCCCGGCGATGAGGCATCGGGGAAAATATCGGTAATCGCCGCCATCAGGCTACAATGGGTTTTGCAGGCAGGCCAAAGCGCAGCGTCGATCTGCTAAACACGCCATGCTGGCGCGCGCCGCGCCATTACTGCGCGCGATAGACCCCAAGCTGCGCAGTTCAATCAGCGGTGGGGCGCAGGCGAGTTTGGCGTCTGACACGATACCCAAAGCGGGAGGCCTCCAGGTTGGCCTACATCTCGATTGATGAGCTGCGAGAAGGCTCGTGTTGCGCTCACAAGGTATTATTTCAGCCAGCGACCTTGCCGAATTGCAGGAACGCGGCCCGGTGGCGGACACCAATGGCCTGTTTTTTGACCCGACACGGCAAAGCCCTTGATCTTCCGCTGAGCCGACGCACGATCACGCTTGGATTGGAGTATCTGCGACTGGATTGGAGTATCTGCGACAGACCTACACCGTGGCCCTTGCGGCAGAATTCTCAATACTGGAGGCGATGAAAGGCTTTCTTGCCAGCGGAGTTGCACTTGTTCTGATCATCGACGGCGACACTGCCATCGCGTTGTTAAACGGGAGTGATCCGGGAGCCACCATACACATGTGGCCTGCCTATCGGTTGGCACGACGCGCAGGAGTGCATGGCACAAGGTGAGAGGCTGACAACGACCCAAGCGGGGCTCGTTACGGCTGCTTCCTTCCGGACCTGACCGGGTTGGCGAGGCGCTTACCCGCGCCAACCTCTCAAGGTCGATATAAGGCTGCGCAATTGGATTCGCAAGGCTTTGCGCAACAGAAGGCAGCCGCCGTTACGCTATCAGTATTGACCGCCTGCCAAGCCGTGCAAAAAGCCGATTGCTGATTTCAGCATTGAATCCACCCACAGCCGCCCGACATCCATCGTCGAGACGAAGGCCTGCAAAGCCCCCGCCGCCGCCGGGAATTGTTGCTCTAGTTTCGGGGCCATCACATAGACCAACAGCAAAGCTACTGCGAGCACCAGCATCAGCACGAACCCCGAGCGGAAGCCGGATTTCTTCGTGTCATCATCATCCATCGTCTCGGAAATCGCCGCCGCCTGACCCGAACGCTTTTCGCTGCTGGCGCGCAGGGTTGAGTTGATTTCCTCAATCTCGGGCAGCATTTCACGCCGGGTTTGAGGTTTCACCACCACCTCGGGTTCGCCCTTCATGCGTGCCAGACGCCGGGCAACCGCACCCATTCCGCCCGCAGCCGGTGCCTCCAGCCCCAGCTCGGTTTGGGTTTCCACCACCGGCGCTTCCACCTTGCGGGCCTCTACCTCGCGCTCGGCCTCTTCGCGCAGCACCGCCAGCACGCTTTCGTCAATGCTGCGCGGGGCGGGTGCAGGGCTGATCGGCTCTGGCGCCGGGGGCGCGGGTTCAAGCGGGGCCGGATCGGGGCCTTCAGGTTCAGGATTTACCGGATCAGTCTTGTCCGTGTCTGACACGGGCAGATCGGCTGCCACAGCCGCAGGCTGGATGTCTGCGCGCGGCGGGGCATCAAACAACGCTTCTTCTGCCGCCAGTTCAGCCTCTACTTCGGGCGAGAGCTGAAACCAGGCATGGCCACAGTTCGAGCATTGCACATCGCGCCCCCCATCGGGGATCGCGGCCGCATCAACCTCATATTCCGCATCGCAATTCGGGCAAACTAGACGCATTTTTGGGGTCCGGGGTCATTTCTGAGAGGCAGGCTCGTAACTTGTAGCAATGAAGGAAACATTCTGGAAGCCTTTGTGGCAAAACTTGGACCGAAGCGATTGAATCCGTTGCCACCTTGGGCAATGGTGCAACGCAATGCGGCCCAAACAGGATGAAACCCGGTGATTGCCTTCGACAATGTGGCCTATACCTACGGTGGGGGCGAATTGCTGTCCGAGATTTCGCTGCGCCTTACCCCCGGCTCGTTTCATTTCCTGACAGGGCCATCGGGGGCGGGCAAATCCACCTTCCTGAAGCTATGTTATGGCGAGCTGTTGCCCAGCGCTGGCCGCATCTCCCTGTTCGACCGCGAAGTGCGCAGCCTCAGCCGGGATGAGATCGCCCTGACCCGCCGTCGCATTGGCATGGTGCAGCAGGATTGCCAGTTTCTCGATCATCTGCCGCTGGCCGCCAATGTCGCCTTGCCGCTGAGGGTAGCAGGCAAAGCGTCTTCGCCGCAGGATTTGACCGATCTGCTCGGCTGGGTTGGCTTGGGGCAGTTGGCAGATGCTTTGCCACCCTCTTTGTCGGGGGGGGAGCGGCAACGCGCCGCATTGGCCCGTGCCATCATCATCGGCCCCGATGTGGTGCTGGCGGATGAGCCTACGGGCAACCTCGACTGGGAGATGTCGCTGCGGCTGCTGAGCCTGTTGGTGGAACTGAACCGCATGGGCAAAACCGTGTTGATCGCCACGCATGATCTCAATCTGATCCGTCAGGCGAAAAGCCAGATCGCCGCACGCGTGCTGCGGATTTCCAAGCGCCGAGTGCAACTGGCGGGGGCCGATCTGTGAGCCTCTTGTCGCTGATCATCCCCGATCGTCAGGCCGACAGGCAGGCTGATCGCGTGGTGCCGCCCTCGGGCCACACCGCTTGGCTGACCTCGTTCACTGCAGGGGCGATGGCATTTCTGGCGGTGTTTGCACTGGCCTTGTCGCTGGCTGCAGGGCGTCTGGCGGATCGCTGGTCAGACGCGCTGGAACGCACCGCAACAGTGCGGCTGTCCGCGCCCGAAGATCAGATGGATCTGCAAACCAAAGCGGTGCTGGCGGTGTTGTCCACAACCCCCGGCATCGCGGCGGCCCGCGCCATGACCGATGCCGAACAGCGCGCCTTGCTCGAGCCTTGGTTTGGCCCCGATCTGCCCGTCGATGCCCTGCCACTGCCGCGCCTGATCGAGCTGACCGAGACCGGTCAAGGCTATGACGACGAGGGCCTGCGGCAACGCTTGGCGGCCGAGGCCCCGGGTGCTGTGCTGGACGATCACACCCGCTGGCGCAGGCCGCTGGCTGTGGCGGCGGGGCGGTTGCGGCTGTTGGGGTTGCTGTCGATCAGCCTGATCGGTGCCGCGACGGCGGCGATGATCACTTTGGCCGCCAGTGCGGCGCTGGCCGCCAACGCGCAGGTCGTCCGGGTGTTGCGGCAGGTGGGCGCGCGCGATGCCTATATCGCCCGCGCCTTCGTGCGCCGCTTCACTCTGCGCGCGATTTCGGGCGCTGCCGCTGGCACCCTGCTGGGGATGATCGGCGTGGCGCTGCTGCCGTCGACAGATACGGCGGGCGGCTTTCTGACCGGGCTTGGCTTTCAGGGCGCTGGATGGCTTTATCCATTGATGCTGCCGCCCTTGGTGGCCGTTGTGGCCTTCATTGCCACCCGAGCCGCCGCATTCCGCAAACTCCGGGAGCTGACCTGATGCCCAAACCCATCCAATGGCTGCTGTCGCTGGTGTTCATCGTTCAGATGTATCTGGCAATGGCGGTGATCGGGTTGATCTATCTGCCCTATGCGCTGATCAACCGCGATGGCGCGGTCGCCGCCTGCCATGCCTTTTGTGCCTGGGTCCGCTTCAGCCTGCGCCTGCTTTGCCGCCTGCGCACCGAAGTGCGGGGGGAAGTGCCGCAAACCGAGGTGCTGATCGCCCCCAAGCACCAAAGCTTCCTTGATATCATCCTGATCTATGGCGCCCTGCCCCGCGCCAAATTCATCATGAAAGCCGAGTTGCGCTTCGCCCCGATCCTGGGCTGGTATGCGTTGCGCATCGGCTGCGTTCCGGTCAATCGCGGCAAACGCGGAGCGGCGATCACCCAGATGATGGCGGATGTCAAATCCGGCCTTGCCCGCCCCGGCCAGCTGATCATCTATCCGCAAGGCACCCGCGTCGCGCCGGGCGAGATGCTACCCTACAAGATCGGCACCGCAGCGCTTTATAGCCAGCTGGGTCAACCCTGTGTGCCGGTCGGAGCCAATGTCGGGCTGTTCTGGCCAAAACGCGGCATTTTGCGCCACCCTGGGCTGGCGGTGGTCGAGTTCCTGCCTGCCATCCCACCCGGCCTCTCGAACGCCGCCTTCATGGCTTTGCTGGAAACACGGGTCGAGACCTCCTCCAACGCGCTGTTGGCAGAAGCAGGCTACCGTGCGGCGGGCCACGCATGAGCACCGCACCCGCCACCATCGACCATATGCTCGACACCATCCCGCTGACGCTGACGGTAAAGAAGATGTTCGGCGAATATGCGCTGTATCTTAACGGCATCGTGGTGGCCTTCGTCTGCGACGATACTTTGTTCATCAAACCCACCCCCGGCGCGCAGGCAGTGCTGCCGGATGCCGAACGCGGCCCCGCCTATCCCGGCAGCAAAGACTACATCATCGGCTCTGAAGCCCTCGACGACCCCGAACTCTGCGCCCGCGCCCTGCGCGCGGTGGCCGCAGATGCCCCACCACCGAAGCCGAAGAAACCGAAAGCTGCCAAGAAACCCAAAGCGACCTGACACTCTAACTCTTAACCCATCCTCTGCGCTCAAATATCCCCGCCGGAGGCATCCCCGGCTCCAGATGCAAGGCCCGCCGATGACTCCCCCTACCTGGATCACCACGCTTGACGATTTGCACGCCCATTACGGCACGCCCGGCAAACCGGCCATTGCCAAGGTCACGGCGCATCTGACCCCTGCCTATGCCGCCTTCATCGCGGCCTCGCGGTTCTGCATCCTGTCCACGGTTGGCCCGGAAGGCACGGATGGCAGTCCGCGGGGCGATGAAAACCCGGTGGTGATCCCACTGGATGCCGAGACGCTGCTGATGCCCGACTGGAAGGGCAATGAGCGGATCGACAGCTTGCGCAACATCATCCGCGATGGCCGCGTGTCACTGATCTTCCTTGTTGCAGGATCGACGACAGCCGTGCGTGTCAACGGCACCGCCAAGATCACCGCCGACCCCGACTTGCGTGCCCGCTTTGACCGTGACGGCGCGCAGCCGCGCTCGGTGATTGTGATCCGCATTGCCGAGGTCTATTCACAATGCGCCCGTGCGCTGCAACGATCCGCCCTCTGGACCGCCCCGCATGCCACAGATCTGCCCACCCCCGGCCAGATGCTGCAAGACGCGACCCAAGGCGCAATCAATGGGGCCGATTATGACACGGAGCGCGCAACTCGTGCGCATCTTGGCTGGTGGTAGTTAACGCTTCGCCAAAGTGCCAAACACCCAATCCCACAGCGGCGAGGTGACGCCGAAATTATGCGCAACATCATGATGATGCACCGCATGTAACCGGATCAACCGACGCAGCCATGCCCGCCCGCCACTGCCTAAGTGGTGCACCACATAATGCACGCTGATGTAGCCGAGATAGCCCATAAGCACCCCCGCCATCACCGCCGCCGCCCATTCAGGCCGCAAGGCCCACGTCAGCGGCCAATAGACCAGCGCATAAAACACCAGCAATGTCACCAGCATCGGTGTGCCTTGCAACTCACGCGGGGCATGGTGATGCGCCAGATGGATCTGCTCCAACACAGGCGCGTGGTGGAAAGCAAAGCGGTGGATCAGGTATTCCGCCAAGCTCCAGCCCAGCAGCCCCAGCGCGATCAACCCCGCGGACGCAAATCCGCCCCGTGGCCCGAAAGCCAGCACAAGACACAGCAGGATCAGTGGCGGATAGACCAGAAAATCGAGGAAAAACATCCAAGCCGGCATTTCGGAGCTTAATATCTGCAAAATCCGCGCCCGGGCCTTCAGCGCGTTTTGCCAGAACGGATGGCTCCGTATCGCGTTAGGGTCCATATCTGCCGCCTGCCTTTATGCCGATGGCTCTGCGGGACGCATCGGCTGTCATGACGCTGTTACTCTCGCAGAGATTGTACGAAAAATCCAGCCCGACCCGGTGGATAGGATGCAGCGCTGAAAGCAGCCCAAAAGCCCACGCTAGAAAAGGCCAGTGTCGTCATCCGCAATGGCGTCGTCAATAAAGCCGCGCGGATCAGCCGTAAAAGCTTGATACAACTTGAAATGCCGCGTCTGGCGATAATCGGTCAGGGCAAGACCGGCTTTGCTGATTTCCAGCACCTGCGCCTCGGGCAGCGCCATCAACAGCGGCGAATGGGTTGCCATGATCACCTGCGCGCGACCCTGCGACTGAATACGGCTGAGAATCCGCAAAAGCTGCAACTGGCGCTTGGGCGACAGCGCAGATTCCGGCTCATCGAGAAAATAGATGCCCTGCCGCGACAGCCGTTCCTCAAAAAACCGCAAGAACCCCTCACCATGGCTTTCCGACAGATAATCCGGCGGTGGGCCGCCGCCATCCAGCGCAGCTTCGTCCAGATAGCGCGCCACGCTGAAGAAAGACTCCGCCTTGAAAAACCAGCCGTTTGTCACTTTCGGCAACCAAGCCGCACGCATCACCTCGCCCAGCGCGGCTCCACTGGTATCAATCGCGCGGGAGTGATCGACCGGACGATAGCCCTTGCCGCCCCCCGCCTCGTCATACCCGCTCAGACCGGCAAGCGCCTCAATCAGTGTGGATTTTCCGCTGCCGTTTTCGCCGACGATGATCGTGACGGCAGCGGTGAAATTCAGCTCAAAATCCAAGTCGGTCAACCAAGGCAGATTGAACGGATATTCCTTACGCCCCGCGATCCGTTCCGGCAGCAGGCTGATCCGCTTCAAGAACGGCGGCGGCAAGCTGGTTCCGGTGCGTTTGCGGCTCATCGTGATACCTTCGTTCGGGCTCGCAGCACCTTGCAACAAAAGTTAAGGCCGCGTAAACACGCGGCCTTTTTGATTTGATTTCATTGGATATTTTTTCTGTCCACGCGTGGACAGCCCCACTTTTAGGCAGCCAGCCCCTTGCTGCCCATGTCGAGGAATTTCTGCCGGCGATCTCGGATCAAAGCCTCGGGTTTCTTGCCCGCCAGCTCTTTCAGCATGGTCTCAATTGCCTTGCCGACAGCTTCAATCGTTTCTTTCCGCCCCCGCTGCGCCCCGCCGAGTGGCTCTTTCACGATGCGGTCAATCACGCCCAGCTTCTGCAGATCCTGCGCCGTCAGACGCAGCGCTTCGGCGGCTTCCCGCATTTTCTCGGCATCTTTCCACAGGATCGACGCACAGCCTTCCGGCGAGATCACTGAATACACCGAATGCTCCAGCATCGCGATGCGGTTCGCCGTGGCAAAGGCCACCGCGCCGCCGGAGCCACCTTCACCGATAATCACCGAAATCAACGGCACGCCAATTTCCAGACATTTCGCGGTGGAGCGCGCAATCGCCTCGGCCTGGCCGCGTTCTTCCGCACCCTTGCCCGGATAAGCGCCGGGGGTGTCGATCAGCGTGATTACTGGCAGATGAAACCGATGCGCCATATCCATCAACCGGACAGCTTTGCGGTAGCCTTCCGGGCGCGCCATGCCAAAATTGCGTTCAATCCGCGATTTGGTGTCGTTGCCCTTTTCATGCCCGATCACCATCACCGGGGTGTCGTTGAAGCGCGCAAGTCCGCCCATCACCGCGTGATCGTCCGAAAATCCCCGGTCGCCCGCCAGCGGGGTGTATTCCTGAAACAGCGCCTCGATGTAATCTTTGGAGTGCGGACGTTCCGGGTGACGCGCCACTTGGCATTTCCGCCACGGCGTCAGATCCTTGTAGAGATCCTTCAGCAACTGATCCGCCTTGCGGTCCAACTGCTCGGCCTCTTTGGTGACATCCATCCCGGTATTGCTACGGGCCATCGCGCGCAGCTCCTCGGCCTTGCCTTCAATTTCGGCCAAAGGCTTCTCGAATTCGAGGTAGTTCATCGAGCACTCCATCGCAGGCCAAATCATCGGCAAGGCCCCCTATATGGCCGCGTGGCGGGGAAAATGCAACCAACGAGGCGGGTGTCGGCTGGACGCTGCACATCCGCAAGATTTGCAATAGTCTGGCATGGCATCAGGACCACACGATGCAAGGACGGATATGATGACAAACACCTACGAGGCCCGATTGATCCGCGTGCTGGATTACATCCATGACAACCCCGCCGGGGATCTGTCGTTGGACGCTTTGGCGGATGTAGCGGCGCTATCACGGTTTCACTTTCACCGGGTGTTTCATGCACTGATGGGGGAAACGGCGGCGGCGGCGGTGCGGCGGATGCGGATGTATCGCGCATCAGTGGCATTGGTGCAGACCACCGCCCCGTTGGCCAAGATCGCACGAACCGTCGGCTATCCGAACCTTGCGTCGTTCACCCGCAGCTTTGCCGAACTTTACGGCACCCCTCCGGCCGCCTTCCGTGCCAAGGGCGAGTTGCGTCCCCTGCCCCCGTTGTTCAAAACAGGAGAACCCCTGATGTATGCCGTTGAAATCCGAGAAGACTCTGCCCGCAGGCTGGCTGCAACGCCGCACAAAGGCGCTTACATTGAAATTGCCCGCGCCTTTAAGAAAACCGGTGCGGTGCTGTCCGCGCGCAGGCTTATGGGCGCCTGTGGCGGTATGGTCGGGGTCTATTATGATGATCCATCGGCTGTAGCGACTGCCGAACTGCGCAGCCATGCCGGGTTTGAGATGGCTTCCGGGCCGATTGATCTGCCGCTGGAACTGGTCACCCTGCCCGCCGGACGCCATGCGGTGCTGCGCTTTCAGGGCCCGTATTCCGGCCTGCCCGCCGCCTATGAGCAGCTCTACCGCAACTGGCTGCCCGGATCGGGCGAAACCCCTGCCGACAGCCCAGTGTTTGAGATTTATCTGAACACCCCGATGGACGTCGCCCCCGAGGAATTGCTGACCGAGATTTGCGTGCCGCTGGCATGATCGCGGCTTAAACTCAGGGCCTAAAAACAGCACAGCCCCGTGGGTTACCACGGGGCGTGCATCCTCCCGATGTTGCGGCATTGGGCCTCCTCTCCCTTTGCCGCGCGGGTATTTGGTAGGCAGCCTTAAGTGCCGTTGCGTCACACTGCCGTCACAAAACCCCTGAGTCAACAGGATCTTTACGGCGCTGAAACATTAAGCAGCAGCGATCATTTCCGCCTGTTTCACGATCACTTCTGCCTGTTTGATTGAGGCAATATCGACCAGACGGCCCTTAAAGACCGTCGCCCCCTCGCCCCGCGCCTTCGCATCGGTCATCGCGGCGAGAATCTCTCGTGCCTCGGCGACAGCTGCCTCGGACGGGGTGAACACTTCGTTCGACAAAGCGATCTGTTTCGGGTGGATCGCCCATTTGCCGACCATGCCCAAAGTGGCCGAGCGGCGGGCCTGGGCGCGGAAACCCTCATCATCGCTGAAATCGCCAAACGGGCCATCGACCGGCAGGATACCATGCGTGCGGCAGGCGGCGACAATGGCCGTCTGCGCCCAATGCCATGGATCGGACCAATGCTTCACGCCGTCGCGCAGCATATAGTAGTTTTCCTGCGTGCCGCCGATTCCGGTGGTCTGCATCCCCATGCTGGCCGCGAAATCCGCAGCGCCCAACGACATCGCCTGCAAGCGCGGGGAGGAGGCCGCAATTTCTTCGACATGCGCGATGCCAGCGGCGGATTCTATGATCACCTCGAAGGAAATCGGCTTTGCCCGCCCCTTGGCGCGTTCAATCGCTGTCACCAGCGCGTCAACGGCGTAAACATCGGCCGCACAGCCAACCTTGGGGATCATGATCTGATCCAGACGCGGCCCGCATTGCTCCAGCAGATCGACCACATCGCGATACCAGAATGGGGTATCAAGGCCATTGATCCGCACCGACAGGGTTTTCTTGCCCCAGTCGAGCGTGTTTACCGCCTCGATGATATTGGCGCGGGCTTGGTCTTTGTCCGAAGGCGCAACCGAATCTTCCAGATCAAGGTTGATCACGTCTGCCGCCGAGGCGGCCATCTTGGCAAACAAGGCCGGGCGCGAACCGGGCCCAAACAACTGACAGCGGTTAGGGCGTGCAGGAGGGCTGGGTTGCAAACGGAAGGACATTTTGGCCTCGCAAGGATATTTCGCAGTATTTGTGACATTTGGTATATTGTTGCGCGCATAACGGCAAGTTGAATTTGCAATTGCAGCAATTGGGCAGAGGTAAGTGTGCGGGCTGTAGAATTTTCTGCGCAATTTCCTTGATAAATTAGATACTCTTAGAAGATCCTGCTGTAAATATGAATAATTAGTCAAAATTATTCCACCACGACGCCCTTTCCCCGCAGTTCTTTGCAAACCCCTGCCGCAGAGCAGCAACGTGATGCTGCGACCTTGACGCCCCGGTGCTTCTGTCTCACACCCTAGCGCGCAGAATTGACCGCCGCGCGCGGATGTGGGGATGATACGATGACCAGAACCGTCTACCTGAACGGCGATTACTTGCCTGAAGCCGAGGCGAAAGTCTCGATCTTTGACCGTGGTTTTCTGATGGCCGATGGCGTCTACGAGGTCACGTCGGTGCTGGATGGCAAGTTGATCGACTTTGGCGGCCATTGTGTGCGGCTGGCGCGCAGCTTGTCGGAGCTGGAGATGCAAAACCCGCATTCTGACGAAGAATGGCTGGCGATCCACCGCGAATTGGTGGCAGCGAACGGCATCGGCGACGGCATGGTGTATCTGCAAGTGACGCGCGGCAATCCGGGCGACCGGGATTTTGCCTATCCTTCGGATGACGTGACCCCAACCGTGGTGCTGTTCACCCAAAGCAAGCCGGGGTTGGCGGATAATCCGGCAGCCAAGATCGGCTTCAAGGTCATCTCGATCCCCGATATTCGCTGGGGACGGCGCGATATCAAGACAGTGCAGCTTTTGTATCCGTCGATGGGGAAAATGGCGGCGAAGAAGGCGGGCGTCGATGACAGCTGGTTTGTCGAAGACGGCCTGGTGACCGAGGGCACCTCGAACAACGCCTATATCGTCAAGGGCAACAAGATCATCACCCGTCAGCTTTCCAGCGACATTCTGCACGGCATCACCCGCGCGGCGGTGCTGCGTTTCGCCGTAGAAGCGCAGATGGAAGTCGAAGAACGCGCGTTTTCCATCACCGAAGCCCAAGCCGCCGATGAAGCCTTCATCACCTCGGCTTCTGCGTTTGTGATGCCCGTGGTCGAAATTGACGGCGCAGCCATTGGCACAGGCAAGCCAGGCCATGTTGTGGCGCGGTTGCGTGAAATCTACTTGGATGAAATGCGCAAGGCGGCGGTCTGATCTGCTGGCTCCGATTTTCAGTTGTCGAGAACCGGAGCCAAAGCTGTTCAGATTTGATGCAGCAATACCTGCGAGAGCGCGAAATTACTTGCGGTCGTCAAATGTGCCAGCTCGATGATTTGCCCTGGATCAGTGTTGTTCTCCAGACCGACAATAACCGTGCCGCTCTCATCGTCCGTCCACGAAAACAGCGTCCATTGCGACAGATCAGCGAAGCTTTGATAAACATCGAGTTCCAGCCGGTCCTCACTGCCATCAAAATCGCTGATGATAATCGCTTCGGCATCGTCACGCTCATGAATGCTGACCAACAGATCGTCACCAGCACCGCCCATCAGAGTGTCGCCATCATCACCGATCAAAATGTCGTTGCCCGCCCCGCCTGAAATCTGATCGGAGGCTTGCGTCGTATCTTCCCAACCATCCAACTGATTGTCGGTTGCATAAATCGCATCGTTGCCTTCCCCACCATCCAAGATGTTTGCACCTGAATAATCCCAGATGGAATCGTTGCCCGCCTCACCAAAAACCGTGTCATCGCCCAACTGACCATTGTCGAACCCAGTTTGCCAAACTTCGCGATCCACCCAGTTGATGTCATTGCCTTCGCCAAGGTGAATTTCGTCATTACCCGCTTGGCCAAGCACGAAATCATTGCCACGCCCGCCAATCAAAGTGTCATCCCCGGTCAGGCCCAGAACCGTGTCGTCGCCCGCGCCGCCATTGACATAATCATCATCCGCGCCGCCATCGACGACGTCATTTCCAAAACCTCCCCGGATAGTATCATCGCCCGCGCCGCCGGCTAGAGTATCATCGCCGCCATATCCCAAGATCAGATCCGCGCGATAAGACGCTATCAGCGAGTCTCTGCCATCGTCGCCAGACAGCGTGTCACCCCGTTCATCGGGTTCTTCGTTGTCTTCGCGATCATCAGAGCCAGCAAAGACAAAGCCCAACAACGGCAAGGCAAGCAACAGCAGAAACTCCATTCCGACACCCGTAAATTACTCTGGATGCCAGTAAGAAAGTGGACGCGGATAAACGTCAACTTTTAGGCAAATTTTGCCTTGCATTTTCCACAATTTCAAAGAGATGCGGGGATTGTTTCCGAAGGACAATTCAATCTGGCAACCCGATGAGAACTTCGCTCAGAATCGGTGCCAGTCGTATCGCCCAAGCCTGCTGCTGCGCTTCGGTGCCGATCAGGTCATTGCGCAGCTCTATCAGCGTATTGTGCCGACCCGGTTGCAGCGCGTGCATGTCAATCGCATCGCCGGGCAGATGGCCGGCGTAGGGCTCATTGTCGCCGATGCACAGATCCGCTTCCGCCTGAAGCCGCGCAATCAACGGCTTGGAAAGCCTTTCATCCAGATGACTATAAAGCACGCCCACATGCCAAGGCCGCACGGCGCGACCTTTCAGGCAGGGTGTGAAGGAGTGGATGGCGAGGATGACCGTATCGGGTTGGCGCGCGGCCAGCCGCGCATAGGCAGCGTGGTAGGGGCGGTAAAGCGTGTCCAAGCGGCGCTCGGTTTCTGCCGCATCAACATAACGGTTGGCGGGAATGATGGTGCCGTCATACAGTTTCATCACCAGGGTCGGATCCTGCTCGCCGCGGTTCGGATCAATCACCAAGCGTGAAAAATCCGAGCAGATCACCGGGCTGTCCAGCGCTGCACCCAAAGCCCGCGCCAAACCCGCCGCCCCGACATCATAGGCAATGTGGCGCGCCATGTCGGCATCGCTGATCCCCAAGCTGCCGCCCAAATCATCAGGCACCCGGTTGGTTGCGTGATCGCAGGTCACCAACCAGCGCCCCGGTCTGTTTTCGCCTGAAATCGAAAAAGCCATGCTGTTCCCGTCACAATTCCTCGACTTCTTCTATTTATGCTACCGCTACCAAAACCGCCAGTTGCTCCGCGCGTCAGTTTGTTCCATAAGACGCGCGGCCCACCACGAAAAATAGATGCGACGAAAAGGAACAAGGCATGAGACGCCTTCGGAACGTAAAGATCGTGGCCACTTTGGGCCCGGCCTCCAGCGACTATAAAATGATCCGCGCGCTGTTTGAGGCAGGGGCCGATGTGTTCCGTCTGAACATGAGCCACGGCACCCATGCCGAGCAGGCCGCACGCCACGCCATCATCCGGCAGGTCGAGGCCGACACCGGCCGCCCGATCGCGATTCTGGCCGACCTTCAAGGGCCAAAGCTGCGGGTCGGCGTATTCGCCAATTCGGCGGGCGAGGAACTGGTCGAGGGCGCGGATTTCCGCATGGACCTCAGTGGCACACCGGGCGATGCTGTGCGCGTGCAACTGCCCCACCCCGAGATTTTCGCCGCATTGGAGCCGGGCGCTTCCCTGCTGGTCAATGATGGCAAGATCCGACTGCGGGTTAAAGATTGCGGCAAAGATTACGCGAATTGCGTGGTTGAAGTCGGCGGCATGATTTCCAACCGCAAGGGCGTCAACGTCCCCGATGTGGTGCTGCCCTTGGCGGCGCTGTCGGCAAAGGACCGCGAAGATCTGGAATTTGCTTGCGAGCTGGGCGTCGACTGGCTGGCTTTGTCCTTTGTGCAGCGCCCGGAAGATGTGCTGGAAGCGCGGCAATTGGCGCGTGGTCGTGCGGCGATCTTGTCGAAGATTGAAAAGCCTGCCGCGGTTAAAGCCTATGATGCGATCCTGCAAGTGTCGGATGGCATCATGGTGGCCCGCGGCGATCTGGGCGTGGAACTGCCGGTCACCTCGGTCCCGCCGATCCAGAAGCGTTTGGTGCGCGGCGCGCGTGCAGCGGCCAAACCGGTGATCGTGGCCACCCAAATGCTCGAATCGATGATCGAAGCGCCGGTTCCCACCCGTGCCGAGGTGTCTGACGTCGCCACCGCGATCTATGAAGGTGCTGATGCGATCATGCTGTCGGCCGAATCGGCAGCGGGCAAATATCCGATTGAAGCCGTCACCACGATGAACAACGTGGCGATGTCGGTGGAAAAAGACCCGACCTACCGTCAAGTTATCGAGGCCTCACGCCAAGTGCGCCGCGAAACCACTGCCGACGGCATCGTTGCTGCCGCGCGTGAGATCGCCGAAGCCACTAATATCAAGGCGATTGCCTGCTTCTCGCAGACTGGCACCACCGCTTCATTGGTCTCGCGTGAGCGCCCGCAAGTGCCGATTCTGGCGCTGACACCGCTGATGTCCACAGCGCGGCGTATGTCGCTGACCTGGGGGCTGCACTGCGCCATCACGCCGCCGCAAGATCGCTTCAAGGGTGCCGTGCTGGCAGCAGTGAAGGTCGCACGCGACGATGGTTTTGCCTTGAGCGAAGATATGATCGTCGTCACCGCTGGCGTGCCGTTCAACGTCAAGGGCACCACCAACATTCTGCGCGTCGCCCCCTGTGACGAACGGTTGATTTCGTTCAGCGAGCCAGAGTAACCTGAATGCAGGCCAACGTTGGCCTGCAATTCACAAGGTGAGCTGGCATGAGCAACGACCAGATTCTTGTCATTGGCATTGTCATCTGTGCGCTTGCGATCCCGTCGCTGCTGGCGGCTTATTCTGAAAGCCGCCCGCCGCGTGCCGGGGCGATCATGCTACTGATCGGCGGCGTGCTGCTGGCGATCGCCCTGACGCAAAACCCCGGCGGCTATCGCTTTGCCGACATACCGAATATTTTCATGCAGGTCATCGCGGGTGTGATCAAGTAGCGCCCGCGCAAGCGCATCTTGTCACAGATCGTTCGTATTGGCCCTTGCGCCTGCCCCTGCGCGCCCCTATAGCACCCTCTCGAATACCCCGCGAGACCGGCCCACGTGGCATGCCGAGTCTTGCCTGAAACCACGGAGATGGAAATGCCCAAGATGAAGACCAAGTCGGCGGCGAAGAAGCGTTTCAGCTTCACGGCCTCCGGTCGGGTGAAAGCTGGCGTCGCCGGCAAACGCCACGGCATGATCAAACGCACGACGAAATTCATTCGTGACGCGTCCGGCACTATGTTGCTGAGCCCGTCCGACGCGAAAATCGTCAAGAAATACATGCCCTACGACCGGTAAGGAGAGCACCCGATGTCCCGCGTTAAATCCGGCGTAGTTACGCACGCCCGCCACCGCAAGGTGATCAAGAAAGCGGCTGGCTATTACGCCGCCCGTTCCACGAACTTCCGCACCGCAACGCAAGCTGTTGACAAGGCTCAACAGTATGCCACGCGCGACCGTAAGACCCGCAAGCGCAACTTCCGCGCTTTGTGGATCCAGCGGATCAACGCTGCTGTGCGTTTGTTCGATATCGAGTTCACCTACTC
>NZ_JAXMJJ010000104.1:0-9464 GCF_034376685.1 Cypionkella sp.
ACCTCCACCACGGTGGAGATGCGCGACGGCGAAAGCTTTGCCATCGCGGGGCTTTTGCAGGACGACTTCCGCGATCTGAACGGCCAGGTGCCGTGGCTGGGCGATATTCCGATCATTGGTGCATTGTTCCGCTCGACGGACTATCAACGCGCGCAATCGGAATTGGTGATCATCGTGACACCGCATCTGGTCACGCCGACACGCGGTGAGGCTCTGGCCCTGCCGACAGACCGGGTCAAGCTGCCGTCCGAGAAAGATCTGTTCCTGTTCGGCAACGTCGCGGGCAAGCAGAACGGGGCTGCGGGCGATGTCGCGCGGCAAGACTTCAGCGGCTCTTATGGCTATGTGATGGAGTGATGTGATGCAATTGCGCTCCCTCCCCCTGATCGCCGCAGCACTACTTGGCCTTGCGGCTTGTGATCCGACCGAATTCAACCGCGAAGCGGGCGCTTCCGTTGACGAAGGCGGTTTCGGCAACTCGACGATGAACAACACCTTGGTGATGTCGGGCGAACGCGACTACACCTACGCTTTGGCAGAGCGCTTTGCCAAAACCGTGCCCAGCACCATCACCTTTGCTTTCAACAGCTCCGAGTTGACCCCAGAGGCCCGCGCGGCGCTTGCGCAACAGGCCGATTTCATTCGGCAGTTCCCACAAGTGCGTTTCCGCGTTTATGGCCACACCGATCTGGTCGGCTCAAACGCCTATAACAAGGCCTTGGGTCTGCGCCGCGCCAGAGCAGCCGTCGCCTATCTGGCCAGCCTTGGCATCGGCGGCTCGCGGCTTGAGGCCGTGGCATCATTCGGCAAGACCCGCCCGATCATCCAGACCTCTGCCCCAGAACAGCGCAACCGGCGCACGGTCACCGAAGTATCAGGCTTTGTCAAAAACGACCCTATGGTACTGAACGGCAAATACGCTCAGATCATCTTCCAGGAATACGTCAAAGGCGCGGTGGTCGAGCATGGCTCTTACCCAGTGCCCGCCCAACAACCAGAGTAAACAACAGCCAGCCCCTCCGCCCAAACGGAGGGGTTTTTGTTTCCGATTTCGTTTCCTGAATTGGCGATTAATTCCCTAAATACCCTAGATTGACGCTTTTTTGGCCCCAATCTCGCCACCATCCTCCAGCATCTTGCACTCAATGGGAACAATGCCGCGCCGAAGGCCAGGTATGATCCCCGGATCGGCCCCAATCGCGCCTTAATTTTGGCCGGAGCCGCTGGTGGGATGTCTTGAGAGGGACAATGAAACGATGACGAGCGTGGCAAACTTACAACCAGATCCGGCACCCATTCTGGCGTGCACCATCTCGCGCGATGTGCAGAACTTTGATCTGCTGATCGACGATATGGAAAACGAATTGGGCGAAAGCTGGGGCGATCTTGGCTTTGAAGATGCGCTGATCTTTCTCGGCCAACCCGAATCTGCCACGCTGGAATTTGTCGCCATCGCGGTCGATGCCGAAGATGAGGTGGATCTGTCGCGGATCACCGAGATCATCCGCACCGCCAAAGCAAAGCCGATCAAAGTGATCCTGATCGCCGATCAGGTCGGCCCAGCCGCCTTGCATCAGCTGCTGCGTCTTGGGGCCGATGATTTCGTGCCCTATCCGCTGCCGGATGGCGCTTTGCACGAAGCCATTGAACGCATCCGCAAAGCAACGCCGGCTGAAGTTGCCGCGACCGATCCCGCAGCAGCCCCTATCTCGGCCCCTGCCCCAACCCCGGCACCAGTGGTGTCAGACGAACCCCATGCCGAGAAGGCCCCGGCCTTCAAAGCCAAAGGCGATCGCGACGCGGTCGTGCTTCCCGTGCATGGTCTTGCGGGTGGCTGCGGCGCGTCCACCTTTGCCGCAAATCTGGCGTGGGAACTGGCAACCCTTTCGAAAACAGACGCCCCGCGCGTCTGTCTGATTGACCTCGACTTTCAATATGGCTCGGCGGCGACCTATCTCGACCTGCCGCGCAAAGAGGCGGTGTTTGATCTGCTGACCGACACGGCCCATGCCGACAGCGATACCCTGCTGGCCGCCATGCTGACCTTCAACGACAAGCTGCATGTGCTGACCGCGCCCTCCGACATGCTGCCGCTCGATATTGTCAGCCCGGAAGATATCGCCCGCATCATCGACATGGCACGGGCGAATTTCGACTTTGTCGTGATCGACATGCCACGCACCATCGTCGCCTGGACCGAAACCGTGCTCAGCCGCGCCCATGTCTACTTCGCGCTGATGGAGTTGGACCTGCGTTCGGCACAAAACGTGCTGCGTCTGGTGCGGGCCCTGAAGGCCGAAGGCCTGCCACACGAAAAACTGCGCTATGTGCTGAACCGCGCGCCGAAATTCACCGATCTTTCGGCGAAAAGCCGGGTGAAGCGGATGGCAGAAAGCCTTGATATCACAATCGAAGTTCAACTGCCGGACGGTGGGTCACAGGTCACACAAGCCAATGACCACGGCCTGCCGCTATCAGAAAATGCGGGCAAAAACCCGCTGCGCAAAGAGATCCAAAAGCTGGCTAAATCGCTGTTTGATCTGAACAAAGCTGTGGAAACCGGCAGGGGCTAAGGCTCTGACTTTGGGGGTAGACGATGTTCTCACGTTTCAAGAAACCGGAAGCCGGATCAAGCGCCAGCCCAGCTGCGGCAAATTCCGCGCGTCCTGCGACTGCCGCATCTGCGCCAAAGCCAGGCGTCAGCCGCCCAGCTGTCGCCCCAACCCGGCCCCCTGCCGAAGCAATTGCCGCGGATAAGGAAAAGAAACGCAAGGAACGTCTGGGCGAGTTGAAGCAAGAGCTGCACAAGCGCTTGCTTGATAACCTCAACCTCGCCGCGCTGGAACAGGCCTCCGAGGCAAATCTGAAGGTCGAAATCGCCGCGATTTCCGCCGAAGCGCTGGATGAGATGTCGGTGGCGCTGTCGAGAGAAGACCGCACCACGCTGAACCAAGAGCTTTACGATGAAGTGATGGGCCTTGGCCCGCTGGAGCCGCTGCTGAAGGACGACTCCGTCAACGATATTCTCGTCAACGGCCCAAACCGCATCTTCGTTGAACGCAACGGCAAGCTGACCCTCACCGACATCACCTTCAAGGATGAGCGTCACCTGTTGCGCATCATCGACAAGATCGTGTCCGCCGTGGGCCGCCGGGTCGACGAATCCAACCCCTATTGCGACGCCCGTTTGGCCGATGGCAGCCGTTTCAACTGCATGGTGCCGCCTGTCGCGGTGGATGGATCGCTTGTTTCGATCAGAAAATTCAAGAAAGAGAAACTCGGCATCCCGGACTTGGTCCGCTTTGGTGCCTTTACCGAGGAAATGGGGCTTTATCTGCAAGCGGCGGTGTCTTGCCGTCTGAACGTGATCGTGTCGGGCGGCACCGGGTCGGGCAAAACCACCACACTGAACGCGCTGTCCAGCTTCATCGACAACACCGAACGCGTGCTGACGATTGAGGACACCGCCGAACTTCAGCTGCAACAGGTCCACGTTGGCCGGATGGAAAGCCGTCCCGCCAACGTCGAAGGCAAGGGCGCTGTCACCCAACGCGACTGTCTGCGCAACGCCCTGCGGATGCGGCCTGATCGCATCATCGTTGGTGAGACGCGCGGCGAGGAAGTCATCGACATGTTGCAGGCGATGAACACCGGCCACGATGGCTCGATGACCACGATCCACGCCAACTCGGCGCGCGATGGCATCTCACGGCTTGAAAACATGGTGGCGATGGCGGGGATTGAAATGCCGCTGAAAGCCGTGCGCAGCCAGATCGCCTCGGCTGTGAACCTGATCGTGCAAGCCTCGCGCCTGCAAGATGGCTCGCGCCGCATGGTGTCGATCACCGAAATCACCGGCATGGAGGGCGAAGTGATCTCGATGCAGGAAATCTTCCGCTACGAACGCTTGGGTGTTGAACCCAACGGCAAGATCATCGGCCGTTTCAACGCCACCGGTGTGCGCAGCCACTATTCTGACCGCTTCCGGCAATGGGGCTACGACCTGCCCGCTTCGATCTACGAACCGATCATCTGAGGCCTATCATGCAAATTTCAGCCGCCCCGCTTATCTATATCCTGATCTTCGTCGCCGTGGTGGTGATGGTGAACGGCCTTTATCTGGTGGTGTTCGGCAAATCCATCAGCCTGAACAACCGGATGAGCCGCCGTCTTGCCCTGTTGGAGAAAAACAACAACCGCGAGCAAGTGCTGGAACAGTTGCGCAAGGAAACCGAGCAGCACGTCAATTCGCGCGGCATTCCGCTGTACTCGATTCTCGCCAAAAAGGCGCAGAAGGCCAACATCGCCTTCAGCCCGCAACAACTGGTGCTGATCATGATCGGCATGGTCGGCGTGGCCTTTGTTGGCCTGACCATCGGCACCCAGGTGGCGCTGCCGATCCGGGTGTTGATCGCCATTGGTATGGGCGTTGGCGGGGTCTATGTCTGGGTCAATGGCAAGGCGAAAAAACGCATCGCCTTGATGGACGAACAACTGCCCGACGCGGTAGAATTGATGGTGAGGTCGTTGCGCGTCGGTCACCCGTTTGCCTCCGCCATCGGCATTGTCTCTAAAGAGGTGCCCGATCCGCTTGGCACCGAGTTCGGCATGATCTCGGACGAAGCCGCTTATGGCCGCAACGTTGCCGACAGCCTGAAAGCCTTTGCTGAACGCATGGACAGCCAGGATCTGCGCTTCCTTGCCGTGGCCGTCACCATTCAGCAAACCTCGGGGGGCAACCTCGCCGAAATCCTCGAAGGTCTGTCGAAAGTCATCCGCGCCCGCTTCAAGCTGTTCCGCCGCGTCAAAGCCATCACCGGTGAGGCGAAATGGTCGGGCATGTTCCTGTCGATGTTCCCGATCGGTGCGTTGGTCATGATCAACATCATCGACCCGAACTACTATGACGACGTTTCAGAATCGGCGGCTTTCATCCCGGCCTGCCTCGCCGTCGGGGTGTTCTTGGTGCTCAACATCATCTTCATGCGTATCATGGTCAACATTAAGGTCTAAAGCGTCATGGAATTCCTGAACACTATCAACACGCAACTGGTCGACAACTTCGGCCCGCTTGGCCCTTTGCTCGCGCTTGGCCTGTTGGGGCTGACCTTGATCATCGCCGTGCTGCCAATGCTGCTGAAAAAGCAGCCAGAGCCGTTCGACAAGTTGAAAGCCCTGCGCAAAGAGGTCGAGAACGCCAGCAAATCCCCAAAAAGTGCCAACCTGCGCCACAGCGAAAAGGCAGATCGCCTCGAAAAATTCGCCTCGTTCCTGGAACCACAGGACGAGCAGGCCATGACGGCCTCGCGGCTGAAAATGGTCCGGGCGGGCTACAAGCAAAAGAACGCCGTGCGCACCTTTCACTTCGCGCAACTGGCCTTGGGTCTTGGCCTGCTGGCCTTGGGGATGCTCTACACCTTTGCCAGCAAAAGCGATGCCGAGGTCTCCACCCAGGTGATGATCATCTCCACCCTGCTGCCCGGTGGCTTGGGCTATTACTTCCCGATGTATTGGGTCAACAGCCGGGTGCAAAAGCGTCAGGCCGAAATCGTGGCTGGCTTCCCCGACGCGCTTGATCTGATGCTGGTCTGCGTCGAGGCAGGCCAATCGCTTGACCAATCCATCAACCGCATCGCCAAGGAAAGCCGCGCCTCTTGCCCGGCCTTGGCGGAAGAATTTGAAACCGTCGCGCAAGAGGTCAAAGCAGGCAAAGAGCGCGTCAAGGTTCTGAAAGACCTGTCAGAGCGCGTCGGCATCGCCGACATCTCCTCCTTCTGCACCACCCTCGTGCAATCAGCGAGCTTCGGCACCTCGATGTCAGACGCGCTCCGCGTGTATTCCGCCGAAATGCGGGACAAACGCATCATGCGGGCGGAAGAATTGGCAAACAAATTGCCGACAAAACTCACCCTCGGCACTATGCTGTTTACGCTGCCGCCGCTATTGATCATTCTGATCGGACCATCGATTTACGGGATCTCGAAAACCCTCGGTGGCGGCTGAACCACGGGCCAAGGCCCGGTTGAAACGGGGCTTTATGTGACGCGCGCGGCAGTTGTCCTTCTGATCTGTTCCAGCTTGGCCGCCTGTGGCAATTCGGGCGGCCTTTCCGCATCCGGCAAGCCGCGCAACGTGCCCTTCGCCGCCGATGGCCGCGAACAGGGTGTCGATGGCCTGCTGGTTGGCCACCGCCTGATGGAAGCGGGCGAATATGAGCTGGCGATGCGCGCCTATTACCGTGCTGCGGCCGAGCAGGGCATGAACGCCGATGTGCTCTCTGCCATCGGCTCTGCGGATTTGAAGCTGGGCCGCTTGGGTCAGGCCGAAAAAGTGCTGCGTCGCGCGATTGAAGCCGATGAGACCAATGTCCCCGCCCTGAACAATCTGGGCTGCGTGCTGATGGAACAAGGCAAGGTCGGTGAGGCCCGCCGGGTGTTCCAGCAAGCCTTCGCCTTGGACAGTGGCCAATCGGACTCCATCCGTGAAAATCTTAAGCTCGCTATCGCGCGCAGCGAGGCCTCTGTATATGATCCAGCTCAGGACGAAAAACCGGTAATGAAACTGGTGCGGCGCGGGCAAGGCTCTTACGTTTTGCTGTCGCAACTTTGAAGACCCAGAATTTGACGACCGAGCAGTAGACCAAAAAGGACGCAAAATGCGCCACCTGACGTTGCTTACGCTGTGCCTGATTGGCGCAACAGCTTTGGCGGGCTGCCAAGGCACCCGAGACGCCGCCTCAAAACGCGCGCTGAAATCTGTGAATGTGGTCGATGAGAGCAACCTCAGCGACATCATGCTGACGGTGGGCGACCCGGATGAAGCCGTGTCGTATTTCCAGAAATCCAGCGCCGAAAACCCCGATCGCATCGACTTGAAACGCGGCTTGGCCAAATCGCTGATCCGCGCCAACAAACCGGAGCAGGCGATTGGGGTGTGGAAAGTCATCATTGCCTCACCCGAAGGCAGCAATGATGACCGCGTTTCTCTGGCTGACGCACAGATGCGTACCTCGGATTGGGCCGCAGCCGAGGCCACGCTGAACACCGTCCCTCCGACCGTTGAGACGTTCGAGCGTTACCGGCTGGAGGCTATGGTCGCTGACAGCAAGAAGGATTGGAAGAAAGCCGACAGTTTCTATGACATCGCAGCAGGGCTTACCAACAAACCTTCGGGCGTCTACAACAACTGGGGTTTCTCAAAGCTGACCCGTGGCGACAATGCAGGCGCCGAAAAGCTGTTCCTTCAGGCCCTTACCTTCGATTCGTCGCTGTTCACCGCCAAGAACAATCTGGTCCTCGCCCGCGCCGGGCAGCGCAAATACGACATGCCGGTGATCGAGATGACCCAGACCGAGCGCGCCCAGCTGTATTACACGATGGGTCTGGCGGCAGTGAAGCAAGGCGATACTGCGGTGGGCCGCGAACTGCTGCAACAAGCCGTCGACACCTCTCCCACCTTCTTCGAGGCCGCCGAGCGCAGCCTGAAAGCGCTGAGCAGCTGACATGATTTCTCCCTACGCCGCCCTCGTCTTCCTGCCCTTCGCCACAGCCATCGCGATCTGGGTGTCGTGGAACGATATGAAATTCATGAAAATCCCCAACAAAGCCGGATTGGCCATGCTGATCCTGTGGCTGGTCCTGGGGCTGATCATGGTGCCGTTCAAACTCTGGCTCTGGGGCTGGGCCTTGGCCGCTTGCGTTCTGGTTGCAGGGTTCATCCTGAACGCAGGCGGGGCCGTCGGCGCGGGGGATGCGAAATTCGCAGCCGCGATGGCCCCGGTGTTCATCCATGCCGACATCCGCTTCATGCTTGGCCTGTTTGCCGCCTGCCTGCTTGGGGCCTTTGCCTCGCACCGCCTTGCCCGGCTGATCCCGGCCTTCCGCACGGCGACGCTAGATTGGCAAAGCTGGACGCATAAAGACTTCCCGATGGGTCTGGCGCTGTCAGGGACACTGATCTTCTATCTTTTGGCCGCACTCTTGCCGCTTTTCTAAGCCAATCCTTTGCATTGAACCAAGCGGCGCAACAATCGCGCCGCCGATGCAAAGGTGCCGCCGATGAACATGCAAGTGCCGCTGGGGGTGCAACCGCCGCCACAACCGAAGACGCTGGCCGAGACCGGCCTGACCTCGGTGATGATGCGCGACATCCTGCTGAAAACCATGTTCCGGATGAACCTTGATCTGGTCACCGATCTTTCGCGCGCGATCTGCCTGCCAGTGGTGCTGACCCAGGAACTCGTCGACGCCGCCCGCCAACAGCGGCTGCTAGAGGCCAAAGGCACCCTGAACGCCACCAGCACCAGCAATGAAATGGGCTATCAGCTGACCGATGCCGGCAAGGCCCGCGCGCTGGATGCGCTGTCGCAATCGGAATATTACGGCGCTTTGCCGCTGCCGCTTGCCGCCTATTCCGCCCAGATGAAGCGCCAATCGGTGCGCGACATCAAACTCACCCGGCCCGAGCTGATGAAGGGCATGGGCCATCTGATCCTGCCGCCCGATCTGATCTCCAACCTCGGCCCTGCGGTCACCTCAGGCCGCTCGATCCTGATGTATGGCCCGCCCGGCAATGGAAAATCCAGTATTTCCAACGGCATCCGCGCGGCTTTGGGTGACAAGATTTACATCCCCCGCGCCATCGAATATTCCGGCCAAGTCATCACCGTCTACGACCCGATCGTGCATTCCTCGGCGGAATCCTCGGTCGACGACCCGAACGCGCTGCGCCGCACCGGCAACCGCTATGACAACCGCTATGTCTATTGCGAACGCCCCTCGGTGATCACCGGCGGCGAGTTGACCCTCGACATGCTCGATCTGAAATACAACCCGACCGCCCGTACCTACCAAGCCCCGCTGCAACTGAAAGCCTCGGGCGGCATCTTCATCGTCGACGACCTTGGCCGCCAAGCCGAACCACCGCAAAAGCTGGTCAACCGCTGGATCGTGCCGCTGGAGGAATCCCGCGACATCCTTGCGCTGCAATCCGGCGAGAAATTCACCGTCCCCTTCGACACCTTGGTGATCTTCTCCACCAACTTCCATCCCAACGAAATCTTCGACGGCGCCGCGCTGCGCCGGATCTTCTTCAAGATCAAGATCGACGGCCCCAATCAGGAAATGTTCCTGAAAATCTTCGCGATGGTTGCCAAGAAAAAGCAGATCCCGTTGGATGAGGCCACGCTGATCTACATGCTGAAAAGTAAATACCCCACCATCGCCAACAACTTCGCCAACTACCAGCCGACCTTCCTGATTGATCAGATGATCGCGGTCTGCGAGTTCGAAGGCATCCCCTACCAGATGACGCCCGAGCTGATGGACCGCGCCTGGGGCAACATGTTCGTGCGGCAAGAGACGATTGCGAAGTAAGCGATCAGACAGATCGAAGCGTTAAATCAGCATCCTGATCGTCAACCGCGATCAGGCAATCTGATCCATATATCCGATCAATTTGATTAA
>NZ_JAXMJJ010000105.1:0-42260 GCF_034376685.1 Cypionkella sp.
ATGTGGTGCTGGAAAACTACCGCCCCGGCGTGATGGCGCGTTTGGGCTATGGCTATGAAACCCTGCACAAAACCCACCCCCGGCTGATCTATGGCGCGGTGTCGGGCTTTGGCCACACCGGCCCCGATGCGGCCAAACCCGCCTATGATATGGTGGTGCAAGCGCGCGGCGGGGTGATGAGCATCACCGGCGAGGAAGGTGGCCCACCCGTGCGCGTCGGTGCTTCGATCGGCGATATCGTCGCGGGGATGTTTCTGGCGCAAGGCGTGTTGGCAGCGCTTTATGACCGTGAAAAAACCGGGCTGGGCGCGAAAGTCGACATCGCCATGCTGGATGCGCAACTGGCTATTCAGGAACATGCCGTGGCCATCACCACGGCCACCGGCACGCCTCCGGGCCGCACGGGCGCGCGGCATCCCACCATCACACCGTTTTCGACCTATCGCGCGGCGGATGGGTTCTTCGTGATCGCGGCGGGCAATGACGCGATGTTTGCAACGCTTTGCACCACGCTAAACCTGCCGCTTGCCGCCGATCCGCGCTTTGCGACCAATGCCGCGCGCTGCCAACACCACGCGCTGCTGAAACGGCTGATCGAGGCGGTGACCTTGGGTGCCCCAGTCGCGCATTGGATCGCCACGCTGGAGGCCGCTCATTTGCCCACCGGGCGCGTGCAGGACATGGCCCAAGTGCTGCAAGATCCGCAACTGCTGGCGCGTCACATGGTGCTGCCCGTCACCGCCAGCCCCGGCGGCCCCAGCTTTACCGCCGCAGGCAACCCGATCAAAATGTCGACCTTGGATGAGATCAGCGCTCGCGCCCCTGCCCCGCGGCTTGATGGTGACCGCGCCGCGATCCTTGCTTGGCTGAACGGCGCAGACCGCGCTTGATATGCCGCGAACAGGCAATGATGTGGCAAGGATGCGGCTTAGACTTGTCCCAAGCGCAATGAGGGTCGCATGACACATCCGGTTAGGATCGACCAAGCCAACCTGCCTGACGTGACGTGGGACGATCCCGCGCGCGGCTCTGTGCGTTGGAAAACCCTGATTTCCGGCGATGTTACCGCGACTGACACCTTGGTCTGCGGCATCGCTTTGATGGACAAGGGTGAGACCTTCGCTCTGCATTCCCATCCGCAGCCCGAACTTTATTTCGGCCTTGAAGGCGAGGTCGATGTGCAGATCAACGGCGTAGCCCACCGTCTGAAACCCGGCGTTGCTCTTTTCATTCCCGGCGATGCCGTGCATGGAGTGTTGGCCGCCGATGAACCGGTGCGCTGGTTTTACACCTTTGCCGCCGATGCCTTCGCCGATATCGCCTATAGCTTTGCCTGACCCGAGGACAACATGACCGAAGACACCCAAGACGCACTCGTCATCTTCACCCCCTCGGGCAAGCGGGGCCGCTTTGCGCATGGAACGCCAGTGCTGACAGCCGCGCGGCAGTTGGGCGTCGATCTGGACAGCGTGTGCGGTGGGCGCGGCATTTGCTCGAAATGCCAGATCACGCCGGGCTATGGCGAGTTTTCCAAGCATGGCGTCACCGTTGAGGCAGATGCCCTGACCGAATGGAATAGCGTTGAAGAACGCTATAAATCCAAACGCGGCATGATTGAGGGCCGCCGTCTCGGCTGTCAGGCCTGCGTGATGGGCGATGTGGTAATCGACGTGCCGCCGGAATCTCAGGTCCACAAGCAGGTGATCCGCAAATCCGCCAGCCAGCGCGATATCGTGATGGACCCTGCCACCCGCGCGCTTTACGTTGAGGTCGCCGAACCCGACATGCACGAACCGACAGGCGATTTCGAACGCCTTGTGACCGCCTTGCAGGAACAATGGGGCGTCGGCGAAGTTGCGGCTGAACTGCCGATCCTGCGCCGTCTGCAACCGGCTTTGCGCAAAGGCGACTGGAAAGTCACCGTGGCGCTGCACAAAGGCAACCACGACGCCCGCCACCGTATCCTTGATATCTGGCCGGGCTTTCATGAGGGCAAGCTTTACGGCCTTGCCATCGACCTTGGCTCGACCACCATCGCAGCACACCTCTGCGATCTGCATGACGGCAGCGTTTTGGCCTCCTCTGGCGTGATGAACCCGCAAATCCGCTTTGGCGAAGACCTGATGAGTCGGGTCAGCTACGCGATGATGAACCCCGGCGGCGATGTCGAAATGACCGCCGCCGTCCGCACCGCTTTGAACGGCTTGATCCAGTCGATCGCGACTTCGGCCAAGATCGTGCCGACCTCGATCTATGAGATCACCTTCGTCTGCAATCCAGTGATGCACCACCTATTGCTCGGCATTGATCCGGTCGAACTCGGCCAAGCTCCCTTCGCGCTGGCGACCTCGGGCTCTCTGGTGCTGGACGCCGCCGATCTGGACATCAAAGCGGTGAACTCTGCGGCGCGCGTCTACATCCTGCCCTGCATCGCTGGGCATGTCGGGGCTGATTGCGCCGCGGTGGCTTTGTCGGAAGAACCCAACAAATCAAAGGAAATGGTGCTGATCGTCGATGTCGGCACCAATGCCGAATTGCTTTTGGGCAATGAAACCCGCGTGCTCGCCTGTTCCTCGCCCACCGGCCCCGCCTTTGAAGGTGCGCAAATCTCCTCTGGTCAACGCGCAGCCCCCGGCGCCATCGAACGGGTCGAGATCGATCCCGTCACCAAAGAACCGCGCTTCCGCGTCATCGGATCAGATCTGTGGTCCACCGACCCCGGCTTCACCGCCGCAACCTCTGGCACCGGAATCACTGGCATCTGCGGCTCTGGCATCATCGAAGCGGTCGCCGAGATGCGTATGGCCGGCCTTGTCGATCAGGGCGGTCTTGTCGGGGGTGCCGAACAAACCGGCACCATCCGCTGTATCCCCGAAGGCCGCACCCATTCCTATGTGCTGCATGACGGCACCGCGACAGGTGGCCCGATGATCACCGTCACCCAAGGCGACATTCGCGCCATCCAACTGGCCAAAGCCGCCCTCTACGCCGGGGCCAAGCTGCTGATGGATGAGATGGGCATCGAGACCGTAGAAAAGGTCGTGCTCGCAGGCGCGTTCGGCGCGCATATCAGCCCGAAACACGCGATGGTTCTGGGCATGATCCCCGATGTGCCACTGGATAAGGTGATCTCTGCAGGCAACGCCGCAGGCACCGGGGCGCGGATCGCGCTCTGCAATGTCGGCGCACGCGATTATATCGAGACCACCGTGCATCAGATCCACAAGGTCGAAACCGCCATCGAGCCGCGCTTTCAGGAACATTTCGTTAACGCCAGCGCCATCCCGAACGCGGTCGATACCTTCCCGGAACTGTCGAAAATCGTCACCCTGCCACATGTCAGCTTTAATACCTCTGGCTCGGGCGGTGCAGGCGGTCGGCGCAGGCGCACTTGACCTATCCGCAGGCGTCCCTAGATTGGCAATCTATGGATGATCCAATCGCAAATTTGCTGTCCCGGATTGCTGCGCAAGATCGCGTAGCATTCCGGCAAATCTATTCAAGTGCCTCTGCGAAACTTATGGGCGTGCTCTTGCGTATCTTGGGAAACCGGGCAGAAGCGGAGGATGCGTTGCAAGAGGTGTTCACAAGGGTATGGCTGCGGGCCAATCGGTATGAAGCCGATAAAGGCCGTGGCATGACCTGGCTGATCGCTTTGGCGCGCAATCATGCGATTGACCGGCTGCGGTCGCGCCGTGAAACCCAATCCGGCGATGAAGACGCGATGAACGCGGTGATCGACACCACACCGCGCGCCGAAACCCGTCTGATTGCTGTGGGCGAAGCCAAGCGGATCAACCAATGCTTTGAAACGTTGGAGGCCGACAAGGCCGCCGCCCTGCGCGGCGCTTACCTCACGGGCACCTCGTATATTGACCTCGCCGCGCACTTCAATGTGCCCTTGAACACCATGCGCACCTGGCTGCGCCGCAGCCTGCTGAAGCTGAAGGAGTGCATGGAGCAATGACCAGCACTCCCGAATTTGATCTGCCCGAAGACGAAGCCCTCGCCGCCGAATATGTGCTGGGCGCTTTGGATCTGGCCGAACGCAGCGCAGCCGAGGCCCGCCTGAAGCGCGACCCGGCTTTCGCGGCCTTGGTCATTGATTGGCAAAACCGCCTGTCAGACCTGAACGACGATTACGCCGAGGCCGAAGCCCCCAACCTGCTGCCGCAGATCGAAGCCCGGCTGTTCCCTCAGACCGCCAAACCCGCGCGCCGTTGGTTTGCTTGGATCGGCGGCGCGCTGACGGCTGCGGTGATCGGCGCGGCCGCCTTCCTGATGCTGCCGCCACCAGCGCCGCCCACCAGCATGACCGCCGAACTCTCTGCCGAGGCCTCGCCGCTGCGCTACGAGGCCGCCATCGCAGGCGATCAACTCACCCTGACCCGCGTGGCAGGCACCGATGCCGAAGCGGGCAAGGATTATGAGCTGTGGATCATCGAAGGTGACAAGGCGCCGGTTTCCTTGGGCGTGCTGACCGAGGCTTCGGTCACGATCGCGGCCCCGCAAGCCGCAGCAGGCTATGTGCTGGCGATCACCTTGGAACCCAAGGGCGGCGGGCCGGATGGCAAACCCACTGGGCCGATCGTTGCCGCAGGGCCGCTGAAGGACATCTGACAGCCTGCCTTTGCTGACAAAACCGCGCGGCTGAAAAATAATCAAAAAATAAATTGGGGCGGCTGAAACTTCTCAGCCGCCCCTCTCGTTACTTTGGATGTGAGGCAAGACTGGCTTGCCTACCAACCAACAAGAGGTAACACGATGAACGCTTCCAATATGGTCAAAGCCGCAATGGCAACCGCGTTTCTGGCGCTCTCGTCCGGCATGGCGCTGGCCGAAAATCCGATGGTCGGCGGTGCCGAGATGTTCCCCGAGAAAAACATCGTTGAAAACGCCGTGAACTCGAAAGATCACACCACCCTCGTCGCCGCTGTAACGGCTGCTGGCTTGGCGGAAACCCTGTCGGGCGCTGGTCCGTTCACCGTGTTTGCGCCGACCAATGACGCTTTCGCCAAACTGCCCGCAGGCACCGTTGAAGACCTGCTGAAGCCGGAAAACAAAGACACGCTGGTCAAGATCCTGACCTGCCACGTTGTCGGCAAGGAAGTGATGTCGGATGCTTTGGGCGGCATGATCAAGGACGATGGCGGCAAGCACCCGGTCCCAACCTTGGGCGGTTGCGTGCTGCAAGCCACCTATGAAGGCGACATGATCAAGCTGACGGATGAGATGGGCAACGTTGCAACCATCACCCAGGCTGACGTGAAACAGTCGAACGGCGTGATCCATGTGATCGACGCGGTCATGCTGCCGAAGATGTAAGCCGCAGCTATGAAGCGGCAGTCAAGCTCCCAGCACGACCGCCCCTCTCATGCGACACGGGTCGGCCTGTCCCAAGTCCCCACATAGTCCGGCCAGTGGAAGGGTCTTGCAGCGCAATCTGCAAGGCCCTTTGCGTTTTGCACAAGCTTGGTTAGTCTGACCGCATTCCACGTCGTCATTTTCAAGGATTCTGTGATGCGTCTTTTGACTTTGCTGCGCAGCCTTGCGCTGATGCTTGTATGTCTTCCCACGCTCGCCCACGCCGATGGCCGCACCATCATCGTGCTGGATGGCTCTGGCTCGATGTGGGGTCAGATCGACGGCAAGCCAAAACTCGAAATCGCGCGCGAGGCATTGGCCGAAGTGCTGAAAACCATTCCCGCCGATACCGAACTGGGACTGATCGCCTATGGCCACCGCTCGAAAGGTGCCTGCGACGACATTGAAACGCTGGTCGCCCCAGCCACAGGCACCGCACCCGCCATCGCATCCGCCGCCGACAAGATGCAGTTCCTGGGCAAAACCCCGCTGACCGAAGCCGTGCGCCGCGCCGCGTCAGAACTGCGTTCAACCGAGGAAAAAGCCACCGTCGTGCTGATCACCGATGGCATTGAAACCTGTGAGGGTGATCCCTGCGCCTTGGCCCGCGAACTCGAAGCCTCGGGCGTTGATTTCACCGCCCATGTGGTGGGCTTTGGTCTGACCAAGGACGAGGGCCGCCAAGTCGCCTGCCTTGCCGAAGATACCGGCGGGCAATACATCACCGCCGACGATCTCGACAGCCTGACGCTGGCACTGCAAACCACGGTGATCTCGGCCCCCGAACCCACGCCAGAGCCCGAACCAGCGCCTCCCGCCAAACTGGACATCAACTTCGCCCCCACCCTGCTGCTCGCCCCCGGCATGGCCAAGCCCGAGGATAACACCGACATCGCCTGGGAACTTCACGCCAAGAACGCCGATGGCAGCACCGGCGCGCGGTTCACCACCGAATATAACACCGTTAAATCCTTCATCGAACCCGGCGATTATCGCCTGATCACCAAACTTGGCGAAGCCGTGGTGGAAACCGATCTGACCCTCACCGAAGACAATCTTGCCGCCCCGGAAATCGTGATGAACGCCGCCCGCGTGATCCTGCACCCCAAACCCAGCGCGGACGGCGCTGAAAGCAACGACGCCGCTGTCAAGATCACCTCGAATGCCGGGATCGACACCACCAATTACGGCCCCTCGCGCTTTTATCTGCCTGCGGGCGACTACACGATCACCGGCACGATGGGTCAGGCCAGCGTCACCGAAACCCTCAGCCTGAAGCCGGGCGATCTGATCGAGCGTGACCTGATCATCGGCTCGGGTCTGGCGGTGGTCGATGCCTATTACATCGAAGGCGTGCAATTGGAAAACACCCAGCATTCGGTGGAAATTCTCGCCGCAAAACAAGCGCTTGACGGCAGCCACGACCGCCTGACCACCAGCTATGGCCCCGCCGCCAAGTTCGAGCTTTCTCCCGGTGACTATATCGCCAAAGTCACCGAAGGCGGCGCTGTGGCCGAGGTGCCCTTCACCGTCAAGGCCGGCGAACGGGTCAATGTCAGCGTCATTCTTGAGGCTGGCGTGCTGGCTGTCGCAGCGGCGGGGGCCAACTCGATCGAGATCTTCAAAGCAAAAGCCGATCTGAACGGTTTCCGCACGCAGATGTCCTTTGACTATGCCGAAGAAACCACCATCGCCCTGCCCGAAGGCGACTACCTGATCGAAGCCATGCGCGGCGATGCCAAAACCGAGGCCACCGCCAAAGTCACCAAGGGCGAACGCACCGAAGTCAGCGTGCCATAGCGTTGATTATGGAGGGATTGGAGCGGGTGAAGGGAATCGAACCCTCGTATTCAGCTTGGGAAGCTGCTGCTCTGCCATTGAGCTACACCCGCGTTGCGCAGTGAGGTAAGCCAGCCGCACAGCCGCGTCAAGCGGATTGGCGCGGCTAGTGTCGGTTTCGGCATGTATTCAAAGCCAGTCAAAGCCCGCCTGCACGAAAATGCCGCAGACGAACACCCTGTCAGAACAACAGCTTATAGGTGTTGCCACGGGTATCAGTGGCGGAGCCTGTGCCGCTGGTGGTGCTCGATCCCATCACGAAGGTGCCTTGCACTTTGGTGCCATCCTTGCAGACCGCGTAAATCTCGCCGGTGTTGATGCCGCCGACCGATTCCGTGCTGTTGTCGTATTTGCCACCGGGGCCGCCGCGCAGGGTCAGCGATACACCGCGCGTGCGCGACACCACTTTGGGTGCCAATGCCGACCAGGTGCCAGTGCATTTGGTGCGGTCCGCCAGCCTGAAGGTCAGCGCACCGGAAGTTTCCTCGGTGGTCTCGGCCTTGGCATGGATCACCGCAGGCGGGGTCTGCGACGCCAGCGGCCCCGCGATAGGATAGAGCTGCATATCGCTGCTGGAGCCGCAGGCGGTAACGGTCAAAATCGCGATCAGACCAAGGGCGCGCAACGGCATCAGCTTTCCTTTCAACTGCGGGACGATCCAGCTTGCGACGCCATATGCCATCCCGCGCGGCCACGCAACGTGCCGCCGCGCGGGCTCACCTTGATTTGCGCAATATCCTTCACCGCCCGCAGGGTTGCGGCTGCGCGCCAAACTGCAACCCTTCCCCTTTGCCGCAGCCTAGGCTAGCAATTCGGCAGCTTTCAGGAAAGGAAACACCATGAGCGAGATCAAACGTATCGGCGTCGGCGCCCGCATGTCCGAGGCAGTGGCCTATAACGGCATCGTCTGGCTGGCGGGCCAGATCGGCACCCCCGGTGGCAGCGTCGAACAACAGACCAAGGATTGCTTGGCCGAAGTCGATCGCGTGCTGGCCGAAGCTGGCACTGACAAGACGCGGATTCTGTCGGTGCAGATCTGGCTGGCCGATATTTCGACCTTCGATCAGATGAACGCAGTTTGGGATGCTTGGGTGCCCGCAGGCAACACGCCCGCGCGCGCAACGGGTGAGGCTAAACTTGCAGGGCCGGAATATCTGGTCGAAATCATCGTCACGGCAGCACTGAACTAAACAAAAAGGGGGGCTTTCAGCCCCCCTCGCCTTATCAGGCTCACCCCCTGAGGATATTTGCGCACAGAGGATGAGGTTAGCCGCGCAGATACTCCACCAGCGCCTGCGTCGAGCCGTCTTTGCCACTGGCATCGCCGCCCTCAAGGATCGGCTGCAAGGCCAGTGCCAGTTCTTTGCCCAACTCCACGCCCCATTGGTCAAACGAGTTCAGCCCGAGGATCACGCCCTCGACAAACACCCGATGTTCATAAAGGGCGATGATCTGGCCCAGCACGAACGGCGTCAATTTCGGATAGACCAGCGTGGTTGATGGCCGGTTGCCGGGGAACACCCGATGCCGCGCCTGCCGCTCCAACTCATCCCCAACAGCGCCCTTTTTCTCCATGATGGCGCGGGCTTCATTCAACGACCGCCCCCGCATCAGGGCTTCGGATTGCGCCAGACAATTTGCCACCAGCAGCAAATGCTGATGCGCCAGATCCGGTTCGTGCCCGGCCTTAGCGATCATAAACTCACAAGGCACAACCCGCGTGCCCTGATGGATCAGCTGATAGAACGCGTGCTGGCCATTGGTGCCGGGTTCACCCCAGACCACCGGGCCGGAATGGATCGGCAGATCGCTGCCATCCATCGCCACCGACTTGCCGTTGCTTTCCATTTCCAGCTGCTGCAAATAGGCAGGCAAGCGGCTAAGCCGTTGATCATAGGGCAGAACCGCGCGTGTGGTATGGCCACAAATCTGGTTGTGCCAGATGCCGACCAAGGCCAGCTGCACCGGCATGTTTTGCGCGAACGGCTCGGCCACGAAATGCTCGTCCATCGCCCGCGCGCCGGCAAGAAAGTCTTCAAACGCCTCAGGCCCGATCGCCATCATCACCGCCAGACCAATCGGCCCCCAGACCGAATAGCGCCCGCCAACCCAATCCTCAAAGCCGAACACCCGCGCGCTATCAATGCCGAATGCAGCGGTTTTATCGGCGGCCGTCGAGACCGCCGCAAATTGCTTGGCAGGCGTGGTCACCTTGGTCGCCATCCACGCGCGGGCAGTTTCCGCGTTGGTCATCGTCTCAATCGTGGTGAAGGTCTTTGAGGCCACGATCACCAAAGTGGTTTCCGGGTTCAGCCCCTTCAACACATCCGCGATATGCGCACCATCGACGTTGCTGACATAATGGATACGCGGCCCGTCATGGTAAGGCGCCAGCGCCAGCGTCACCATCGCAGGCCCAAGATCCGAGCCACCGATGCCAATGTTCACGACATCGGTGATCTTGCCACCCTGCCCAGTGAACTTGCCGGTGCGCACTTCGCGGGTAAAAATCGCCATCCGGGCTTTGGTCTTGCGGATCTCGGGCATCACATCGACACCTTCGGTCATCACCTTGGCCTCGATGCCGCCGCGCAAGGCGGTGTGCAGCACGGCGCGGCCTTCGGTGTCGTTGATCTTCTCACCGCCAAACATCGCCGCGCGCTTGTCCGCCACACCGGAAACCTCGGCCAGCGTCAGCAGCATCGCCTTGGCCTGCTCATCAATGTTGGTTTTCGAGTAATCCAGCCGCATCTCACCCGCATCAACGCTGAACGCTTGCGCGCGTCCGGGCGCATCGAACAGCGACAAGATCGGCCGTCGCGCCACGCTCAGCGCATGGTCTCTCAATGCTTGCCATTTTTCCGACATGACCTACTCCGCCCAGTGAACCGTTGCATTATCAAGCACCACCCGCACCGGAGCCTCCAGCGCGGGCAAGCTTGCCGCAGCCTCAATCGCCGCGCGCTTTTCCGCGCCGGTGATCAGGATATGGATATTCTTCGCCTCTTGCAGCACCGGAGCCGTCAGCGTGACGCGCGGCTCGCCCGCAGCCTCAGCCCGCATCGCAAGCAGGATCGGCGCATCGGCCGCCAAAGCCTCGGCCAGCAGATCCGCGCCGGGAAACAGGCTGGCGGTGTGCATATCGCTGCCCATGCCCAGCAAAAGCACGGTCAGCGGCAGATGCGCCGCCACGCCATCCGCCAAAGCCCCAAGCACCTTCTCGGGCGCATCCGCCTCGGCATAAAGCGGGATAAGCGTCGCCACCGCCGCCTTGTCCACCAGCAGCCGCTCTTTCAGCAACCGGGTGTTGGAGCGCGGGCTGTCTTCGCCCACCCAACGCTCGTCATTCAGCATCACCGCGACATTGGCCCAATCGAGATTGACGCCCGACAGGATGTCAAAGATCGGCCCCGGCGTTGTCCCCCCCGGCACCGACAAGGAAGCCCGGCCATACATGCTCAGTTCTTCCGAAAGCTGGGCGGCAATCTTGCCTGCCAGTTCCAGCATCATGAATTCCCGGTCTGGGTATGCGACAAAATTCAAACCTTGATCTCCCGCCAGCGCCGTCCATCACGGTGCATCAGCATCAGTGCATCTTCCGGGCCACTGGATCCCGGATCATATCCTTGTGGCTTATCCCCGCGCGCTTCCCAACCCTCAATCAGCGGATCGGTCCAGGCCCAGGCCGCCTCTACCTCATCGCCGCGCATGAACAAGGTCTGGTTGCCCCGGATCACATCCATGATCAGCCGCTCATAGGCATCAGGCACGTCCTCGGCATCCGGCCCCAAGGCATCGGCAAAGGCCATATCGAGGGGTACCTGCATCAAACGCATACCCCCCGGACCCGGTTCCTTGATCATCACCTTCAGGTTCATCCCCTCATCGGGCTGCAACCGGATCACCAGCACGTTTTCCAGCCAGCCCTTGGCATCGTCAAAGATCGAATGCGGCGGCTGCTTGAAGGTGATCGCAATCTCGCTCGCCCGCGCCCGCAGCCGCTTGCCCGTGCGCAGATAAAACGGTGTGCCCTGCCAACGCCAGTTCGAGATACCCACCTTCAGCGCGATATAACTTTCGGTCTTGCTGGCCGGATTCTCGCTATGCTCCAGATAGCCGCCCTCGCCATTGCCCGCCAGATACTGCCCGCGCACGATATGTTCGGGCTTCACCGCATCCAGCGCCCGGATCACCTTCAGTTTTTCATCACGCACCGCATCGGGATCAAAGTGATAGGGCGGCTCCATCGCGATCAGGCACAACAGCTGCATCATATGGTTCTGCACCATATCGCGCATCGCGCCGGATTTGTCGTAATACGCCCCGCGGCCATCGACCGAGACGGTTTCCGCCACGGTGATCTGCACATGGTCGACGTATTCCGCCTTCCACAACGGCTCGAACAGAATATTGGCAAACCGCACCGCCATCAGATTCTGCACGGTCTCTTTGCCAAGATAATGGTCGATCCGGTAAATCTGCGTCTCGGCAAAATGCTTGGCCAAAACCGCGTTCAGCGCCTTGGCCGAGGCCAGATCCCGCCCGAACGGCTTTTCCACCACGATCCGGCTCCAGGCATCGGCGATCTCGTGCAGATGCAGACGTTCGGCAATATCGCCAAACAGCGACGGTGCAACCGAGAAGTAAAACGCCCGCACCACATTCTCGCGCATCAGGTCGCGCAGCTTGGCCCAGCCGCCCTCGCCCGTGGCATCAATCGAGACATAGGCAATCTTTTCAAGGAATTGCGCGACGATCTTCTTGTCCTGCCGATCTTTCGGCACAAACTCGGCAATCGCTTCCGCCACCATCGCGCGGAACGAGTCGTCATTCAGATCGGCGCGGGCCGCACCAATGATCCGGCTGTTTTCGGTCATCTGCCCGGCCATAAAGCGGCGATACAGCCCCGGAAGGATCTTGCGCTTGGCCAGATCGCCGGTGCCGCCAAAGATCACCAGATCAAAGGCATCTACCGGAATGACTCGCGAAACCATTGGCTTACCTCGCAGCTTGGGCCAGAACAGAAGCGCTGTTAGCGCTAACGACGCTCTTTTAACGCCGCAACTGCCACAAGTCTAGCACTGCTTGCACCCTGCCCGAAAGCCATTGCTGCACGGCAGCACCGGTATTCAATCCGCGTCGGCAACGATCCCCTGCACCCGCCCCGCGGCACCGCAACGCAGACAAGCGATCAGGCGTCCAGTTCCGCATCCCAATACAGATAATCCATCCAGCTGTCGTGCAGATGGTTTGGCGGAAAGCGGCGGCCATGCGCCTGCATCTCCTCCGCAGTCGGCATGCGCGGCACCTTGGCCAGATGCAGCCCCGCCTGCTTCAACGTCCGCGAACCTTTGCGCAGATTGCAGGGCGAGCACGCCGCCACCACATTCTCCCAACTTGTCACCCCGCCTTTGGAACGCGGCAACACATGGTCAAAGGTCAGGTCGCCCTTGGCCGCGCAATACTGGCAGCAAAACTCGTCGCGCAGAAAAAGATTAAAGCGCGTGAAGGCCACGCGCTTTTGGGGTCTTACAAAGTCTTTCAGCACCACCACCGAGGGTATGCGGAACTCTTGTCGCTGGCTTCGCACCACTTGGTCATATTCGGCCAAAATCTGCACGCGGTCCAAAACCGCCGCCTTGATCGCCTCTTGCCAGGGCCACAGTGACAGCGGGTAATAGCTGAGCGGGCGAAAATCCGCATTCAGCACCAGCGCCGGAAATTGCTTCAGGCTCGCAGGGTCGCGTACAAACTGGGTCCTAAAATCGCCGTCCATTCCGCAAGAGACTCCGTATTTCAACAGTCGTCAACAGGGTGCAGTCGCCTTAAGCCCAACCATATCTGGCGTTTTGCCAAGCGCAAGCCCAAGATATGCGGTAATCTGCCCGAGGCAGATCACAACAGAATGACACATGCGGCGATTGCTGTCTGCGATCAAGTTTTGAGCAATCCGCAAAGCCTGTGGCACATTTTGCCGCCGATCTTTGGCCTTGGCCCTTCCCAGACCGGGCGCGCGTCGTTATCACGCGAAAAACCCGGAGGAACCTGATGCCCCTGTCGCGCCGCGCCCTGCTATCCCTAAGCCTCAGCGCCCTTGCGCTTTCTGCCTGTGGCGGACGCAAACAGAAAGAAGATCCCCCCTCGCGCGCCTCGGGCGATACCCCGGAAATGCACGCGCTGATCCGAAAATGGGCACGCATTCACGACATCCCGGAAAGCCTGCTGCATCGTCAGATCCGCCGCGAAAGCAGCTACAATCCAAATGCCCGCAACGGCCCGTATTATGGCCTGCTGCAAATCCATCCGCAGACCGCCGCGACGATGGGTTATCGCGGCCGGCCCGAGGGCCTGCTCGATGCCGAAACCAACCTGCACTATGCCGGGAAATACCTGCGCGGCGCGTGGCTGGTGTCACGCCGCAACGAAGACCGCGCGATGATGTGGTATGCCAAGGGCTACTACTACGAGGCCAAGCGCATGGGCTTGCTGTATGAGACCGGACTGCGCAGCTGAGACGGAAAACGCAGCCGTTTTCCGTGCACGATTTCCGTCACGGAAATCGCCTTGCGCGGCTCAAAGGTTAAATTTCCCTTAAAGCGGCAAGGTCAAGAACCTGAAAATGCTTGACCTTTTTTGGTCCCGAGTTGGGACCATCAATACCAGGCATCCCCCATCGAGGCTTTCTTAGCCTCGACAAACTCCGTCAAGCCCTGAGAAATCCCCGCATCCAGAACCGGCGCCTCAAACTCCGCCAGCCGCTTTTTCCACAGCTTGTTGGCCCGATACGCCGCATCATGCGACCCCGCCGCCTCCCACTTTTCAAACGGCTCATTATCCGACAAATCGCTGTCCCAAAACGCGGTTTCATAGTGGGCCATCGTGTGCGAGCAGCCAAAGAAATGATTGCCCGGCCCGACCTCGGCAAACGCCTCGACCGCGAGCTGATCATCATCAATCTTCACACCGTCCAGATAAGAATGCAGGCTGCCGCACAGGTCCGCATCCAGCATGAATTTCTCATAAGACATGCTCAAGAGCCCATCCAGAAACCCGGCCGAATGCAGGATAAAATTCGCCCCGCAATGGATCGCCGCCAGCATCGACATCGTCCCCTCCATCATCGCCTGCGCGTCCGGCAGCTTTGAGGTGGTAAAGTTCCCCGAACACCGCAGCGGCAACCCCAACCGCCGCGCCAACTGCCCGATCACCATGCTCCCAATCGCCGGTTCCGGCGTGCCAAACGTCGGGCTACCCGAACGCAAACTCATCGACGACAGGAAGTTGCCGAAAATCACCGGCGCCCCCTTCCGCTCCAACTGAGTCAAAGCACACCCCGCCATAGTCTCGGCCAAACTCTGCGCGATCCCCCCGGCGCTGGTCACCGGACCCATCGCGCCGCCGAGGATGAACGGCACCACCACCGCCGCCTGATTGGCCCGCGCATAGGCGCGCAGGGCGGTGGTCATGGTGCCATCCCAGACCAAGGGGGAATTGACGTTCACATTGCCAAGAATGACGCAGTTATCATTCACAAATTCCCGGCCAAAGGCGATTCGGCTTAGCTCGATGCTGTCTTCGGCGCGTTCTTCTGACGTCACCGATCCCATATAGGGCCTGTCTGACAGCGTCAGATGCGCCAGCACCATATCGAGATGCCGCTTGTTCACCGGAATATCGGTCGGCTCGCAGATCGTGCCGCCGGAGTGGTGAAAGTTCGGCGAGGATTGCGCGAGTTTGATGAAGTTCTGGAAATCCTCCAGCGTGCCAAACCGTCGTCCGCGATCCAGATCCATCACAAAAGGTGAGCCATAGGCAGGCGCAAACACCACATTCTTGCCGCCGATCCGCACCGAATTGGCCGGGTTGCGGGCGTGTTGGGTGAACTCGCGGGGCGCGGATTTCAGGATCTCGCGCAGCATGCCCGGTTCGAATTTGACCAGCAGACCATCGACCTTGGCCCCTGCCCGCTTCCAATGATCCAGCGCCACCGGATCATCGCGAAATTCGATACCCGTTTCGGCCAAAATCCGGTCGGCGGCATGTTCCACCTTCTGCAGATTTTCCTCTGACAGCACATCATAGGTCGGGATATTGCGCACAATATAGGGCCGCCCCATACCACCGCCTTTTTTCGCCCGCTCGATTTGCCGCGCTTGCCGTCCCGAACGCACACCTTGCTCTGTCATCGCTCTCTCCCTCGACACCTGTGTCAAGGATGCGCCGAACCGGGCTGGGGTCGCAGTCAGCGCCGACAGTTGAAGGTCAGTTTCCGCCCTTTTGCAGCGGAAACCGACATTTCCGGCTCAGGTGATCACATCTGGCGTCACGCGCCCGATGTAACCTTCGATCCCCGCCAGAGCATGTGCAGCTCGGATCACCGGGGCGAGCGCGTCTTGCGGATCGAGATCAAGGCCATCCGGCCCCTCGGCGTAGCGTTCAAGATAGAGCCGCAAGGTAGCACCCTCGGTTCCGGTGCCTGACAGACGCAGCACGATCCGGCTGCCGTCCTCAAACAAAATCCGCACGCCTTGGGCTTTCGAGATCGAGCCATCAACCGGATCGGCATAGGCAAAATCATCGGCGGCTTGCACATACAGACCTTCCACAGCCTCGCCTGGAAGATTGGGCAGTTTGGCGCGCAGCCCCGCGATCATCGCGTCGGCCTTGTCGCTGGCGATCGCTTCAAAGTCGTGGCGGCTGTAGTAGTTGCGACCAAACTTCGCCCAATGCTCGGCCAAAATCGCCGCCACCGATTGCTGACGCACGGCGAGGATATTGAGCCACAGCAAGATTGCCCAAAGCCCGTCCTTCTCGCGCACATGGTCCGATCCGGTGCCGAAGGATTCCTCGCCACAGATCGTCGCCCGTCCCGCATCCAGAAGGTTGCCAAAGAACTTCCATCCGGTCGGGGTTTCATATGACGCAATCCCTAACGACACCGCAACCCGATCTACCGCAGCGGAGGTCGGCATCGAGCGCGCCACGCCTTTCAATCCCGCCTTGTAGCCGGGAGCGAGATGCGCGTTGGCGGCCAGCACCGCAAGGCTATCGGACGGCGAGACATAAATTCCCGCCCCCACCACCATGTTGCGGTCGCCGTCGCCATCGCTGGCGGCGCCGAAATCTGGTGCGTTGGCGCTGAACATTTCATCCATCAGGGCTTTGGCCCAAGTCGGGTTCGGATCTGGGTGCATCCCGCCAAAATCCGGCAAGGGCGTGGCGTTGATGCAAGTGCCGGGCGCAGCCCCGAGACGTTTTTCAAGAATTTCCACCGCATAGGGACCAGTTACGGCGCACATGCTGTCCATTCGCATCCTAAAACCGCCTTTGAACATCGCGGCAATGGCGGGAAAATCGAACAGGCTTTCCATCAGCAAGGCATAATCCGCCACCGGATCGACGACATCAACGATCATGTCCCCCAACTGGCTGCGACCGATCACCGACAGGTTCACGTCTTGCGACTCGACAATATGATATTCGGAGATTTCTGTCGTACGTTTGTACATTGCCTCGGTGACAGCTTCCGGCGCGGGTCCACCGTTGGGCATGTTGAACTTGACGCCGAAATCTTCAGTCGGCCCGCCGGGGTTGTGCGAGGCGCTCATGATGATGCCGCCATCGGTCCTGTTCAGCCGGATCAGATGGCTTGCCGCAGGCGTCGAGAGGATCGCGCCCTGCCCGATGATCACGCGGGCCGCACCATTCGCCGCCGCCATCCGCAAGATCACCTGCGCTGCGCGGTCGTTGAAATAACGCCCGTCGCCGCCCAGAACGAAGGTCTTCCCTTGCGCGCCGACCACATCAAAAATCGCCTGCACGAAATTCTCAAGATAATGCGGCCCCATGAACACAGGGGTTTTTTTGCGCAAACCAGAAGTGCCGGGCTTCTGCCCAGCGATGGGTTGGGTGGAAATCGTGGTCATGCGGTGCCTCCAGAGAGCAGCGGTTCAAAGACGAAAATGGATTGCGGCGGCATATCCAGCCGCGCGCTATGGGGTTCGGGCACAAGCTCTGGCCGGGTGCTGTCCAACACCAGCCGCCACTCTGGTGCGGTTTCCGGCAAGCGCAGCGCCACGGCCCCACCGCCGTTGAACACCACATAGAGCGCGTCCGGCGCATCAGGACCTTCAGCGGCCATGCGCAATTCCAGGCCAATGCAGCGGAAACTCGGGTCATGCCAATCGTTCGGGCTGGGGATTGCCGCATCTGCCCTGCGCCAGATTACATCGGGCAAACCATCGGCCAGCCGTTTTTGCGAATGCAGGAAGCGGTTTTGCCGCAGCACCGGATGGGCTTTGCGCAGCGCGGTGAGGCGCGCTACGAAATCAATCAGCACGGTATCGGCCGCGCCCCAGTCAATCCGCGTCAGGTCATTGTCCTGCGCATAGGCGTTGTTGTTGCCGGCCTGAGAATGCCCCAACTCATCGCCTGCCAGCAGCATCGGCGTGCCTTGCGACAGCATCAGCGTCGCCAGCAGGTTGCGCTTGCGCAGATCACGCGCGGCATGGATCGCAGGATCGGGACTGGGGCCTTCGACGCCCATGTTGTCGGCGTGGTTGTCGTCATGGCCATCGCGGTTATCCTCGCCATTGGCGAGGTTGCGCTTGATCGTGTAGCTGACCAGATCTTGCAGCGTGAAGCCGTCGTGCGAGGTGATGAAGTTGATGGAAGACGTGGCGGGGCGACGCGAGTGATCGAACTTATCCGCCGAGCCGAGCAAACGGCGCGAAAACTCCGGCGCCAGACCCGCATCATTGCGCCAGAAGCGGCGCACGCCGTCGCGGTATTTGTCGTTCCATTCCGAGAAGGGTGCCGGGTAAGCGCCCAGCTGATAGCCGCCGGGGCCGATATCCCACGGCTCTGCGATCAGCTTCACCCGCGCCAGCACCGGGTCTTGCCGGATCGCATCGAAGAAGCCGCCTTGGGGATCAAAGCCATGCGGTTCACGGCCCAGCACGGAAGCCAGATCAAAGCGGAAGCCGTCGATATGCACCTCTTGCACCCAGTAGCGCAAGGAATCCATCACCATCCGCAGCACGGCCGGGTTGGTCAGATCCAACGTATTGCCGGTGCCTGCATCATTGGCATAGTGCCGCCCGCCGTGAATCAGACGGTAATAGCTGGTGTTATCAAGGCCACGGAACGACAATGTCGGCCCCCAGGCATCGCCCTCGCCGGTGTGATTATAGACCACGTCCATGATCACCTCTAACCCTGCCGCGTGCATGGTTTTCACCATCGCTTGCATCTCGCGCAGGGGAGACGCCGCCCCGTAGCGCTGTTCGGGCGCGAAGAACCCCATGGTTTGATAGCCCCAGTGGTTGCGCAGGCCTTTAGCAACGAGAAAGCGGTCGTCGAAATAGGCCTGCACCGGCAGCAATTCCACCGTGGTCACACCCAAGCGTTTGAAATGCTCGATCATCACCGGATGGGCGAGGCCCGCATAGGTGCCGCGCATGGCTTGCGGGATGCCGGGGTGCCGCATGGTCAGCGCCTTGACATGCGCCTCATAGATCACCGTATCGGCCATTGGAACCAGCGGCGCACGATCATTGCCCCAGTGAAAACCGGGATCGACCACCACCGATTTCGGCACCGCAAAAGCACTGTCACGCGGGTCAAACGAGCCATCGCCGCGCGAGGCACCAATCTTGTAGCCCATCACCGCATCCGACCAGCGCAACCGCCCTGCAAGGCCACGCGCATAGGGGTCGATCAACAGCTTGTGCGGGTTAAAACGCTGGCCCACATCGGGCGCATAGGGGCCGTAAGCCCGCAGTCCGTAAAGCTGCCCCGCTGACAGGCCCGCCACATGCAGATGCCAGATATCACCCTCACGGTCCGCAAACGGCAAACGCGCCTGTTCACGCCTCCCGTCCGGCGAGTAGAGACAAAGCTCCAGCGCCGTGGCATGGGCGGAGAACACAGAAAAATTCACCCCATCATCGGTGAGCGTCGCCCCCATTGGCCAAGGCCGACCCGCCGAAGTGGCGTATCCCGACAGATTCACGCCAGCATGTCCTCATAAAGCGCGGCATAAGCGGCGGCGGAAGCCTCCCATCCCACCGGCTGCTTCATCGCGTTCTTTTGCATCTGCGTCCAGACAGGCTTGCTGGCGTAAAGCTGCAACAACCGCCGCAAAGCCTGCTCAAAGCCGGTCTCATCCACCGGATGGAACACGACCCCGGTCGCCACGCCTGCCGCCAATGCTGCCGGGCTGGCATGGATCACCGTATCGGCAAGACCACCCACCGAGGACACCAGCGGCACCGTGCCATAGGCCAAACCATACATCTGCGTCAGGCCACAAGGCTCGAACCGGCTGGGCACCAATACCGCATCGCCTGCGGCAAACAGGCGGTGGCTATAGGCCTCGTCATAACCGATCCGCACCGAAACCCGGCCAGGAAACCGCGCCTCCAAGCGGCGCATCGCGGCTTCGAGCAGGGCATCGCCCGAGCCCAAAATCGCCAGACCACCGCCACCGGCGATGAAATCGGGAATGCAGCCCTCAAGCAGATCAATGCCCTTCTGATCGGTCAAGCGGCTGACCAAAATCGCCAGCGGCCCCGGCACATCCAACCCCATCTCGGCACAAAACGCCGCGCGGTTGGCGGCTTTGCCCTTCAGGGACTTTGGCGTGTAGGGCATGGGTTCAACTTCGGGTGACCAAACCGCGGTATCCACGCCATTCAAAATCCCCGAGACCACCTCGGCACGCTGCGCGATCACACCTTCCATCCCCATGCCAAACTCGGGCCGCATCAACTCGGCCGCATAGTTGGGCGAGACGGTGGTGATGCGATCCGCGGTCACCAACCCGGCTTTCAAACTGGATAGCCCGCCATAATACTCCAACGCTCCGGGATAGAACTGATCATATGGCAGCCGCAAATCCGCCAGAGCCTGTGCCGGAGCCCAGCCCTGAAACGCGATGTTGTGGATCGTCAGCACCGAGGCCACGCCGCCCGTGCCGCCATAGTTCAGATAGGCGGGGGCAAACCCCGCCTGCCAGTCATGCGCGTGCAAAATATCGGGTTTCCAGCCATCAATGCCATCGCGCGCCATCCGGGCCGCCACCCACGACAAGGCCGCAAACCGCCGCGCGTTGTCAAACCAATCACCGCCGGGGCCAGAATAGGGCCCGCCCTCGCGGTCATAAAGATGCGGCGCATCCAGCAGCATCACCTGCAAGCCGTCGATCTCGCCCGCCATCACCCGCGCATCACCGCCGAACAGGTTTTGCTCGAACCAGACCTCATCCATGTCTTCCAGACGAGGCCGCAAGGCGCGGTAGGCCGGCATCAGCACCCGCATATCCCAGCCAACTTTTGCCAGAGCGCCGGGCAGCGCGCCGACCACATCGGCCAAGCCGCCGGTCTTGATCAGCGGCACACACTCTGACGCGACAGACAACACCCGCCCCCGAACCTGCATCTCTGATCCTTTCACATTGGCCTAAATACTCTGGGGGTCCGGGGGGCTAGCCCCGGGCCCGTCCGCATTGCTGCCCAGTCAGGACAGCGCCCGTGCCCTTGCGTCAAGCATATCCTGCGTAATCAGCACGATACCGCTGTCGGTGCGCCGGAACCATTTCGCATCCATCTCGGGATCTTGCCCGACAACCAGCCCATCCGGGATGATCACGCCCCGATCAATCACGCAGTTCTTCAACTCGGCATTGCGGTTCACTGTCACCTGCGGCAGGGCTACGACATAATCCAGAGTGCTGAACGAATGGGTGCGGCAGCCGGTGAACAGCAGCGAGTTGCGCACTTCCGAGCCCGAGACGATGCAATCGCCCGACACCAGTGATGATACCGCCATGCCACGCCGGGTTTCCTCGTCATGGATGAATTTTGCGGGCGGCAAAATCTCGGAATAGGTCCAGATCGGCCAGCTTTGATCGTAGATATCCAGCTTGGGGATGAAATCGGTCAGGTCGATATTGGCCTGCCAGAACGCATCAATCGTGCCAACATCGCGCCAATAGGGTTCGGTCTCCAACCCCGATTTCACACAGCTGTCGGCAAACTTATGCGCGATAGCCTTACCGTTTTTCACGATATCCGGGATCAGATCATTGCCGAAATCATGGCTGGAATTGTCATCCGCCATATCGCGGATCAACAAATCGCGCAGAAAAGCCCAGTCGAAGATGTAAATCCCCATCGAGGCCAAAGCATTGTCCGGGTCGCCCGGAATTGACGGCGGATCGGCGGGCTTTTCAAGGAAAGACGTGATCCGCATATCCGTGTCGACATGCATCACGCCAAAGGCCACAGCCTCCATCCGCGGCACGGTCAAACAGCCGATGGTGACATCGGCTTTGCTGTCAACATGCTGCTTCAGCATCACCTCGTAATCCATCTTGTAGATGTGATCACCCGCCAGCACGACAATGTATTTGACGCCATAAGAATCAACAATATCAATATTTTGCGCTACAGCGTCGGCGGTGCCTAGATACCATTTGTTCTCGGCCACACGCTGAGATGCAGGCAGAATATCCAAGTATTCATTGCGCTCTGCCCGGAAGAATCCCCAACCACGCTGCATGTGGCGGATCAGGCTGTGGGCCTTGTATTGCGTCGCAATCGCCATTTTGCGGATACCGGAGTTCAGCGCATTCGACAAAGCAAAGTCGATGATCCGGGTCTTGCCGCCAAAATACACCGCCGGTTTGGCGCGCCGATCAGTCAGCTCTTTCAGCCGACTGCCGCGCCCCCCGGCCAGAACAAAAGCCATAGCCTGCGACGACAGACGGGCGTTGGGTCTTGGTTGCATCGTAGTCCTCCCTTTACGCAGGCCTGCGCCCGCTTTTATCCTGTGTTGTCAGCCTTGCTTCAGCCAAACCGCCGATAACGGTGGCAGGTTGACCGAGGCCGAATGCAGGCGGCCATGATGCGGTATTGCCTCCGCCACAACGCCGCCCAGATTGCCGCGGTTACCTCCTCCGTAAACCGCAGCATCCGTGTTCAGTATTTCCGTCCATTGCCCGCCCGCAGGCAAACCAACCCGGTAGCTGCGATCCACCGGAGTCATATTGACCAGCGCCACCACCATCGGATCGCCGGGCTTGCCCTTGCGCAGCCATGCGTAAACCCCGGCCTCGGCATCGTTGCTTTCGATCCAGTCAAAGCCCTCGGGCCGCGTATCGTTGACATGCAGCGCAGGCACATCGCGGTAGACCCGGTTCAGATCGCGCACGAGGTTTTGCATGCCCTGATGCGCCGGGATCTCCAGCTGATGCCAATCCAAGCTTTGATTGTGGTTCCATTCCTTGCCTTGGGCAAACTCGCAGCCCATGAACAACAGCTTTTTGCCCGGATGCGCCCACATGAAGCCGTAATAGGCCCGCAGGTTTGCGAACTTCTGTTCACCATCGCCCGGCATTTTCTCCAACATACTGCCTTTGCCATGCACAACCTCGTCATGGCTGATCGGCAGGATATAGTTTTCCGACCAGGCATAATGCAGGCCGAAGGTCATCTGGTGGTGATGGAAGCGGCGATAGATCGGGTCTTTCTGCATGTAAGACAAGGTGTCATTCATCCAGCCCATGTTCCACTTGAAGCCAAAACCAAGGCCGCCGTGGTTCACCGGACGCGACACGCCCGCAAAAGCCGTGCTTTCCTCGGCCACCGTCATCACGCCCGCAACCTCACCATAGGCGGTGATGTTCATGCTTTGCAGCACGGCAATCGCTTCGTAATTCTCGCGCCCACCGTCTTTGTTCGGCACCCACTGCCCCGCCTCACGGCTGTAATCGCGGTAGAGCATTGAGGCCACAGCATCGACGCGCAGCCCATCCATATGGTATTCTTCCAACCAATACAGCGCATTAGAGACAAGGTAGTTGGAAACCTCCACCCGACCATAGTTATAGATCAGCGTATTCCAATCCTGATGGAAGCCTTCGCGCGGATCTTGGTGCTCATAAAGTGCAGTGCCGTCAAACCGCCCCAGCCCATGCGCGTCGGTCGGGAAATGCCCCGGCACCCAATCGAGCAACACGCCAATCCCGCGCTGGTGGGCGGCATCCATGAAAGCGCGGAACTCGTTCGGCGTGCCGTGCCGGATCGTCGGCGCGAACAAGCCCACCGGCTGATAGCCCCAAGAGCCATCAAACGGATATTCGGAAATCGGCATCAGTTCGATATGGGTGAAGCCCATGTCGGCAACATATGTGACCAATTGTTCGGCAAGCTCGGTATAAGACAGCATCCGGTCACCGGGAGCGCGTTTCCAAGACCCCAAATGCACCTCATAGACCGAGATCGGCGCATCAATCGTCTGCTTTGCACCCCGCGTCGCCATCCATTCGGCATCATCCCAGTGAGCATTCTCAATCTGTCGCACCACAGAGGCATTTTTCGGCGCATGTTCAGAGCCAAACCCCACCGGATCGGCCTTCAGCGGCAGCAAAACCCCGCCCGGTCCGCGAATTTCGTATTTGTAAGCCTCGCCCTCGGCAATTGCGGGCAGGAAAGTCTCCCAAACCCCGGTGCCGCCGCGCCTGCGCATCGGATGGCGGCGACCATCCCATTGATTGAAGTTGCCCACCACCGAAACCCGCTCGGCATTCGGGGCCCAGACCGCGAAATGCGTGCCCGAAACGCCCTCATGCGTGATCACATGCGCGCCCAGCACTTGCCACAACCGCTTGTGGCTGCCTTCACCCAGAAGATATTCGTCCAACTCACCCAGCACCGGGCCAAATGCGAATGGATCTTCACAATCCCATTCCGCCCCATGCCCCTGCCAACGCAAACGATAGTCAGATTTGCGCGCAAGCTCGGCTACAAACAGGCCAGCAGCACCCTTGACGGCAGTTGCAGCCACGGGCTTGCCGGATCTACCCGGCAATACGAACATGTGTTCGGCACCGGGATCAAACCCCAGCACCACCCATTTTCCACCGCGTTTATGCAGCCCCAAAACCGAGAAAGGGTCGCCATGACGCCCCTCGGCAATCGCTTGTGCAGCACCGGGGTCAATAAGCAGGTGAGTCATGACAACCTCTTGATACTAAAGGGCAGATGGGATCGTCCAGACGTCTTTCATATAGCTGCGAATGGTGCGGTCCGAGCTGAAGAACCCCGAGCGCGCCGTGTTCAATGCCGCCATTTTAATCCAAGCCTGACGATCCGCATAGGCCGCATCCACCAGATCCTGCGCCGCATCATACGAGTCGAAATCCGCCGCAACGAGGAAGTAATCGTGGTGCCAGACCCGGTGCACCAGACCATGATAGCGATCTTTCTGATCCGGGCTGAACTGGCCTTCGGCAATCGCCTGCAACACCATTTGCAGCGCCGGGCTGGCATCAATCGCCTTGCGCGACTGCTCCGGGTCTTCGCGGCGCTTCATCGCCTCATCGGTGGTCAGGCCAAACAGGAAGAAATTCTCGGCGCCAACCTCTTGCAAAATCTCAACATTCGCGCCGTCGAGAGTGCCAATCGTCGGTGCGCCGTTCATCATGAACTTCATGTTGCCGGTGCCAGACGCCTCTTTGCCCGCTGTCGAAATCTGCTCGGACAGGTCTGCCGCAGGCACCAGACGTTCCGCCATGCTGACGTTGTAATTGGCCGGATAGATCACCTTCAGCAGATCGCCAACTTCGCTATCCGCATTAATAACCTGCGCCACATCGTTGATAAGATGGATGATTTCCTTGGCCACAGCATAGCCCGGCGCCGATTTTCCGCCAAAGATTTTCACCCGAGGCACCCAAGCCGCCTTCGGATTTGCCTTGATGCGCTGATAATGCGCCACGGTTTGCAGGATGTTCAAAAGCTGCCGCTTATATTCGTGAATCCGCTTCACCTGCACATCAAACAGCGCATCAGGCGACACTTTCACCCCGCATTCCTGCGCGATCCACCCCTCCAGCGCCACCTTGTTGGCCCGTTTGGCGGCATCAAACTTGGCACGGAAGCCGCTGTCCTCGACCAAAGGCTCCAAGCCCTTCAACCGATCCAGATCATCCTCCCAACCTGCATCAATCGATGAGGTGATCAGCGTCGACAACGGACGATTCGACATTTTCAACCAACGGCGCGGCGTCACCCCATTGGTTTCATTGATAATCCGGCCCGGATGCAGCGCATTCAGTTCGGGGAACAGATTTTTCTTCACCAGATCCGAGTGCAGCGCTGACACACCATTGACCTTATGCGCCATCACGAACGCCAGTTCACCCATCCGCACTTCATGATGCTTCACCACGCCAATGTAATGCGGCGGATTGTAAGTGCGCCGGTGCCAGCTGTCGATGCGTTCAACAATCTGCATATGGCGCGGCAAAGTGGTGCCAAACGTGAAGGTTGCCCACCGCTCCAGCGCCTCGGGCAGCAGCGTGTGGTTTGTGTAGCCCAGACAATCGCGCGCGGTTTCCAGCGCCTCTTCGAACGCCATGCCGTTTTCGTCGACCAACAGTCGGATCAGTTCCGGCCCGGCAATCGCCGGATGGGTGTCGTTCATCTGGATCGCGACATGTTTCGGCAGGCTGCGCAGGTCAGAGTGGCTGGCCTTGAAGCGCCGCAGAATGTCTTGCAGCGCGGCAGAGGTCAGGAAAAACTCCTGCTTCAACCGCAGTTCCTTGCCCTGATAGGTGGTATCATCGGGGTAAAGCACCCGAGACAACGTGCGCGCCAAAGCCTCGGGTTCCGCTGCCGCCGCATAGTCGCCGCGGTTGAACCGCTCCAGATCGAACTGTTTGGTCGGTTTTGCTGACCACAGCCGCAGCGTGTTCGCCCATTTGCCCTGCCAGCCGATCACCGGCGTGTCATAGGCAGAGGCCAGAACCGTCTCACCCGGCACCCAGATATCCTTGCCGTCTTTCACTTCGACAGCGCCTTTGAACGGGATCACATAGGCGCTTTCTGGTCGTGCAAATTCCCAAGGGTTGGACTGTGACAGCCAGTCTTCGGGCATTTCAACCTGTTGACCACGCTCAAAACTTTGCCGGAACAGCCCGTGTTCATAGCGGATGCCATAGCCATAGGCTGGGCAGCCCACCGTCGCCATGCTTTCCATGAAACAGGCCGCCAACCGCCCCAAGCCGCCATTGCCCAAAGCGGCATCCGGTTCGCCCTCTACCAGCGCATGAAAGTCTTGCCCAAAGCCGCGCATCACCTCTTCCGAGATGTCACGCAGGCCAAGGTTCACGGTGGCATCTTCCAACAGCCGACCGATCAGAAACTCCATCGACAGATAGTACACCCGCTTGCGATCTTCCGCCCAAGTCCGGCGGGTCGAGGCAAACCACGGCTCCATGATCCGGTCGCGAATGGCGAAAGACAGCGCCATGCGCCAATCATAGCCGCTGGCATTGGCGGCATCCTTACCCAGCGTAAAGGTCAGGTGCCGCAGCACATCGGATTTCAGCAAAGCGGGCGAGAGTGTCGTATCCGTCAAAGTGCGTTCCACATCTTGTCATTACCATCGGTGCCAAGCCTATCTCTATCCCAAGTCGGGTCAAGCAAGCACCGATCCCCACCCGGCACACTCTGCATCACCGCAAACTCGGTTCAGGCACAAACCATTCAAACCGCTTTCTTGTTACCGCAAACAATTCAAGATTTCATCATATTTTTCTTTTCATATGCAGGGATTATTTGATCAAAGCGCTTTGATTGCAACCCGAAGGCGATGCCTGATCCTCTGCCGATGGCACAAGGCCAATAACCTGTATCTGATCTGAATCAAGGCAGCGCCTTAAAAACTGCGCAAAACTGCGTCACGTTTTACAAGATCGGAGAGTCTATGCGCCTGACTACACGCACCAATTTGGCAATGCGAACTTTGATGTTTTGCGCCGTGAATCACGGTCGGATCGTGCGAAAGCACGAGATTGCCGTCGCTTGTGGCGCATCCGAAAATCATCTCGCGCAAGTGATCCACCTGCTGGCACGGCAAGATCTGCTGAAAACCCGGCGCGGACGGGCGGGCGGCTTGATGCTGGGGTTTGACGCCGCTGATATCAAAGTCGGCACGGTATTTCGGATATTCGAGTCGGTTTTGCCCTTCACCGATTGCTCCGAGCAATCCAGCAGCTGCCCGCTGGTCAGCGCCTGTCGGTTGAAATGCGTGCTGACCGAGGCGCTTGAGGGTTTTTACAAGGCCCTTGATGCGGTCAGTCTGCAAGATCTGGTTGGCGGCAACACCAGTCTCGACCGCCTGCTGCGGATCGCTTAGTCCGGTTTGGCAAGCCCGCGTAGAATCGGACAATCCGGCCGATGATCGCCGCTGCAGGCCTGCACCAGATCGGCCAGCGTCGCCTCCATCGCGCGCAGCTCCACGATTTTGGCGCGGATTTGCGCCAGATGCGTCACCGCCAGCGCTTTGACATCACCACTCGCCCGCGCGCGATCTTCATACAGCGCCAGCAGCGCACGGCATTCGACAATCGAAAACCCCAAAGATCGCGCCCTCCCGACAAAAGCCAGCTTGTGCAGATCGCTGGTCGCAAAGGCGCGATAGCCATTCTCGCTGCGCTTGGGCTGGATCAGGCCAATCTCTTCATAATAGCGGATCGTCTTGGCAGGCAGTCCCGCTGCCTTGGCAACTTCGGCGATATTCATGCCCGTGCTCCCTTGAAGCGCCGCAACCGCAGCGCATTGAACAATACAAAGACCGAGGACAACGCCATCGCGCCTGCCGCCAGCATCGGCGACAGTTGCGGGCCGCCGAATGGCACCAGAACCCCGGCGGCCACCGGGACGAGGGCTGCGTTATAGCCAAAGGCCCAAAGCAGATTTTCCCTGATATTGCGCATGGTTGCGCGTGAAAGTTCGACTGCACGCGCCACGCCCAGGGGATCGCCCGTCATCAGCACCACATCGCCCGCCTCAATCGCCACATCGGTGCCGGTGCCCATCGCAAAGCCCACCTCTGCCGCAGCCAGCGCCGGAGCATCGTTGATGCCGTCCCCGACAAAGGCCACGTCTGCGCCAAGGCCTGCGATCACCGCAGCCTTGCCTTCAGGCAGCACGCCCGCATGGACTTCGGTGATGCCAAGCACCGCCGCCACCGCCCGCGCCGTGGCCTCGGCATCGCCGGTGATCATCGCCACCTGCACGCCCGCGGCCCGCAATGCTGCCACCGCCGCCGCCGATTGTGGCTTGATCGGATCGGCCACCGTGATCATCCCGATAGCCGTGCCGTCGCGCCCCACAAACAGCACGCCCTGTCCCTTGCTCTGCGCCTCAGACGCTTGCGCTGCCAGCCCCGCATCCAGATCCGGGAACATCCGCGCCGAGCCGACGCTGACCGCCACACCTTCCAGCACGGCCCGTGCACCCCGACCGGGCACGGCCTCAAAGCCCTGCACAACCGCCACATGCAGCCCCAGCCGCGCGGCCTCTGCCGCAACCGCCGCCGCCAGCGGATGTTCTGACGCCGCCTCAACCGCTGCCGCGATCTCCAGCACGTCCGCACCGCCGACCACCGATTGCACCACAGGCCGCCCCATCGTCAGCGTGCCGGTCTTGTCAAACGCCACACGCTGCACAGACTCAAGGCGTTGCAACGCCTCACCTTTGCGGAACAGAATCCCCAGCTCCGCCGCCCGCCCGGTGCCGACCAGAATAGACACCGGCACCGCCAGCCCCATCGCGCAGGGGCAAGCGATGATCAGCACCGACACGCCCGCCACCAGTGCCTCGGCCAGACCCGGCCCGAAGATCAGCCAAACCAGTACCGTCAGCGCCGCCACCGCCATCACGACGGGGACGAACCACAGCGTAATGCGGTCCACCAGCGCCTGCACCGGCAGCTTGCCACCCTGCGCTGCCTCGACCATCGCGATGATTCGCGCCAACACCGTTGCGGCACCGACTTCGGTGATCTGCATCACCAAAGCCCCGGTGCCGTTCACCGTGCCACCGGTCAGCCGCGCGCCAGCCAACTTTTCCTGCCCCAGGGGCTCGCCCGTTAACATCGACTCGTCCACGGTCGAATGCCCCGAGACCACCAGCCCATCCGCTGGAATCCGCTCTCCGGGTCGGATCTGCACCTGATCACCCGGCAGCAACGATGCCACCTCGACCTCCTGCACAGCACCATACACCATCTTACGAGCAGTTTTTGGTGCCAGCTTCACCAGACGCGCAATCGCGGCACCCGCTCGCCCCCGCGCCCGCGCCTCAAGGCTGCGCCCCAGCAAAATCAAGGTGACAATCACCGCCGCCGCCTCGAAATACACCGAGCGCGAGGCTTGCGGGATCAGCGCAGGCCAGAACGTCACCACGCTGGAGTAGACCCAAGCCGCCCCGCTGCCCACCGCGACAAGACTGTTCATATCAGGGCCACCACGCGTTAACGCAGGCAGGCCCTTGCTGAAAAACCGCCGCCCCGGTCCCAGCAGCACCAGCGTCACTAGCACGAATTCGGCCAGCCAAAGGCTTTGCGGCGCAATCAACCCGTGCAGCACCATATGAAATCCGGGGATGAAATGCCCGCCCATCTCTGCAACAAACACCGGCAAGGTCAGCGCCGCCGCAAGCGCCGTATCGCGCCAGAGCGCGCGCTGCTCGGCCACCGGATCATGCACCACCGCCTGCGCCAAGGGGGTCGCCGCATAGCCAGCCTTGCTGACAGCCGCCGCCAATACCGCCGGATCGACCGCCTGCGACACCGTCACTTCGGCCCGCCGTGTCGCAAGGTTCGCCACCGCATCCAGCACGCCTGACTGCGCCTTCAGCACCCGCTCCACCCGCCCGGTGCAGGCGGCACAGGTCATGCCCTCGACGCTGAGATCAATTTTCACCGCAAACTTGTCCATCGGAATTCTCCTTCGACACCCGATATGGGGGTTCCAGTGACGGGAAGGTCAAGCCCTACAAAAAATTAATCGCACCTCTTGACCTTCCCCCCACTGGAACCCCCATCTTCATCGCAGAAAAGGAGCTTCCCATGACCCTACTTTCCGTTCCCGACATGACATGCGGCCATTGCAAAGCCTCGGTGACTGAGGCGCTCACCGCCCTGCCCGGTACCCGCGCCATCACCGTCGATCTGATCACGCGCCAAGTTGAGGTCGCGGGCACGTCCAGTGCCGAATCTCTATTGGCCGCGCTGAATGAGATCGGCTTTCCGGCACACATAATCGCAACAAAGTGAAACCAAATGCCTGCTTCAGAAGGCAAATTCTATTGCGGGCGTCGCGGATGGAGTATAATTCGCCGCAATCCTTCCTTGATCCGGTCTCAACATGGCCGCAAGGGCGGAGCAGCTTAACAAAATGGCAGAACGCCAAACAACGACCGGAGCAGTCCAATGTCTACCTCCAAGCCCGCCCAGCAAGGCGGCGCGCAAACCCCGGCCCCGCAGCAGCAGGGCCAGCAGGGCGGATCCACCCAGCAACAAAGCGGCACCGTTTTCCGTGATTGGGCGTCGATCTGAAGAATTCGCTTTTACGACATTAAGGCCAGCCGCTAGGCTGGCCTTAATCATTTGCAGGTCGTCATGTCCAATCCGATTTCCTCCATCCCCAACCTTGGCCCCGCCTCGGAAGCTGCTTTCGCCAAAGCCGGGATTCATACCGCAGAAGAAGTTCGTGAACTCGGCGCGGATGAGGCTTACCGTCGCCTGCTCGATGCAGGCAGCCAGCCACATTTCATCGGCTATTATGTGCTGCACATGGGCTTGCAGGGCCGCCCGTGGAACGATTGTCAGGGCGACGAAAAGAAAGCCCTACGCGTCCGCTTCGATGCGATCAAGGCCGAACGGGTGGGCTCAAAAGCACAAGGCCGCTCCGAATTGGAAGCGGCCCTGCAATTCTTTGGGGTGATCGAGAAACGCTAAACGCCTCTCAAATACGCTCAGCCAACCAGTTCGAGGCCCGAGAAGAAGAACGAGATCTCGCGCGCGGCCGAAGCTTCCGAATCCGAACCATGCACCGAATTCTCGCCCATCGACAAAGCGAATTCCTTGCGGATGGTGCCAGCATCGGCGTTCGCCGGGTTGGTGGCGCCCATCACTTCACGGTTTTTTGCAATCGCGGATTCGCCTTCCAGCACCTGCACCACAACCGGCTCGGATGCCATGAACTCGCACAGCTCGCCGTAGAAACCGCGTGCTGCGTGTTCTGCGTAGAACGCACCAGCTTGGGCGGGCGACAGATGGATGCGCTTGGACGCGACAACGCGCAGGCCAGCATCTTCAAACTTGGCGACGATTTTGCCGGTCAGGTTGCGCTTGGTTGCATCGGGTTTGATGATCGACAGGGTGCGTTCGACGGCCATTTGGCTCTCCATAACAGGGGGCAAAATCGCCCCGAAATTCATAACGCGCCTGCTATCACGGGGATTGCTGCTTGAAAAGCCGTCAACAACGCCGCAAAGCGCGGCAAAAGCACGGCCTTTGCCCTTCCCCGGTTGACGCCGCCTGCCGCTTAAGGCAATCCCCGCCCCATGCTTAAAATCGAAGACATCACCTATTCCGTCGAAGGCCGCCCGTTGTTTGAGGGCGCTTCCGCTACCATTCCCACTGGGCACAAGGTTGGTCTGGTCGGGCGCAATGGCGCGGGCAAAACCACGCTGTTCCGGCTGATCAAAAAGGAACTGGCGCTGGAAAGCGGCGACATTTCCATGCCGTCGCGCGCTCGCATCGGTGGCGTGGCGCAAGAGGTGCCGTCATCGTCGACCAGCCTGATCGATACGGTTCTGGCCGCCGATACCGAACGCGCAGCCCTGCTGATCGAGGCCGAAACCGCCACCGACCCGCACCGCATCGCAGATATTCAGCACCGCTTGAATGACATCGACGCTTGGTCCGCCGAGGGGCGCGCCTCCAACATTCTCAAAGGCTTGGGCTTTGATACCGAGGCGCAACAGCGCCCCTGCTCAGACTTCTCCGGCGGTTGGCGGATGCGTGTGGCGCTTGCGGGCGTTCTGTTCGCACAGCCTGATTATCTTCTGCTCGACGAGCCGACCAACTACCTCGATCTTGAAGGCGCTTTGTGGCTGGAAAGCTACTTGCAGAAATACCCGCATACCGTGCTGATCATCAGCCACGACCGCGGACTTTTGAACCGCGCCGTCACTGGCATCCTGCATCTGGACAACAAAAAGCTGACCTATTGGTCTGGCCCCTACGACCAGTTCGCGCGGCAAGTCGCCGAGCGTCGCGCGGTCTTGCAGGCCGAAGCCCGCAAGCAAGCCGACAAGCGCGCACATCTGCAAGCTTTTGTGGATCGCTTCAAGGCTAAGGCGTCGAAAGCCGCACAAGCACAGTCCCGCGTGAAAATGCTGGAAAAGATGGAGACGATCACCGCACCTGAGGATGCGAAAAAGGTCGTGTTCACCTTCCCCGCACCGGAAGAACTCTCGCCCCCCATCATCAATTTGGAGGGCGTTGCCGTTGGCTATGGTGGCCCGCCGATCCTGAAAAAGCTGTCCCTGCGCATCGACCAGGACGACCGCATTGCACTTTTGGGCCGCAACGGCGAAGGAAAGTCTACGCTTTCCAAGCTGTTAGCCGGTAAGCTGATCGCCTGCGAAGGCAAAATGGTACAATCGTCCAAGCTGCGCATTGGCTATTTCGCGCAGCATCAGGTCGATGAGTTGCACATCGACGAGACGCCGCTGCAACACGTCATGCGCCTGCGCCCCGCTGAAGGCCAACCCCGCCTGCGCGCCCGTCTGGCAGGCTTCGGTCTGATGGCCGACCAAGCTGAAACCGCCGTCGGGCGGCTGTCTGGCGGCCAAAAAGCCCGGCTGTCCTTGCTGCTGGCCACCATCGACGCCCCGCACCTGCTGATCCTTGATGAGCCGACCAACCACCTCGACATGGAAAGCCGCGAGGCTTTGGTCGAAGCCCTCACCGAATACTCCGGTGCCGTGATTCTGGTCAGCCACGACATGCACCTGTTGGGTCTGGTGGCGGACAGGTTGTGGCTGGTGAAGGGTGGTGCGGTAACGCCCTATACTGAGGATTTGGAAGCGTATCGCCGTCAGCTTCTGGCAGGCGATGAAGAAGCCAAGCCCGTCAAAGCGGTCGAAAAACCGAAGAAGGTCAGCCAGGACGAAGTGAAAGCCCTGCGCTCGGAAGTCAAGAAATCCGAAGAACGCCTCGACAAGCTGAACGAGATGCGCGACCGTTTGGCCAAGAAACTCGCCGATCCCGCGCTTTACGATACCGCGCGCGCGGGCGAGTTGGACACCTGGAACAAGAAATACGCCGAAGTGATGGACGCGCTTGATCGTGCCGAAGCGATGTGGGTTTCTGCGCAGGAAAAGCTTGAGGCTGCAAAGGCTTAACCCCATGCCGATGCCTTGGACCTACCGTCAGGCGACCCGCGAATGGCAGGCGTTTCTGGTGGATGCACAAGAGGCCATCGGCACCCCAACCGATCACAGCACCTTTACGGCGGTGGAGGGCGTTTTGCGCGCCTTCCGCAATCGTCTTACGCCACAGCAAGCGATTGATTTCGCACAGGTTCTACCTGCTGTTCTGCGTGCGTTGTTTGTCTCTGACTGGCGGCTGGATGCCGCGTCGCTCCCTGCAGGCACCCGTGCCGACTGGACAGCCGAGGCACAGGGCCTGCGGCGTCAGCACAACCTTGCCCCTGACGGCTGCGTAGCAGGCACGGCGCTGGCTTTACGAAAGTCGGTGCAACAGGCTGATCTTGAACGTATTCTCGCCACCCTTCCCGCTTTCGCCACCGAGTTCTAGAGCGTTCCGGGCATCGACAGCACCACGCTCGGCCCACGGATTGTTTAGGGCTGCGGTCTTGCGAAATGGCTTGCCCTCCTCCCGCGCCTGCCCCTAACCTGCGGCATGGATAGCGCTTTTCTGATCACCGCCTTCGCCACCTTGTTCGTGGTGATCGACCCGCCGGGTTTGGTGCCGTTGTTCATCGCCCTGACCCAAGGCATGGATGCCGAACATCGCCGCCGCATGGCGCGGCGGGCCTGCATCATCGCCGCTATCTTGCTGACATTGTTCGGATTGATGGGTGAGGCCTTGTTGGGCTTTATCGGGATCTCGATGCCAGCCTTCCGCATCGCGGGCGGGATCCTGCTGTTCCTGACTGCGCTTGACATGCTGTTTGAACGTCGCACCCAACGGCGCGAGGGGCAGCAGGCGGACCCTGATCATGATCCTTCGGTGTTTCCGTTGGCGACCCCATTGATTGCCGGACCCGGAGCTATTGCGACGATGATCCTGCTTGTGGGGCAATCCGGGCCGGGATGGGGCGGCACGCTGGCGGTGCTGGGTCTGCTAATGGCGATGATGGTCGCGACTTATCTGTTCCTGCTGGCCTCGCCGCCGCTAGAGCGGCTGTTGGGGCGGACCGGGACGATTGTGATCACCCGGCTGCTGGGGATGCTGCTGGCAGCGTTGTCGGTGCAGTTTGTGATTGATGGTGTGAAGGGCACCGGGTTGATCGGATGAATGGCGACGATTTTGGACGGCTGGCCTATCTGGCGCTGCTGTTGGCGGCGGTGGGCGGCTGGGTGATGGTTGAGTATCGGCAGCGGCTTGGGCAGGCGTTGCGGGTGGCGCTGGCTTGGGGGTTGATCTTTGTCGGGCTGATGGCGGGGTATGGGCTGTGGAATGACCTGCAACGGGATATCCGGTCGGCACAGGTGGTTCAGGGCGGGCGGGTGGAGATTCCGCGCGCTCCTGACGGGCACTATTATCTGCGCTTGGCGGTGGATGGGCATGAGATGGAATTCATGGTCGACACCGGGGCGACGGGGATCGTGTTGTCGCCTGACGATGCCACGGCGGTGGGAATTGAGCTAAGCAGCCTTGATTATCTGGGTCAGGCTGTGACGGCGAATGGGGTGGTTCGGACGGCACGGGTTTCTTTGGACAGCGTGGTTTTGGGGCCGTTTGAGGATGAAGGCGTCACGGCTTTTGTGAATGAGGCGGCGATGCAGGGGTCGCTTTTGGGGATGGATTATCTGGGGCGGTTTTCGATCCAGATTTCCGGGGATCGGATGATCTTGACGCGGTAGAATTGGCTGTCCACGTGTGGACAGAGGGCCGATTTATAATAAATCAAGGGGTTATGATGTCGAGGTAGGGTTTCGTTAACCATACAACGGTGCGTGAATCACGCACCCTACCGCGCGGCTTTCTCGGTTTTCTTTTCCCAGCGACCACTTTCCTCGGACCAGTATTGCGCCGCCAAGCCTGCGGTGGTGAGGGTTGTCCAGAGCCTGCGGGCACCGCTGAGTGCTGCTTCATCCGCACCATCAAACAGCACCCAAACGCGTTGCAGATCTGCGGCCTCAGAGGGCGTGGTTTCGGCGCCGTCGATCAGCATCAAGCCTTGGGCTGCGTTGGCAATCGCGCCCTGCCCGAGCAGGATCGGTTGGTCGGCATCATGGGGGCCGCCTGCGAGGCCATGCGGCAGGAAGCTGTCATCGGGGTGGAACCACAGCGCGGTGTCGAGGGCTTGCAGGGCGGCGTCATCGGTGCCGCGCAGCATGACTTTCCAGCCTGCGGACAAGGCGCGCGGCAGGATTGTCGCCATGGTTTCTTGCGGGGTGGAGCGGGTCAGATGATAGAACATTGCAAGGCTCATGGCTGGATGAGCCTTGCAAAGAAAGCTGAGTATTTAGCAAAGAGCAACGCGGGGCGCGGGATCATTTTTCCTCGTATTTGTCGCGGATCAGGCGGTTCAGCGCCATCACGCCCCAGCCCGTCGCCCCTTTAGGCGCAAGCGTGCTGTCAGTTTTCAGCAGCGCTGTGCCTGCGATATCAAGGTGACACCACGGCGTTTCATCCTTGACGAAACGGCGCAGGAACTGGGCTGCGGTGATAGCACCACCATCGCGGCCGCAAGAGTTGACGATATCAGCCACGCGGGATTTCAACTTGTCATCATAGGCTTGGCCCATTGGCATCCGCCATGCGCCTTCGCCTTCCGCGCCTGCCGCTTTCAGGAAGGCGTTGCACAATGCGTCGTCGTTAGAGAACACGCCAGTATTCTCATGGCCCAAAGCGACGATGATCGCCCCTGTCAAGGTGGCGAGGTTGATCATGCCCGACGGCTTGAAGCGGTCCTGCGCATACCAAAGCACGTCGGCCAGCACGAGGCGGCCTTCGGCGTCGGTGTTGATCACCTCAATGGTGACGCCCTTCATGGATTTCACCACATCGCCCGGACGCTGGGCGCGGCCATCGGGCATGTTTTCGACAAGGCCGACAAGGCCGACGACATTGGCCTTCGCGCCCCGGAGCGCCAGCGTGCGCATCACGCCTGCAACCGTGCCTGCACCGCCCATATCCATCGTCATATCCTCCATCCCGCCCGCAGGCTTGATCGAGATACCGCCAGTGTCAAACACCACGCCCTTGCCGACAAGCGCGAAGGGTGGCTGGTCTTTCGGGCCGCCCTTCCATTGCATGACGACGACTTTCGACGGGCTTTCCGAGCCTTGGCCGACGCCCAGCAAAGCATTCATGCCGAGTTTGGCGAGCTGGTCTTCTTCAAGGATTTCAACTTCAAGACCCAGTTCCTGCATCGCGGCAAGGCGGGCGGCGAAATCATCGGTGGTCAGGATATTGGCAGGCTCATTGACCAGATCGCGGGTGAAGAACACGCCTTCGGCAACCGCCGCCATCGGGGCGGCTTTGGCGGCAACCGCCTCTGGTTCCGTCACGGCGATCACCACCGGGCCGGGGCTTGGCGGCTGGGTGGATTTATGCGGGCTGAAATCATAGCCACGCAGGGCGAGACCGAACGAGAGTTCAGCCGCTTGCGGATGCGCTTCGGCAATCAGCAACGCGCCGGACGGGGTCAGGCTGCGGGCCACGGCGGCGCCGGCCTTGCGGGCCTCGGTGACATTGGCGCGGCGCGGCAGGCGGATCAGTTGCAGCGCATCGGCGGCAAGGCCAGTGGGGAAAGCCATGTCGAGACTTTCACCGGGCTTGAGTTTGGTTGCAGCCTCGGACGCCATCGCGCGGGCCAAAGCGCCCTTGGTCAAGGCATTCAGCCTGCGTGCCGCCGGGCTGGTCGGGCGATCTGCATCAAACAGCAGGGCGATGCGGCCGGTTTGTTTTTGCAGGCTTTCAAGGCCGAGGGCCTGGAACTGGATGGCGATGGGATGAGACAAGGGGCTTCTCCGGGGCAATGTCGGGGGCTTTGTTGGCGGCATTTGGCGCGATTGAGCGCAAGCTAGCGAAGCAGCCCTCGGAAGGCCAGATACCAGTTTTCCCCGCCGGGGTTTTCCGCTAGCGTCACCGCGAATGGTTTCTTGGGTTTGGGGCTTTTGTGGCGAGATTCGACCGCTATCTGCTATCGCAACTGCTAGCGCTGTTCGGGTTTTTCTCGCTAGTGCTGGTGGCGGTATATTGGGTGAACCGCGCGGTGGGGCTGTTTGATCAGTTGATTGGCGATGGCCAATCGGCAGTGGTTTTCTTGCAGTTCTCCTTGCTGACGCTGCCGAATGTGATCCGGCTGGTGCTGCCGATTTCGGCGTTCATTGGCGCGGTTTATGTCGCCAACCGGCTGATGTCGGAATCAGAGCTGGTGGTGATGCAGGCGACGGGCTTTTCAGCATTTCGGCTGGCGCGCCCGGTGTGGTATTTCGGGCTGATCGTCACCGGGATGATGCTGGTGCTGATGCATGTGCTGGTGCCCGCAAGCCGCAGCGCGTTGGCAGAGCGCACAGAGGCGATTTCGCAAAACGTCTCGGCGCGGTTTCTGAAAGACGGCCAATTCATTCATCCAAGCGACGGCATCACGCTGTATATCCGCGAGATTGCGCCGACGGGGGAATTGCTGGATCTGTTTCTGGCGGATGACCGTGTGGGGGATCAGCGCGCACTTTACACCGCGAAGAAGGCGTTTTTCGCGCGGACAGAGAGCGGGCCGAAGCTGTTGATGGTCGATGGCATGGTGCAGCTGCTGGGGCCAGCGGGGCAGTTGTCGGTGACGCGGTTTGCCGATTTCACCTATGATATGGCGGGGTTGATGGCGGCTCCGGGGCTGCGGACGCGCAATGTGGCCGAACTGTCGACTGCCGAGTTGTTGGCCCCGACCGCGGCTGTGATGGCAGAGGTGGGGCAAACGGACGCGAGTATGCGGTTTGAAGGGCATGACCGGATTGCGCAGCCGTTTATGGCGCTGGCGGCTGGGCTGATCGGGTTTTCCTCGTTGCTGCTGGGGGCGTTCAGCCGGTTCGGACTGTGGCGGCAGGTTGGCGTGGCGGTGGCGTTGTTGCTGGTGGTGCAGACGATTTCGACGGTGTCCACCAGTGTGGGCGAAGAGGTGCAGGGCGGATGGATGCTGGCCTATGCCGCGCCTTTGGTGGGGATCGCGATCGGGGTGTTTGAGTTGTGGTTGACGCAGCGGCCGCGCCGAGTGCCGAAGCTGGCGGTGGCGACATGACGCTGACCCTGTATATCGCGCGGCGGTTCCTGAAGATGTTCGGGCTGGTGTTTAGCGTGTTTGCGGCGATTTTGCTGATGATCGACGTGATTGATCAGCTGCGCAGAGCGGGGGTTACACTGGGCGGCGCGTTCTATCTGTCGCTGCTGAACGTGCCGGAAAGCCTGTATCAGATCCTGCCGCTGATCATGATCCTGACGGCGATTGCGCTGTTTCTCGGGTTGGCGCGGTCATCCGAGCTGGTGGTGGTGCGGGCGGCGGGGCGGTCGGGGCTGCATTTTCTGCTGGCTCCGGTGGTGATGGCCCTGCTGATCGGGGCGGTGGCGGTGGCGGTGTTCAATCCGTTGGTGGCGGCGACCTCGAAGGCCTATGAGCGGTTGTCGGCGCAGCGGGGGCAGGCAGGTTCGGTGCTGTCGCTGTCCGAAGATGGCTTGTGGATGCGGCAGGGCAACGAGACCGGGCAATCGGTGATCAAGGCGGAACGCAGCGACCCCAGCGGCACGACGTTGCAGGTGGTGACGGTGATCAGCTTTGGCCCGGATGGCACGCCGACCGGGCGGATCGAAGCGATGTCGGCAGAGCTGTTGCCGGGGGAATGGTTGCTGCATGGTGCCAAACGCTGGTCTTTGGGCGATCAGAACCCCGAGTTGACGGCAGAGGCGATGAGTGAGGATATCCGGTTGCCGACCGACCTGACGCTGGACCGCCTACGCGACGGATTTGGCGCGCCTTCGGCAGTGGCGTTCTGGGCGCTGCCCTCGTATATCAAGGCCTTGGAGCGGGCCGGGTTCTCGGCGCGCAATTATCAGGTGTGGATGCAGATGGAGCTGGCCTTGCCGGTCTTGCTTGCGGCGATGGTGCTGATTGCGGCAGGTTTCACCATGCGGCATGCGCGGTTTGGCAAAACCGGGCAGATGGTGCTGCTGGCGCTGCTGGGCGGCTTTCTGATCTTCTTTCTGCGCAACTTTGCACAGGTTCTGGGGCAGAACGGCCAGATTCCGGTGATCTTGGCCGCTTGGAGCCCGCCGATTGCCGCAGCGTTTCTGGCGCTTGGTTTGCTTTTGCATCTGGAGGATGGCTGATGCTTCGCCTCCTGAGCCTTATCATGACGCTGCTGTTCGCCCTGCCCGCTTTGGCGCAGGACAAGGCCACCTTGGTTGCCGATGCGTTGCAGATCAAAGACAACTCGACCCTGATCGCGCGCGGCAATGTCGAGATTTTCTATCAGGGCCAGAAGCTGACCGCCCAAAGCGTCACCTATGATCAGACGGCCGATCGGCTGCTGATCGAAGGTCCGATTGTGCTGAGCGATGGCAAGGGCGCGGTGATTTTGGCCAGTCAGGCCGAAATGAGCGCCGATTTCACCCAAGGGGTTTTGACCTCGGCGCGGCTGGTGTTGCAGCAACAGTTGCAACTGGCGGCGGCGGAAATTCAGCGGGTAGACGGACGCTATACCGCGATGCAGCGGGTGGTGGCCTCAAGCTGCAAAGTCTGTGCCGGCGATCCGACGCCATTGTGGGAAATCCGCGCGCGGCGCGTCGTGCATGATCAGGCCGCACAACAGCTTTACTTTGATCACGCGCAGTTCCGTTTGGGCGGCGTGCCGGTGATGTATATTCCCCGTCTGCGCATACCTGACCCGACCTTGAAGCGCGCCTCGGGATTCCTGTTGCCTTCGCTGAAAAACAATTCCAACTTTGGCACCGGACTGATGCTGCCCTATTTCATCAAGATGGGTGACAGCCGCGACCTGACCGTGACGCCATTCTTCACCACTGGCGGCAGCCGCACGATCAATCTGCGCTATCGGCAGGCTTTCGCGACAGGCGGCATCGAGATTTCCGGCGGTGTATCGCGCGATGATCTGCTGCCGGGGGAGACGCGTGGCTATGTGCTGGGCACCGGCGCGTTTGCCCTGCCGCGCGGCTTCAAACTGGATCTGCGCGTCGAGGCGGTCAGCGATCCTGCCTATATTCTGGATTATGACTACCCGACTGTCGACCGCCTGGAAAGCCGCGCCGAAGTCAGCCGCACACGGCGCAATGAATACATCTCGGGGCGCTTGATTGCGTTTCATTCGATCCGCGATGGCGAAGACAATGCCACCCTGCCCTCACGCATGGCCGATCTGACCTATCACCGCCGCTTTACTTTGGGCCGCTGGGGCGGCGAAGGTGGCTTCGAGTTGCAGGCGCATGGCCATGAGCGCACCTCGAACGACGCATTGAATGACAACAACGACGATGACATTCGCGACGGCCGCGACATGCAGCGGGTGTCGCTGCGGGCCGATTGGCGCAAAAACTTCCATCTGCAAAACGGCATGGAAGCCGCGGTACTGGGCGAGGCTGCGGCCGATTTCTACCTGATCGGTCAGGATTCAATCTATGAGGGCAGCAAGACCCGGTTGCATGGCGCGGTGGGCGCCGAGTTGCGCTGGCCTTGGGTGAAATCGCAGGCCAACGGCGTGTCACAGGTGATCGAGCCGGTGATACAGCTGGTGATGGCGTCGCGCTCGGGCACCTCGATTCCGAACGAGGATTCGGCGCTGGTCGAATTTGACGAGGCCAACCTGTTCGACCTCAGCCGGTTTCCGGGATCAGATGCGGTTGAGAACGGCACGCGCGCCAATCTGGGCATCAGCTATCTGCGGCTGGATCCGAATGGCTGGACGCTGGGCGTCACCGTGGGTCGGGTGCTGCGGACGGATGATCAGGAGCAGTTCAGCATAGGCTCTGGCCTGAGTGGCGTCAGTTCGGATTGGATGGCATCCTGGCAGTTGGAGATGGCCGGGTTCAATTTGGCCAATCGGCTGCTGTTTGACGATCAGTTCAACATGACCAAGGCCGAGTTGCAGGCAGCCTATACCGGCGCGCGCTTTGCTGTGGCGACAGGATATGTGCATACCGTGGCTGATGAGGCGGAAAACCGGCTGACGCCAATTTCCGAGCTGACGCTGGCCACCAGCTATCAGTTTACCGATCACTGGACCGGGCGCGTCGCCAGCCGCTATGATTTTGAGGCCGAACGCGCGGCAAAGGCCGGGTTGGGGCTGACCTTCCGCAACGAATGTCTGCTGTTCGATCTTTCTCTCTCGCGTCGGTTCACGTCCTCGACTAGTGTGAAGCCGACCACGGATTTCGGCCTATCGGTGGAACTTTTGGGCTTCGGCGGCAGCTCTGCGCCGGGGCCTGCGCGTCAGTGTCGGCGCTAGGATAAGAAACGGACGACGGCAGGTGATCATGGTGCGACCCGCAAGCATAACGATGGTTCGGTCTTTAGGGACAGTTTTGGCGCTGATGGCGTTGGTTGGCTTTGGCGCACCTGTTGCCGCCGGGCCGTTCTCGCCACTCAAGATCGTCAATGATCAGGTGATCACGCAGTTCGAGTTCGAGCAGCGCCTGCTGTTCATGCAGCTGTTGCGTCAGCCCGGCGATCTGGAAAAAGCCGCGATGGATACGCTGGTCGATGACCGTCTACGGATGTCAGCGGCGAAGCAGTTTGGCGTCAAGATGACCCCGGATCAGTTGAAAGCCGGGATGGAAGAATTTGCAGCACGCGCGAACCTGACCGCCGACAAATTCGTTGAGATCATCGGGCAAGCCGGAGTGCAGCCCGAGACCTTCCGCGATTTTGTCGAATCCGGGCTGGTCTGGCGGGAAATCATTCGCGGCAAGTTTGCACCAACCGTGTCGAT
>NZ_JAXMJJ010000106.1:0-41283 GCF_034376685.1 Cypionkella sp.
ATTTCGCCCGGCTCATCTCTTCTGCGCGCATCAGCGCTTCTTTCAGTCGCTGGGTTGCGGTTAGATTTTCCGTCACATCCGAGAACGAGACGACTCCAAACTGCTGATCCCCCATATCCAGCAGGGCTGCGTTAAACGACAAAATCCTGCGCCCGCCATCGGGGTGCCGAAACGCGCATTGGATATTGCGAACCGGCTGAGACGCCCGCAGAGCAAGCTGGAACGGCGATTCATCGTCCGCAAGTGGTTCGCCATCAAGCCGTTCCAGCATCAGTGCGGAAATATCGAAACCCTGTCCCGGTTCAATCTCGCGGATCAGGCCCAGAGTGCGTTCAGCCTCTTGATTCACGTAGGAAATCCTTTGGGCGCCATCCAGAACAATGATCGCCGAGCTGCTGGCATCCATCACATCCAAAAGAAAGGAGCGGCTGGCAAAGACATCGTGTTCAAGTTGTTTTTGTTCGCTGATGTCGAGATGCACCCCAGATATCCGCAGCGGCGTCCCATCGGACGCACGCTCGGACACCCGGCTGCGGGACAGAATCCAGACCCAATGCCCGTCACGGTGGCGCATTCGGAACTCGGTGCCGAAAATCTGTGCGCCCGTGCCATCTGAGAAATCATCTGCATATAAAAGATTCGACGTATCGTCTGGATGTAGCATGGCGACAAAATCAGACACCGTGAGAGCACCCAGTTTCGATGTTTCAAGGCCCAGGATTTCCCCCCAACGCCCCCCGACATGAAGCTTATGGGTGGCAAGCTCCAACTCCCAGGTGCCAACGGCGGCCCCCTCGATGATGCTGCCAAGGCGCAGCTCGGCCCGATCCCGGTCGACAAGGACCTGGGTCAGATTCCGGTTGGCAGCATCCAGTGCCGCGATCTGGTTGCGCTTGGCGGTGATGTCGAAGCCCATCGCAATGACGCCGCCATCTGAGGTGCGGGTGCTGACGCGGTGCATCCAGCGGCCGTCTGGCAGCTGCACTTCATCGTCCCAATGCGGTTTGCGATATTGCAGCAGGCGCGTCTGTAGCCAGACCTCGCGCGCCTCGTCGGTTGCATCGCCCATGAAGGCGCCCTTCTCCAGGCCAATGCGCAGCAAATCGGCCAGCTTCACACCAACGACCGCATATGCAGCAAGGTCTGGAAAGGCTCGATGATAGGCTGCGTTGACGGCAACAAGCCGATCTTCAGCGTCGAAGATCACCACGCCATCTGGCAGCGCCTGAATGGCGTTTGTCAGCGTCAGGTGTGCGGCCTTGGCCACCGACGCCAGCGCGGTCATTGCGGTTTCCTGATCTTTCAGCTTGGAGACCACGGCTTCAATCGAGCTATAGCCTTGCAAGGCAGTCAAATGATCCAGCGGGGTTGCAAGAACGGATGCATGATTTCCATCGGCCTTGAGTGCCTTAGTCGCCCTGCCATCATGTGCCAAGGCACTCTGCAAGACACCCGTTAGTTCGCGCAACATCTCCACCACGGTTTCATTGCCTGACTGCCCTTTGCCCAAACCAGCGTAGCCGGTCACGCCGACGAACCTCTCGCCGCAAGCCATTGGAAACAATATGATACGCTCGGAATTACGCTGATCACCCTCGGGGTCATGGCCGTCGATATTCACCAAGAAATCAGCACCAGAAATCTGTATCGATCTGCGATCCGCTCCAGCTTTGCGCCAAGCCGTGATCATCTGGTTCGGTAGGGTTTTCGGCAAGCTGTCGATGCGTTCAGGCGCTGTTGCCGATGAACGGTAGGTCAGCTTGCAGGCCCCATCGTCAGTGCAGAGATATACAAAGGCTCTGCGAACTTTGATCGCCAGACAGAGCTGATCCAGTCCGGCCTCGATTTCAGCTACGGCCCCGCATTTGGACGCTTCTAGCATACCGCTCAGAATTGCAAGCAAGCGAACAATTTTGTGCAACGAAACTTCTCCGATAGGTTGCACCCTTGCTAGCTGTTTCTCGTCAATGATGACAGGTCGAACCGCAGTTTGCGCTCCATTTTCATGTGGCAATTATATAGGATTAAGCAATCCAGGGTTCAGGTGAATGGACCCCAGACCGCAAACCTGACACCGAAACGAGAGTATGCTGCCCACCAAGTGACCTTTGCGGCTGGTATAGGATGAGAAGGCCCCGGTTCGTCGCCTGTGGATTGGGTGCTCGGGCCTAGTCCGGTTAGCCTGCGAGGATATCTGTCGCGCGGTGGTTGGCATCCACCCCCTCGATTAGAAAAACCTCCCCTTCCGAGCCTTGCTGGCGCAGCGGAATCAGCGCTTTGTAAGCGGCTGAAGCATACCATTTCCGTGCGGCGGTAATCGTCGGAAAAGCGATGACGATCAGATCGCCGCCGGACTGGCCCTCAAGCTGTTCCCTGGGGCCGCCGTGGATGATGAAATGCCCCTCGAACGGCGCAAGCGTAGCGTCAATTCCGTGCAGGTAATCCAGTATCCCTTGGTTAACGGTTACATTGTGTAGATGTGCCACGGCATAAGCGGTCATCAGAGTTACTCCTGTTTCAATTCTGTTAGACGCCTGCGGCACGGGGGGGCTGCGCCGCGCTCAAGCAGGGTAAGGGCCACCACCGCGGCAGCCTGACCAAGCACGAACAGCCAGCCCAACGGGTTCGGCGATATCGCGCCTGAGAATAAAAGGACGATGCTTGTCAACGCCCAAAGGGTGTTGCCTAGGATGATGAGGTTGATCGCACCGCTATGGGCAGGAGCCCTCCACGCGACGATCGCGATAAAGCCCGCAATCGGCAGCAGCGCCATGCCTGCCCAATAAAGCAGCGGCGGTGGCATTTCGGTCAGCGCACCTGCCAGATCCGCGGCAGCAACAAGTGCCGCACCCATCGCGGCACAAGTCACGGCATCAATGGCCAGAACTCGGGGTAGGGTCAGAAACGGTTTGGTCATCTTAAGATCCTTTTGCGTCAGGGACGAACATCGTCGGTGATACGCAGATCATCGTTGAGATGCGTTCTTGCGTCGATTACCTCAGAGGTAATCGCAAAACTGTCGAGCATGGGGTGGACTGCGTGTCATGAAAGCCGAACGCCAACACCAGCAAGATGCAGCCGGCGCAATGCTGCGCGATTGGCGGCAGCGCCGTCGTTACAGCCAACTTGCGCTTGCCCTTGAGATCGAGATTTCTCAGCGCCACCTCAGCTTTCTGGAATCCGGGAGATCAATGCCAAGCCGCGACATGATCCTGCGGTTGACCGAATTTCTACAGGTGCCGCTGCGTGAGAGAAACGCGATCCTGATCGCTGCGGGTTTTGCGCCCGCCTATCGCGAGCGCGCGCTTGGGTCATCCGAGTTGCAACAGGCGCGCGCGGCCATCGCGCAGATCCTGACGGGGCACGAACCCCATCCAGCCCTTGCGGTTGATCGCAGTTGGACGATCCTGTCGGCCAACAGGGCCGTGTCGGTGCTGACCCAAGGCGCTCCGCCAGCACTGCTGAGTGGTGAGGTAAATGCCTTGCGCCTCAGCCTGCACCCCGATGGGTTGGCTCCTCGGATCCTCAATTTCAGAGAGTGGCGAAGCCATATCCTCGCGCGGCTGGCACATGACATAGACCTGTCAGCCGACCCGCGGCTCATCGCCCTGCTTGACGAGTTAAAAGCCTATCCAACGCCACCCAACGCAACGACGATGCGCAAGGTTACGGCAAACGCAATCGCAGTTCCGCTGATCCTCCAAAGCCGCGAAGGCCCGCTCACATTTCTAAGCACGACAACATTGTTCGGCACAGCCGTGGATGTGACACTGGCCGATATTGTCATCGAAAGCTTTTTCCCGGCAGACACCCAGACCGCTGCAGCGATGGTCAAACTAATGGCAGGCTAGTGGTTGCCCGCCGTAAACTGGCTACGCCCAGTATCTGTCTGATCCACGAGGTCTGCGGGCGGCCCAGTTCCATGCTCCGAGGATTGAGATCCTTCGCAAGGCGGCGATCTTCCACGTGGTTGGATGGATGCAGGATGAATTTCTGATTCGGAAGCTACATGTATAATTTACGGCTAAATTTGCCGTAATAATCAAATGAACAACAATATTCGGCACTAATTATCCGTAATGTCTTCCGTTTCGGAAAATACTGTTGACAGGGCGGGGCGGTGGCGGCAATGTCAACGTGCTTAGGGGAGGATGCCAGATTGCAGCGCTATGAACTTGATGACTTGGACCGGATGATCGTTGGCCTTTTGACAGACGATGGACGGCTTTCCGCCAGCGAGATCGCTTCGAAAATCGGATCGGTCACTGAACGGACAATCCGCAACCGCATCACGGCGCTGCTCCAAAGCAAGGCGATCACCATCGGGGCGATACCAGACCCCACTGCGATGGGCCGCGATGTTCAGGCGGATGTGATGATTGAAGTCGAGCCTGGGCGTGTCGAAGAGGTTGCCATCGTCCTCGGGGAATATGATGAGATCGGCTATCTCGCGGCGACAAGCGGACGCTTCAACCTGAGCGGCTCGATCTTTGTTGAGACCCATGCCGCACTTCTGGACTTCTGCGAAAACACCATTGGCCGCATTCCGGGGGTTCGCCGCGTCGAGCCTTGGGTGATCCTGCGGATGTACAAAGCGTTTGGAACCCGCACCACAGCATTGACAGAAGCCATCGAGCGGGCGGGAGGGCACGGCTGATGTCACGGCTCGTACGCATCGGAATCGATGTTGGCGGAACAAACACGGATGCGGCCTTGCTGCGTGGCGCCACGGTTCTCGCGACTGTAAAGACCTCAACCACGGCGGATGTGACCGGCGGGGTGGCGAACGCGGTCAGCGCCGTTCTGGTCGCCGCCAAACTGGACGCCAGCGCAGTCTCGGCCCTGATGATCGGTACAACGCATTTTCTGAATGCTGTCATCGAAGGTCGCCAGCTGGAAAAGGTTGGGACGCTGCGCTTGTGTGGTCGCGCAACCCGATCTCTACCGCCGATGATCGACTGGCCCGAGCATCTGCGTTTGCTGGTTGATGGTGGCGCCGCGCTGGTGGGGGGAGGCGTGCAGTTTGATGGCTCGCCCATCGTTCCGCTTGATGTGGCCGCGATCCGCGATGCCTGCCGGGACTGGTCTGCGCGCGGCATTGGGGCTGTTGCAATCGCTTCTGTCTTCGCTCTGATCGACGCCCGGATGGAGAACGAAGCTGCAGAGATCGTGGCCTCGGAAATGCCAGGCGTTTCAATCAGCCTGTCGCATCGTATCGGACGCAACGGCTTGCTGGCACGGGAGAGCGCGACGATCCTGAACGCCAGCCTCCACGCTCTTGGCCGCGAAACCGTGGCGGCATTCCGTGATGCCTTTGCACGGCTTGGCCTGTTCTGCCCGCTTTACCTGACGCAGAATGACGGCACGTTGATGGGCGCGGATTTTGCAGAGCGGCACCCCGTTTTCACTATCGCCTCGGGACCAACCAATTCGATGCGCGGCGCAGCTTTCCTGACCGGGCTGACGGATGCAGCAGTGATCGATGTCGGCGGCACGACGACCGATATCGGTATGTTGGTCGCGGGCTTCCCGCGCTCGCGCAGCGAGGGCGCAGAGATTGGCGGCATCCCGACCAACTTCCGAGTGCCCGATGTCTATTCCTTCGGGCTTGGTGGTGGCAGTTTGGTGCAAGCCTCTCCGTTAAGCGTCGGGCCGAAGTCGGTGGGTTTCCGTCTGCCCGAGAAGGCGCTTTGTTTTGGTGGCGACACCTTGACCGCCACTGATATCGCCGTCGCTGCGGGCCTTGTTACGTTGGGCGATCCTGCGCGCTTGCGCCATTTGGATGCGCGCCTTGTCCGCGACGCCATTGCCAAGATGAAAGCCGATGTGGAAGGCGTGCTCGACCGCATGAAGCCAAGTTCCGACCCGATACCTGCGGTGCTGGTCGGCGGCGGTTCGGTCCTGATTGACGGCCACCTCGAGGGAACTTCGGTATCGCTTCGCCCCGATCATTTTGGTTCAGCCAACGCCATCGGTGCTGCAATCGCCCAGGTTTCGGGCGAGGTGGATCGGGTGGTTTCACTGGAAGGCACCACGCGCGAAAAGGCGCTGGAACAGGTGGTCCAAGCTGCAAGGGCGCGTGCTGTCGAAGCTGGTGCCGAAGCCGGTAGCATCACTTTGGCCGAGTTGGAGGAAACGCCGCTCAGCTATTTGCCCGGTAATGCGATCCGGGTTGCAGCGAAAGTCGTAGGGGATCTTGCAGCATGACATATTGGTCCCTGAACGAGGCCGACATCGACCGCATAGCCATCGGTGTGGGTATCCTTGGCACCGGAGGTGGTGGCAGCCCCTATCTGCAAATGTTGATGGCCAAGGCCGTGCTGCGGCAGGGCAAGTCGATCCGAATGATCCGCCCCGCCGACCTGCCCGACGACGCTAACATCATCGGGCTTGGCGGTATTGGTGCGCCCACGGTGAGCATCGAGAAGATGGAGGAGGGCGAAGAGGGCGTGCGTGTTCTGCGCGCCATTGAGGCCCATACGGGCCGCCGGGTCGATGCCGTGCTTGGCGACGAAATCGGTGGCGGCAACGGCATATATCCGATGATCACTGCGGCGCGGCTTGGCTTGCCAGTCGTTGATGCCGACGGTATGGGCCGCGCTTTCCCTGAGGTGCAGATGACCTCATTCTTCGTCTACGGTCAGGCCAGTCAACCCGCCGCCCTTTCGGATGCCGAGGGAAATACGCTGATCATAACGCAGGCCAAGACGCCCGAGATGCTGGAGCGGCTGATGCGGACAGCAACAGTGGCAATGGGCTGCACCGCCTGCATGACGACCGCACCGATGACAGGAGCGTTTGTGCGCCAGTTTGGCATCGCCCACACGACCAGCCAGGCTTGGAAGCTGGGCGATGCCGTGATACGCGCACGCTCTGCGAAACACGATCCCGTTGCCGCGATCCTGCGGGAGTCGGGCGGCAAGCTGCTGATGCAGGGCAAGGTCACAGATATTGCCCGCCGTATTGCTGGCGGCTTTGTACGCGGTGCGCTGACGGTGGCCGGATTAGGCGATGATGCTGGACGGGTGCTGACCATCGATATTCAGAACGAATACCTGGTGGCAACGGAAGGTGATCGTCGCCTTGTCATGGTTCCGGATCTGATCTGTATCGTCGATTCCGAAACCGGCCGCCCGATTGGCACGGAAGAGCAGCGTTTTGGTCTGCGCGTCGCCGTCATCGGCATCCCCTGCGCGCCCCTGCTGCGCAAGCCCGAAGCGTTGGCCGTGATGGGGCCGCGCGCCTTTGGCTATGATTTCGATTTCGTCGCTTTTGGCACATCTGTCGCGGCGGAGCCCGTCGCTGCCTATGCCGAAGCCAAGCACAACTTGCCACATCGGGAGACCTGCCATGAACCGTCGTGACCTGCTGAAATCCGCTGGCATTGCCTCGCTGGCGCTTACAACCGCTTCGCTGTGGAGCGTAGCCGATGCTCAGGATGGAAGCCGTATCTTCACACTGGCCAACCCCACCGGTTTTCCGGATCTTGATCCGTCAACCTCCTTTTCGAACGACGGGCTGGTGATGGCCAATGTCTACGAAACACTGACCCGCTACATCCCCGGCAATGACAGCGCCGCCGCCAAGGTTGCGCCGCTACTCGCAGAAAGCTGGGAAACCTCGGCTGATGGGCTGACATGGACCTTCCGGCTGCGGCAAGGTGTCAAGTTCCACGATGGGGCCGATCTTACCGGCGAGGCAGTGAAAGCTTCGATCGAACGGACGATGAAGATCGGTGGCGGCGCGGCCTTCATTTGGGCACCGGTGATCGGAGTGGAGGCTAAAGACACCCATACCGTCGTCTTTAGCTTGTCCTCGGCCGAGCCGCTCGATCTGATCGCTTCATCGGGATTTGCGGCTTGGATCATCAGCCCTGCTGCAATGGACAAGGATAATGCCTGGTTCAACGCCGGCAATGACGCTGGCACCGGCCCTTTCCGCATAGACCGCTATGAGCCCGGCCAGCGTGTTGTGGCCAACCGCTTTGCCGATCACTGGGCGGATGCACCAGAGGGTGGTTTTGATACCGCTGTCTTCGAAGTGGTCGAAGATAGCGTGCTGGCGCAAAGCATGATTGAAAGCGCCAGTGCCGACTGGACCTACAGCTTGCCCTTCGACAATCTCGAAGCGTTGGACGCCAATCCCGATCTCAACGTGGTGGTCAACCCCTCGTTCGAGAACCTCATCGGCTTGCTCAACACCCGCCGCGCTCCACTGGATCGCCTGCCCGTCCGGCAAGCACTCGCTTTGGCTTTCCCCTATGACGACGTGATTACGGCGGGAACGGCGGGCCTTGGTAGCCGCTCGCGCGGGGTGATCCCGCAAGGTATCTGGGGACACGACGCCGAAGCCCCGCTGGTGATGACCGATCTGGAAGCCGCGCGGGCCTTGCTCGCCGCCGAGGGATTGGCGGATGGCGGACTAGAGTTGACGCTGACCTATGTGACTTCCGATGCGCTTGAGGCCCTGACGGCAGAACTGTGGAAGGCTAACCTCGAAACACTTGGCGTGACACTCACCCTTCAACCGATGTCGTGGGAGGCGATGTGGGAACTGGCCAAGGCCGACCCAAACGCAGCGCAAGACATCTTGCTGCTGTATTGGTGGCCGACCTATGTGACACCGCACGACTGTCTGCTGAATCTGTTTCGCAGCGAAGACAGACCCAACTTCAACCTCGGTTACTATTCTAATCCCGAATTTGACAAGACGCTCGACGAAGCCGCCGCGCTGTCAGGAACCGATCGCGTCCGCGCAGAAGCGATGTTCAAGGCGGCGCAGCGCATGATGCTGGCTGATGCGCCTGCGGTGTTCATTCTGGACAAGCCCAATGTCCACATCACCCGCGCGGATGTGAAGGGCTACGTCGACAATCCAGCTTACGGCCATGTCGTCTTCGTCAATGAGCTAAGCCGCTAGGGAAGGATCTGAACGATGGGACTGGGGCGCTACATTCTGCGGCGGGTTTTCCTGTCGGCCATTGTCGTGATTGGCGTGACCTTTCTGGTTTTCTTGGCGGCGCAAGTCGTGCCGTCAGATCCGGCGGCGCTGTACGCCGGGCCCCGCCCGAGTGCGGAACAGATCGCAAAAGCACGCGCCGAGCTTAACCTCGATGCGTCCTTGCCGGAACGCTTTGTCCATTTTGCCGCAAACATGGCCAGCGGCGATTTCGGCGTGTCCTACAAAACGCGGCGTCTGATCTCGCAGGACTTGGCCACATTCCTTCCCGCAACGCTGGAACTCGCCGCCTTTTCGACCTTGATTGCGATGCTGATCGGCATTCCAGCCGGTGCTATGGCTGCCGCCAGACAAGGGGGAGCATTGGACCGAATAGGCAGTCTGGCTTCAATCGCAGCGGTCGCCATGCCCACCTTCTTCCTTGCCATGCTGCTGCAATTCGTCTTCGCCAAATGGCTGGGTGTTCTGCCGCTGTCCGGCCGATTGTCGCGCGAAATCGGCATTTCAGCCCCGCTCACCAGCGTCACAGGCTTTGCTTTGATCGACGCTCTGCTGGCCTTGCGCTTTGATGCCTTCTTTGACGCACTGGCCCATCTGATCCTGCCCGCGCTGACTCTGGCCGCCTATCCGGCAGGCATCGCGATGCGACTCACCCGGTCAGCCATGGTGGAAATCCTTGAACGTCGCCACATCTTGGCTGCCCGCGCACTTGGGCTACCTGCCAGACGCATCCTTTTTGGCCATGCGCTGCCAAATGCGGTCGGCCCGGCGCTGACGGTCCTGGGGCTGAGTTTTGCCTTCGCCCTGACGGGTGCCGTGCTGGTCGAAATCATCTTTGCCTGGCCCGGCCTGGGTCGATATGTCTCCGAAGCGATCCTGTCCAAAGACTTCCCCGTCATCGCCGCAGCGACACTCGTGGTCACGTTGTGCTACGTTGCAATGAATCTCGTTCTCGATCTGGTGCAGGCCATGGTCGACCCGCGGGTGGCCTTGAAATGAGGGCGGTGATCTCGCGCCTTGGCTGGGCCGGCACGCTGTCTCTTTTGCTGATCCTGCTCATGCTGCTCGCGGCGCTGCTGGCGCCTTGGGTTTCACTCTTTCCGGATCAGGGCGCAGGCGCTCCGAACATCGCAACCAAATTCCTGCACCCCTCGGTCGAGCATCTGCTGGGCACCGACCATCTTGGTCGTGATATGGTCAGCCGGCTGATCTATGGCGCGCGCGTGTCGCTGATGTCGGGCCTTCTGATCGTGGGCTTCGCGCTGTTGATCGGCCTACCAGTCGGACTACTGGCTGGTTACTTTGGTGGGTGGCTGGACGAAGGTCTGATGCGCCTGACCGACATCTTCATGGCGTTCCCCGCCCTGCTTCTCGCCGTTTTGCTGGCAGCCGCCATGGGGCCCGGGTTGCTGAACAGTATCGTCGCAGTCGCAGTGACGTGGTGGCCTTGGTATGCACGCATGGCACGGGCAGAGGTGCTTTCTGTGCGGGGCCAACCCTATGTCGAGGCTGCACAACTGATGGGGGTTGGCCATGGCCGGATCATCCTGCGTCACATCCTGCCCACCGCCTTGAGGCCGTTGTCAGTGCAGGCGGCGCTTGATGTCGGCCCCGCCCTGCTCACCGCCTCTGCCCTGTCCTTCCTTGGGCTGGGCGTATTGCCGCCCACGGCGGACTGGGGCCAGATGGTGGACGCTGGCCGCAAGTTTTTTCCCGAACGCTGGTGGTACTCTGCCGCCCCCGGTGTTGCCATCTTCGTTCTGGCGCTGGCCTTCTCGATTCTTGGCGATTCACTGCGCAGCAAGGAAGGGGGGCGACGAAATGAATCTACTTGAGATCCGCAATTTGTCTGTCGATCTGCCACTGGAAGGCACGGCGATCCATGCGCTGCGGCGGGTAAATCTGTTGATCCAGCGCGGTACGATCCACGGTCTGATTGGCGAATCCGGATGCGGCAAGACGATGACAGCCATGTCGCTATTGGGCCTTCTGCCGCGCGGCGCACGGATAATGGCCGAGCAGTTCGTCTTCGATGGCATGGCACTATCTGATGTAGCGGGCAGCCTGCGGGGTCGGCGGATAGCGCTGATCTCGCAAGACCCTGCCGCTGCGCTGAATCCGGTGCTGACCATCCGAAGACAAATGGACGACGTATTGCGCGCGCATCACGCCCTACCGCGCCCTGCCCGCCACGCCCAAGCCGTCGAGTTTCTGGCCGCTACCGGTCTCGCTGATCCTGAGCGGGTATTGCGCAGTTATCCGCATCAACTCTCCGGTGGAATGCAGCAACGTGTGGTCATTGCTCAGGCCCTAGCCACCGGGGCCGACCTGTTGATCGCGGATGAGCCGACAACGGCACTTGATGTCACAGTGGGGGCGCAAGTGCTTGCCCTGCTCCGCCAGCTTGTCACCGAACGCGGCCTGACCATCCTGATGATCACCCACGATATGGATGTGGTGGCTGAGGTCTGCGACAGCGCGACGGTACTCTATGCCGGAACATCGGTGGAAGGCGGGGCAACGGCAGAGCTTCTGGCCAATCCGCGCCATCCCTACACCCGCGCGCTTCTTGCGGCTTTGCCGGACGCCGCGCCACGCGGCGGGCGACTTGCCGCAATTGAAGGCCGCATTCCCTCGCCGGTGGAAACCATCACCGGTTGCATCTTCGCGCCGCGCTGTATGCTGGCCCGCAGTGGCTGCACGTTGACATCGCCGCCCACCCATCTTGCAGGACTGCAAAGCTGGGATTGTGTGATCGGAGAGGAGGCGGATGTCGATGCTTGAGGTTCGCGATCTGGTAATCCGCTATGCGGGGCAGGGTCTGTTTGGTGGCCGCCCCGCGCCAACGGTGAACGGTATCAGCCTAAGGGTTCAGACCGGCACGACGCTGGGTGTGGTGGGCGAGTCCGGTTCGGGGAAAAGCACGCTGTTGCGAGCCATCCTCGGGTTGGTGCCGGTGGAAAGCGGGGCCATCACTTTGGATGGCCGCGACTGGCTGTCCCTTCCGCGCCGCGACCGGCACGAGGCCCGCCGAGCCATTGGTGTGGTGGCGCAGAACCCTTTTCTATCGCTTAGCCCTCGGCTCACCGTCGCGGAGATTCTTGCCGAGCCCTTGCTCGCGCGCGGCGATCGACCTGGACCCGCATTGCGCGACCGCACCGCAATGCTGCTGTTGCGTTGCGGCATGCCGCCCGACTTCCTGCCAAGGCGCGCCAGAGAGCTTTCTGGCGGGCAAGCGCAGCGCGTGGCCATTGCCCGATCTCTGGCTCTGGACCCAAAGCTGCTGATCCTCGACGAGCCGACATCCGCATTGGACATCTCTGTCCAAGCACAGATCCTTAACTTATTGGCAGACCTCAAAGAGGCCTCAAACCTGTCGATGCTGTTCGTGACACATAACCTGAAGGTGGTTGCCCACGTCTCTGACAATTTGGTGGTTATGCGACAAGGCAAGATCCTGGAAAGCGGACCAACCTCACGGGTGATCGATGCCCCGGAATGCGATTACACACTCAAGCTTCTGAGCCATGGCTTGGGCCGTAAAGCGCGGCAAATGTGAACAGGCATTGCGGATCGCTGTGACGGTCGTGGGGAGATACTTCTGCCTTTCAACTTGGCTACCCGTGAAGCGAACCCGGCGTCTATGCTATGATCCGCTCCCCAACGCTGGACCGCCCGACGGCAGCGTTTTCCGGCTTCGCTCAGGGTGACGGTCTGGTAACACCTCCACCCGATTTCATCAGCATTATTGCAACCTTATTCCCGATCGCGCCGTGTGGCCGGTCCTCGTGGCAGTATCTACGCCAAGCCTCCAACTTTTCGGCCGCATCTTCAAACGGTCCAGTTTGCGGGGATCAGATCAGCAGTGTCCGCCGTCTGATCTGTGCCGCCGCCCCTCTCAACCACGGCCAAGGATCAAATCGGCGGCACGTTCGGCGATCATCACCACAGGTGACGCGGTGTTGCCCGAGACGATGCGTGGCATCACCGAGGCATCGACGACGCGCAGCGCGCCGATCCCGTGCACCTTCAATGCGGGGTCAACCACCGCCATTGCATCAGCCCCCATCCGACAGGTGCCGACCGGATGAAAAATCGTCGTCGCAATGTCGCCTGCCTTCTCAGCCAGCGCGGCATCGCTGTCAAAACCGGGTCCGGGCAACCACTCCTCTGGACCGTAGCGGCGCAATGCCTCGGCGGTCATGATCTGCCGAGCCTGCCGGATCGAGGCCACGGCCACGCGGCGATCCTCCTCTGTCGACAGATAGTTCAGGCGGATATCCGGCTGAACCTCGGGCCGTGGGGTGGTTGCATGGACATGGCCAACCGAGGTCGGGCGCAAGTTGCAAACCGATACGGTGATCGCCGGAAAGGCATGCAAAGGGTCGCCCAAACGGTCGGTCGACAGCGGTTGCACATGATACTCCAGATCTGGCGTTTCCAGATCGGGGCTGGATTTCGTGAACATGCCAAACTGGCTTGGCGCCATCGACATCGGCCCACTTTGGGTCAGTGCATAGCGCAGCGCGATCCGCGCCTTGCCGACAAGACTGCCCGCCATGGTGTTCAGCGTGCGCGTGCCACGCACCTTGAATACCGTGCGGATTTGCAGATGGTCTTGCAGGTTTTCGCCGACACCCGGCAGATCATGCAGCGCCGCGATACCCAAGTCAGACAGACGATCCGGCTGGCCTATGCCGGAAAGCTCCAGTAGCTTCGGACTATTGATCGCCCCAGCGGCAAGCACCACCTCGGCCCCAGCCTGTGCGCGGAATAGTTGGTTGTCTATCGACCACTCCACCCCCGTCGTGCGCCTACCCTCAAGGATAATCCGGGTTACCAGCGCTTTGGTGATTACCCTCAAATTGCCGCGCCGCATCGCAGGGCGCAAAAAGCCCCGCGTGGTGTTCCAGCGCCTGCCGCCGGATTGGTTCACCTCGAAGAACCCCGATCCCTCGTTTGATCCATCGTTGAAATCAGCCCGTGGCAGGATGCCGAATTCCTTCGCGCCCTCTTGCACAGCCTGCAGAATCTCCCAACTCAGCCGCTGGCGCTGCACCCGCCATTCGCCGCCCGCGCCGTGCAGATCAGTTTCGCCGCCATGGTGATCTTCCGAGCGGCGGAAATACGGCAGCACGTCGTCCCAGCCCCAGCCGGTATTGCCCAACTGCCGCCAGTGATCATAATCCGCCGCCTGCCCGCGCATGTAGATCATGCCATTGACCGAGCTGCATCCGCCCAGAACCTTGCCGCGCGGGTAAGACAGGCTGCGCCCATTCAGCCCCGGTTCAGCGGCGGTTTTCATCATCCAGTCGGTGCGAGGATTGCCGATGCAGTAGAGATAGCCAACCGGGATCTGCACCCAATGATAGCGATCCGATCCCCCCGCCTCCAACAGCAGCACACGGTTGCTGGGATCGGCGCTCAGCCGATTGGCCAGCACACAGCCAGCGGTTCCGCCACCGATGATGATATAATCATAGGCACCTGCGTCGATCATGGCTGCCCCAGTTTCGCAAGGTCAGCCCAGAATGGCTCCATCGCCGCCGTCATGCGCTGCCACACCGCGAAGCGGCGATCATACAGGGCTTTGCGCTGCGGGTCAGGCAACAGATCGGCCCGTGGCCGGGTCATTCTGGCAACCGCGGCTTCTTCATCTGCGCACAGACCAACCCCAACCGCCGCCGCGATTGCCCCGCCCAAGGCACCGGTTTCTTCGGCGCTGCCAAGCCGGATCGGCAGACCCAGAATATCTGCCATCATCTGCGGCCAATGCGAAGACCGTGTGCCGCCCCCCGACAGCGCAACCTTGCTGATGCTGGCCCCGGCTGCGATCAACACATCGACATGGCGGCGATGTTCAAACCCCACGCCTTCGTACAGCGCGCGCAGCATGTGGCCTTCGTCATGCCAGCCCGCCAACCCATAGAAACCGCCACGCTGATGCGCACCATTGCGCCCGCCATAAAGGAAGGGGTGGAACATCGGATCATCAGGCGCAATCGCAGCCCGCCCCACCAGATCATTCACCTGCCCGAAGGGGTCGTCATGGTGGCCACCCCGTTCCAGCAGGGTGCGGACATACCACTCCAGATTGGCCGCCGAGGTGGCGCTATTATCCATATTGGCAAAGCGCCCCGGCCCGAAGGCCGTCACCATGAACACATTGGGGTCGCGCGCCGGGGTTTCGGCAAACACCTGATTGACCGACCAGCTTCCCAGTACGATCGACGCCGCCCCAGACCCGATAGCTCCTGATCCCAGCGCCGAGGCGACCACATCGAAATATCCGGCAACAACGGGCGTGCCGAGGCTAAGTCCCGTCGCCGCCGCTGCCTCTGCCGTAACATGCCCCACTACATCGGTCGGCTGCGCCAAAGGCGGCAGCAGCGGCAGGGCATCGGCAAGGCCGTAAAGCTCCAGCAGATCGGCGTCATAGCGGGCTTCGGGCAGCCGCAACAACCCAGCCCCCGACATATCAGACACCTCGGAAACCCGCTGCCCGGTCAACTGCCAAGTGATAATGTCCTTGGCAAAACAAAGCGTCCCGGCTTGGGCATAAATCTTGGGCTGATGCGCTTTCAGCCAAGCCAGCAACACCGGGGTTTGCGAGGGCCACGGCCGTTGCAGGCAAATCGCGTGCAAGGCCGCCCCGGCGCGCTGGTCAAGCGCGGCAGCAAGGGCGGCCGCCCGCGTATCAAGCGACTGGATGCCCAGCAGCGGCTGGCCTGCTTTGTCCAACAGATACAGCCCGTTGCCATGCCCCGCCAGACCAATGGCCGCGATCCGTGCGGCATCGACCTGCGCCTTGTCCAGACAGCCCGCAATCGCCGCTTGGGCATTCGCCCAAAGCTCGGCCACCGGGCGTTCGACCATGCCCGGCGCTGGCTTCAGACTGGTGCCATCAACGCCGTGCCGCGCAATCTGGCGGCCCTCCAGATCAAACAGCACGGCCTTGACGACGGTATTGCCGATGTCGATGCCGAGAATAAGGTCTTTCGAGATCACGTCACGCACCACGGTTATAGATCTCCCAAGCGGCGGCGCCGTCGGCACCTTGATGGATGATCGCCATCAGGGCTGCGACCACGGCCTTTGGATTGGCATGTTGATAGATGTTGCGGCCATAAACGAGACCCTTTGCCCCCTGCGCCACCAGCGCCGCCGATTTTTCCAGCACAAGGCGCAAATCCTCTTTGCCACCACCGCGCGCCAGCACCGGCACACGCGCAGCTTCAACGACGCGGTGGAAGTCGGCGGGGTTCGAGGTGGGGTCAGCCTTGATAATATCGGCCCCCATCTCGGTGGCCAGTCGCACCAGCGTGACGATCTTTTCCGCATCGCCATCCACCTGATAGCCACCGCGCACGTCATTGGGCAGCATCACCAAAGGCTCGATCATCAGGGGCATGCCGTAGCGCGAACAATCCGCCCGCACCCGCGCGATGTTTTGCACGCATTGGCGAAACAACTCCGGCTCTCCCGGCAGCATGAACAGGTTGACCACGACGCAGGCCGCGTCCATCTCGACCGCAGGCAACACCGGGTCGGCCGCATTCTGCAACTCGGCCCACATCACCCGATGGCGCGTGGCGTTGTAGGGGTTGCCCATATCCAGCCGCATCACCAGCGCGGGTTTGTCATGCTCGGGCCGCGCTTGCAGCAGATCGGCCTGCCCATAGGTCATCTGGATCGCATCTGGGCGGGCACCGACCAGCATGTCGATCACGCGGCCCATATCCTCCAGCCCATCCAGAAACGAAGGTTCATTGCAGACACCGTGATCGACGGCGACATCCAGACAGCCGCCGTTGCGAAACAGCCGGTTCATCCGGACCTTGGGGGTGATTTTCATGATTGGGTTCCTTCCGATTGGGTCAGCCTGACCCCGTGATAGATTTCAAGATCGCTGAGAAAGCGGGTGATTTCGGCCTTGGTCCGCGCCTCGGTCCAGCCACAGCTACGGGCCATCACGCGGGCGGTGGCGGAGATCAGATCGACTGATAACTCGCCCCGAATGGCCAGCGGACTGCGCCGCTGCAGCACATCGGCCAGACGCAGCGCCTGTTCCTGTTGGATGAACCAGACCACCTCTGCTTCGGTCAGCGCGCCACCGGGCAGGACTTGGTCCTCTTTTGCGGCGCAGAACGCAGCGACCGTCGCGGCCTTGCTGCCGTAAAGATCCACCAGATGCGCCGCGCGCGCAGGGGTCAGGTCAAGCCGCGACACCAGATCATCGGCCAACTGATCCGAGTAACCAGCCCCGCCACCGATCGGCAGATCCCGCGTGGTGCCTTGCCGCGCCCGTCCAAGATCCTGCAGCACAAGATCCACCGCTTCTTCAGCAAAGGCGCGGTAGGTTGTCCATTTGCCGCCGACCATGCCGATCTGTGGCACATCGCCTTGCAGGCGGCGCACTGCATGGCCGCGCGACATCCGCCCGGTGAAATTGGCCTCGCTGAACGGCAGGGGCCTTATCCCGGCATAACTGTAAACGATCTGATCCGAGGCAACCGGGATCGCCGGAAACAGTGCTTGCAGCGCGCCAAGGATATAGTCGCGCTCGTCATCGCTACAGGCCGTCCGCCCCGCCTCATTCACCCGCAAGTCGGTTGATCCGGCCAGAACCCGTCCCAGATAGGGGAACACAATGCAGACACGGCCATCGCTGTGTTCATAGTAAATCATGTGGCCATCCAACGCGGCCATCAGTGCCGGGTTGTTCAGGATCAGATGCGAGCCTTTCGTCCCCGAAACCAACCGCTCGCTCAGCTTCGCACCAAGTGAGGCCGCACTTTGGTCAATCCACGCCCCCGTTGCATTGACGATGACCTTGGCGCTGACAGCCAAGCGCTGATCGGCTTCGCCATCGGTCAGGGTCAGACCTTCCGGCGCATGGCTTAGCCGCGCATAGTTTAGCGCCACAGCTTCGGGATTGTGGGCGCAGGCATCGCCGATCAGCTCCATCCCCAATCGCTCTGGATGCGAAATCCAGGCATCGTGGTAGGTGGCCGAGCATCGCACATCGGAACGCAGCGCTGGCCAGGCCGCGCGCGTCGCCGCTTTGCCGCGAAAGCGGTGGCGGGGCAGCATCCGGTTGCGCCCGACGATGGCGTCATACAGCGCCAACCCCAACTTGATCGGCAATGCCCCGCGTGGCCGTGGCTTGCCGGTAAAGCCCAGAAAGCCCAAGGCCGCATTCGCCATCCCCGAGGCCAATCTGTCGATGGGAATCGTCGTCGGCAGCGGACGGACGAAATGCGGGGCATTGCGCAACAGCCTGTCGCGCTCGTTCAGGCTTTCGCGCACCAGCGATATCTCGCCGTTTTCCAGATAGCGCAGACCGCCGTGGATCATCCGCGACGGGGCCGCAGAACAGCCCGAGCAGAAGTCGTTCATCTCAACCAGAAGCACCCGCACACCTTGCTGGGCAAGGTCATGAAACACTCCGATGCCGTTGATGCCACCGCCCACGACGATCACATCAAACGCCCCGTTCGCGGCGATCCGGTCAATCCTTTCTTGCCGAGTGTCAGACATGACTTCTTCCTTCGCGGAGGGGCACTCCGCAGTTGTGATCTTGCAAGGATGGGACGCGTTTAGGCGGCGGCTGTATCGAGGTTGCGCGCGACGGCGCGGCTGATGTTGTCAAGTTCCGCGCTGGTCAGGCGCAGACAGCCGGCTTCGGCGTTTTCACGCGCCTGCGTCGGGTTGCGCGCGCCGCACAGCGCAAAAGTCAGCCCCGGTTGCGCCAGCGTCCAGGCGATGACGATCTGCGCTGGGCTGGCCGCGTGCTGGGCCGCAATCGGGCGGATGGTTTCCATCAGCCGATCAACCCGCATCCGGTTATCTGTGGAAAAGCGCGGGTCGTCCTTCCGCTGATCATCGCCCGCAAACACCCGATCCGCACCGATCCGTCCCGACAACAAGCCAAGCGCCAGCACCGAATAGCCCATCACCGAAATGCCCGCATCCCGGCATACAGGCAGATGGGTCTGTTCAATCCGCCGCGCGAGCATCGAGTATTCCTCTTGCACCGCCGCGATACCGCCCGCGGCGCGATAAGCTGCCAGATCATCCGGGCTGGTGTTCGACGCGGCGAAGGCCAGAATTTTGCCCTCGGCCTGCAAAGCCTTCAGCGCCTCAACCGTTTCGGCAATCGGCGTTGTCGCGTCTTGCCAATGCGTGATGTAAAGGTCGATCCGGTCGGTCCCGAGCCTCTGCAGGCTTTGCTCAACCTCATGCCGGATCGCAGCAGGGCTCAGGTCACGATGCACCGGCAACCCGCCTTGCGAGAAGAAGTAAGGCCCGCGCGTGCTGTGCCAGACCAGACCGCATTTGGTCGCCAGCACCACCTTGTCCCGCCGCCCTTTGATCGCCCGCCCGACAACTTCCTCGGCATGGCCAAGGCCATAGGCGGGGGCGGTGTCGATCAGGGTGATCCCTGCGTCCAGACCGGCGCGGATGGCATCTTCTGCCGCCGCATCATCGGTGCCGCCCCACATCCAGCCGCCAATCGCCCATGTCCCTAAACCCACCGCCGAGGCCTGAATGCCCGAGCCCGCAATTTCGCGCATCAACATCTGCGTCATGCGTCTTCTCCCTTCGTTTCAAGTATCGTGCTTGCCGTGTCTTCATCGGTCACCAGAACCGAGATGTAGCCGCCGCGCAGAACCGATCGGATCGGCCCCACCTTGTCCTCGCCCGAGGCCACCGCAACCACCCGACTGCAACGCCGGATCTCATCCGGGCGCAACGCCACAAGCCTCTGGTTCAGCGCAAAATTCGCCACCTGACCGCGATCATGCACCAGATGGCCGAGAAACTCTGCCATCACCCCAAGACCCGGCAGCATCGCGCGATCCGGCGCAGACAGCGGATGCAGGTCAAAATAGGATGACCCCGGCGTGGTGATCGAGCCGATGCCCACCAGGCAGGCGGTGGCGCGGCGACCAAGATCCAGCACTTCTTTCACTGCACCAAGATTCATCAGCATCTCGCGTTGATCCGCCCGTTCGGCAAACAGTGGCGCATGAAGTTGCAACGAACGCCCGCCCAACCGTTCCGCCATGCGCGAAGCCAGATGGTTAACATCGGTATGGTATTTTCCCTGCACGCCGCCGGTCAGCGGCACCACCTGCACGTCGATGGGCCGTTCCACCGACAGTGCATCGACCACCGCCGCCACCGCCTTGCCGCCCGAGATGCCCAGAATATCGCCGTCGCGCAGGGTTTCCGCCAAATGCGCCGCCGCCGCTTGACCGACCTGCGCCAGCCTCGTGCCGTCATGGTTGGAAACCGTTGGCGATACGATGGCCGATTTCACCAACCCCGAAGCTTCCAGCTTACGCTCTAGGTCCATCAGGCGTTGGAACGGCGTCTCGATACTGATCTTCACCATCCCCAAGCGTCGGGCCTGCGTGATGATGCGGTTCACCTTCGAGGTCGACAGGTTCATCTCATCGGCAATCTCTGACTGTTTGCGACCTTCGATGAAGTGGCGCACCAGCACTGCATGCACCTGCCGCATCGAAGTGAAATCGTCGCTGACATCGTTCATGTTCTGCCTCCTGCGGCCTGCCGCTTGACGAGGTAATGGTCGAAGGTGACCGCCGCGAGCAGGATCGAACCGCGAATAATGTCCTGCCAGTAGACCGACACGTTCAGCAGGGCGAGCGACGACGACACCAGCGACAGCAAGATCGCCCCAAGGATCGCCCCAAAGATCGAGCCTTTGCCGCCCGACAGGCTGGCCCCGCCAATCACCGCCGCCGCGATCACGTTCAGCTCCATCCCAACGCCAAAGGTAGGCTGGGCCGAACCGAACCGCGCCATGTAGATGATGCCCGCCACGCCGCACAGCGTAGAGCACAGTATGGTGGTCATGAAGATCACGCGCTTGGTGCGGATGCCGGAATAGGCGGCGGCCTTCTCGTTGCTGCCGGTGTAGTAGACCAGCCGGAACGCGGTTGTGCGGCGCAGCAGGAAATCAAAGGTCACAACGACAATCACAAAAATCACGATGGCCACCGGAATAACGCCAATCGAGCCAATCCCAATCCACTTGAAGCTTGCGGGCAGTTCGAACAATCCCAGCGGCCGCCCGCCGGTTCCCAGCAAACACAGACCCCGCGCAATCACCATCGCGGCCAGCGTGACGATGAAATGGTGCAGCCCGACATAGGTCACGAAAAACCCCATGATCGCGCCAATCCCGGCACAGACCGCGATGGCGATCAGCGCGGCGATCCAAGGATTGACCCCGTTCAGAAACAACAGCCCGGCCACCACCATCGCCAGCGCCGTCACCGATCCCACCGACAAATCAATCCCGCCAGAGATCAGCAGGATCGTCATGCCGACGACCACAATCGCCTCGACCGAAAACGCCATCGTCATCGCCCGCATGTTGGTCCAGCTCAGGAAATGCGGCGAGGCGAAGGACATCAGCAGGAACATCACCAGAATGATCAGCACCAATCCGGTTTCCCGCGCGCCAAACAGGCGCGACAGAAGGCTGCGGTTTTGCGTTGTGGCCGTCATGCTAAGGTCCTTGCGCCAGCCAGCGCACCGGGCGCGGCGAGTGTCATGATATTGGTTTCCGTCATCTCCGCGCCGGAAAGCTCTCCGGTCACACGGCCTTCGCTGACCACCAGAACCCGGTCGCACAGCCCGATCAATTCCGGCAATTCCGAGGAAATCACCGCGATGCCCACGCCACTTTCCGCCAGTCCGCGCAGGATGGCATGGATCTCGGCCTTGGCCCCCACATCGACGCCGCGTGTGGGCTCATCCAGAAAGATCACCTTTGGCTGCACCGCCAGAAGCTTGGCCAAAGCCACCTTCTGTTGATTGCCGCCCGACAGGCTGGAAACCCGGTGCGCCATGCTGGCGGCCTTCAGTCGTAGCGTCTCGCCCAAGCGCTGCGCCTGCGCCGTTTCCCGCGCTGGATCAATCAACCCAAAACGCCCGGCCACCTTCGACAGATCAAGCGCCGCAATATTTGCCGCAATGGACAGATCCAGAAAAACGCCATCGCCCTTGCGATCCTCGGACAGATAGACAATCCCGCGCGCAATGCAGTCCGCATAATCCCGCAGCACGATCTTTTCGCCGTTCAGCCAGGTCTCGCCGCTGGCTTTGCCTTCCAGCCGCGTCACCCCGCGTGCGATTTCGCTGCGCCCGGCACCAATCAAGCCGCCAATGCCCAAAATCTCGCCCCGATGCAGTGTGAACGACACATCGCGATACCGCCGGTCGCTCAGCCCCTCCACCCGCAGGATCTCCGGCCCCCGCACACCCTGCATCTTGGCCGGATAAAGCGTATCCAGCTTGCGCCCCACCATCGCATTCACCACGTCGGTGGGTGTTATGTCCGCGGTGCGGTCGGTGCGGATGTGCTGACCGTCCCGCATCACCGTCACCCGGTCACAATTCTCAAAAATCTCCGCCATCCGGTGCGAGATGTAGATAATGCCGATGCCACGCGCCGCCAGCCCGCGCATGATGCCAAACAGCTTTTGCGCCTCATGTTCAGTCAGCGCGGCGGTCGGCTCATCCAAGATCAAGATACGGCAATCCAACGTCAGCGCCTTGGCGATCTCAACCAACTGCTGCTGGGAAATCGACAACTGTCCGGCCAGAAGACGCGGATCAATATCGGCCAGCGGCGCAAGCACCTGCCGTGCCTTGTCGATCAGTTCTGCGCCCCCCATCAACCGACGCTGACTGCGCGCGGTCTGCGCCATGAAAATGTTTTCCGCGACCGAGATATCGGCACACAGCGCAATTTCCTGATGCACAAATCCGATCCCCAACCGTTGCGCGGTTGCCGGGCTGTCGATCTGAACCACCTCACCGTCGATACGGATTTCACCGCTATCCGGTCGCAATATCCCGTCGATGATGTTCATCAACGTCGATTTCCCCGCGCCATTCTCGCCAGCCAAGGCGTGAATTTCACCAGCCTGCAGGTCCAGTTGCGCCGAGCGCAGCGCCTTGATCGCCCCGAAGGACTTTTTCACATCGGTCAGTTGCAGAAGCGGGGGTGCGGTCATGGGGATCTGTCGTTCTGTTGGGAAGTTTGCCCCGCAGCCACTAAGCAGCGGGGCCTTTGACGTCAGTTACGGCCTTCCATGTATTTCTCCAGAACAAAGCTTTCGGCATTGTCCTTGGTGATCACCGCAAAGCCATTGTCGGTGAAGGGAATCTGCATCGGATTGTAGCCCGACACCTTATAGTCGTTGAACGGGTCGATCAGCGCAGGATGCGCACCAAGGAAGGTATTCATGAAGCCGACAAAGCCCTGAATGCCTTGGTTCGGGTTCAGCGCCATGTGGATGTTGCCCGCCTTGATTTCTTCAAGCGTGGTGGGCGAGATGTCGGCGTGAATGATCATCAGTTTGTCGCCCGCCGCCTTCACGGCAGCCACTGCGCCTTCGGCAGATCCAGATTCGGGGATCCACAGTGCGGCCAGATCGGGATTGGCTTGCAGCATCGCCGAAACCGCAGTGAAGGCCGCGTTCGGGTCTTGGTTGCTGGCCTGACGCCCGACCAGTTTCATGTTCGGGTAGTTCTTTTCCATGTAGGCGATCAGCGCCGTCACGCGCAGGTCGTGGTTCGATTGGCCGGGGTTCTCCAGCACGGCATATTCCGCACTGTCGCCCACCGTTTTGACGATCTCTTCTGCGGCGAATTTCGCCTCGGCCAGATTGTCAGAGGTGACATAAGCGGTGCGCTTGGATTTCGGAGAATCTGCCGCGAAAGTGGTGACAGAGACGCCCGCATCCACAGCGCGGTTGATCGGATCAATGAAAGGATCGGCCTGCATCGGATGCAGCAGGATGCCTTTCGGATTGGTCACAAGATCCTGCTCGAACGAGGCGATCTGCTTGGTGATGTCGTAATCCGGCGTGCCGGAAAACACCGCTTCACAACCCAAAGCCTCTGCCGCCTGTTTGAACCCCTCAAAGACTGGAACCCAATAGGGATGCCCCATCACCATCACGTTCATCACATAGGTTTCGCCCGGCTCGCAGCGCAAACCGCCCTCGGCCAATGCCGCAGCAGACGATCCCAAAAGCGCGACAGCAGATGCCCCGCTTAATATCAATGCCTTGACGTAGCTCCTCATGTTTTCCTCCCTTGACGACGGCGCCTTGCGCCATTCTTGAAATTTATTTCGCAAGTCGAATGACATTGCAGATGCGTTGGTAGGACTGCAAAATCGACGCGTCAACGAACTTCAGTATTTTTATCTTGATGTGAAATTTATTGCAAAGCAACTGATGTCAGCCCACGGCTCTCGGGGGCAGAGGCGTATTTTGGCATGCAAACTTGCGCGCCGCATGGCGCACTCGCTTTAATTTGGTTCTGGAACCGGTTGATGAGCTAGGCCTGCGCAATCTCTTCGCGACTGCAGGCCAGATCTGTCTGGCGCTGAACCTTGCGCCGATTGATGGCGTCGGTCTGGGAGAAAGTTGCCCGAGTTGTCCCGTTAAGCCCGCGCCGAAAGACTTTGCGGCGCGGTCGCAGCAGGCAGGGTCAGCACGGTCTGTTGAAGAACACGTTGGCAAGCAGACCACTCCCAACCCATCCGCATCGCCCTATGCCTGCATGATAACATACAGCTTGCGCACTTGCTCGATCACCCGCCATTCGCCCTTCCAGCCCAACGGCAGTGCAATCGCATCGCCTGCGCCAAGCTGGACTTTGCTGCCATCGGCATGGGTCATTTCGATGCGGCCCGAGATGAAATGGCAGAACTCGGACGACGCACTACGGTCGGCGGTAAAGCGGCCCGGAGTGCATTCCCAAACCCCGATTTCCACCCGACCATCTGCCGAAGTGAACAGCGCGACAGAGGATTCCTGCTGATCGCCCTCAAAGCTGGTAGGCTTGGGCGCGAAGGCATCCAGCGGGGTATTGGCAAGCGAAAGGAAGGCGGAAAAGTCGATCATAGCGGCCTCATCGGGGGAAAGTGTTAAAAGTGTCTTAACGCGGCAAGGTCAAGATCTTGATTTACAAGGGTTCTATTTGGTCCCGAGTTGGGACCGGCTCCGCAACGCATCCATCGCCGTCACCAAAGCCTCGGAAATCCCCGGCTCTGAAAGCGCATGCCCCGCCATCGGCACCACCCGCAACCGCGCCTTTTCCCAGCCATCCGCCAGCCGGCTGGCCGAGATCGGCGGGCAAATCATATCAAACCGCCCCTGCACAATATCCGCGCCGATATGGGCGATTTTGTGCCGATTTTGTAGGATCCAGCCGTCAGATTCCAGAAAGGCCGCGTTGACGAAATAATGGTTCTCCAGCCGCGCAAAGGCCCGCGCATATTCTGCCGGACCTTCCCCCCCCATGAAGCCTTCCGAGGCGACCGAGGCCAGCGCATTCTCCCACCCGGCCCAGATCCGCGCGGCCTGGGTTTCCTGAATCAGATCGCCCCCAAACAGCCGCCGATGATAGGCCGCGATCAGATCATCCCGCTCGGCCTCCGGGATCATCCGGGTGAACCGCTCCCACAGGTCGGGATAAAACGCCCCCGCCCCGCCACCATAGAACCAGTCCAACTCGGCCCGCGTCGCCAGAAACACCCCGCGCAGCACCAGATGCCGCACTCGGTCGGGATGCGAGATTGCATAGATCAGCGCCAAGGTCGCGCCCCAACTGCCGCCGAACAGGATGAATTGCTCCACCCCCATCGCCGCACGGATCACCTCGATATCGCGGACCAGATGCCAGGTGGTGTTGTTCTCGACCGAGGCATGTGGGCGCGACCGACCACATCCCCGCTGATCGAACAGGATCACCCGATACACCGCCGGATCAAAATACCGCCGCATCGCCGGGCTACAGCCACCTCCCGGTCCGCCATGCAGCACCAGCACCGGGATGCCATCAGGCCGCCCGCATTGCTCGACATAAATCCGGTGGCCATCGCCCATATCCAGCATCCGCTGATCGAACGGATCGACCGGCGGGTAAAGATACTCAGCCGCGCGCTTTTGCCCTGATCTGTGGTCCATATTCATCCTATATAGTGGCCCTAGACTGCGCCACCACCGCCCGGCGCGCAAGGAGTTCCGATGAGCCAGACCAACACGATTGACCCCGCCGAAGTCGCCAAGTTTGAAGCCATGGCCGCAGAATGGTGGGATGTTGAGGGCAAGTTCAAGCCGCTACATCTGATGAACCCGTGTCGGCTGGATTATATCACGTCACAGATCGCTGCGGAGTTTGATCGGGATTTGACGCAAGCCCTGCCCTTCAAAGGTCTGCGCATCCTTGATATCGGCTGCGGCGGTGGCCTGCTGTCGGAACCGATGGCGCGGCTGGGGGCGGATGTGGTGGGCGCGGATGCGGCACCCCGCAACATCCCGGTAGCGCAGGTTCACGCGGAACAATCGGGACTGGTCATTAATTATCGGCACACCACGGCGGAAGATCTGGCGGCTTCGGGTGAGCAGTTCGATGTGGTTCTGAACATGGAAGTGGTGGAGCATGTCGCTGACCCGCAGGGCTATATGACCGCCTGCCAGCAGTTGCTGAAACCCGGTGGGCTGATGATCTGCTCAACCCTGAACCGCAATCCGAAAAGCTTTGTGATGGCGATCATCGGGGCGGAATGGGTGATGCGCTGGCTGCCAAAGGGTACGCATGACTGGGCGAAGTTCATCACGCCGGACGAGCTTTATGACCTGATCCGCAAGGCCGGGCTGGAGCCTGTCGACCGCAAGGGGATGGTGTTCAATCCGATCAGTTGGAAATGGTCGATTTCGGTGCGGGATTTGTCCTGTAACTATGTGACCGCCAGCGTGAAGCGCGGGTAGCCGCAGGCAGCGGCTCTGCGGAAGCCGCGCTAAAGTGGCCCCAAAGCCAGTTCCAGCGTTGAGATGCAGATCTGTTTGGCGGCTTTGGGCGAGAGCAGTTTCGGCTCGATGCAGCGCTCTAACCCCAAGCCATCCACCAAGGCGATCAGCATTTGTGCCAGCGACTTCACATCAACAGTCAGCCCCCGTGCGGTAGCAATCTCGGCCAGCGCGGTTTCCAAATCGCGGCGGTAGCGGGTGTATTGGCGGCGGTGTTCGCGCTTCAGGGCGGGGTTGTTGACGATCTCGGACCACAGGGCGAGCCAGATGTTCAGCTCTTCCCGGCTAAAAAACTCGGGCGCGAACATGGCGTCGATGATCGACAGAAGGCGTGATTTTTTCGGATTGGGCGTTTCCAGCCCCGAATGCAGGCGTTCATACATGGTGCGGTAGACAGCGACCAGCAGGCCATCTTTCGACTTGAAATGATGGGTGATCAGACCGCGCGAAACACCGGCCTCGTTGCAGATGTTGTCGATGGTGAATTCAAGGATGCCGCCCCGCGCGAGGCAAGCCAGACTGGCCTGGATCAGGCTGGCTGATCGCTGGGCCGAGGTCAGGCGGGTGTATTTTGGGGCCGTGGCGGTTGTCATCGCTTGCCTGTTCGGTGAGGGTCGGGCCGAGGAACTCCCGGCCCGACCCTAGGTGTCGTTGATTAGATCGCTGTAATCAAGCCTTTGTAAACATGACCGGATCGGGGTGACCATCGGCAAGGATCACCGGCCTGATATTGCTGTCATGGATGGCGATGTAGGGCTCGAAGCAGATGAAGATGAAACAACCGGAGGCTTCCATCAGATCTTCCATCTGGTTGAAGATCGCTTTGCGCTTGGCTTCATCCTGTTCGGTCAGGCCCTGCTGATACAAAGCCTCAAACTCGGGGCTGTCAAAGAACGACCAGTTGTAGATGCCGATCTGATCAGGGCGGAACCATACAAGGTTTTCGGTGGGATCAATGCCGCCCGCGAAATTCATCAGCGCCAGCTCCAGCGATTTGTAGCCATCGCCGGCAGTCTTGTCGCCTTCAGACCAATAGGCGGCGTCTTCGGTGGGCTGGATTTCGATGGTGATGCCTGCCTCGGCCATGCTGGCCTGGAAGATCTGCGCAATGGCCTGTGTGGTGCTGTCGGTCAGTGCGACCAGTTTCAGGGTCAGATCCGACACACCGGCTTCGGCCAGCAATGCCTTGGCCTTTTCGACGTCACGGGTGGGGATCAGGTTAGAGGCGCGGGCGAACGGGCTGGTGGGGGGAACCACGCCCGTCGAGCGGGTCGCCAGCCCGTCATAAGCCCCTATCAGCACGGCATCGCCGTCATAGGCGTATTGGATGGCTTGCCGGACGCGAACGTCTTTCAGTGGCTCCGCGTTCATATTGATGGTCAGCCAGGCATAGCGCGCCGATTGCGCCTGAATCAGCGTGGCACCTTCGGGCATGGCAGCCTTGATCTGTGCGGTGGAACTGACCGCAAGCTTGGTGAAATCGAAGGCGTCAGCCTCGTAAGCCAGTTGGGCGGCTTGGTCATCACCGACGATGTAGATCTCAACGGTCGAGAATGCGGGTTTTGGGCCGGGCCAATCCGGGTTGGCGGTGAGGGTGACTTTCTGGTTCTGCTCCCACGCGGCAAAGTGGTAGGGGCCACATTCGGCGGGGGCTTCGGTGGTGTAACTGCCGCCGACTTTCTCGGTGGCGGCTTTGCAGATGATATTGCCGCCGTAATAGGGCAGCGCGATCACCATGAAGGGGGCGAAGGCTTCTTTCAGGTGGATGATGCCAGAGCGGGCGTCGATCACCTCGACATAGTCAAGTTTTTCAAACTGATAGGCCCAAGCGGAATCACTGCCTGCGATGCGTTCGAAGGAAAACTTCACGTCTTCGGGGGTGACGGGGCCGAAACCATTCGACCAGACAAGGCCCTCGCGCAGGGTGAAGCCGATTTTGGTGGGGTCGATCCAGTCGATTTTCTCGGCACCCCACGGCTGCCATTTGTTACCATCGCGCATGTCGCCCAAGCGCACGAGGGCGACTTGGGTGCAGCGCGGGATGATCTCATCCAGCTCACCGATGATGCCTTTCGGGTCGATCACCTGAAAATCTGCGCCGACGCGAAGGCGCAGGGTATCGCCCTCGGCGGCCCAGGCGAATTTTGCGGGCAGGGTGAGGGCTGCGAGGGCAGCGCCTGCGGTTTGCAGGAAGCCGCGACGGTCGATGCGCCATTGGGTCATGTAAATGCTCCTGTCGGGGGTTGGGCGAAATGGCAGCGCACGAAGCGGGCGGGGCTGATTTCGCGAAGCTGTGGGGGGTCGGTGCGGCAGATGGGTTGGACATGGGGGCAGCGGCTTTGGAAGACGCAGGCCTTTGGGCGATTGAGCAAGCTGGGGATTTCCCCGTTGATCGCAAGATCTCGACGGCGTTTGCGCGGGTCTGGCAGCGGTTCGGCGGCGATCAGGCTTTGGGAATAGGGGTGCAGCGGCTGCGCGAAGGTTTGCCGCGTGGGGCCGATCTCGACCAGTCGGCCCAGATACATCACCGCGATACGATCCGAGACATGGCGGACCATCGCAAGGTTGTGACTGATGATCAGATAGCTGAGGCCGAGGCGGGTCTTGAGGTCGGTCATCAGGTTGAGGATTTCACCTTGGACTGACACATCAAGGCCTGCGGTGGGCTCATCCGCGATGACGAGTTTGGGGTTCAGCACCAGCGCGCGGGCGACACCGACGCGGCGGGCTTGGCCACCGGAAAGCTCATGCGGGTAGCGGGTGGCAAAATCGGGGGGGAGGCCTACGAGGGCCAGCATTTCGGCGATTTTGGTTTTGGGCACGGGATGGCGGTGGATGATCAGCGGTTCGGCCAGAAGTGCTCCGATGGTCATGCGGGGGGAAAGCGAGGCGATGGCGTCCTGGAACATCATCGCGGTGGCGCGGCGCATGGCGGTGAAATCGGCTTTGGTGGTGCGCTGGGCTTGGTCGAAATGGATGGTGCCGTGGGTGGTGGGGGAAAGGCCAAGCAGAGCGCGGGCGAGGGTGGTTTTGCCGGAGCCGGACTCGCCGACAAGACCAAGGGTTTCGCCGGGGTTCAGGGTGAAGGAGACGTCGGCGAAGATTTGCAGGCTGCGTCTGGATTTGGGGTTCAAGGCCGACAGCAGACCATCCCTTAACGGCAGGTCTAGGGCGAGATTATTGACGGAGAGCAGCGTCATGGTTGCGCCCCGATGCCGTGCGCCTTGTGGCAGAGCGCGGATTGCGTGGCCGAAATTTGCACGCGCGGGGGCGGGGTGGCACAGATGGCGCTAGCGCGGGGGCAGCGCGGGGCGAAGCTGCATCCGGTGGGGGGATTGCGCAGATCTGGCAGGCGGCCTGGGATGGTGGGCAGGATCGGGGTTGGGTCATCAAAATGGCCCGGATCGCAGGCGATCAACGCGCGGGTGTAGGGGTGGCGGGGGGCGTGGAACAGGTCATCGACAAGGGCTTCTTCCACCACCTCGCCCGCATACATCACATAGACGCGGTCGCAGAGTTCGGCGACCACACCAAGATGATGCGTGATCACAAGGATCGCGCCCTGATAATCGCGGCGCAGGCCGCGCAGCAGGTGGATGATCTGCGCCTCCATCGTCACATCAAGTGCTGTGGTGGGTTCATCGGCGACGAGGATCGTGGGGTTCATCAGCAAGGCGGCGGCGATGGCGACGCGTTGGCGCATCCCGCCGGAGAGTTGATGCGGATAGCGGCGCAGAGTGAGATCGGGGTCGGGCATACCCACGCGGGCGAGCAAAGCGCGGGCGCGGGAGAGCTTCTCCGCACGCGGGATTTGGGCGGCATGTTGGAAATCCACCAATTGCGCGCCCATCGTCAGCACCGGGTTGAAGGCAGTCATCGGGTCTTGGAAGATCATCGCGATGTCTTGGCCGCGCAGGGCGCGCTGGGCCTCGGGTGGCAGGGTCAGGATGTCTTGGCCCTTGTAGCGGACCGCGCCGCCTGTCACCTGCGCGGCGGGTGGCAGCAGGTTGATCACGCTTGCTGCCAGAGTGGATTTGCCGCAACCGCTTTCGCCGACGATGCCGATCACTTCGCCCGCGCGCGCCACCAGACTTGCCCCGCGCAGGGCCGAAAGGCGTCCGTGGTCGGTGTGGTAGGCGATGCTGAGGGCGTCGATTTCCAGCAGGGGCGGATTCATCGCGGCCTCGCGGTGGCAAAGCGTGGGTCGAGGGCATCGCGCAAGCCTTCGCCGAGAAAGGTAAAGCCAAGGGTGGCCAGCACAAGCGGCGCACCTGCCGCAATGACCAAAGTGCTGGAGCTGCGGATAGAGGTGTAGCCGTCATAAAGCAGATTGCCCCAAGATGGGGTGGGCGGCTTGACCCCCAGATTGAGATAGCTCAGCCCCGCTTCGAGCATGATCACCACCGGAATATCCATCGACAGCACGATGCACAGCGGGCCGAACACGTTGGGCAGCAGGTGGCGCAACAGGATGCGGGGCGTGCTGGCCCCGATCGCCTGTTCGGCCACGATGAAATCTGCGCTGCGCAGCGCCAGAGTTTGCGCGCGGATCAGCCGCGCATAGCCGGGGATCGAGACAAGCACGACGACCAGGATCAATGTGCCGGTGCCGGGGCCAATCGCGGTGATGATCGCCAGTGCAAACATCATCATCGGCAGCGAGTTCAGCGCATCGAACACCAGCACCAACATGGCATCCAGCCAGCGCGGGCCGTAGCCTGCGATCAGTCCCAGCAGCATGCCGACGCTTCCGGCAATGGCGGTGGCCGTCAGCGCGATGGAAAGCGCGGTGCGTGCGCCGTAGATGATGCGCGACAGCGTGTCCCGGCCCAGCTGATCGGTGCCCAGCCAATGCGCAAAGCTGGGGGCTTGCAGCTTGGCGCGCACATCCAGCGCCAACGGATCATAGGGTGCAAGCAAGGGGGCAGCCACGGCCATCAGGATAAACAGGCTGACAAGGATCAGGCCCATCAGCCCCATCGGATCGCGGATCAGCGCCCGCAGCGCGCGGGTGTCAGCGGGCCAGCGCATCGCGCACCCGTGGGTCGAGCTTGGCGATCAGCAGATCAGCGGCGGTGATCACCATCAGATAAAACGCCGTGGTCACCAATACTGTGCCCATCACCACCGGGTAGTTGCGCTTGAACACAGCCCCAGTGATCAGGGTGCCAATGCCGGGGCGCGAGAACACGGTTTCGACAAAGACGGCGCTGGACAGGATACCGCCAAGCCCCACAGCGATCACCGAAATCGTCGGCACGATGGCCAAGCGCAGGGCGTAGCGGGTGACAACTTTGCGCTCGGGGATGCCAAAGGCGCGGGCGGTGCGGATGTGGTTGGCGGCCATGATCTCCAGCATCGAGGCGCGCACCATGCGGGCCAGATAGCCAACCCAGCCAAGCCCGACTGCAAGGGATGGCAGGATCAAGGCTTTGATTTGCGACGAAATATCACCTGTCTTCCCCGCGCCAATCGCAGGCAACCATTGCAGCCAGACGGCGAAGATCAACAACAGGTAAATGGCGACGACAAAAGACGGCACCGAGATGAAGCTGACCGAAACAAGACCCAGCGCGCGGTCGATGAATGTCCCCCGATAGACCACGGCAAGGACGCCGAGCGTGATGCCAAGGGTAAGCGCCCAGCTGAGGGCTGTGACCCCGAGCAGCAAGGTTTGCGGGAAGGCCTCAAGTATTTGGTCAAGCACCGGGCGCTTTGACCAGACATCAATGCCCAGATCACCTTGCGCCGCATTGGAAAAGAAGCGCCAGATTTGCACCAGAACCGGCTGATCCAGCCCCATGCGTTCCGTCAGCAGCGCCTTCAAGGCAGGTGTGGCGCGCGGGCCGAGCGCGACGCTGGCGGGATCGCCGGGGACAAGGAAAACCATGCCATACATCGCCAGCATGACCACAAACAGGATCAGCACGGCCAGTGCGATGCGTTTGATGGCATAGCTCAGCATGGGTCAGACCATGTCACGCGCGATCTCCTCATCCCATTGGCGTTCAAAGATCAGGGTTTCGGCTTCGTGGATCTTCAGGGTCTGCTCAACGCGGAAATGTGTGGCGGTGCAGGACATGCGGCCTGTGGAGTGGTGGTGGATGGTGGTTTGCGGGAACTGCATGGTGACGCGGTAATCGGTGGTGGTGACGGCAGAGAGCGGGTCACCGTCGATGATTTCGTGGCTGATGATGCCGGTGGCGGTTTGGGTCTGGCCAATGTCGGGCATGGTTTTGCTGTAGGTCCAGCGCGGGAAATCCACGGTCATTTTGCCCGAAAGCAGGTCTCGGCTGACGCGGCGCAGCGGCGGGTTTTCGACCGGGTGGTAGGTGTGCGGGGTTTGTGGGGCGCGGATCGGCGGGGCGAAGGCGGGAAGGCTGGCATCTTCGGGGCGGCTTGGGCGGACGGGCAGGTCGAGCCAGCTTTCACCCAAGTGGATGTTGAGGGTCGCCAGGTCCGGCGAAGGCCAGGCGATCGGGTAATAGGTGGTCGAGATCGACACGGCGATGCGGTGGCCGGGCGGGAAAGCATGGGCGATATCATCCAGATCGACGGTCGCGGTGTGGCTTTGGCCGGGCGTCAACGCGATGGCGTGTTCGTGGCTGTCGCGGTGAGTGAGGTTCAGCAGACCCACAGCGACGCGGGTAGAGCGGCCATCGGGGGCGACGTTATTCAGGCGGACGGCAACTAGGGCTTGGGGTTTGTCGCTGGAAAAGCTCAGGTGCAATTGCGCAGCGCCGAGGATCTCTTTGGTTTCCGTCAGGGGCGCGGTGATGAACACCAGCGAGCCGCCATCATCCTCGCGTTGATCGGTGGGCCAGTCGGCATCGTTGCCATAGCGACCGACTTCTCCGGCGGTCAGGCCGACCCACAGGGGGGAGCAGATTTGCGCGATGCCGTCGCCAGTGCCGCCCAAAACACCGTTTGCGCCCAAGGCCATGCGCTCGGGTTGGATGCGGGGGGAAGGCCAAGACTCTTCAGCCACCCAGCGTCCGGGACGTTCCAGATAGCAGGTTTGCGGCGGCACATGTTCCTGCATCCAGACCCGATACATCGGCTGATCCATCATGCCGGTGTCGATGCCCTTGGTCCAGTGATCCAGCCAGCGCACCAGTTCTTGCAGCCAGCCGATGGCGGGCTCTACCGTCACCTCATGCGGGTAGCTGTGCGCCCACGGGCCAACGAGGCCAAGGCGCGGGCCGGAAAGGTTGGCCAGCAGGCGCGGCACGGCTTCGGAATAGTTGTCGGCCCAGCCGCTGATGGCATAGACCGGGATGGTGACGGCAGAGAAATCCTCGCAGATCGAGCCCTGCTTCCAGTAGTCATCGCGGCGCTGATGGTGCAGCCATTCGATGATCCAGGGCTGGTTGGCGTGAATGCGATCCATCCACATCGCGCGCCATGCTTCACCGACCACTTGCGGATCGGGCGGCAGATCGTTGCCCGAGAACATCGTGGCCGACCAGTCGAAATTATCCTTGGAAAGACAGCCGCCGACCCAATGAATATCGGTGGCATAGCGATCATCGGTGGATCCCACCGTGATGATGCTCTTCAACGCCGGGGGCTGACGCGCGGCGATTTGCAAGCCGTTGAAGCCGCCCCATGAAATGCCGATCATCGACACCTGACCATCGCACCACGGCTGTTGCGCAAGCCATTCAATCGCGGCCACGCCATCCAGCTGTTCCTGCTCGGTATATTCGCCAGTGATGACGCCATCACTCTCGCCCGTGCCGCGAATGTCCAGCCGGATACAGGCGTAGCCATGCCCTGCCACATACATATGCAGTCCCTGATCGCGGGTGCGGGTGCCGTCGCGCAGGCGGTAGGGGAGATATTCCAGCAAGACCGGAACGGGGGTTGTTCCCGTCAGCGCCGTCTCGGGCAGCCACAGCTTTGCAGCCAGCCGCGTGCCGTCTGGCAGCGGCACCCAGAGGGCTTCGATGACTTCAACCTTATGCGGAAACTCAGTCTGGATTTGTGGCATGTGATCCCCTTGTTGAACGATCATGTAACAAGAGATCACCACTTGGCAACATAAATTTAAGGGCATTGACGCATAGAGAAATTGATACTTACTATACAGTCATTCAACACAGAGGCGATGATGGACCCTAGCCACGCGATCTTGTTCCAGTCTGTCCGCATCGGGCCAGTCACTGCGCCGAACCGATTCTATCAGACGCCACATGCGACCGGCCTGGGCTGGCAGCGCCCGCAGGCGGGGGCGGCTTTGCGCGGGATCAAGGCAGAGGGCGGTTGGGGGGTGGTGTGCACCGAGTATTGCTCGATCCATCCAACCTCAGACGACAGCCCGCACGGGTTTCTGACCCTGTGGGACGATGGCGACATTCCGGCGCTGGCGCTGACGGCGGATGCCATTCACGCGCATGGCAGTCTGGCGGGGATTGAGTTGTGGCATGGTGGGGCCCACGCATCGAACCGGATGACGCGGCTGCCGGGGATCGCACCGGACATCCAGCCTGCGATGTTCCATCTGCCGACCACGGCGCGGGCGATGGATGCCAGTGACATCAAGGCGTTCCGGGGCTGGCAACGCGACGCAGCTTTGCGGGCCAAGCGGGCCGGGTTTGACATTGTCTATGTCTATGCGGGCCATGATTACCTGCCGTTTCAGTTCCTGTCGGGCCGCAGCAACACGCGCGGCGATGCTTACGGCGGCAGTTTAGAGAACCGCGCGCGGCTCTTGCGTGAGATGATCGAGGATACCAAAGAGGCTGTCGGCGACACCTGCGCCGTGGCTGTGCGGCTGGCGGTGGATGAGTTGCACGGGCCACGCGGCATCACCAGTGAGGGTGAGGGGCGCGAGGTGATTGAGATGCTCGCTGAACTGCCAGACCTGTGGGATGTGAACATTGCGGGCGCGCTGGGCAATGACAGTAAATCGGCGCGGTTTAGTGCCGAGGGGTTTCAGGACCGCTATGTGTCCTTCGTGAAAAGCCTGACCACAAAGCCGGTGGTGGCTGTGGGGCGGTTTACCTCACCCGAGACGATGGTGGCGCAGATCAAGCGCGGCGTGCAGGATTTCATCGGGGCGGCGCGGCCCTCGATTGCCGATCCGTTTTTACCGTTGAAGATTCGCGAAGGCCGGGCGGATGAAATTCGCGAGTGTATTGGCTGCAACATGTGCCGCGCCGCGAATAATGAGGCGGTGCATTTGCGCTGCACGCAGAACCCGACGATTGCTGAAGAATGGCGGCAGGGCTGGCATCCTGAGCGGATTGCCATGCTGCCGAAGCGGGACAAGGTGTTGGTCGTGGGCGCGGGGCCCGCAGGGCTGGAGGCGGCGCTGGCTTTGGGGCGGCGTGGGGCCGAGGTGACTTTGGCCGAGCGGGGCGGGGCTTTGGGCGGGCGGATCCTGCGCGAATCGACCTTGCCGGGGCTTTCGACGTGGATCCGGGTGCGCGATTGGCGGGCGCATATGATCGGCAAGCTGGACACTGTGCAGGTCTATCCGGGCAGCGAGATGACGGTTGGCGACATTGCCGATTTCGGCGCGGATCATGTGGTGCTGGCGACGGGGTCGCGCTGGCGGCGGGACGGCATTGGTGTGTCAGGAATGCAGGCATTAGATTTGCCCAAAGCGTTGACTCCAGATGATATTTTTTCCGGGGCTGCGGTGAATGGCCCGGTGGTGATCTATGATGACGAGCACTACTTCATGGCCGGTGCTTTGGCGGAACGGCTGCGTGGGCTGGGGCATGCGGTTTGCTATGTGACGTCCCACGCGACCGCGTCAAGCTGGACAGCGCTGACAGATGAGCAGGGCTTTGTGCAGGCGAAACTGTTGCAGGCGGGGGTCGAGATCGTGGCCTCGCACCTGCTGGTCGGGCATGAGGTGGGCGCTGTGCGACTGGCCTGCGGCTATACCGGGCGTGAGGTGGAGCGGGCTTGCGGCACGTTGATCACAGTGACGGGGCGGCTGCCCGTAGATGATCTTTATGCGCCGCTGCTGGCCAGTGGGGTTGCGGTTTCGCGTGTTGGCGATTGTCTGCAACCGTCCTCGATCGCCGATGCGGTCTATTCGGCGCATCGCTTTGTGCGGGGATTTGGCGGGCCAATTGAGCCTGTGTTGCGGCGCGAAAAACCGCCGCTAAAGGGGATGCTATGACTGATTCCGCTCCACGCAAACGCAGCGCGACCCGTGGCCCCCGCGTGCTGGGGGCCTTGCATCAATCTCCGTTCGGGCAAGTGCCGCGGCCCTATGCGCCGACCGAAGTGCTGTCAGCGGATCATGTCATGGCGATCCACAACGCGGCTTTGCGGGTGCTGGCAGAGATTGGCATGGCGGTGTTAGAGCCGCAGGCGCGGGCGCTGTTCGCGCAGGCGGGCGCGCAGGTTACGGGCGAAACCGTGCGGCTGGACCCGGATTTGCTGACCGCTCTGCTGTCAACAGTGCCCCGCAGCTTTGGGCTAGAGGCGCGTAATCCAGCGCGGAACCTGCAGTTTGGCGGGGCGGATTGCGTGTTCGCCTCGGTCGGTGGGCCAGCCTATGTGATGGACAATGAGGGCGGGCGCAGGAATGGCAGCTTTGCCGAGATGCAGGATTATCTGAAGCTTATCCAAAGCCTGAATGTGATTCACCAAAGCGGCGGCAATCCGTTCGAGCCGATGGACCTGCCCGCTCACACCCGCTATCTCGACTGCTTTCACGCGCAAATCCGGCTGCTGGACAAGAACTGGCAGACCGAAACCTTGGGGCGGCAGCGGACCCTGGACGGGATTGAGATGGCCGCGATCAGCCTTGGCACCACGCCGGAAGGGCTGCGGGACAGGCCTTGTTTGCTGGGGATCATCAACACCAACTCGCCGTTGCAGCTGGATATTCCGATGGCCGAGGGGCTGATCACCATGGCGGAATATGGTCAGGTGGTGGTGATCACGCCGTTCACCTTAGCGGGCGCGATGAGCCCGGTGACGCTGGCCGGCGCGTTGGTGATGCAGCATGCCGAAGCGATGGTGGGCATTGCTTTGACCCAGATCGTGCGGCCGGGGGTGGCGGTGATGTACGGTGGATTTACTTCAAACGTCGATATGCGCTCGGGCGCGCCTGCGTTTGGCACGCCGGAATATACCAAGGCGGCGCAGGCCTCGGGGCAGTTGGCGCGGCTGATCGGGGTGCCGTTTCGGTCGTCCAATGTCAACGCTGCGAATGAGGTCGATGCACAGGCGGCGTATGAGTCGCAGATGTCGCTGTGGGGGGCAATGATGGGCGGCGCGCATTTGATCGAACATGCGGCGGGTTGGCTACATGGCGGTCTGACGGCGAGTTTTGAGAAGCTGATCGTTGACGCTGAAATGCTGCAAATGATGCAGGAGTATTTCACGCCGCTGGTGGTGGATGAGGCGACTCTGGCATTCGATGCAATCCGCGAAGTGGGGTCAGGCGGGCATTTCTTTGGCTCTGATCATACGATGAGCCGCTATGAGCAGGCGTTCTATACGCCGCTGCTCTCAAACTGGGATAACCACACGACCTGGCTTGGCAAGGGCGGCATCAAGACGCGTGAGCGAGCGAATTTGGTCTGGAAGCAGATGCTGGCAGAATATGAACAACCGCCACTGGACCCCGCGATTGATGAGGCACTAGGGGCGTTTGTGGCAAAGCGAAAGGCGGAAGGCGGCGCGCCAATGAATTAGGCGGGCATCGCTGCCCGCCTAATTCAGCTTTTCATACCGTCCCAAAAGCCTTTGACTTTTGAGAAGAACGACGATCCTTCCGGGTTGTTATCCGTCGCCAGCGTGTCGAATTCCCGCAGGATTTCTTTCTGACGCGCGGTCAGGTTGACCGGAGTTTCCACCGCCAGCTCGATCACCATATCGCCGGACCCACCACCGCGCAGGGCGGGCATGCCCTTGGCGCGCAAGCGCATTTGCTTGCCGGTTTGCGCGCCCGCAGGCACTTTGACGCGGGATTTACCGCCGTCAATCGTCGGCACTTCCACCTCGCCGCCCAAGGCTGCGGTGGCCAGAGTGATCGGCACACGGCAGAACAGATGCACGCCATCGCGTTGGAAAATCGCGTGCTCTTTCATCTCGATGAAGATGTAAAGATCACCTGACGGCCCGCCGCGCATGCCAGCTTCGCCTTCGCCTGCAAGACGGATGCGCGTGCCCGTTTCCACCCCTGCCGGGATGTTGACGGACAGCGAGCGATCTTTCTCAACCCGGCCATGCCCTGCGCAGTTCTTGCAGGGGTTTTTCACCATCTGTCCGGCGCCGTTACAGGTGGGGCAGGTGCGTTCAACGGTGAAGAAACCCTGCTGCGCCCGCACCTTGCCCATGCCCGAGCAGGTCGGGCAGGTCACAGGCTCTGCACCGCCCTCGGCACCAGTGCCGTGACAGATATCGCAGGTGACCGAGGTCGGCACATTGATGGTTTTCTGAACCCCTGCAAAGGCTTCTTCCATGCTGACGCGCAGGTTATAGCGCAGGTCAGACCCACGTTGCGCGCGCGAACGCCCGCCACCGCCACGGCCACCGGTGAAGTTGCCAAACAGATCTTCGAACACATCCGAGAAAGCGGAAGCGAAATCGCCATTGCCGCCGGCATAGCCGCGCTGACCCGCGCCGCCGCCCCCCATGCCGCCTTCAAAGGCCGCATGACCATAACGGTCATAGGCCGCCTTTTTATCGGCGTCTTTCATCACCTCATAAGCTTCGTTCAGCTCTTTGAACTGCGCTTCGGCGTTGGGATTGTCGGAATTGCGGTCGGGGTGAAGCTCTTTCGCCTTCACCCGGTAGGCCTTCTTCAAATCCTCTGCGGAAGCACCCTTGGAGGCACCGAGAATGTCGTAGTAATCGCGCTTTGCCATTGCAAAACCCCTTCACGGGAACGCGGCAGGGCGGCCCCTGTCTGGGCCGCCCTGTTTTCGTTCCTGGCGGCTTACTTCCGCTTGTTGTTCCCGAGATCTTCGAAGTCAGCGTCGATGATGTCTTCATCCACGCCGCGCTGATCATCCTCATCCTTGCCTTCGGCTTGGTCTGCCGAGGCTTTGTAGATCGCCTCGCCCAGCTTCATCGCCGCTTCGGTCAGGTTCTGGATGCCGCCTTTGATCTTGCCAGCGTTTTCGGTTGCCAGCGCATCTTCCAGCGCCGACATCGCCAGCTCGATCACTTCAACGGTCGAGGGATCAACCTTGTCAGAGTGTTCGGTCAAAGAACGTTTGGTCGAGTGCAGCAGGCTTTCGGCCTGATTCTTCGATTCCACCAGCTCTTTGCGCTCTTTATCCGACTCGGCATTGGCTTCGGCGTCGCGGACCATTTTCTCGATATCCTCGTCGGACAGACCGCCCGAGGCTTGAATGGTGATCGCTTGCTCTTTGTTGGTGCCTTTGTCCTTGGCCTTCACCGAAACGATGCCGTTGGCGTCGATGTCGAAGGTGACCTCGATCTGCGGCAGACCACGCGGTGCTGGCGGGATGTGTTCAAGGTTGAACTGGCCCAGCATCTTGTTGTCGGCAGCCATTTCGCGCTCGCCTTGGAACACCCGGATCGTCACAGCGTTCTGGTTGTCTTCGGCGGTCGAGAACACTTGGCTTTTCTTCGTCGGGATCGTGGTGTTGCGATCGATCAGACGGGTGAACACGCCACCGAGGGTTTCAATGCCCAAGGACAGCGGGGTCACGTCCAGCAGAACCACGTCTTTGACGTCGCCTTGCAACACGCCAGCCTGAATAGCGGCACCAGCGGCCACAACCTCATCCGGGTTCACACCCTTGTGCGGCTCTTTGCCGAAGAACTTGGTGACTTCTTCCAGCACGCGCGGCATGCGGGTCATCCCGCCGACCAGAACCACTTCGTCAATGTCGCTGATCGAGATGCCAGCGTCTTTCAACGCAGCAGCGCAGGGCTTCATCGACTTTTTAACCAGATCATCCACCAGCGATTCCAGCTTGGCACGGGTCAGTTTGACCACAAGGTGCAACGGCTGGCCGGTGTTTTTGTCCATCGAGATGAACGGCTGGTTGATTTCGGTCTGCTGGCTGGAGGAAAGCTCGATCTTGGCTTTTTCCGCCGCTTCTTTCAGACGCTGCAACGCCATCTTGTCCAAGGACAGATCAACGCCGTGCTCTTTCTTGAACTCATCCGCCAGGTAGTTGACGATGCGCATGTCAAAGTCTTCACCACCAAGGAAGGTGTCGCCGTTGGTGGATTTCACCTCGAACAAACCGTCGTCGATTTCCAGAATGGTGATATCGAAAGTACCGCCGCCAAGGTCATAGACCGCGATGGTGCGGGCTTCTTTCTTGTCCAGACCGTAGGCCAAAGCGGCTGCGGTCGGTTCGTTGATGATACGCAGCACTTCCAGACCGGCGATTTTGCCTGCGTCTTTGGTGGCCTGACGCTGGGCGTCGTTGAAATAGGCGGGCACGGTGATGACAGCCTGGGTGACGGTTTCACCCAAGTATGCCTCGGCGGTTTCTTTCAT
>NZ_JAXMJJ010000107.1:0-3789 GCF_034376685.1 Cypionkella sp.
TGGAACAAGCTGAAGGAATGGCACACCGCTGGTCTGTTCGGCTTCTATGGCGCGGGCTGGGCGGATAACCAGAAGCCGTTCGAAGAGGGCAAGGTTGCGCTGTGGATCGGCTCTTCAGGTTCGTTTGGCGGGCTGACCAAGACCGCGACCATGCCGTTCTCGGCTGATTTTATCCCCTACGTCGCAGCCATCGGCGAAGGCAACAAATCGTCGTTCATCGGCGGTGCTGCCCTGTTCGCGATGTCGGGCAAGCCTGAGGCTGAGAACAAATGCTCGGCGGATTTCTTCAACTTCCTGACCACGACCGAAATTCAGACCTTCTACCATCAGGCCACCGGCTACGTTGCCATCACCAAGGCGGCCTATGAGGCCTCGAAGGCTGAAGGCTGGTATGAGAAGAACCCGGTTGCCGAAGTTGGCATCAAGCAACTGCTGCTGCCGGCGGGCGAATGGTCGAAAGGCTACCGTTTGGGCTTTTACCCGCAGATCCGCGCCGTAGAAGAGCGTGAGTTCAACAAGATCTTCTCGGGCGAAACCACGGTTGAAGACGCGTTCAAAGCCATCGAGACCGAAGGCAATGATCTGCTGGCGAAATTCGCCAAGACCGCAGGCTGATCTTTAAGCGCGATATGCCGGGCCTGCCGCCGTGCAGGCCCGGCTTTCGTTTTGCCCCCTCTGATCCTGTGACGTGAACCCTATGACCGACGCAACCCAAACCGCCCCCGGCCCGATCCGCCGCTGGATCGCCCGCGCCACCGCACGGCCCGAGCCCGCCAAACGCGTGCAGTTCGACCGTCCGCTGTTGCCGTGGCTGTTTCTGGCCCCGCAACTGGCGGTGATCTTCGTGTTCTTCTACTGGCCCTCGGCGCAGGCGATTTCATCGTCGTTCTACATCGAAGACCCCTTCGGCTTTGGCGCGACCTTTGTGGGCTTTGACAATTACACCGACGCCTTAGGCTCTGCTGAATACCGCCACATTGCTGGCTTCACCGCGATTTTCACCGTTCTGGTTACCGCGTTCTCGCTGGGTCTTGGCCTGCTGCTGGCGGTCAAGGCCGATCAGGTGATCCGTGCGCGCTCGACTTACCGCACAGCACTGATCTCGGTTTACGCCATAGCCCCGCCAGTGGCTGGCCTGATCGGGATGATGCTGTTCGATCAACACATAGGCCCCTTCGTCAAACTCGCCGCATGGTTCGGGTGGGAGTTGAAGGTAGGGTTGAATTACTTCGATACGGCTTTCGCGATGATCCTCGTTTCGGTCTGGAAACAGGTGCCCTACAACTTCATCTTCATCCTGTCCGGCTTGCAAAGCATCCCGCAAAGCGTGCGCGAGGCGGCGTTGATTGATTGCAAGAATGGCGCGCGCCGCTTCTTCACCGCGATCCTGCCGCTGCTGGCCCCTACTGCGTTTTTCCTGCTGATCATCAACATCACCTATGCGCTGTTCGATACCTTCGCGGTGATCGACGTGATGGTGAAGGACAAGGCCGCCAACAACCCGATCACCCTTGTCTACAAGGTCTATCTGGATGGCTTCCGTGGCAACGACATCGGCGGATCTTCCGCCCAATCGGTGATCCTGATGCTGGTCGTGCTGGTGCTGACCCTCGTGCAATTTCGCTGGCTGGAACGCCGCGTCCATTACGGGTGAGATGATGAACCGGATACGTCCTTTAGACCATTTGATCCTGATCCTTGGCACGCTGTTCATGGTGATGCCGGTGGTGGTCGCGATCATGACCTCGACCCATACCGCGGTTGAAATCCATACCGGCGGGCTGCAACTGCTGCCCGGCGATGATGGCTATGACACCTATCAGACCGTGCTGACCCGGCAGGGCGGCTTTACCGGCCAAGTGACCGGCGCGCGGATGGTGATGAACTCGCTGATCCTTGGCTTGGGCTTTGCCGTGGGCAAGATCGTGCTGTCGATGGCGGCGGCCTATGCGCTGGTCTATTTCCGCTTTCGCTTTGCCACACTGATGTTCTGGGTGATCTTCACCACCCTTCTACTGCCCTTGGAAGTGCGGATCATGCCGTCTTATCAGGTGATGTCCTCCCTTGGCCTGTTGAACAGCTACACCGGATTGATCGTCCCACTGTTGGCCTCGGCCACCGGTACGTTCTATTTCCGGCAGTTCTTCAAATCCATCCCAGATGAGCTGTTGGAGGCCGCCCGCATCGACGGCGCGGGGCCGGTCAAATTCTTCATCGACGTGATCTTGCCGCTGTCAAAAACCATGATGGCCGCGATCTTCATCATTATGTTCGTCTATGGCTGGAACCAGTATCTCTGGCCGATGCTGATGACCACGGATGAGCGGTTCTTCACCCTGATGCGCGGCATCAAGCAGATCCTGCAAGTCTGGGTCGGCAGCCAGATCCCCGATTACAATGAAGCCTTTGCCCTTGCGGTGCTGGCGCTGCTGCCGCCGGTTCTGGTGGTGGTGGTGTTCCAGCGCTGGTTCATCAAGGGTCTGACGGAAAGCGATAAATAATGGCCGCGATCACAATCACCAATGTCTCCAAGACCTATCCGGGGGCAAGTGCGCCCTCGATCACCGACATCAACCTGACCATTCAGGACGGCGAGTTCATCGTGCTTGTCGGCCCCTCGGGCTGCGGCAAATCCACCCTGCTGCGGATGGTGGCGGGGTTGGAGGAGATCACCGATGGCGAGGTCAGGATTGGGGACCGCGTGGTCAACAAGGTCGATCCCGCCGACCGTGATATTGCGATGGTGTTCCAGAACTACGCGCTTTATCCGCACATGTCGGTGCGCGAGAACATGGCTTACGGGTTGAAGAACCGCAAAACTCCGAAGGCCGAGATTGAGGCGCGTGTCGCCGAAGCCGCCCGCATGCTGGAGCTTGGCCCCTATCTTGACCGCAAACCGCGTGCTTTGTCAGGTGGCCAACGTCAGCGCGTCGCCATGGGCCGCGCCGTCGTGCGCCAGCCTGCGGCGTTTCTGTTCGACGAGCCTCTGTCCAACCTTGACGCCAAGCTGCGGGTGTCGATGCGCGGTGAAATCCGCCGTCTGCAAAAGCGGCTTGCCACAACATCGCTGTATGTCACGCATGATCAGCTAGAGGCGATGACGCTGGCTGATCGTCTGGTGGTGCTGAACGCAGGGAAGATTGAACAGGTCGGCGCACCGTTGGAGATCTACCACCGCCCCGCCAGCACGTTCGTGGCAAGCTTTATCGGCTCGCCTGCGATGAACCTGCTGGATGCCGAGGTTGACGGCAACCGCCTGCGCATTGGCAGCCATGTCATCGAGACGGGCCGCGCCTTGTCGGCTCGGGGCGCGATCACGCTGGGCATCCGTGCCGAAGATCTACAGCTCTCGGCCAGCGGCCTGCCGTTCAAGGTGGATTTCATCGAAGAACTGGGGGCGCAACGTCTGGTGCATGGTCAGATTGAGGGCCAGACGCTGGTTGTGACGCTTGACCCGCAAGTGCCGCTGCAAGACGAGATGCGGCTGTCGGTCACTTCGGAAAAATTGCATCTGTTCGACACGATCAGTGGCAAACGGCTGGACCACGCGCAGGCCGTAGCAGCCGCGACGCCGGTGCTGGCATGATCTATGCTGCGACCACGGCATTGGCCACTCTGTCCCAAGCCGAACGGGACGCAATTGCGGCTCTACCCCGCGAAGTGGCGGCGCATGACGCCCATATGGCCGCGCTGCCCTGCATGACCACGGTTGAGGCCGGCGGCAGCGCTGCCAGCGCGCCGCTGGGCTTCCCGTGTCCGGTGGCGGCATGGAATTGGGAGCGTTGCCTG
>NZ_JAXMJJ010000108.1:0-97807 GCF_034376685.1 Cypionkella sp.
GAGTATTTGAGCCAGTCTGAAAGCAAATTTTAATCAAATGCCGTGCAGTTTGGCGTTTGATTACTGGGGTTTGCAATCGGCGTGCAGCACGGTTTCTGCGCCGCCTTTGGTGCCGTCTTTCCAGTAGAGCGTGCCGCTGTCGCCCTTGGTCCACCAGACATAGTTCGAGCCATCGGACGGCCAGCCATAGCGCGCGCCAGAGGCGGCGGGTTCTGACAACAACGTGAAGGTTTCGCCCTTGATGGTCAGCTTGACGCTGCTGTCCTCGCCCTCGGTGCTGTAGGCTGCCGCCAGTTTGGCGCCATCGGCGCAGAGGTATTGCGTGCCGTCTGCGCTGGGTGCCGGGGACTCGGGTGTGCAGGCCGCGAGCAGGGCCAGCACCGCAAACTTGCGTATCATTGCAGGCGATCCTCGACGGAAGCAGCCATCGCTTCGGCGCGGGCGGCGATTTCGGCAAGGGCTTCGCGCAGGCCCGGCGGAACCACCGCCACTTCGAGCTTTTCGCGTTCGGGCTGCGGACGGGATTCGATCTCGGCCAGTTTCAGCTTCAACTGGCGGTTCTCATCCTCGACCGCGGCGGTTTTGTCGGCCAGCATCAGGCCTGCCATCAGCAACATCCGCGATTCTGGCAGGCGGCCCATTTGGGCCACCAGCGGGGCTGCTTCGGCATCCAGCATGTTGGCGGCACCGCGCAGGAAATGTTCCTCGCCGGGTTGGCAGGAGACGGTGAAATTGCGGCCTCCGATGGAGATGTCCAGATCAGGCATTGGCGGCGGCCTCTTCAATCAGCGGGTTCAGGGCGGCGATGATTTCCGAAAGCTCTTCAGCTTCGGCGGCGCGGGCAGCGCGCAGAGCATCAAGCTCGGCCAGCATGGCTTTGTTGATATGCTCAGGCTCGGTCACACCCAATTCGGCAACATCGCGCAGGGCGGCGAGTTCTTCGCCAAGGGCGGCGGTGCTGGTGCGCAGGCTGGCGAGTTCATCGGCTTGCGCGGCAAGCTGGGCGTTCAGCGCCGAGATTTCATCGGTAAGCGCGGCTTTCGCGGCTTCGTCCTTTTGGTGCACCGCGCGCAGGCGTTCTTGCAGTTGCGCGTTGAGCATCCGCTCTTCATCCAGGCGTTCGTTCAGCGTCGCGAAATCGCTTTCGGGCAGCATGGCCGTGGGATTGGCGGTGGGCATCGGCACGGCGGCGCTGAGGCTTTCCACCCCGCGCCCTATGCGTTCGAGGGCGGAGGTGATGCGCCGTTCGAGTTCTGAGATATCCTGCATGGGTCTTGGCACCCTTTCTGTTTCTTCTGGGCTGGCCCCGCCTGCCCCGGTATGGAGCGAATCGGCAAGACTGGCATCAAGGCCAATCTTAGCCGCTTGGCGCGGGGCCGTCTTGTCTTTTGCGTCCAAGGCCTTGCGGGGCGCGCTTGATCTTGCCGCACGGGCTGTTATGCAGCTTTCAGCCCACCCAATTTCATGAACAGGACATCAGCCTTGGATATCCAGACGCTTCGCACCGCTCACCCCGATCACTGGATGCGCGCGGCCGCCATTCGCACGCTGACTTTGGACGCCGTTGCCGCCGCCAACTCTGGCCATTCCGGTATGCCGATGGGCATGGCCGATGTGGCGACGGTGTTGTTCGAAAAGCACCTGAAGTTTGACCCCAAAGCGCCACGTTGGGCGGACCGCGATCGGTTTATTCTGTCGGCGGGCCATGGCTCGATGTTGATCTATTCGCTGCTATACCTCACGGGGTATGCCGATATGACGATTGAGCAGATCAAGAACTTCCGTCAGTGGGGCGCGATTACGGCGGGCCACCCGGAATATGGTCATGTCGCGGGCGTTGAAACCACCACCGGGCCGCTGGGTCAGGGCATTGCCAACTCGGTCGGTTTCGCGATCGCCGAGGAGAATTTGCGGGCGCGTTGGGGATCCAAGGTGCAGGATCATTATACCTATGTGATCGCGGGCGATGGCTGCCTGATGGAAGGCGTTTCGCAGGAAGCCATTGGTCTGGCTGGCAAATTGCAGCTGAGCCGCTTGATCGTGATGTGGGACAACAACGGCATCACCATTGATGGCAAAGTGTCGATGTCGGATGTGACCGACCAGCGGGCGCGGTTTGCGGCCAGCGGTTGGAACGTGCTGCATTGTGACGGCCATGATCCGGTAGACATTGACCGCGCGCTGACGGCGGCGAAAAAGTCGGACAAGCCGACGCTGATTGACTGCAAGACCCATATCGCCTTGGGCCATGCGGCGCAGGATACCTCGAAGGGCCACGGCGCTTTGACCGATGCGGCGCAGATGAAGGCCGCCAAAGAGGGGTATGGCTGGACGTCCGAGCCCTTCGTCATTCCGGCTGCGATCAAGGCGCAGTGGGAGGCGTTTGGTGTGCGCGGCGGTCAGGCCCATGCGGAATGGGAGGCGCGGTTTGCCGCGTTGTCGCCAGCCAAGCAGGCGGAGTTCAAGCGGATCTTTGCGGGTGATGTGCCGGCGAAACTGCCCGCGATCATTCGTGGGGTGAAGAAAGCGGCTTCGGAAGCGGCGGCTAAACTGGCTACCCGTTCGGCATCCGAAAAAGTGCTGCAAGCGGTGAACCCGATGCTTCCGGAGACCATCGGTGGCTCGGCGGATTTGACCGGTTCGAACAACACCAAGACCGCCGATCTGGGTGTGTTCAGCGCAGAGGACCGCAAGGGCCGTTATGTCTATTACGGCATCCGCGAGCATGGCATGGCCTCGGCGATGAACGGTATGGCGCTGCATGGCGGGGTGCGTCCGTATTCCGGCACCTTCATGTGCTTCACCGATTATGCACGTCCCGCGATGCGTCTGTCAGCGCTGATGGGGATTCCGGTGGTCTATGTGATGACGCATGATTCCATTGGCTTGGGCGAAGATGGCCCGACCCACCAGCCCGTTGAGCATCTGGCGATTTCGCGGGCGACGCCGAACACTTATGTGTTCCGGCCTGCGGATTTGGTTGAAACCGCTGAGGCTTGGGAGATTGCGTTTTCGTCGAAGAAAACGCCTTCGGTGCTGGCGCTGAGCCGTCAGAACCTGCCGACGGTTCGGAAAACCCACACCAACACAAACATGGTGGCCAAGGGCGCTTATGTGCTGGAGGAGGCCGTGGGCAAGCGTCAGGTCATTCTGATGGCGACGGGTTCGGAAGTGGAGATTGCCTTGAAAGCGCGTGACCTGCTGCAAGCCGAAGGGATTGGCACGCGGGTGGTGTCGATGCCGTCGATGGAACTGTTTGCGGCGCAGGATGAGGCTTATCGCCGCAAGGTGCTGCCGCCCGGTCCGGTGCGGGTGGCGATTGAGGCGGGCGTGCGTCAGGGCTGGGATCGCTGGTTGCTTGGTGAGCGTGGCCGTGATGGCAAGGCCGATTTCGTGGGGATGTCTTCGTTTGGGGCGTCGGCTCCGATGGAGCGTTTGTACAAAGAGTTCGGCATCACGGCAGAGAATGCAGTGGCGAAGGTCAAGGCGCTGCTTTGAGTTTGGCGGTGCGGCGGGGGCAACCCCGCCCTACCCTCGCAGCGTCGAAATTCAGATCAGGCCGCGCTTAATGCGCGGCCTTTTTGGTTCCGGTGATCGCGGACCATGCCGGAATGATAATCTTTGTGGCAATCGGGATCAGCAACATGCCCAGGGCCAGACCCAGCACACCGTCACAGGCGGCGGTCACGGCCCATTCCACCAGACCAGAGGCTTGTGGCAGCATCTGGGCTGCGGCGACGGCCCAATGATGGATGGTAGCGTAGGGCTCGTGTTGGCCCAAGACATCCAACCCATGCACGATGATATTGCCGCCGACCCAGAGCATGGCAAGGGTGCCAACAGTGGACAGAAAGCTCATCAGCTTCGGCATCGCGACAACGAGACCACGGCCAAAGCTGCGGGCCGCAGAGGTTCTGCGATGAGTCGCCATGTGCAGGCCAACGTCATCCATTTTGACGATCAGCGCCACGGCCCCGTAAACCACTACAGTGATCATCGCGCCGACGATGGCCAGCGTAATGGCCTCCATCCAGAAGCTGCCTGCGGGAATGGCTGCGAGGGCGATGGTCATGATCTCGGCCGAGAGGATGAAATCGGTCTTGATCGCGCCGGCGATCTTTTCTTCTTCCAGATGCGCCGGATCTTTGGTGTCGAAATCCGCCTCAACCTGCGCGTCGGCATGTGGGAACAGCGCGTGATAGACCTTTTCCGCACCCTCAAAGCACAGATAGGCACCGCCCAGCATCAGCAAAGGCGTGATGGCTTGCGGCAGGAAGGCATTCAGGGCCAAGAGGCCGGGCAACAGGATAACCAGTTTGTTTTTCAACGAGCCTTTGGCGATGCGGTAGATGATCGGCAGCTCGCGCTTGGCCTCAAAGCCGTGGACGTATTTCGGCGTCACGGCGGCATCGTCGATCACCACCCCTGCGGCTTTCGCCCCGGCTTTCGCGGCAGCCCCCGCGATGTCATCAATCGAGGCCGCCGCAACCTTGGCGATGGCCGCGACGTCATCCAGAAGTGCCAATAGTCCGCTCATGCCTGCCTCGAGGTTGTTTAGGGTTATGTAGGACGTGGCTGCTCAAAAGGCAAAGCCTGTGTCTTGTTAGCGCGAACAAGGAATGTTTGCGTTAACATATTGAATTTATGTCGTTTTTATACTTTTCCATGCCCCGTAGCTTGCCTATAGCAAACTTGGACAAGAGGTCGAAACCAAGGGGTGCGCGCATGATTACCATCGGGATCAACGGATTTGGCCGGATTGGCCGCTGCACTTTGGCACATATTGCCGAATCCGCGCGCAATGATGTTCAAGTGGTGGCGATCAATGCAACCGGGCCGATTGAGACCAACGCGCATCTGCTGAAATATGATTCGGTGCATGGCCGCTTTCCTGGCGTGGTGAAGGTGTCGGGCAACGAGCTTGATCTTGGCCGTGGTCCGATGCGGGTGATGAGCACCTATAACCCTGCCGAACTGGATTGGGAGGGTGTTGATGTGGTGCTGGAATGCACCGGACAATTCAACGAGCGTGAGAAGGCCGCAGTGCATCTGGGGCGTGGGGCGAAGCGGGTTTTGGTCTCGGCCCCGGCGAAACGCGCAGATATGACGGTGGTGTACGGCGTCAACCATCGCGGGCTGACGGCAGATCACCATGTGGTTTCCAACGCCTCTTGCACGACGAATTGCCTGGCACCGCTAGCGAAGGTTCTGAACGATTCCATCGGGATTGAGTCGGGGATCATGACCACGATTCACAGCTATACCGGCGATCAGCCGACGTTGGACCGCCGCCACAAGGATCTCTACCGCGCACGGGCCGCGTCGATGGCGATGATTCCGACCTCGACCGGGGCAGGCAAGGCGATTGGCGAGGTGCTGCCGGAACTGGCGGGGTTGCTGGACGGGTCTTCCATTCGGGTGCCGACACCGAATGTCTCGGCTGTCGATCTGACCTTCATTGCCAAGAAATCGGTGACGGTGGCGGAAGTGAATGAGATCGTCCGCGAGGCGGCTTCGGGCTATATGGGCATGGTGATGGCCTATGACCCTGAACCCAAGGTATCAATCGACTTCAATCACACGCCGCATTCGTCTATCTTCGCGCCAGACCAGACCAAAGTTGTGGGCCGCTCGGTGCGGGTTCTGGCCTGGTATGACAATGAATGGGGCTTTTCCTGCCGTATGGCCGATGTGGCCGGGGTTATGGGACGGCTGCTGCAATAGAGCGGAGATGCCGTGACCGACCGTATTGCTTTGGTGCTTGCCCTGCTGATTGCCGCCGCTATCGCAGGGGATGTGGCGCTGAACGGTGGTCAGGCCTGCGTGTTTTTGCTACGAAAGCTGGGCGATCTGGTTCAATATCTGATGATCTGGCGGTAAGGCGTGGCTTTATCGTTGATTGTCACGCCAAATTCGTGATGTTAGCGCTAGCATTTCGCGCGTGAGTCGCGCTGTTTTCAGGAGGTTTCTATGGCCGTAAAAGTCGCCATTAACGGATTTGGCCGGATTGGCCGCAACGTGCTGCGCGCGATCATCGAATCGGGCCGCACCGATATCGAAGTGATCGCGATCAATGATCTGGGCCCGGTGGAAACCAACGCGCATTTGCTGCGCTTTGATTCGGTGCATGGCCGCTTTCCGCATGTTGTGACCACCACCGCCGACACCATTGATGTCGGTCGTGGGCCGATGCGGGTGACGGCTTTGCGCAATCCGGCAGAATTGCCGTGGAGCGATGTGGATATCGTGCTGGAATGCACCGGGATTTTCACCAGCAAGGAAAAATGCCAGGCACATCTTGAGAATGGTGCGAAACGCGTGCTGATCTCGGCTCCGGGTGAAGATGCCGACAAGACGATTGTATATGGGGTGAACCATGACACGCTGACCTCCAGCGATCTGGTGGTTTCCAACGCCTCTTGCACGACGAACTGCCTGTCGCCGGTGGCCTATGTGCTGAACAAACTGATCGGCATCGAAAAAGGCATGATGACGACAATTCACAGCTATACCGGCGATCAGCCGACGCTGGATACCATGCACAAGGATCTCTATCGCGGACGCGCTGCGGCTTTGAGCATGATCCCGACTTCGACCGGGGCTGCCAAGGCTGTTGGGCTGGTTTTGCCGGAATTGAAGGGCCGTCTGGATGGCTTTGCCATTCGGGTGCCGACGCCGAACGTCTCGGTGGTCGATCTGAAGTTCATCGCCAAGCGGGCGACTTCGGTGGAAGAAATCAACGCGGCAATCAAGGAAGCTGCAACTTCCGGGCCGCTGAAGGGCATCTTGGGCTATACCGAGTTCAAGAATGTCTCGTCGGATTTCAACCACGACCCGCATTCGAGCGTGTTCCACATGGATCAGACCAAGGTGATGGACGGTACGTTCTGCTCGATCCTGTCGTGGTATGACAATGAATGGGGCTTCTCGAACCGGATGGCGGATACCGCTGTGGCGATGGGCAAGCTGATCTGAGGCCATTCTTCGAAGACTTCGGTTTTGGGGGTGCCTTCGGGTGCCCCCTTTTCATTTGAGGCGCGGCTTCAGCCACGGCGTAATTGCAGAAGCTATGCATTCAACGCAATGCCGCATCGCAGCATTGGCAGTTGTTGGCGCTAACACCTTTCCTATATTCTGATCATGCGAAGGGGACAAAGCCATCCGGGCCGAGTCATCGCAGAGGAAAAGGAAAGACCATGAAATCGATTATTGCCCAACTGCGCAGCGCTGCTGAAAAACGTGCTTTGTATCGTCGCACCCGCGATGAGATTGCCAGCATGCCGCGCCGGGTTGCCCTTGATCTGGGTATTTTCCCCGAGGATGCAGAACGCATCGCCCGCAAGGCTGTCTGGGGTTAAGCTGCCGGGGCAAAGGCCCGAAAATCTACGACGTTTCGGGGGCCTATCGGCCCCCTTTTTATTTGAGCAACTCCAAACCCTTGGCAAAGCGCCGTGCGTTGGCTTGATAGCCGGTCGCCGATTTCAGCAGCCGTGCTTGGGCTTCGGCATCCAACTGACGCACCACCTTGCCCGGCGCACCCATCACCAAAGAACCATCGGGAATCTCTTTGCCTTCGGTGATCAGCGCCCCTGCCCCGATCAGGCAGCCTTTGCCGATTTTGGCACCGTTCAGGATGGTGGCACCCATGCCGATCAGACTGCCCTCACCAATGGTGCAACCGTGCAGCATGGCTTTGTGGCCGATGGTGCAGTTGGCGCCGATGGTCAGCGGATAGCCCATATCGGTGTGCAAAACCGAATTTTCCTGAATGTTAGAGCCGCGCCCGACGCGGATTTCTTCATTGTCACCGCGCAAATTCGCCCCGAACCAGATGTTTGCATCGGCCTCTAGCGTCACCTTGCCGATCAGCACGGCGGTGTCGGCGACCCAAGCCGAAGGGTCAATCTGCGGGGCGATGCCGTCGAGTGCGTAGATCATCGGGTTTCAAACTCTCGGTTCAGGTTGCGAACAAAGTCAGACAGGTCAGGCTGGCGGTCACGCTTCAGGCGCTCGGCTTGAAGAATGGCCGTCAACTCACTGAAAGCGCTGTCTATATCGCGATTGATGATGACATAGTCATATTCCGCCCAATGGCTGATCTCATCGCGTGATTTCTCCATCCGACCTGCGATGACCTCTTCGCTGTCTTGGGCACGGGCGCGCAGGCGGCTTTCCAACTCGGCAATCGAGGGCGGCAGGATGAAGATCGAGACCACATCGCGGCCCAAAGAGGAGTTGCGGATTTGCTGGCCGCCCTGCCAATCAATGTCGAACAAAGTGTCGCGGCCTTCGCGCATCGCGGCTTCGACCGGGGCTTTCGGCGAGCCGTAGAAATTGCCGAACACTTCGGCATGTTCCAGCATTTCATCGGCTTGCACCAAGGCTTCAAATGCGGCGCGCGGGTGGAAATAGTATTCACGGCCATCTTCCTCGCCAGGGCGCGGCGGGCGGGTGGTCGCCGAGATCGAAAAGCGGATGGTCGGATCCCACAGCATCAGCTTGCGCGCCAATGTGGATTTGCCCGCACCGGACGGCGAGGACAGGATCAGCAAAAGGCCGCGGCGGGTGAGGGTTTGGGCCATGATTATTCCACGTTTTGAACCTGTTCGCGCATCTGATCTATCACCGTCTTGAGGTCAAGCCCGATGCGGGTCAACCTGAGGCTTTGCGATTTGGAACAGAGCGTGTTGGCCTCGCGCATAAACTCTTGCATCAGAAAATCAAACTTGCGGCCGACCTGCGCGGGCTCGGTAAGCAGAGAACGCGCCGCCTCGGTATGCGCGCGCAGGCGGTCGAGTTCTTCGGTCACGTCATTTTTCACCGCGATCAGGGCGAGTTCCTGAGCAAGACGGGTTTCATCGACGGCTTCGGCATTTGCCAACACCTTTGCCAAAGCGTCGCGCAGGGTGGCGGGGGCAGAATCGCGGCGGACGGTGGCCTCGGCATCGGCCTGGGCGGTGAGATCCGCGATGCGGGAAAGTTGGGTGGCGATCACGCTGTTCAGCGCAGCGCCCTCGGCGGCGCGCATGGCTTGGAAATCGGTCAGCAGCAGCGGCAGATCCGCCAGCAGAGCCGCGCGCAACGGGGCGGTATCGGCATCGGCGCTTGTGGCATCGAGAACGCCCCGCACGCCAAGCACATCTGCACCCGTAGGTTGCCCAAGCGTCACCCCTGCGGCCATCGCGGCATCTTCGATCTGCGTCAGGGCGGAAAGAACGGCGGCAAGCGCGGTTGGGTTCAGACGCAGCCCCTCGGCCCCATCCGCCAAGCCATCGCGCGCAACTTTGAGCGACAGGCTGACGTTGCCACGTTGCAAAGCACGCGAGAGTTCCGCGCGCAGGGCGAGTTCCAGGCCGTCAATCCAATCGGGCAGGCGGAGGCGCAAATCGAGACCTTTGCCGTTCACCGAGCGGATGTCCCAAGCCCAAGTATAGCCCGCCCCCTGCCCTTTGCGCGCGGCGAATCCTGTCATCGAAACCGTCATCGCTTGCTCCTTTAGCGCCGCGCGCGGCGGCTGTGCGTGTTTACCATTTGTTGAGATTGTCTGCAAAACTCAAGGCATCTGGTGTATGTTAACGTATCAGTAAGCAATCTTAAATTGTGTGTCCGCGCGCATTCAGGTTGCTGCCCTCGCAGTCCGCTGGAGATCCAATGATGTTAACTTTCTTTGGTAAGGGCCCCAATGGCAAGGGTGGTGATCGCAGCGGGTGTTCGAGCGAAACTTTGGCCGCCTTGCAACTGCTGCGGGGTTATTGGGAGGCGCTACGGATGGATGGAGGCTTGCCTGCGCGAGCGCAGATTGATCCGCGTGGCATGGCCGACTGTCTCGACAAGGTGTTCTTGATCGAGCAGATCGCTCCGGGATTGGCGCGGTTTCGGCTGGCGGGGATGGCGTTGAACGATCTGCTGGGCATGGATGTGCGGGGGATGCCGCTTTCTGCGTTGTTTGAACCGGTGGCGCGGGCGCGGATCGGGCATGAGTTGGAACAGGTGTTTGCCTCGCCTGCGGTGATGGAGATTTGGCTGGAGGCGGAACGCTCGGTCGGGCGGCCCGCTTTATCGGGGCGGATGCTGCTGTTGCCGCTGGCAGTGGCGGCGGCGGGGCCAAAGCTGGCTTTGGGCTGTCTGGTGACCGAGGGGCAATTGGGGCGGCAACCGCGCCGGTTTGCGATCTCGGGGCTGGTGCGGGAATTGGTGGCAGGGTCTGGCTTGCGGGTGGTGGCGGAGGGCGGAGCGCAGGTGCCTGCCCCACCGCGCAGTTCTGGGCGGCCTGCGTTGCGTTTGGTGAGTTCGCGCGGCTAGCAAGACGCGGGCTTTCCGCACGCTGGCCGCCGAGGATTTTCAGGCCAATGTGAAATACATAAGGGCGGGGAGTTGGATCCCCGCCCTTTGTTATGGAGCTATAGGTGCTTACAGCGCGACGCGTCGTGCGGCTTCGCGTTGCGCAGAGAGTTCTTCCGAAACCAAGAACGCCAGTTCCAGCGATTGCGAGGCGTTCAAGCGCGGGTCGCAGGCGGTGTGGTAGCGGTCGGCAAGGTTCTCGTCCGACACAGCGCGCAGACCACCGGTGCATTCGGTCACGTCTTGGCCGGTCATCTCAAAATGCACGCCGCCGGGCACGGTGCCTTCGGCTTTGTGGATCTGGAAGAATTCGCGGACCTCGCGCAGCACCGATTCAAACGGGCGGGTTTTGTAGCCCGACGCCGCTTTGATGGTGTTGCCGTGCATCGGATCGCAAGACCAGACCACGTTGGCGCCTTCTTCCTGCACCGCTTTGATCAGGCGCGGCAGGTTTTCACCGACTTTGCCTGCACCGAAGCGCGCGATCAGGGTCAGACGACCCGCCTCATTCTGCGGGTTCAGCTTGGCCATCAGCACTTTGAGATCGTCCGCCGTGGTGGTCGGGCCGCATTTCAGACCGATCGGGTTCAACACGCCGCGCGCGAATTCGACATGCGCACCATCGGGCTGGCGGGTGCGGTCGCCGATCCAGATCATATGGCCCGAGCCGGCAACATTCTGGCCGGTGATGCTGTCGACGCGGCAGAGCGCTTCTTCGTATTCCAGCAGCAGCGACTCGTGGCTGGTGTAGAAATCAACCGAGGCCAGCGACGGGGCGGAATCCGAGGTGATACCCGCCGCATTCATGAAGTCGAGCGCATCAGAAATGCGGTTCGAGAGTTCGCGGTAACGCTCGGCCTTGTCATGCTCGGCAAAGCCCAGCGTCCAGGAATGGACGCGGTGGATATCGGCAAAGCCACCCGTCGAGAACGCGCGCAGCAGGTTCAGCGAAGCGGCGGCCTGGGTGTAGGCCTGCAGCATCCGCGAGGGATCAGGGCGGCGGGCTTCAACCGTGGCATCAAAGCCGTTGATGATGTCACCGCGGTAGGACGGGTATTCGACGCCACCGATCATTTCGGTATTGGCCGAACGCGGCTTGGCGAATTGACCCGCCATACGACCGACTTTGATCACCGGGACTTTCGCGCCATAGGTCAGCACGACTGCCATTTGCAGCATGACGCGGAAGGTGTCGCGGATGTTGTCGGCAGAGAATTCAGCGAAGCTTTCGGCGCAGTCACCGCCTTGCAGCAGGAAGGCCTTGCCCTCACCCGCCAAGGCCAGTTGCTTCTTCAGCTTGCGTGCCTCGCCTGCAAAGACCAGCGGGGGATATTTTGCCAGTTGCGCCTCAACAGCGTTGAGTGCAGCGGTGTCCGGATAATCGGGCATTTGCACACGCGGTTTCGCGCGCCAATCCGATTTTGTCCAACCCTTGGTCATGGAAGTTCCCCCTCCGTTAGCGATACCGGGGCGGTATAGAAAAATTATGCGGGAAAGCAAAGAGCGAAAGGCGGTGAATGTGCATGGTTGACCCTTGCGGAAGCGGCTTTTTCCTGTTTCCTTGCGTCGAAACCGACACAAACAGGTCGCATCATGCCCGCCCCTTCGCGCAAAGCCACACAGGTCGAAAAGGCTGACGCGCCGCGTCGGTTTGTGTTCCTGTTGCTGGACAAGTTCACCATGATCAATTTCGCGGGCGCAATCGAGCCTTTGCGGCTGGCCAATCACGTGATGGGCTTCCCGATTTACACTTGGGCATTGTGTGGTGAAGGCGGCGTTGAGAAGACCTGTTCTAACGGCGCGACCTTTAAACTCGACTTCGGACTGGATGAGGTAGACCGCGAGGACACCATTCTGGTCTGTGGCGGTATTGATATTCAAAAGACCACGAGCAAGCCGGTGATCGGCTGGCTGCGACGTGAAGCCCGGCGTGGCGTGTCGATTGGCGGGCTTTGCACAGGGGCCTATGCTTTGGCCAAGGCCGGGTTGCTGGATGGCAAGAAAGCGACGATCCACTGGGAGAACCAAGACGGCTTCGCTGAGGAGTTTGAAGACGTCAAGCTGACCAAATCGGTGTTCGTGATGGATGGCAACCGCTGGTCTACGGCGGGGGGGATTTCGTCGATTGATCTGATGCTGCGGATTATCGCGTCGGATCATGGCGAGGATCTGGCGAATAATGTGGCCGATCTGATGATCTATTCCACCATCCGCACCGATCAGGACACCCAGCGGCTGTCGATCCCGACGCGGATCGGGGTGCGGCATCCGAAGCTGAGCCAGGTCATCCAGATGATGGAAAACGCCATTGAAGACCCGATGAGCCCGGCAGATCTGGCCGAAGATGTGGGCATGTCGACCCGGCAGCTGGAGCGGTTGTTCCGGCGCTATCTGAACCGCTCACCCAAGCGCTATTACATGGAGCTCAGGCTGCAAAAGGCGCGCAACCTGCTGATGCAGACCGATATGAGCGTGATCAACGTGGCGTTGGCCTGTGGCTTCGCCAGCCCGTCGCATTTCTCGAAATGCTACCGCAGCCATTACAATACGACGCCGTACCGCGAGCGCGGCACTCAAGGTATGCCGAGCCCCGGCATTGGCGTGCGATTGTCAATCTGAGCTGTGCACGCTGGGCTTTTGCACAAGTATTTCTTGCCCGTATGCTTCAAGCTTGAAATGAAATCGTTCCGGCACTAGCCTGATCGTAACCTGCCCTGTTCCAATCCGGCACATCGCGACGGAATGTTGTCTTTTAAGATGCTTTTCTTTTGCGAAATGCCGCTCTAGGCTTGAAGGCAGGATTACGATCCAACATGGGAGCTAACAATGAAAAAACTGCTTTTGGCCTCGGCGGCAACCGCCCTTATGGCCGGTGCTGCTTCGGCGGAAGATGTGAAAATTGGCGTGCTGATCGGCTTTACCGGGCCGATCGAATCGCTGACCGGCCATATGGCCAACGCGGCTGAACTGGCGATGGCGGAAGCCAATGCTTCGGGCAAAGTGCTGAACGGCTGGAACTTTGTTTCGGTGCGCGCAGATTCGACCTGCGGCGACTCGGCGGCTGGCACGGCTGCGGCAGAGCGTATCGTCACGGCTGATGGCGTCAAAGGCATCGTCGGCGGCGACTGCTCGGGTGTGACGGGCGCTATTTTGCAGAACGTGGCGCGTCCGAACGGCATCGCGATGGTTTCGCCCTCGGCAACCTCGCCCGCGCTGTCGACCGCTGAAGATGATGGCCTGTTCTTCCGCACCGCCCCGTCGGATGCGCGCGAAGGCGAAGTCATGGGCGACATTCTGGTCGAGCATGGCGTGAAAACCATCGCACTGACCTATTCCAACACCGACTACGGCAAGGGTTTGGCGGAAGCGATTGCAGCCGCGTTCACTGCCAAGGGTGGCACCGTGACCATCAACATCCCGCATGAAGACGGCAAGGCTGATTACTCGGCTGAAGTTGCTTCGCTGGCGGCGGCTGGTGGCGATCTGCTGGTTGTGGCGGGCTATCTTGACCAAGGCGGCAAAGGCATCATCCAGGGTTCGCTGGATGCGGGTGCTTTCACCAAGTTCGGTCTGCCGGGGGGTATGGTCGGTGACAACCTGCCGAAAAACATCGGCCCGGCATTGGACGGCTCGTATGGCCAAGTCGCACAGTCGGACAGCGCGGGTGCGTCGATCCTGACCGAAATGGGCAAAACCAATTCGGCGCCGTTCGATGCGACCTCGCCCTATTCGATGGAGTCGTATGACGCGGCGGCACTGATCATGCTGGCGATGCAGGCGGCAAATTCCACCGACTCGAAGGTCTATGCGACCAAGATCATGGACATCGCCAACGCTCCGGGTGAGAAAATCCTGCCCGGCGAAATCGGCAAAGCGCTGGAGCTGATCGCGGCTGGCAAAGACATCGACTATGATGGCGCGTCGGGCGTGGAACTGATCGGGCCGGGTGAATCCGCTGGTCGTTACCGCGAGTTTGAAATCAAGGGTGGCGTCTACGAGACGGTCAAGTTCCGTTGATTTCTGCTCTGATGTAATCTAAGCGCGGCCCGAGGTTATGCCTCGGGCCGTTGCTGTAAGTAAATACGCCCGCATGGCAAGACATGCAAAAGTAAGACCGCATGGGTTCCATGCACAAAAGCACGCCCGCATGGGGTTCCATGACAAGAGGCGGGGACAGGGGGAAAGATGATCGTTGTCGAAGACCTGCACAGGCATTTCGGCGGCTTCAGGGCTGTTGACGGCGCGTCGCTGGAAATCAAAGCCGGATCAATCACCGGATTGATCGGGCCAAATGGCGCTGGCAAGACCACGCTGTTCAACGTGATCGCGGGGCGGCTTTCGCCGACCAGTGGACGGGTGAAAATGGCGGGCGAGGATATCACCGGGCTACCGCCACATGAGTTGTTCGGCAAGGGCCTGCTGCGGACCTTCCAGATCGCGCATGAGTTTGGCTCGATGACGGTGCGCGAGAACCTGATGATGGTGCCTGCGGCGCAATCGGGTGAAAGCCTGTGGAACGCCTGTTTCCGTCGCGGCGCTGTGGCGGCCGAGGAAAAACGCATCCGTGAGAAAGCCGATGAGGTCCTGGAGTTCCTGACGATCACCCATCTGGCCGATCAACGCGCCGCCAACATCTCGGGTGGACAGAAAAAGCTGCTCGAATTGGGCCGCACCATGATGGTCGATGCCAAGATGGTGTTTCTGGATGAGGTCGGCGCAGGTGTGAACCGCACGCTGCTGAACACCATCGGCGATGCCATCGTGCGGCTGAACAAAGAGCGCGGCTATACGTTCTGCGTCATTGAACATGACATGGATTTCATCGCCCGCATCTGCAATCCGGTGATCTGCATGGCCGAAGGCAAAGTGCTGGCGCAGGGGACGGTTGAGGAAGTGAAGAACAACGAAAAGGTCATCGAGGCCTATTTGGGCACCGGGTTGAAGAACAAGATCAAGGAGGGCGCGGCGCATGTCTGAACCCTTCCTGATTGGCGAGAATATGACCGGCGGCTATGGCCCGGTGGATATTCTGCACAACTGCACGATTGCCGTGGAAAAGGGCCAGATCGCGGTAATCGTGGGGCCGAATGGCGCGGGAAAATCCACCGCGATGAAGGCGGTGTTTGGCATGCTGAACCTGCGCGGCGGCCGGGTGATGTTGGACGGTGAGGATATCACCAAGCTTTCGCCACAAGCCCGCGTCCACAAGGGCATGGGGTTCGTGCCACAAACCAGCAATATTTTCACCAGCATGACGGTGGAAGAAAACCTTGAGATGGGGGCGTTCATCCGCACCGATGACATCAAGGATACAATGGCGCAGATCTATGATCTGTTCCCGATCCTGAAGCAAAAGCGCTATCAGGCGGCGGGGGAGCTTTCCGGCGGACAACGCCAGCAGGTGGCCGTGGGGCGTGCGCTGATGACGCAGCCGAAGGTTCTGATGCTGGATGAGCCGACCGCTGGCGTGTCTCCGATCGTGATGGACGAGTTGTTTGACCGCATCATCGAGGTCGCCCGCACCGGGATTTCCATTCTGATGGTGGAACAGAACGCCCGCCAAGCGCTTGATATTGCCGACAAAGGCTATGTCCTGGTGCAAGGCGCAAACCGCTTTACCGACACGGGCCAAGCGCTGCTTGCCGACCCCGAAGTCCGTCGTTCGTTCCTAGGGGGCTGAGGATATGAAAGAAGTAATCTTTGGGGTGCTGCTCAGCGCTGCACCAACGCTCACACTCGCATCAGGTTCGCCGTCTTCGCGTCTCGATTGCACAATCACATCAAACTGCACGCAAGCAGGCAAATGCGTGGACGCATCGGAAGCCGTTTCATTCACGCTCACCGAAAAGGATGTGGCACGGCACGGAGAAGGCACCTACGAAATAGCCTATGGTGATCTTACCACCGAAGCCCAGAATTTGACTCCTTACGGACCGTACATGTGGGTCGTGGGGGAGGACGAAATCAACACAATGACCGTGCTAGGAACGACCGAAAGCGACACCGCTAATGAGTTTAAGATTTTTGCGACGTGGAGCGTCATGGGGATTCATGTTCCTGAATTCGGCAGCGTCAAGTTCTTGAATTGCGAGGGGAATTTCTGATGGATATTCTCAACGCCCTCGTGGCTTTTCTAAACTTTGTCGTGGTGCCGGGCTTTTCCTATGGCAGCCAGTTGGCGCTGGGGGCGCTTGGGCTGACCTTGGTGTTCGGCATCCTGCGGTTTTCCAACTTTGCGCATGGCGACACCATGGCATTTGGCACGATGTGGGTGATCCTGTTCACCTGGTGGTTCCAAAGCATGGGCATCAGCGCAGGGCCGTTGCCGACGGCGCTGCTCGCCCTGCCCTTCGGCATCGCCGTCACCTGTGCCTTCACGCTGGGGACGGATCGGGTGGTGTATCGGTTCTACCGGCAGAAGAAAGCGGCCTCGATCATTCTGGTGATTGTGTCGACCGGGGTGATGTTCATCCTGAACGGGCTGACTCGGATGATCATCGGGCCAGAGGAACAAAGCTTTGCCGATGGCGCGCGGTTTGTGATGACGGCGCAGCAATTCAAGGACATGACCGGGCTGCAGGAGGGTCTGGCGATCAAATCCACCACGGCGATCACGGTGGTGATGGCGGCAATCTGCGTGGCACTGTTGTTCTGGTTCTTGCAAAAAACCCGCACGGGTAAGTCGATGCGAGCGTTTTCGGATAACGAGGATCTGGCGCTTTTGTCGGGGATCAACCCGGAACGCGTGGTGATGGTGACCTGGATCATCGCCACAGCCTTGGCGGTGATTGCGGGCACGCTCTACGGTTTAGACAAGTCGTTCCGCCCATTCATCTATTTCCAACTGCTGCTGCCGATTGCGGCGGCGGCGGTGGTGGGCGGTCTTGGCAACCCCCTGGGCGCGATTGCCGGTGGGTTTGTCATCGCGTTTTCGGAAGTGTTCGTGACTTATGCGTGGAAAAAGGTGGTGTTGTATCTGGCTTCGGTGGATCTGGCCCCAACGCAACTGCTGCAACTGTTGTCGACCGACTACAAATTCGCGGTCAGCTTCTCGATCCTGATCATCGTGCTGTTGTTCATGCCGACCGGCATCTTCAAGGGGAAATGAGATGAACCGCAATGTGATGCTTTTTGCCGGGGTCGGCTTGCTGTTCGTGCTGACGGGCTTTGGCTATAGCTGGGATCTGAGCCTGCGTATTCTGATGTATGGCATCCTCAGCGCCATCATGGCCTTGGGCGTGAACATGCAATGGGGCTATGCGGGGTTGTTTTCGACGGGCATCGTCGGCTCGGTCGCCTTGGGTGGTCTGGCGGTGGTGGTGGTTTCGGCCCAGCCGGTGCCAGAGGCTTGGGCAGCAGGCGGGCCGCGTCTGTTGCTCAGCTTTGCCTTCGGCATCGCGGTGATCGCCGCGGCGGTGGCGGCCTATAACCGCATGACAGGACGCGCGCGCAACTGGACCGTGGCAGCAATACTGGTCGGCGGGTTCTTTGCCTATCGAGCGATCTACGATCCGGCGGTGACGGCGATTGAGGCGTTCAACCCGGCAATCTACGGCAATATCGGCGGCTTTGGCCTGCCCTCGCTGTTGGCTTGGCCGGTAGGCGCGCTGTTCGCAGGCATCGCAGCTTGGGCGATTGGCAAGGTGGCTTTGGGCCTGCGCTCGGACTATCTGGCGATTGCGACGCTGGGAATCGCCGAGATCATCCTGTCGGTGATGAAGAACGAAGACTGGCTGGCGCGCGGCGTGAAAAACCTGATCGGTTTGCCCCGGCCTTGGCCGGTGCCCTACGAGGTTGACCTGCAAAAGAACGCCGAGTTTCTGGGCTTTGCGCAAAGCTATGGTTTGAACCCGATCACCACGTCGACGCTTCTGGTCAAGCTGTTGTATATCCTGATTTTCGGCATCGTGCTGTTGGCGCTGATCTGGCTGTCCGAGCGGATGCTGAACAGCCCTTGGGGCCGGATGATGCGGGCGATCCGCGACAACGAGGTTGCGGCTTCGGCGATGGGCAAGAACGTCACCGCGCGGCATCTGCAGATTTTCATCATCGGTTCGGCCGTGGTGGGAATGGCGGGGGCGATGCTGGTGTCGAGTTTGGGCGGGCTGGTTCCGGGCAACTACACGCCGTTGCAGTTCACCTTCCTGATCTGGGTGATGGTGATCGTGGGCGGTTCGGGCAACAACTGGGGCGCGGTCTTGGGCGGCTTGCTGCTGGGGTGGCTGTGGTTGATCGTGGAAGATGCCGGACCGACATTGATGGGCTATCTGACCATGCCATTGCCAGCAAGCGCCCTGAAAACGCATCTGATTGACGTAGCCCCGCACCTGCGACTGGTGACGTTAGGGGCGGTGCTGCTGCTGGTTCTCAGGTTCAGTCCGAAGGGGCTGATCCCAGAGAAATAGCCGAGGCAGGCCACAGACCCCAATCGTCTCCCATGTATCTGAAAACCTGCTGCGGTCGTGCCGTCAGCGGGTTTTCTTTTACCCGGCCAAAGAACACGCCATTCGGGTGGGCCTGCGCCCAAGCGGTCAGACTGGCTAGATCAGGGGTTAAGGCGACGGGCGAGGTTAGGCGACCAAGGAAGTTGATCTCGGCATTGTACTCGGCATTGCTCACCGCAAGCCCATCGGCCTCATGGGGGGCAAGGGTGTTGGCAAGGCTTTGTCCGTCATAGGCAGCATAAAGCCCGGTGGTCGCAATGATGCCGTGGATGCCGAGGGCCAGCCCCGTGCCCGCCAGCAGATGGCCGGGGATACGTGGCAAGCGCCAGATCAGCACTGCCAAGACAACGCAGAGGGCGGCGAGGGCGGTCAGCGGCCAATAGGGGGCGAGTAGCGCAAGATCGCCGGTTGCTGGGATAAAGCCAAGCCCAATCGCTCCTGCCCCTGCGGCGAGCAGAAGCAATGCAACCGAAGCAAGGCTGCCGGATTTGGCGCGCACCGAGGCATAGGCAAATAGCAGCGCCATTGCGGGATATGCAGGCAGCAGGTAGTGGGCCTGCTTGCCGGAAATCAGCGAAAACAGGATTAGGGCGGAAACTGCCCAGATCACGCAAAGTTTGATCGCGGGATCGCTCCATGTGCCGCTGAAACCCCGCCATAGCCGGATCGACCAGCCCCATGGGAACAGCAAAAGCGGCAGCAGGGCGGCGAGGAACCAGAACGGACGGTCGTGCGCCATGCCACCAGCGACGCGGGCGGCGGATTGGGTCCACAGCAGTTCGGTGCGGAATTCGGGTGTGGCGGTCAGCAGTGTCGGCACCAGCCAGAGCGCGATCAGAGCCAAAGCGATAAGCAGAGAGCCGCCAAAACCCTTGGAAATTTGCGCAAGCCTGGGTGGGTTTGGGGCCCAATACGGCAGCGTCAGCAAGATCGGCATAAGGTGGACCAGGATCACCGGACCTTTGGCGTAGACCCCGAAAGCCAATGCTAGGCCGAAGCCGATCCAGCCACCCCTGCCCTGTCCGATGCTCCAAAGTGCGGCGACACCACCCAGCACCCCAAGCGCCAACAGCGCATCGAACATGGTGGCAGAGCCGTAGATCAGGAACACCGGGAAGCCGCACAGGATCAGTGCTGACCGGATGCCAAGGTCTTGCGCGGGCCAGAGGCGACGGGCCAGCATCGCGGTGCCCGCAACCATACCAACCGCACAAGCAGGGCCAACGAGGCGGGCGGCGAATTCGCTAACGCCTGTCACCAGCCACACGAGGTTGATCATCACGAACAGCAACGGTGTCTTGTGGGTATACATCTCACCGTTCTTGGTCAGATGCACCGGGTCGCCAGACAGCCACATCTCCCACGCGACCGAGAGATAGCGGGTCTCATCAATTGGCAGCAGCGGACGCAGCGCCACAAGGGTGGCCATCACCACCGCTACGCCGATAAGGACTGGCCAAAGTTTGCCGAGCATCTGCGCCTCCGTATGCTGCGCCATAGCTACAACGAACCCGCGCTGTGGTCCACCACCGCACCCGCATGTCATTTGCGACGCATTTTGTCGCAGACGGGGCGGTGATTTGCGCCAGACGGCTTATTCAAGGGAAAAAGGGCATGTCCCTGCTGGCTTGGAAGGATTCCCAAATGAAAACCCATACCCGCGTTGTTGTCATTGGCGGCGGCGTCGTCGGCTGTTCGGTGCTGTATCACCTGACCAAACTCGGCTGGTCGGATGTGATGCTGATTGAGCGGTCGGAACTGACCTCTGGCTCCACCTGGCATGCGGCGGGCGGCTTTCACACGCTAAACGGCGACACCAATATGGCGGCGCTGCAAGGCTACACCATCCGGCTTTACAAAGAGCTGGAAGCGATCACGGGGATGTCCTGCGGGCTGCACCATGTCGGCGGGATCACCTTGGCCGACAATCAGGAACGCTTCGATCAGTTGGTCGCTGAACGCGCCAAGCACCGTTATATGGGCCTTGATACCGAGATTCTGGGGCCGGAAGAAATCAAGAAGTTCACCTCTGGCATGGTGAATTTGGAAGGCATCGTTGGGGCTTTGTATGATCCGCTCGATGGCCATTTGGACCCATCGGGCACCACGCATGCCTATGCCAAAGCCGCGCGGATGGGCGGCGCCGAAATTGTGCTGCACAACCGGGTGCTGGAGACCAATCCGACCGCTGAGGGCTGGGAAGTTGTCACCGAAAAGGGCACGGTGTACTGTGAGCATCTGGTGAACGCGGGCGGCCTCTGGGCGCGGGAAATTGGCGCGATGGCCGGGGTGTATTTGCCGCTGTTGCCGATGGCGCATCAGTATCTGGTGACGGATGATATCCCGGAAATCATGGATATTCTGAAATCGGGTAATGAGTTTCCGCATGTGATGGATCCGGGTGGGGAAAGTTACTTGCGGCAGGAAGGTCGCGGCCTGTGCATTGGCTTCTACGAAAAACCCTGTGAGCCGTGGTCACTGGACGGCACACCTTGGAATTTCGGCCATGAACTGCTGAATGAACAGTTTGATAAGATTGAGGATTCGGTGAACTTCGCCTATCGCCGCTTCCCGGTGCTGGAACGCACGGGGGTCAAGCGGGTGATCCACGGGCCGTTCACCTTTGCACCTGATGGCAACCCGCTGATTGGCCCGGTACAGGGCTTGAAAAACTACTGGTCGGCCTGCGCGGTGATGGCGGGCTTCAGCCAAGGCGGCGGCATGGGGCTGGCGCTGGCGCAATGGATGATTGAAGGCGAGGTTGAACGCGACCCACGCGGCTTTGACGTATCGCGTTTCGGCACCTGGACCACACCGGGCTACACCGTGCCCAAAGTGATCGAGAATTATCAGATGCGGTTTTCGGTCGGTTATCCGAACGAAGAACGCCCGGCAGCGCGGCCGTTCCGCACCACACCGATGTACGACACCAACACCGCCCTGAACGCGGTTTGGGGCCAGCAATATGGGCTGGAAGTCGTAAACTACTACGCCCTACCCGGCGAGCCGACCTATGAGGAACCGACCTTCAAACGCTCGAACGCTTGGGAAGCCACGCGGCAGGAAGTGATGGCGGTACGCGAGGGCGTCGGCATCAATGAGTTGCAGAACTTTGGCAAGTATATTGTCAAGGGTGCGAATGCCCGGGCTTGGCTGGACAAGATCATGGCTGGCAACATCCCCAAGGTCGGCCGCCTGTCCCTGACGCCAATGCTGGCGCATTCCGGCAAGATCATCGGTGACTTCACGGTGTCGTGCCTGTCAGAAACCGAGTTCCAACTGACCGCCAGCTATGGCGCACAGGGTTGGCACTACCGCTGGTTCGAGCAGAATGCGATGGACGGGGTGACGGTAGAGAACGTCTCGGACGCACGCTCGGGCTTCCAGATCGCCGGGCCGAATGCGCGGGAATTGCTGGCGCGGGTCACCCGGTCGGACGTGTCAGGGGCGGCGTTCAAGTTCATGGATGTGAAGCGGATGACGGTCGGGATGGCAAACTGCATCGTGCAGCGCGTCAGCTACACCGCCGATCTGGGCTATGAGATTTTCTGCGATCACATGTCGGTGCGGCATCTGTGGGACACACTGAACGCGGCAGGAGCAGATCTGGGACTGCGCCCGTTTGGCATGCGGGCGATGATGAGCTTGCGGCTGGACAAATGGTTCGGCAGCTGGGGCCGCGAGTTTTCGCCGGATTATACACCCTGCGAAACCGGGCTGGATCGTTTCATCCGCTGGAACAAAGACGCAGATTGGATCGGCAAGGCGGCAGCGATGGCCGAGAAAGCCTCAGGACCAAAACGTAAACTGGTGTCCTTCATCGTCGACGCCAAAGATGCCGATGTGGTGGCGTGGGAGCCGATCTGGCTGGAAGGCGCGGTGGTTGGCTTCTGCACCAGCGGAGGGTTCAGCCATTTCACCGGGAAATCAGTGGCGCAGGGCTTTCTGCCTGCCGACAAGGTGCAGGATGGTCTGGAGTGCGAGATCGAAATCCTGGGTGAGCGGCGTAAAGCGGTGGTGCAGCTCGCACCTCTGTTTGACGCTGATGGCGCGCGGATGCGCGGATAAAAACCGTTCTATTACGCAGGAAACGCCGGTCGCTTGACCGGCGTTTTTGTTTGCGCCACTTTCGCCCGATGACCCTGACCATCCTGATCCCCGCTGCCGGTGCCGCCAGCCGGATGCAAGGCGGCGACAAGCTACTGGAGCTGGTCGATGCGGAACCGATGTTGCGCAGGCAGGCGCGGGTGGCGCGGTTGGTTTGCCCGCGCGTGATCGTTACGCTGCGAGTGGATGATCTGGCGCGAATGCAAGTTCTGGCGGGTTTGGATCTGACCATACTGGCTGTGCCCGATGCCGCCGAAGGCATGGCGGCTTCGATCCGTGCAGGAGCGGCAGCTGCACCGGGGGCGTTGATGATCCTGCCAGCGGATATGCCGGACATTGATGCGACGGATCTGGCGACCATGATCGACGCGTTCGATCAGGCTCCACAAGCCATTCTGCGCGGGACAAGCGCCGATGGCAGGCCAGGGCATCCGGTGATTATTCCAGCCGAATTGCGCACCGAATTGCAATCCCTGCGCGGCGATCAGGGCGCGCGCAGCGTTTTTGCTCTGCATCACGCTCGGATCAAACTGATCGCCCTGCCCGATCAGCACGCGCTGACCGATCTGGACACGCCCGAAGCATGGGCTGCGTGGCGCGCAAGGCGGCAAGGCTAGCGATTCGGAACTCGAAACGAATTCCGTGCACGATTTCCGTCACGAAAATCGGTCGGTCACGCCAGCAGCAACACTTTTGCCTCATGCGCCTTAAGTGTCAGGCGCGCGGCGGTGAAATCGGCGTGGCGATCCGACAGTTCTGGAAACAGCGCCGCAATTTCAGCGCGCGGACCGTCTTCCATCGCATCCAGCATCCGCTCGGCGGGCTGGAAGCTTTCGGTCCAGGAGCCGTTCGCATGGATGATCTCGTGATGATCCAGCAGCACATGGATATAGGTGACGCCCGGCGGCAAGATCTGTTGTACGCCCGCAAGAACCGTCAGATGGGTCGCGGCCACCAACACCTCTGCCTCGCCAAACAGCATTTCCGGCAAAGCCCCGACGATCAGCATCCGGTGCTGCGGCGAGACCACAGTGTCCCGCAGCGGCAAACCACCGCCCAGCGCGCCTTGGCCGATCTTCACCGGTTGCAGGCAGGGCTGCGCAATCAGTTCGCCCAAGCCAAGTTTGCGGGTTCCGATCCAGCGGATTGGTTGCAAGCCATTGTCACGCGTCAGCAGCAGATCGCCAGCGCGGAGGTCTTCAACCGCGACATCGCCGCGACTGGTCAAAATCATCACACCGGGAGTGAAGCAGGGGATGACGTTCTCGATGTTCGAGAAGGTCAGCGTGCCGATCACCGCGCCCGCACCATCGAGAAATTCGACCGTGCCATTCTCGGGGTTCATCGGGTCATAGATGATGTTGGTCAGCGCCCAACCCCAGTTGGACAGGTCAAGAACGTCATCATCGCCGCTGTTTTCACCGCCGTCGATCACGTCGCCGAAGGCGTTGGAATTGCCCTCAACCAGGAACAGCTCATTGCCCGTTCCACCATACAGCGTATCGGCTCCGGCACCGCCATCCAGGGTGTCATTGCCTGCGCCGCCATAGACTGCATCGTTGCCAAGCCCGCCAAACAGCTGGTCATTGCCATCGCCGCCATCAAGCAGATCATTGCCTGCCCCGCCGAGCACCGTATCGTTGCCGGTGCCCCCATACAGGCTGTCCGATCCACCGCGCCCGTCGATGCTGTCGTTCCCTGCACCGCCGTAGAGCACGTTGGTCCAGGAATCTCCTGGAACCGTGCTTTCGCCGTCGTAGCCCAGCAAGGTGTCGTCAAAAGCCGAGCCGAAAATCCCGTCGATACCGCTCAGCACATCGCCCTGTGCATCGCCGCCCAGCCCAGTGCCTGCTATCAGGTCAACATTTACGCCGGCACCCGAGCTGGAGTATTCGGCGAAATCCATCCCCGCGCCGCCATAAATCCAATCGGCACCGGCACCGCCGTTCAACGTATCATTGCCGGCCTCGCCGCTCAGGCTGTCGGCATCCGCGCCACCATCAAGGCTGTCATGGCCATCGCCGCCCAACAGCGTGTCATTGCCCGCACCACCGAACAGGCTGTCATCGCCCGTGGCCCCAAGCAGGCTGTCGTTGCCCGCATCGCCAAAGAGCGTGTCGTTGTCAGCGCCACCATTCAGCGTGTCGTTGCCTTCGCCGCCGTAAAGCAGATCATTGCCCGCATCGCCCGACAGGCTGTCAGCATCCGCGCCACCATAGAGGCTGTCGCTGCCATCGCCGCCCAGAAGCGTGTCACTGCCCGCGAGACCCAGCAGCGAGTCATCGCCAATGCCCCCGCTCAGGCTGTCATTGCCGTTGCCACCGTCCAGCGTGTCGTTGCCCTCATCGCCGAGCAATGTGTCGTTGCCGTCATGGCCCAACAGGCTGTCATTGCCCAAACCACCCGAAAGATAATCATCGCCTGCCGCTTCGGCTGCGACGTTCAGGGGGTTGGTGTTGGGGTAGTATTCGTAATACAGCCCCGCCGCCGTGAGGATCGTGGTCCCACTCGAGGTCAGCGCCAGCGTGGTGTAAGGCGTATTGATGGTCAGTGTGCCGGTGGTGGTCGAGGTGCCGCCCGAGCCGATGCGGATCACCTGACCGCCTGCATTGATTGCGTAGGTCGAATTGCCGGTGAATGTCACCATGCCCGAGGCGATGGCGGTGTTCAGGTTGATGGTGACGCCGTCTATGACGATGGTTAGCGTTTCATTGCTGTTGATCGCGTTGAAGATGATCTGCCCGCCAGCCAGTTGCGAGCTGGCGGTGTGGGTATGCGTCTCAACCGAGTCGGTGTTGCCCAAGCGGAAGCCGCTGACCGCGCCAGAGGTGCCCGTGGTCAGGTCGTTGTCAGAGGATACCGTGTTGACGGTGAAATTCGGTCGCCCATTGGTGCCTGCGACCGATTGCAGCGCGGACGTGACTTCGGTGTAGCTGGGGGTGTAAGTGGTGCCTGTGGTAGCATTGCCACCCGACAACGTATCATCACCTGCGCCACCAAACAGGCTGTCATTGCCACTGGAGCCATCGAGGCTGTCATTGCCATCGTCGCCGTAGACGGTGTCATTGCCAGTGCCCGCATTGACCACATCATTGCCACTGCCGCCGTAGACGATGTCATTGCCCAGGCCAGAGTTGACCGTGTCATTACCCGCGCCCGCCAACACATAGTCAGCCTGACCTGTGGTGCCAGAGTATCCCGTGCCATCATTCGCATCAATGCGGTCGCCATCGGGGTCGCCCACATAAGAGGTATCAATCAGATCACTGCCAGCGGTGCCATCGACCACGCCATCGCCCAGAAACGCCTGTCCCGCCTCGAACTGCATCGAATAGACGCCAGCCGGATCATTGGTGTCGAAATCATTGGTTGCATAAGTCGACAGAAACGCGGCATCGCCCGATCCCTCCAGCAAGGTCTGCGAGCTGCTGCCATTCGAGATCCCAACCGTGGCCTGTCCGGCATAGCCGTTGGTGAAGCCAACCGAATTGTAAAGGTAGTCGACGCCAAAATCGCCGCCACCCAGATTGGTGATCACCACCTGAAAGCTGTTCGTTCCCGTGCCTGAATAGGGTGCGACGTTCAGCCAGGTGATGGTGATCTTGCCGGTGGTGGCATCAATGTCCCAATAGATATCCCCCCCTTTGGAGATGTCGATATCGGTCCAGAATGGCGCAATGCTGGGCTGGCCAAGCGTGGTCAGCGCCGCAGGTGTATAGCTGGCCTGCGCCGAGCTAAAGGTGATCAGCCCGTTGGTGTTGATATAAAGCGACGTGAAGCGGCTGCCGTAGACATCCATGCCACCCGAGCCGAAAACGCCACTGACATCCACCAGCCGCGACCCATCATCCAACGAGCCACTATAACCACCGGTGGTTTTGAAGGATTGCTCGCCATACCCCGAGGTGCCGCCGAGACCTGAATTCAAGACGGCCATGATCAGCGCTCCTTATGGTCCCGCACCGCGATCACGCGTTGGGGGGCAAAGTGGTGGTTTTTCACAAATAATGCGGGCACGACGGGACGATTCCAGATTCACTGTGACTGGAATAGTCTTGCCAAATGGTTGAAATGTGGCTGGACTGAGGTAAGTTTCTGTTCTGGGGACAATGCCCGTAACCTGCCCAAGCCCAACCCAAGAGTCTGCAGCGATCATTGGTGCAGCAGAATCCGCGCCTCTTTGGATTTGAGCATCATGCGCGCCGCCGGATATGGCGCGCCCGCCCTAAGCTCTGGGAAAAGCGTGAAAATCTCCTGCCGCTGCGCGGGATCCAACCCTGCAAGCGTATGCTGGCCAGGTTGGAAGCTTTCACTCCAAGCCCCGTCGGCGCACACCAGTTGATGCTCATCGAACATGATGTGGACGTAGCTGATCCGCTCTGCTGCGGCACGGGTGATACCGGGCATACCGATCAAATGCACAGCCGCCGCCAACACTTCGGTCTCGCCGAACAACAACTCCGCGCGCGGCGTAGTGATCAGCATGCGGTGCTGCGGGCTGACCTGCATGTCACGCTCTGGCAGACCGCGCCCCAACGCGCCCTGCGCGATACACACCGGGTTGAACTGCGGTGAGGCAGCCAACTCGGCGGCGGACAGATCCCTACGACCGATCCAGCGGATCGGTTGGAAACCGTGATCACGAGTCAACACCAGATCGCCCACCGCCAGATCCTCGACCGCGACACTGCCATGTTCGGTCAGCACCAAAGTGCCGGGGGTAAAGCAGGCAATCACCTTCTCGATATGACTGAAGCTGAGCGTGCCCGTCACAAGGCCGTTGTCGTCAAGAAACTCAACCGTGCCATTCTCATGGTTCAGCGGGTCGTAGAGGATGTTGGTTGCAGCGAAGCCATAAGACGACAGATCGAGCACATCATAATCGTCACCAGCCTCGCCGCCGTCTATGCTATCGCCAGCCCCGCCGAAGAAGGTATCACGATCATCGCCGCCAAACAGGCTGTCCGCCCCGGTGCCTCCGACCAAACTGTCATTGCCAGCGCCGCCGTAAAGCAGATCATTGCCCGGACCACCGTCAATGCTGTCATTGCCAGCGCCGCCATTGATCGTGTCATTCCCCGCGCCCGCCGCAATCACATCATTGCCTGCACCCGCATCGACGCTATCCGCCCCGGTGCTGCCGCTGACAGTGTCATTGCCCGCGCCCAGCTTGAACACTTCGATCTGGGTCAAGGTTGCTGTCGAGCTGCCATCAGTCAGCGTGCCCGTCTCGGGTGCTGTCAGGATCAGCGTGGTATTGGCGGTCAGCGCCGTGGCATCCAGCACATCGCCCGTGATCTCATTGGTTTCACCACCGACGATGGTGTCGTTTCCAAAGCTGCCGGACAAAACGAAGCGGTCGTCGCCCTCTTCGCCCATCAGCAGATCGTTACCCGCACCGCCGTCGATCAGATCATTGCCAGTGTCGCCGTAAATCTTGTCGTCACCCGCGCCGCCCAGCGCCGTATCATTGCCCGAGCCGCCATAGATAATGTCATTGCCCACCCCAGCGCTGATGCTGTCATTGCCAGCGCCCGCATAGATCAGATCGGCGTTGCCCATGGTGCCCTGCACCCCCAGCCCGTCGTTGTTATCCACCTTGTCGCCATCCGGGTCGCCGGCATAAGACGTATCTATGATGTCGTTACCCGAAGTGCCCGACACGATGCCATCCGGCGAGGCTGTGCCGGAAGTGGTCAGCGTCACATAGCCCACATCGGTATTGGTGCCGTCGCTGACGGTATAGGTGAAGTTCTCAGCCCCGTTGGTGCCATTTGCCGTCACGGTGATGGTCCCATCCGCATTCAGCTGCACCTGCTGCCCGGTCAACAGAGTCACCGTCTGCCCTGCGACCACGTTTACCCCGTTGATCTGGGTGATGGTCAACGGGCTGCCCGCCGCATTGGTGTCATTGGCTAGAATATCAAAGGTGCGGGTGCCATTGGTGGTGATGTGAATATTGTCATCAATCGCAAGCGCAATGGTCTGAATGCTGTCGCCCATGATCAACAGGTTGGAATCATAAGCCGTATCGCTGGCATCCGCGATGCCGATCTTGATGGTGTTGACCTGCCCCGCATTTACCGGAGCCTTCAGCGAGATAACATAGGTAAAACCGTCCATCTCGGTGTTGAACTGATCACTGGTGTTGTCGTGATAAAGGTTGCGGTTCTTGCCGGCGTTCACCTCGTCAATCGCGACGTTGCCACCAATGCTAATGCTGACAGGAACAAAGCTGCCGTTGACCCAGACGCCAAAGGCATCGTTGAAGCCCGCGGCGACATATTCGGGATATTCTTCCGAAGCGAACACGAATTGCATTGTGATGGTGTCGCCGTCAGGAATGAAACTGGCATTCAGGACGGCCCCGTCAAAGGTCGGCTGGCCCGCCACAGCATTCAGCTGCGCATCGCCATCCACGCCGCCCGTGGTGTCGGTGGAAAGCCCAGTCTGCGTGTTGGTGTTTGTGCTGCCGCTGCTGTTGGTGAAGTCAACCACGCGCCCGGTCGACAGAATAACCCCGGTATCGGTCGGCGAGATGCCCGCGATTGTGGTTGTCGCCCCCGAATAGATCCCCGAAGACACCGCAGATCCGGTGTAAGTCGCATCAGTCACGGTGACGCCGCTGCCGAATATGGCATTGGCCATATCCATTGCGGTCGCCGAGGTGTTGATCGTCAGTTCATTTGCAATCGCCATAGTATCAGACCTTCACGGAGACAAAATAATCGTAATGCTGCAACGCAGAAAACCGCGCATATGCTGCGCTGACAGGCGCAACAGGGTGCACGGCATCGGTTTTCAGGGTGGTGGACACAACAAACCCAATCGTTACACAGACCAAACCTCGGTCAGATGCGATGGGTTCACCCCACAACAAACCTCGGCTTCCAAGGCGGATAGTCCGGCAAGGTGGTTAATTTTGGGTTAGACTGGACAGGATCGGGGCAGGAAAGTGGCATTTTTATGATGCAGTGCCCGCTGGCAAGCTGTCCCTACTGCGTGACTACCCCACCCTATGGGGCGGCACGCCAGATCGCTGATGCCAAACAAAAAAGGGGCCCTGCAAAGGGCCCCTTCTTGTCAAGTCAGGTTTGACCCTGCCTTGAGCTGCATAACTCGTTACTTCACCAAAAGCATGGCTTCGTGACGCTTCAGCGTGCGGCGGGCCGACGTATAGCCCTCCAGACCCGCATCGGTCTTCAACTCTGGGAACAGATCAAAAATCTCACCGCGTTGTGCGTTGCCCATGCCTTTCAGGGTGTAATCGCCGGGCTGGAAGCTTTCGGTCCAGGCCCCGTTCGACAACACAACCTCGTGGCGGTCAAACATGAAGTGGATGTAGCTTGCGCCCACTGCGTTCACGCTATTAATGCCCTTGCCTGCGACCAGATGCTTGGCCGAAACCAGCACCTCATGCTCGTCAAAATACAGCGCCGTGCGGTCATTGGCGACCAGAACGCGGTGGTTCGGCGAGACCATCATGTCGCGCTCGGGCAGACCATTGCCCAAGCTGCCCTGACGGATCAGCACCGGCTTCAGATGCGGGTTGGCCACCAGATCGTGCCAGCCCATATCCTTGCGCCCAACCCAGCGCAGTTCCTGAATGCCGTTGTCGCGGGTGATGATGCGGTCGCCCGCTTTCAGCAGCTCGACAGGAACCTCGCCCTTCGGCGTCGCAATCAGCGTGCCGGGGGTGAAGCAGGGGATGACATTCTCGATATTGGTGAAGGTCAGCGTGCTGGTGACATTGCGATCGGCATCCAGGAACTGAACAGTGCCGTTCTCGGCATTGTCCGGGTCGTAGATGATGTTCAACGGGCCCGATCCGGTCAGATCAAGCGTGTCGTAGTCGTCGCCACCCTCGTTGCCGTCAATTACATCGCCCGCGCCATCGGCTGGCGCGCCGACGATGAAGGTGTCGCGGTCATTGCCACCCTCCATCGTGTCAGAGCCTTCGCCACCATAGATGGTATCGTTGCCGACATTACCCCGGATGCTGTCATCGTCGATGCCGCCATAGAGCAGATCATTGCCCTGACCGCCATCAATGGTGTCATCATCATCCATGCCGAAGATGGTATCGTTGCCCATACCGCCCGCGATGCTGTCACGGCCATTGTCGGGCAGCAGGTCGCCATCCGCATCCGGGATATTCACCGCATCCGGCACGCCGGGGCCGTAGCCGCCATAGATCAGGTCATCGCCCTGCCCGCCGTCGATCAGGTCATTGCCCTCACCACCGATGATGGTGTCATTGCCCTGGTTACCCTCGATGGTGTCATCATCAAAGCCCGCTTCGATCAGATCGTTGCCAAAGCCGCCATAGATCACATCGGCATCATCGCCGGTGCGGATCGTGTCATCGCCCGCGCCGCCGTAAACCGTATCCAGATCGTTGCTCGGATTGCTGTCCGACGGATAAAGCCCCGGATAGCCCTGATCAGGCAGCGGCACCGCACCGCCGCCCGAGGTGTCGATGACATCATTGCCCGCGCCGCCATAGGCCAGATCATTGCCATCGCCGCCGGTCAGCGTGTCATCGCCATTGCCACCGCGCAGCGAGTCGTCGCCCGCGCCACCGAATAGCAGGTCGTTGCCCGCACCGCCGTTCAGCGTATCGTCCCCGGCTTCGCCGTAGATCACATCATCGCCCTGATCGCCGTCGACCAGATCGTCGCCCAGACCGGCATAAACCGTGTCATCGCCCGCCCCTGCCCGCACGCGGTCATCATTGGGGGCGTCAGTGCCCAGAATCGCATCGCCGTTATCGATGAAATCGCCGTCCGGGTCGCCAGTATACGCGGTGTCGATCAAATCGCCCCCCGCAGTTCCATCGACATAGCCATCGCGCTGATCATAGTTATCCACGCTGTCCGACAGTTGGAACATATCAACCGAGCCCGCAAAATGCTGATCAATATTGTCAAGCGAGCCCGCATCCGAACCCGACTGCCCCGCACCCACGATCCAAGGCTGATTGGCCGCGCCCATATCCATCGTCAGGGTGTTTGGCACCGCGTCACTGAAAACGGCGGCGGTGGTCAGGTTGTCGATTTGCAACTGGCCGCCCGCGCCGCCCTGATCCCAAGAGTAGGACAAGTTGATTTCGTCGCCCGGATTGGCAAAGCCCGGCCCGGTGCCGAAAGTCTCGGTGCCGCTGCCGGTTTCATGGCTGATCACCACCGAACCATCGGCTTGAATTTCAATGCGATAGCCGCCGGCGGTGTCGCCTGTGCTGTCGCGCGACAACACGGTTTGTGTAGCCGTCAAAGGCTGATCTGCCAGCGTGAATTTGATATCGAGCGTACCCTGATCCATCTGATAGGCTGGATCCTGATAGATCTTCACCAGATCATCCACACCATCCAGCACGGCTTGCCCGCCATTCGAGGCCGCGCCATTGCGGTAGGTTCCCAGCTGATCGCCGAACTCCGGCGCGCTGTCCAAGGCGTTGCTGCCAACGTCGTTGAAATTAAAAAGCGCAAAAACCGGCATGTCATATCCCTCATTTCACCTGAGAGCCGGAATTCCGTCTCTCATCCGACCCAAGCCCAGATCGCTGCAAAGCAATCCCGAAAAGGCGCGAGCCCGGTTCAACCCGAGGTCAACGCCTTGTTGCCTGCCGTCTGAGGTGAAGCGAAAGCGATGCTGTTCGGGAACCAACGGTTCCCGGCCAAAAAGATAAGGTTTTCATGACAAGCCTGTGGTCGCAGAACCCAAGGCTAAGGCAGCAAATCTTTCACACCACGCGTGTCTTGCGACACATCACCACTCAACGACCGCCCCCACGGCCTTTGTCTTTCCCAGTAAGACTTGCTCTGAATACCGCCAGTTATGATTAGCGCAAAGCAAAAAAAGACCGAAATGCGGCAGCTTTGCGGCTTAGACCTGCCTCCGCAGCCGCCGGAAAAAATTATGAATACACGCTTAGATTGTATCATCCAACCTTTGGTTTCGAGATGACAGACAGTCATCATTCTTGAAAAATGCAGGCTTATCAGGTGCTAGGATGCGAAAGATGCTTTTCGTTCGCGCTGATCACTCACCTCACTGTTTCCATAACGGAAACAGGTCAAATTCGTGATACTACCTTAACCATAAGAGAGAATTTTTGCCATTCTTTCACCACAATCGCAAAACGCCGTTGCCACAGCGGCGTCAATTGTTCGAATTGGGCGGAACTGTTCAAGCTAACGCCAGGTCAACCGGGGAGATTCCCCGAATCGACACGCGCTGACCTGCGGTAAGATGCTCAAAATTAACTATAACGGGCCTGACCACAGAGTGATTCTTGATCTTAACAATGAATCGCCCAAGCCCTGCCACAATCTGCGTGTGCACAGATTTCTGAATGCTGTTTTCTGTCGATTTCAGCAAATAAATTGGTACGGGCGGCCGGACTCGAACCGGCACTCCTTGCGAAAACAGATTTTGAGTCTGTCGCGTCTACCATTCCGCCACGCCCGCACAATTAACACTTCTTGGTAGGGGCCGCAGAGCGATCCGAAGTGTTAGGACCAGCGCTTCACTGATCCGAGGCGCGGTTTAGCCGCGCCTCTTGTCCGCGTCAACAGGATTTGCGCAAGCAAATCATCGCTAAAGGTTATTCGTTCTGAACGTGTCGCAGGCCGCCAGTTGGCCAGACTTCAGCCCGGTGATAAACCATTTCGAGCGTTGTGCCGAACTGCCATGCGTGAAGCTTTCCGGCATCGGCACCCGCCCCGCATTGCGTTGCAAGGTGTCATCGCCAATCTGCTTGGCCGCGTTGATCGCCTCTTCGAAGTCACCCTTCTCGATGGTACCGAAAGTCTGCTGGACTTCGCGCGCCCAAATTCCGGCCAGACAATCTGCCTGCAATTCGATCCTCACCGAAATCTCGTTGCTGTCCGCTTCTGAAGACTGCGCCCGGATCTCATTGGCTTTGCTGAGAATCCCCAGCTCGTCCTGCACATGATGGCCAATTTCATGCGCCACCACATAGGCCATCGCAAAATCGCCACTCGCACCCAGTTGGCGCGACATTGTGGTGAAGAAATCGGTGTCGAGGTAAACTTTGTTGTCGCCCGGACAATAGAACGGTCCCGTCGCCCCAGAAGCATCACCGCAGGGCGAGTTGGTCACCCCCTTGAACAGCACCAGCGTGGCCGGCACATATGTCTCGCCCAACTGCTGCTTGAAAATTCCCGTCCAGATCTCTTCCGTATCTGCCAGCACGACCGAGACGAACTGGCCTGCCTGCTTGTCAGCCTCGGTGATTTCAACCGGAGCCCCGGTCTGTTGGCCCTGCGTCTGACTGTCGTTCAGCAGCGGCGTCAGATCGACGCCGAGAAAGTAGCCGATCACCACCACCGCAATCACGCCGATGCCGCCCACACCACCGATGCTGGCCCCGCGTGTGCCACGAACGCCACGTCGGTCTTCGATATTGCCGCTGCCCCTGCGCCCGCGCCATTCCATAGCCGCACTCCACCCTGTTTCGGACAACTTAACCCTCAACGCGTGAAGTGCAATCCGGTTGCGCGGAAGCGCCCTCTTGACCTAGGCCTGCGCGCGTGGCCATTGAGCGCAAAAAGCGGAGAGCAGGATGTTTCGCAAGCTGTATAACTGGACGCTGCACTGGGCAGGCTCGCGCTATGCCGAGCCTGCGATGGGGGCGGTGTCGTTTGTGGAAAGCTCGTTCTTTCCGATCCCGGCCGATGTGCTGTTCGTGCCGATGTGTCTGGCCCGCCCAGACCGGGTCTGGCGCTATGCGTTGATTGCTACAATCACTTCGGTGCTGGGCGGGATTTTCGGCTGGATGATCGGGCATTACGCCTTTGATCTGCTGGCGCGGCCTGCGCTGGAGTTCTACGGCAAACTCGGCGCGTTTGAGGCCATGAAAGAGCAGACCGGAGATACTGCCATTCTGGTGATGTTGGTTACTTCGGGGCTGACCCATCTGCCACCGATGAAAATTGTCACGATCTTGTCAGGGGTGGTGTCATTCGATCTGAAATGGTTCATCTTGTCGGCGATTGTGGCGCGGGGCGGGCGGTTTTATCTGCTGGCCTATCTGTTGCAGCGCTACGGGGTTGCGATGACGGGCTTTATCGAGCGGCGTATGGCGCTGATTGTGGGCGGGTTGGTGGTGGTGGGTGGCCTGATCTGGCTGGCCACCCGGATGATGTGAGGCTTGGATGACGCGGAGTTCTTTGATCTGGATTGCCACGCTGGGCTCGGCCGGGCTGTTGGGGGGCGCGTTTGCATTCCAATATTTCGGCGGTCTGATCCCTTGCATTCTGTGTCTCTATCAGCGCTGGCCGCATGGGGTGGCGATCCTGATCGGGCTGCTGGCCTTGCGGAGCCGGGGGGCGGGTTTGCCGCTGCTGGGGATGCTGGCCATGCTGATCACGGCGGGGATCGGGTTTTATCACGCCGGGGTCGAGCTGGGCTGGTTCTCGGGGCTGGCGACCTGCACCGTCGATACCTTGCAGGGCATCACTGCCGGTGATCTTTTGAACACCGATATTGCGGTCGGAAAGCCGGTGGGCTGTGATGAGGTGCCGTGGGCAATGCTGGGGGTTTCGATGGCGGGGTGGAATGCGATCCTGTCTGCGGGGCTGGCGGGGATCTGGGGGCTGGCTGCGCGGAAGGTTTGAGTGTCCACGTGTGGACAGGTTTTCCGCGACGTGAAATCAAAGGCTTAGCGCATGGTCATTCAGGATTTGTTAAGGTTTCGCGGGCATGGCATGGCCTGATCATGCCTGATACCCCACCCTCTTTTTCTGCACGATTCCGCGCCTCGCGCGCCCGTTTGGGATTTTTCGCGCGGTTGGCGTGGCGGATTGCCGGGCGGGCTTTGGCTCTGCTTTCCTTGCGCAAAGCCCCTGCCCCGGCTGGCGCCGATCCTTTGGTGATCGCGGATTACGATCAGATTATTGAGGCGCTGCAAACCGGGGATACCGGGATTTTGGCGCGGTTGGGGCCGGGATTTGCCGCCAGTTCGGACAGCTTTGTCGGCCAGCTCTGGCTGTTCAATGCGATTGATCTGGGCAGTTTGGCGACGCTTCAGTGGTTTTTGGCGCAGGGTGTGGCCCTGGACGGCGTTGATAAGGACGGCCGGACTGTGTTGCAGGCGGCGATTGAGCGGGCGGCTGCGCTAGATGACTATGACGATGCGCCCGAAGACCCGCTGCCGCTGATTGTGGCTTTGCTGGAGGCTGGGGCTGCGATCAATGCGGTCTCACGCCAAGGGCTGACGCCATTGCATGTGGCTGCGGCTTTGGGCTTGGCGGAGGTCGTGCAGCTGCTGCTGTCGCAAGGTGCGGATGCCAGTTTGCGCGATGAGGGTTTTGCTCATGCCACGCCGCTCGATTACGCGGTGCAGGCGGGGCATCAGGCGGTTGCTGATCTGCTGCGCGATTGATTTTGACGGGCCTGACATTTGACACCGAACCGAGGCAAAACTCTGCGGGGCAGAGTTTTTCGGTGAGTTGCTCATAAGGCGAACGCCGTTGAGCAAGGCGAGGTCTGCAGCAAGCCATTCGGTAGAAAAATCGGGGCGCGCCTGACTGGGCTGGCGCGGTATCGCGCCTGCCGGGGGTAGGCAGACGCGGCCCGATTTGTTTGCGAACAAATCGGGCAAGGCAAACAGCTGCAGCGCTATACTACCCTAGCAGCCTTTGCCCTTCTTGCAGCGCGAACCGGTCTGTCATGCCTGCGACGTAATCGGCGACGAGGCGGGCGAGCTCGGTCTCGGACTGCGCGGCGGTGATGTCGGCGCGCCATTCCTCGGGCAGCATTTCCGGCTGGGCGAGATACAGCGGGAACAGGCCGTTGACGACTTCGGTGACTTGCTTGCGCATCACGATCACCGAAGGCGCGCGATACATGCGGTGGAACAGGAAGCTGCGGATGGCTTTGAGATCCTGATACAGCGGCTTGGAAAACCGAATGATCGTCATGCCCATCGCGCGGATTTCTTCGACCGATTGCGGCTGGGCTGCGTCGAGGCGGTTCTTCGCCACAGCGATCACGTCTTCGACCATGCGGCCAAACACCCGGCGCAGGGCTTCGTGACGGCGGCGCATCTTCTCAAGCCCCGGATAAAGGGCATCGACCTCGGCAAAGGCCGGGCCGGTGACGGGGAGTTCCATCAGATCGTTTTCGTCGAACAGGCCCGAGCGCAGGCCGTCATGCAGATCGTGGTGCGAATAGGCAACGTCATCGGCAATGGCGGCGACTTGCGCCTCGGCAGAGGCATGGGTGTGCAGTTCCAGATCCCACTGGGCGTTCACTTCAGCAAGGGCATAGGGCAGAGGTCCGCTATGCTTTTCATCGGCGTTGGGGCCAGTGACCGGACCATTGTGCTTGGCGATGCCCTCAAGGCTTTCCCATGTCAGGTTCAGCCCGTCGAAATCGGCATAGTGGCGTTCAAGGCGCGTGACGATGCGCAGGGCCTGTGCGTTGTGATCAAAGCCACCATAGGGTGCCATAAGCAAGGCAAGCGCGTCTTCGCCGGTATGGCCGAACGGAGTGTGGCCAAGATCATGCGCCAGCGCGATGGCTTCGGCGAGATCGGTGTTCAGGCCCAGCACGCCGGAAATCGTGCGCGCGACTTGCGCCACCTCGATCGAATGGGTCAGGCGGGTGCGGTAGTAATCGCCCTCATGTTCGACAAAGACCTGGGTTTTGTGCTTCAGACGGCGGAACGCGCTGGAATGGATGATGCGGTCGCGGTCACGCTGGAACGGCGAGCGGAAGCTGGACATGCGTTCATCATGCAGGCGGCCACGCGATTGATCAGGTTGGCAGGCGAAAGGGGCAAGCATATGCAGGGCCGTTCTTGTTGAAAGCGTTGGGTTCCCCTATATTCATATCTACATCCTGATGGATAGGGAAATGCCGTGGAATTGAACCTGCCCCCTCGTGTGACGCCCCGCGCTTTTGCCCGGCTGGCGGAGATTGCCGAAATGACCGGTGAAAAGAAGGCGTTGCGGGTGGCCGTTGAGGGCGGCGGTTGCTCGGGCTTTCAGTATGATATCAAGCTGGACGAGCGGACCTCGGATGATCTGGTGATCGAGGGCGATGGCCAAGTGGTGCTGGTGGATCAGGTGTCCTTGCCGTTTCTGGCCAATGCGGTGATTGATTTCAGCGATGAATTGATCGGGGCGCGGTTCGTGATCGAGAATCCGAATGTCGCGAGTGCTTGCGGCTGCGGGACGTCTTTCGCGATCTGAGACTGGATTAGCGCTGGATTTCTGGCGGCTGTGATCTAGTTTTGGCCCCTGATTTGGGGGCGCTATGACGGTAGTTCTGATGCTGGGCTCGGCCCCGATGGTGGTTCAGGCGGCGGACTGGCCGCGTGGCTTTGATCGGGTGTTGGCGATCAACAATGCATGGCGGGTGCGGCCAGATTGGGATTTCTCGATCTACCCGTGGGATTTCGATGCGGCCCGGGTGCCTGTGGCGGCTTCGGGGCAGGTTCTGGTGACCGAGGCTGATTTTGTGCCTGCGCAGAACCGCTATGGTGGCTTCGTTTATGCCGGGGCGACGATGGCATATACCGCCGCGTATTGGGCATTGGATGCCTTGCGGCCCCGTGTGCTGGCGGTGTTTGGCTGCGATATGCACTATCCTGCGGGGCAGACGCATTTTTACGGGGTGGGCACGCCTGATCCGTTGCGGTCCGATATCACGCTGCGCAGTCTTGAGGCGAAGTCAGTGCGGCTGATGGTGCTGGCGGCGCTTCAAGGCTGTGCGGTGGTGAATTTGTCCAGCGGACCGTCGCGGCTGTTGTGCCCACGGGTCGGATTGGCGGATTTGGGTGCGGTGCGGCCTTTGGCTTTTGATCCGGTGCGGGTGCAGGCGGCGCAGGCGCGCGAGGATGAGTTGGGCTATTTTGCGCCTTCGGGGCGGTATTGGGAGGATCTGTCCGCCTATGACGTGGCTGAGATTGACGCCTTGGATGCGCTTTGGCTGGCTTGTTTGCCGTAAGGTGGCGGCTTAAGACTGGGGGGTCAGCTGGAGAAGCCTCATGAAAATCGCCACCTTCAACATCAACGGCATCAAGGCGCGGATCGAGGCATTGCCCGCGTGGCTTTCGGCGGCAACTCCCGATGTGGTGTGTTTGCAGGAAATCAAATCGGTGGATGAGGGATTTCCGCGCGAGCTGTTCGAGGGCATGGGCTACCGGGTGGAAACCCACGGCCAGAAGGGCTTCAACGGCGTGGCGATCCTGTCGAAGCTGCCGCTGGAGGATGTGACGCGCGGCCTGCCGGGCGACGACAGCGACGAACAAGCGCGCTGGATTGAGGCGACGGTGATCGGTGCAAAGGCGGTGCGGGTGTGTGGGCTGTATCTGCCGAATGGCAACCCGGCACCGGGGCCGAAATATGATTACAAGTTGGCCTGGATGGCGCGGATGCAGGCGCGGGTGGAAGCGCTGTTGCCGCTGGAAGAGCCGCTGGTGTTTTGCGGCGATTACAATGTGATCCCGCAGGCCGAGGATGCTGCACGGCCTGAGTTGTGGCTGGAGGATGCGCTATACTTGCCACCCAGCCGTGCAGCGTTGCGCAGGCTTTTGAACCTTGGGCTGACCGAGGCGTTTCGGGCGCGCAACCAATCCCCCGGCCAGTATTCGTTCTGGGATTATCAGGCGGGCGCTTGGGAGCGCAACAACGGCATCCGCATTGACCATCTGCTGCTGTCACCGCAAGCCGCCGACCTGCTGCAAGACTGCCAGATCGACAAACAGGTGCGGGCGGGCGACAAGCCGTCTGACCATGTGCCGGTCTGGATCGAGCTTGATGCCTGAACCGCTTTAGGGCGCGCCGAAGTCGATCACCTGCACGATTTGCGCCACCGGGCCTTTGCCGGGCGGCTGCGCCGAGCGTGCGCCAGGCGGTGCTGGAAGCGCGCGGCGGATCATGTCGACATGGGCGGGCGTGACCTTATCGCGGGCGCAAGCGCCGCGCGCATCCCAGCGGGATTTGGCGATCGGTCCGGCGACGGCCGAGGCAATCAACTGCGGGGCGACATCGTTTGGCGCGACCGTGTTCGTGTCAATCAGGGTCTTGATCACCTCTGCCGCGACGGTGGCCGATTCCCCGAAAGGCATTTGCGCCACCGCCGCCTGATCGGGGTTGGCGCTGTTGTCGTTGACGCATTTGCGCGCCACGAACAGCCAGTCATGCACGATATAAGCGGGCGCGTAACCCCAAGGCGAGAAGCCTTTGAACACCTGCGCCAAAGCCGGGATCGAGCCGCCATCGGTATACATCATCTCAGGTTGAATGGTTTTCAGCGTGGCCGAGGGGTTGGTACGCTCAAACCGCAGGGGCGTGGCCGAGGGGACGTAGACGAAGCGACCATCACCCTCGCCCGCTTCGGTCTCGCCCACCCACATCACTAGCACTGTGCCGCTGAGCCTGCCGACCGGAGCATCGTCGTAATCCACGCTGCCGCAGGCTGTCAGGGTGAGAAAAGCCAGAAACCGCAACATCGCGTCACCTCTGCGCTAAGGGATCAAAGGGAATTGGGGTCAAAATGCAGTGCTGGGCAAAACGCTAGCGCAAGCCAGTTTGAAAGCAACTGAAAATCCGAGGCGGGGCGGTCAGGCATTGGGTCTGACATTTTGCCGAAAGCGTCGGCACTCTTGCTTGCTCAGGGCCGATTGACACGCGCAGGCCGCGCGGCAACAACCTGTGCAGTTTGAAGGAAGATGCCATGACTCTGCCCTATCCTGCGACCTATTACGCCCAAAGCCTGACCGAAAGCCGCACCCGCCCTGCCCTGCATGGGGTGGAGGAGGCCGATGTGATCGTGGTAGGGGGCGGGCTTGCGGGGCTGGTCACAGCACTGGAACTGGCGCGGGGTGGTTTGAAGCCGCTGGTGCTGGAGGCGCAGGCGGTGGGCTGGGGCGCGTCGGGGCGCAATGGCGGCATCGTCTCGCCCGCGTTTGCCTGCGGATCAGAGGATATTGCAGCGCGGGTGGGTGTAGAAGCCGCGCGCGCGTTACATCGGCTGACCATAGAGGGCGTGGATCGGGTGCGCGGCTATATCCGTAATCTGGGGATTGAAGGGGCCGATCCGGTCTCGGGCCTGTTGAACCTGCGGCGGTTTGACCGCGCTGATGATCTGCATGCCTATGCGGCGGAATTTGCGCAGGATTTTGGCTATGAGCTGACCTATCTGGACCGTGCCGCGATCCGCGAGCGGCTGGTCAGTGACCGCTACTTCCACGGTCTCGCAGATGCGCAGGCGTTTCACATCCATCCGCTGAACTATCTGCGCGGATTGGCTTCGGAATTGGAGCGGTTGGGCGGGCGGATCTATGAAGGCTCGCCTGCGACGCAAGCGCAGTTCAAGGGCGCGCAGAAGGTGATCAAGACCGCACAGGGCGAGGCACGCGGCCCCCGCGTGGTGTTCGCAACCGGGGGCTACACCGATGGGCTGGTGCCGCGGTTGAAGCGCGCGGTGCTGCCGATTGCGACCTATATGATGGTGTCGGAAGTGGCCCCCGATTTGATCGCATCGGCCATCCGAACCCGCGAGGCTGTTCTGGATGACCGCCGCGCGTCGGATTACTACCGGGTGATTGAGGGCGGCAATCGGCTGCTGTGGGGCGGGCGGATCACCACGCGGGCGGCCTCGGCGGCGGGTGTGGCGCAGGAGTTGCGGCGCGAGATGATCGGGGCATTTCCGCAGCTGGCGGGCTTGCGGACCGAACTCAGCTGGTCGGGCCAGATGGGCTATGCGCGGCATCTGATGCCGCAAGTGGGGGTGATGGAGCCGGGCGCTTGGCACATCACAGCTTTCGGTGGGCATGGGCTGAATACCACGGCGGTGGCCGGCAAGGTGCTGGCCGAGGCGATTTTGGGCGAAAGCGACCGTCTGGCGATGTTCGCTGGGTTTGGCTTGGATTGGGCAGGAGGGCCTTTGGGGCTGGTGGCGGCGCAGGCGACGTATTGGAAATTGCAGGCGCAAGATTGGTGGCGCGAGCGGTAAGGGTCATCCTCTGCGCTTAAATATCCCCGCCGGAGGCTCCTTAGGTTGAGCGCGGGTGCCTCCGGCGGGAGTATTTAGAAAAGAGCAAATCCTTTGGGGTCAGCTTTGAGTCACGTCGTGGTCGTAAAGCCAGTCGAAGCGTTTCAGCGCGAGATTGGGGGCGATCATCCCGCCGAGGCGCAGGGCGGTATGGGCGATGCTGCGCTGCGGGCCGGACAAATGGTAAGTCTTCGCGTTGCTGTTGGCGGCAGCGACGATGCGGGTGCAGCGGGGTTTGCGGGCGGTTTGGTAGGCGCTGAGGGCTTCAGCGAGGGGCAGGTTTGCGAGGCGGTCGGCCAGCAGCCAGGCATCCTCTAGCGCCATCGAGGCACCTTGGGCGAGGAAGGGCAGTGTGGGGTGGGCGGCGTCACCCAGGATCACGGCAGCGCCTTCGGGCAGGGTTTTGCTCCAGACTTGGGCGACCGGATGGCGGAACAGGCCCCAGACATAGACATCCTGTGCTTGGTCGAGCCAGCCTTGCACGCGGGGACTGAAGCTCTCGAACGCCAGTTTCATTTCCAGAGAATCGTCACGCAGTGACCAGCTTTCCTCGACCCAAGCGTTGCGTTCTTCGACCGCGACGATGTTGCGCAGGGTGCCGCCGCGCAGGGGATAACTGACCAGATGGCGGCCTGCGCCCATATGCACCTCTGCTACCGGGGCGGCACCCGCTTCGGCGGGGATGATGCAGCGCCACGCGATATGGCGCGTGAAGAAGGGCGCGGTTCTGCCATTGAGTGCTGCGCGGGTTTTGGAGTGCAGGCCATCGGCACCGATCAGCAGGCTGGGCTGGAATTCAGCGCCTAGGGCTGTGACGACGCGCGGGCGTGAGCCGGAGAGGTCGACGGTTTCGATCTTGTGCAGCAGGCGGATCTGCACCCCTGCGGCGCGGGCGGCTTTGGCCAGAAGCTCGATCAGATCGGCGCGGTGCAGGAAATGATAACCCTGCTGCGGGCGCAGGCGGGCGAGATCGAGGCGCAGCACCAGATCACCGTCGCGGCCATCGCGCAGCTCCACCGCTTGCGCGCGCATCGAGGCGGCATCGAGGGCTGCGCTGAGGCCCAAAGCCCGCAACACGGTCGCGCCATTGGGAGAGATTTGCAGGCCCGCGCCGATTTCACGGATGGCATCGGCTTGTTCCAGCACCGTGACGTCTGCGCCTTTTTGCGCCAAGGCGAGGGCTGCGGCCAGACCGCCGACGCCCGCGCCCAGTACCGTGATCGGTTGCCCTGCGATGCTCATCCCTGCCCCCAAATGAAAACGCCGGACCATAAGGCCCGGCGCTATGTGTTTCGTATCCGCGCAAGGGCCGCAAGCGGCTCAATCGTCGCGGTGGACCTTCTCGCGGCGCTCGTGCTTTTCTTGGGCTTCCAGCGTCATCGTGGCGATCGGGCGGGCGTCGAGGCGTTTCAGGCTGATCGGCTCGCCGGTCATTTCGCAGTAACCAAACTCGTTGGCGTCAATCCGGCGCAAGGCGGCGTCGATTTTCGACACCAGCTTGCGCTGACGGTCGCGGGTGCGCAGTTCCAGCGCGCGATCGGTTTCTTCCGAGGCCCGGTCGGCAATGTCGGGCACGTTGCGGCCAGAATCTTGCAGATTGTCGATGGTCTCGGCGGATTGGCCCAGCAGTTCTTGCTTCCAGGTAACCAGCTTGCGGCGGAAATATTCCAGCTGCCGGTCGTTCATGAAAGGCTCATCCTCGGCAGGACGATAATCGTCTGGCAAGAAGGTTTCGGCTTTCATAGCAGCACTCTCCCTTTTCTCAGGATGCGCTGCCAGGTGGGCTGTGGTCATGGCGCGCTCCTGCATGGGCGTGCATCTAAAGGAATCGGAAAGGATTGTCACTAGCGGTTGCGACAAATTCGCGTGCAGTCTAGGGTTTGCGAAATCTGCCTGCATTGTCTTGGAAATCCTATGAAATTTGACTCGACCGATCGTTACATCGTCGCCGACGATCTGCGCATTGCCGTGAACGCCGCGGTGACTTTGCAGCGGCCGCTGCTGGTGAAGGGTGAGCCGGGGACGGGCAAGACCGAGCTGGCGCGGCAGGTGGCGAGTGCATTGGGAATGCCGCTGATTGAGTGGCATGTGAAGTCCACAACCAAGGCGCAGCAGGGCCTCTATGAGTATGATGCGGTCAGCCGGCTGCGTGACAGCCAGCTGGGCGAGGCGCGGGTGCATGATGTTGCCAACTACATCCGGCGCGGCAAGCTGTGGCAAGCGTTCACCGCCCCTGCCCGCGTGGTCTTGCTGATTGATGAGATCGACAAGGCCGATATCGAGTTTCCCAACGATCTGTTGCAGGAACTCGACCGGATGGAGTTTCATGTCTATGAGACCGGCGAGACCATCCGGGCGCTGCACCGTCCGGTGGTCATCATCACCTCGAACAACGAGAAAGAACTGCCGGATGCGTTTTTGCGCCGCTGTTTCTTTCACTACATCCGCTTCCCGGAGGCCGATGTTCTGGCGGCAATCGTGAAAGTGCATTTCCCGGACATCAAACCAGCGCTGCTGGCCACCGCGCTGACGCAGTTCTTTGAGATCAGGGAGACGCCGGGGTTGAAGAAAAAACCCTCGACCTCGGAGGTGCTGGATTGGCTGAAGCTTTTGCTGGCGGAAGACCTTGCGCCCGAGGATCTGAAGCGCGACGGCAAGCACTCTCTGCCAAAACTGCACGGCGCTTTGCTGAAGAATGAGCAGGACGTGCATCTGTTTGAACGGCTTGCCTTTATGGCACGCGGTCAACGCTAGCGGTACGAGCGCGGCGCAGGTCGACGCTCGCCCCTGCCCATTGCGACCAGAAACAGTGCGGCGGCCTGCTTGGGATTGTGCAGTAGGAATCGAGAATCGGGCGATTCTGCCGTGGTTTAGCCATAGTCTTGCCACAATCACATCACGAAATCTGCATTGTTTGAAACATACTGCAATATTGCGCGAGCAAAATAGGGATAATCTGGCGTTTCCATGCCAGCAACCATCCATAGGTAGTTTCGGTGATTTTGTGAAGAATCCTAAAGATTGACATGATCATGCCCAGAAACCGACACTGCAGACCTGTTGTCTCGCCTTCAGAGTGAGCTTCCTAACTGCAATGAGTTCCAATGACTTACGCGTCCCCTTTGCCAACCGGCCAAGCCATCGTGAAAGGGTGGCGGGCTGGGGACAAAGGCGCTGTGCCTTCGGTGATCTGCCACCGGATGCGCGCTGCGGGGCGTCTGGGTCTGGCTGTGCTGTCGCGCTGCGACGGGATGGCAATCATGGCAAGCCGGAAGCTCATGACGGAAGGCAAGAGCGCTACGGGACGCGCGTTTTGCTTGCCAAACCGGGCTTCTCCTCCCTCCACAAGCGTCGGTCTGCTCCGGCGTGCGTGGCTTGGGGTGAGGAGTGACGGTGCGGCGGATGCGCGAGCGATGGTCTGGTCAGACGAAGCTTTGAGGCTGGGTGCGGGGGCACCTGACGTCAAAGCTCTGATCGGGGTTCCGCGCGCGTCCCGCCGTGCTTCACCACCTGAGACGGGGCCGCTGCGGCCCTTGAAACCCTGTATGAATGGTCTGCCAGCCCATGCGCCTGTTATCCTTGATCGCCGTTTTAGGCCTGTCCGCCTGTATGCCTGCCCAACAGGCGCAGGTTTCGAAAAGCTACTCTGAGACGAGCGCGCCGGGCATTGGCTTGCCCGCCATGCAGGGCTTTGCTGCGGCGTCGAGTATGAGCCCGATGCGACCGAACGCCGAGATTGCCCGCGATTTCCTCGATCTCGAATTCCGTATGGAAAGCGGGCGGGCTCTGCCGAATTTCAGCCGCTTTGAGGGGCCGATCACCGTCAAGCTGACTGGCGATGTTCCGGCCACCGCCCCGGCTGAAATGGCGCGTCTGATCAACCGGTTCCGCAGCGAAGCCGGGCTGCCGATCAGCTTTGCGCAACTGGGCGACTCTGCCTCGATCACCATCGAATTCCAGCCACGCGCGCAGATGGCCAAGGTCGTGCCGATGGCCGCCTGTTTCGTGGTGCCGCGCGTGCAGTCCTGGGCGGAATACAAGGCCGAGCGCAATGGTCCGAAGGTCGACTGGACCACGATGACCAAGCGCGAGCATGTGTCGATTTTCGCGCCGTCAGATGCCTCGCCGCAAGAGACCCGCGATTGTCTGAATGAGGAAACCGCACAGGCAATGGGGCCGCTGAACGATCTGTATCACCTGCCCGATTCGGTGTTCAACGACGACAATTTCAACTCGGTGCTGACCGGGTTTGATATGCTGATCCTGCGCCTGCATTACGCGCCCGCGCTGCGCAACGGCATGAATGAGGCCGAGGCGGCCAAACATCTGCCCGCCCTGCTGGCGCAGATGAATCCCCGCGGTGGCGCTGGCTTCTCTGAGATCAAGACGATTGCGCCACGCTCCTGGGTGGCTGCGGTCGAGGGCGCGTTCGGCCCGCGTGGTGGCACTGCGGCACGGTTGCGCGCCGCCGATATGATGCTGTCGATTGCGCTGGCGCAGGGCTGGCACGACGGACGGTTGGCGTTCAGCTATTACGCCAAGGGCCGCGCGATGGCGAATACGGATCCGGCGCAGGCTGTGGCGGCTTTGTCGGAAGCCGGGCGGATCTATCGCAGCATGCCGGGTGCGCAGGTGCATGTGGCGCATGTCGATATGCAACTGGCGGCGATTGCGCTGGCGGCAGGGCAGTCCGATCAGGCGATGGCATTTGCCGACCGGGCAATTCCGGCGGCAAAGCGGGCGGAGAATGCGTCCTTGCTGGCGACGCTGATGCTGATCAAGGCAGAGGCTTTGCAGAATGCGGGCCGCGTTGCCGAGGCACGGGGCTTGCGTCTCGACAGTCTGGGCTGGGCGCGTTATGGCTTCGGCTCGGAGCGCCAGATGCGTGCAAGGATGGCAGAGATTGCCAATCTGGGCGCGCAGGGCGGCCGGGGATAGAGAAACGGGTAAGGTCAGGGACGGTTAAGCTCTGGGACTGCCCGCAGCAAAGGGGCAGGCCGTGATCGTTTTGGCTGGGTTTGGGATCGGTGCGGCATTTGGCGCTTTCAGCGCCAAGCGGCGCGGCGGGCGCGGTTTGGATATGCTGCAGTATGGCGCGGCTTATGCGATCTTGCTGGGCTTGATCGGGTTGTTCCTGACGATCTATCTGCACCGGGCCTTGGCGGTGTAAGCGATGTTTCTGCCCTTCTTTCAGGCGTTGCGGAAAGAGGGCGTGCCGGTCTCGTTGCGGGAGTATCTGGCGTTTCTCGAAGGTCTTGCGGTGGGTCTGGTGACCTATGACGCCGAAGGGTTCTATCATCTGGGCCGTCTGACGATGGTGAAGGATGAGCGGCACATCGACCGCTATGATCGGGCTTTCTCACATAGTTTCAACGGCTTGGATATCGTTTCTGAAGCAGATGTCTTGCAGGCCCTGGACTTGCCCGCCGCTTGGCTGGAAAAGCTGGCCGAAAAGCATCTGACGGCAGAAGAGCGCGCAGCAGTTGAAGCTTTGGGCGGCTTTGACAAGTTGATGGAGACGCTGAAACAGCGTCTGGCCGAGCAAAAGGACCGTCATCAGGGCGGCAATAAATGGATCGGCACGGCAGGAACTTCGCCGTTTGGCGCTTATGGCTACAACCCTGAAGGCGTGCGGATTGGGCAGGATCAAAGCCGTCACCAGCGGGCGGTCAAGGTCTGGGACAAGCGCGAATTTCGCAATCTGGATGATCAGGTCGAACTGGGCACCCGCAACATCAAGGTGGCGCTGCGTGGCTTGCGCAAATGGGCGCGGACCGGGGCGGCTGAGGAGTTGGATCTGGACGGCACCATCCGCGCCACCGCCGAGCATGGCTGGCTGGATGTGCAAGTGCGACCCGAGCGAAGAAACGCCGTCAAAGTATTGATTTTCTTTGACATTGGCGGATCTATGGATCCCTATGTCAAGGTGATGGAAGAGCTGTTTTCGGCGGCGCGGGCCGAGTTCAAACATCTGGTGCCGTTCTATTTCCACAACTGCCTGTATGAGGGCGTGTGGCGCGACAATGCGCGACGCTGGGATGCGCAGACCGCCACGGCCGAGGTGTTGCGCAGCTATGGCACGGATTACAAGTGCATTTTCGTCGGGGATGCCTCGATGAGCCCCTATGAAATACTGCACCCCGGCGGCGCTTCAGAGCATTGGAATGCCGAAAGTGGGCAGACGTGGCTGCAACGCGCCTGTGATCGCTGGCCGAACCATCTGTGGATCAACCCGGTGCCAGAGGCGCATTGGGGTTATACCCAGTCGATCCGGTTGATCGGGCAGATTTTTGCGGGAAGGATGGTGCCAATGACGTTGGACGGTATTTCTCGCGGGATCAAGGCGTTACGCTGATGCCGGGAATTTGCCGCAGCACGCAGCGTGAAATCGGCCGGACCCTGCTTGCAGGGCGGCGGCCCTGCCCCATATCAAACGCATGCTGAAGTTTCTCCCCATCCTGCTCGCGATTGGCTACGGCCTATTGATGATGTGGTTTTCGGTCTGGCGCACCAAGAAGATGTTGGCCGAGCAAAGCCAGCCGTTGCGCGATCCGGGATTGTTGGCTTTGGCGCAAAGGCTGGCTGTGGCGCTGGAGCTGCCGCAGATCAAGGTCAACGTCTATCAGATTGAGGCTGTGAACGGGCTGGCGGCACCCGATGGCCAGATCTATCTGACGCAGGGGTTTCTGGATCGCAAGGCGAAGGGTGAGGTGTCGGATGCCGAACTCGCCTCGGTGATTGCGCACGAGCTGGGGCATGTGGCGTTGGGTCATACGCGGCGGCGGATGATTGATTTCACCGGGCAAAACGCAGTCTTCGTCATGCTGTCGGCGCTTTTGAATAGGTTCTTGCCGGGGATTGGGGTGTGGATCGCCAATCTGATCTCGGGTGTCTTGATGGCGCATATGTCGCGGCGCGATGAGTTTGAGGCCGATGCCTATGCAGCGGCTTTGTTGGTGAAGGCGGGGATTGGTGTGGCCCCGCAGGTATCGCTGTTTCGCAAACTGACCGCGCTGACCGGGGCTGCGGGGGCTGGCACCCCGGCCTGGCTGCTGAGCCATCCGAAAACTGACGACCGGATCGCTGCGATTGAGGCGCTGGATGCGCGCTGGCGCGATGCATAGGGCGGGCTAAAACCTCTTCTGCAGCTTGCTATGGCCAGCTTGCACGAATGTGCAGAATTTGCCATGCTCCCTTGAACAGAGAGGTGCCCGCATGTCGCTTGACGCTCCGCCCGTGCAATATCTGAACCTTGACCCGCAGCTGTATGTCCGGGACGACGTGTTCCAGCAGGAACGCCGTGAGATCTTTGCACGCTCGTGGCAGTTCATGGGGCCCGCGCAATCGGTGGCGGAACCGGGGCAATATCTGGCCATCGACATCGCGGGCATACCGGTGTTTGCGATCCGGGGTCGCGATGGGGCTTTGCGCGGGTTCAAGAATGTCTGCCGCCACCGCGGCGCCAAGCTGCTGGCGGATGGTGCGGGCAGTTGCGGATTGATCGTGTGCCCCTATCACAAATGGAGCTTTGCCGACACCGGGCGGCTGGTGCAGGCGCCGTGGTATGGCAAAGACCCGGCGATCATCCCCGAGGATTGGCCGCTGGAACCAGTGCAGATTGATCAGTGGCGCGGGTTGCTGTTTGCCAGCCTTGATCCGGCGCAAAGCCTGCTGGAGCAGTTGGGCGGGCTGCCCGAGGAACTCGGCTCCGAACCGATGGAAAGTTACACCGCCACCGACAGCGCCACGGTCAGCTTTGACGCCAACTGGAAGATTTACACCGACAATTTTGTCGAGGGTTACCATATCCCCGGCACCCACCCTAGCTTTTACGCTGCTATCGAGTTTGAAGCGTTTGAGACAACCGCGCATGACGGCTTCGTCAAGATGACCGCTCCGCCGAAACAGGGGCTGTTTTATCGCGGCAAATGGCTGTGGATGTGGCCGAACTGGACGCTAAGCCTGTTTGACGGTGGCATGAATGTCAGCCGGATCAACCCGACATCGACACATCACACCGACCAGCAGTACCATTTCTTCTTCGCAGACACCTCAGAGGCCGGGGCAGAGGCGCGGGCGAGATCGGTGGATGGCACGCTTGCGGTGGTGAAAGAGGATTACACCGTCTGCGCGGAGACCCATCGCAACTATGCCGCCGGGGCCTACAGCTCGGGGCCGCTGAGCGGGCGGCATGAAAAGGGCGTGCAATATTTCCAGACGCGGGTGGCCGAGGCTTTGGGGCGGGGTTAAGCCAGCAGAGCCTTGGCAAGACGCGGAAGTTTTGCGCGTTTCAGCAGCGATTTCAACGGGATCGGTGTGCCCAGCATGGTTTCCGCCGTCGCGTGGACATGAGCGATCACCTCGGCCACTTCCGCAGGGTGGAAAGACCACAACTGCCAAAGCAATCCGTCAGGGTCGCGGCGTTCCAGCCCTTCCTCTGCCAGCAGATGACGGGGAAAATCCTGCGCATTGAAGGTGACGATGCAATCGGCATGGCCTGCGATGGCCACGGCCAACACATGCACATCATTGGGGTCAGGCAGCAGCAGCCGCGATTCAATACTGGGCTGTTCGCGCACGAAACCGCGCGGGAAGGCGGTGCGCAGCAAAATGGCCTCGGTCTCGGCTTGGGCCTGCGCCACCGGGCCAAGCTTGGCGACAGCACGGGTCCATTCGCGCAGGATGCGGTCTGACCACAGCGGCTCGTACAACCCCTTCGCCGCCACGCCCAGCAGGATTTCGCGCAGGACGGTGGGGTATATGACGCAGGCGTCGAGAACCGCTTTCATCAGCGGTCAGTCCAGCCGGAAGAACAAAGCCTTCAGATAACCGCTTTCCGCCAGTTGCGGCAGCATCGGGTGATCGGGGCCAGCGAAACCGGTGTGCAAGAGTTGCCCACGCCGCCCGCCGCGCCCGATACCGCGGGCCGAGGCATTGCGGAACGAGGCCAGATCTGCGGCATGGCTGCACGAGCAGAGCACCAGATAACCGCCGGGCGCAACCAGAGGGGCGGCAAGGCGGGCGATACGCTCATAGGCGCGCAGGCCAGCCTCCAGCGCGGGTTTGGCGGGAGCAAAGGCCGGCGGGTCGCAGATCACCAGATCGAATTGGGCGCGGTCTGCGCCCAGCGCTTCCAGCACGTCAAAGGCGTCGCCCTGCCGGGTTGTGAAGCGGTCGGCAAAACCCGAAGCTTCCGCGCCCTGCCCTGCCAGCGCCAAGGCGGGGGCCGAAGCATCCACCGCCAGAACCGAAGCCGCACCATGCGCCAAAGCCGCAAGGCCAAAGCCGCCGACATGCGCGAAGACGTCAAGCACGCGGGCATCTTTGGCGAGCCCCGCCGCAAAGGCATGGTTCGGGCGTTGGTCAAAGAACAGCCCGGTCTTCTGGCCTCCGGTGACATCGGCCAGATAAGTGGCACCGTTCATCGGCACCTGGATCGGCGCAGAAACATTGCCCACCAACACCAGATTTTCCTCGTTCAGCCCTTCCAGCCCGCGCGAGCGGCCCGTGGCATTCTTCACCACGGTGGACACGCCCGTCACCGCCTGCAAGGCTGCAACCAGCACCGCAAGATGCGTCTCGGCCCAAGCGGCGTTGGGTTGGATCACCGCCACATCGCCGAAGCGGTCAATGACGATGCCGGGCAGGCCATCGGCCTCGGCATGGACAAGTCGGTAAAACGGCTTGTCATAAAGACGATCCCGCAGCGAAAAGGCGCGCGCCAGTTTGGCTTCAAACCACGCCTGATCCAGTTCCGCCTCGGGGTTGCGATCCAGCATGCGGGCGATGATCTTGGAATTGGTGTTCACCGTCACCAGCCCAAGATCACGACGATCGGCATCGACCAGAATCGCCAAAGCACCGGGGGCAAGGTTGTTGGTGCGGCGGTCCGTCACCAACTCGTCAGCATAAACCCACGGAAAGCCGTGGCGCAACGCGCGGGCCTCGGCCTTGGGACGCAGGCGGACGATGGGATAGCGGCGCGTAACGGTGTCAGAGGAACCGGTCTCGGCGGCATCTTCAGGGTTATGCGGGGCGGGGGTATGCGAAATGGGGGAGCTCATGCCCCCCCATACTAAGATATCACGGCTGTGAAAAGGCCTGCGATCACTGAACCGGGTTAGCAGAGGCCAGCAGCGCCGGGCTGCCGTCAAAGCGGGTGACCACCGCATCAGCGGGCATCACCGCGACCGGAGCCGACAATTCGCGGCGCAGCACCTCGGTCAGACGGTCCGTCACGACGACCTTTTGCGTGCGGCCCGCTTCTTCTTCGGCAATCGCCCGCGCCCCGCCCGCACCTTTGACATCAGCCACGATCATCCGTGGCCCCTGTATGATGGCCCCGGTGGCGGCATCGCGCACCGTCATCAGGAAATGCATCGAATGCACGCCGCCGATGGTGTAGCGGGTTTTCTCGGTCAGACAGTGAAAGCGCACCACTTCCAGATCCACCACCACGGGTTGGCCGATATGCATGGACGCGGTGCTGCGCGCAGCGGCGGTCTCGAAGATCGCTTTGACCTGCGCATAGCGGTCGCCCGGCAGATCGCCACGCCAGACGATATCGGCGCTGGGGCGGAAGGTGTTGGCTTCTGACACTTTCAGCGTGCGCGGCACAATAACGTTCACCGTCTTCACATCATACTCGGACTGCAACATCACCGGCCCCTGTCCGGCGGGCACTTGCGGCAAGCGCGAGGCTTGTGAAAGATCGGTGGAGACCTGGTTCTGTGACGACATGGTGCTGGTTTGCCCACAAGCTGACAGGCCCAGGGCCAGCACCAGAATGGAAAGAGACGTCATCTTCATTGCACTACCCTTTGGTTTGCCCCACCGCGTTTAGACGTATCGGGCGCTAACCAAATAAAGCCCGGTGAATGTGGCGGGTTTTTGGTGATGGTGGCGCGAAAGCAAGGTATGTTGGCGGTGCTTTGTGGCTGACGGCCGGTTTGCTCCATGCCCTGCGTCGCGATCAGAATGTGACCAAATCGCTGCGGAACATAGTTGTTAGCGCTAACAGTATCTGCTATGTTCTTGCCATGCAGCTTTCTGACCCAGTCTGCTTCCTTGCCAAGCCTGAGGTGCCCCATGTCGTTGAACTCTACCATTGACCGTGTGACAGACCGGATCCGTGAACGTTCGGCTCAGACGCGCGGAGATTATCTGACGCGGCTGGCGGCGGCGGTCGCACAAGGGCCTGCGCGCGGGCATCTGACTTGCGGCAATCAGGCCCATGCCTATGCGGCGACCGGGATTGATAAAGACGCCTTGGCAGCGGGCCGGGTGCCGAACATCGGCATCGTGACCGCCTATAACGATATGCTCTCGGCGCATCAGCCCTATGAGGATTATCCCAAACTGATCCGCGAGGCTGCCCGCAAAGCTGGTGCTACGGCCCAGGTCGCGGGTGGGGTTCCGGCGATGTGTGATGGCGTGACCCAAGGCCAAGCCGGGATGGAGCTGTCGCTGTTCTCGCGCGATGTGATTGCATTGTCGGCGGGCGTGGCTTTGTCGCACAACACCTTCGATGCGGCGCTGTTTCTGGGGGTTTGTGACAAGATCGTCCCCGGTCTGGTGATGGCGGCGGCGGCGTTTGGCCATATCCCGGCGGTGTTCGTGCCTGCGGGGCCGATGACCTCCGGTCTGCCCAACGATGAAAAATCCAAGGTGCGCAATGCGTTTGCCACCGGGGCAGTCGGGCGCGAAGAGCTGATGGCGGCTGAGATGGCCAGCTACCACGGCCCCGGCACCTGCACCTTCTACGGCACCGCCAACACCAACCAGATGCTGATGGAGTTCATGGGCCTGCATCTGCCGGGCGCGTCCTTCGTCAACCCCAACACGCCGTTGCGCGAGGCGCTTACCACTCATGCGGTCGAGCGTGCTGTCGCGATCACCGCGCTTGGCAATGATTTCCGCCCAGCGGGTGAGATTTTGGACGAACGCGCCTATGTCAACGGTCTGGTCGGGCTGATGGCGACCGGCGGCTCCACCAACCTTGTGCTGCACCTGCCCGCGATGGCGCGGGCCTCGGGCGTATTGCTTGATCTGGCGGATTTCGATGAGATCAGCCAAGCCGTGCCGCTGATGGCCAAGGTTTATCCCAATGGTCTGGCCGATGTGAACCATTTCCACGCGGCGGGGGGCTTGGGCTACATGATCGGGCAACTGCTGGATCACGGGCTGCTGCATGGCGATGCCAAGACGGTGGCGGGCGAAGGCTTGCGGCATTACCGCTCCGAGCCGAAGCTGCTGGATGGTCGGCTGACCTGGGCTCCGGGCTCGAACCATACGCTGAATGACAAGATCCTGCGGCCTGCATCTGATCCGTTCCAGCCGACCGGGGGCTTGCGGCAGTTGTCGGGCAACCTTGGGCGCGGCGTGATCAAGGTGTCGGCCGTGGCACCGGAACGACACATTGTTGAAGCACCCTGCCGAATTTTCCACGACCAAAACGATGTGAAAGCCGCGTTCAAGGCCGGGGAGTTCACCTCTGACACCATCGTTGTGGTGCGCTTCCAAGGCCCGCAGGCCAATGGCATGCCTGAACTGCATTCGCTGACGCCGATGCTGTCGGTCTGTCAGGATCGCGGGCTGAAGATGGCTTTGGTGACGGATGGCCGGATGTCTGGGGCTTCTGGCCGAGTGCCTGCGGCGATCCATGTCTCGCCCGAAGCGGCGAAAGGTGGCCCACTTGCGCGGCTGCGCGATGGCGATATTGTGCGGCTTGACGCGGTGGCGGGCACGCTGTCGGTGCTGGCCGCCGATTTCGACACCCGCACCCCGGTTATCGCTGATCTGTCCGCCAACCGCCACGGCATGGGCCGCGAATTGTTCGAGGCCTTCCGCCAGTCGGTTGGCAACTCGGAAACTGGTGCCGCTGTGGTGATCTGAGTTTTGCCTCCGGCGGGAGTATTTGAGAAAGAGCAGGTCATCCTCTCTGCTCAAATATCCCCGCCGGAGGCTCCTGAATTTCAACCTGCCCCAAAAGAAGGGGATGGAGACGACAATGAAACCAAGCAAACAATCCCGCCTCGCCGCTGAAATCTGCCGCCTTGCCCCGGTGGTTCCGGTGCTGGTGATCGACGATCTGGCGCATGCCAAACCGCTGGCTGAGGCCTTGGTGAAGGGCGGTCTGCCTGCGTTGGAAGTCACCCTGCGCACCGCTTGTGCGCTGGATGCGATCCGCGCGATGTCCGAAGTGCCGGGCGGTGTGGTGGGTGCCGGCACCTTGCTGACGCCTGCGGATGTGAAGGCGGCGAAGGCGGCGGGTGCCAAGTTTGGCGTCTCACCGGGGGCCACCGAACGGCTGCTTGATGCCTGTGCGGAATATGAGCTGCCGCTGCTGCCGGGGGCCGCGACGGCGTCAGAGATCATGGCGCTGCTGGAAATGGGCTACACGGTGCAGAAATTCTTCCCGGCTGAGCAGGCGGGCGGCGCGGCCTATCTGAAATCCATCGGATCGCCGATTCCGCAGGTGTCGTTCTGCCCGACCGGGGGGATCAGTTTGAAAAATGCGCGGGATTATCTGGGCTTGAAGAATATCCTGTGCGTTGGCGGCTCGTGGGTTGCGCCGAAAGAGGCGATGGCCAAGGGCGATTGGGCGGCGATCACCACGCTGGCGGCTGAGGCTGTGCTGCTGCGCTAATCACCAAGGCGCGGTTGCCTGATCCTATGGATTTGACGGAAACCGCGCTGCCCGCCCGCCCCGACGTTTGGGGTGTTCGGGCGCGGTCAACGCCTCGGTGAGCACCTTGGTCATCGGGTGATCGGGGTTTGGTATGCCGTAATGCGCCAGCAGTGCACGGATGCAGTCGGGGGTATTGACCACCGCAGGCAGGCTGAGCACCCAGTCGATGAAGATCGAGCCGCATTCGCCATAGCTGATGCCTTCGATGTTGTAGCTTTCGCGCACCAGCCCTTTCGGGTCTGCCTCTGATAAATCCACCGCGCGTCTCCCCATGCGTCACCCGTTCAGATGGGCCGAAATCACCTGCTCTGCAAGCGCCGCCTTGCGCGCCAGCCGTTCTGTCAACGCCTTGGTGCCGGTCTCGGTTTCAACCGCCCCAACCTCGCGCAACAAAAACGCCCGCCCGCCAAGCCCCAGACTTTCTGGGTCAAGCGGCTTGTCAGACAGCAGTTTGCTGGCCGCCTGCATTTGCCAGCACAGCCTGTAGGCATCCAGCAGCGCCGTCTGATCCGAATGCGACAGTTTACCAAGCGTTCCGCCAGTGATCTGGCCACCCGCCGCGATCTGGCGCTCCACTCCGCGCGCGGGGCTGGCAGCTTGCAGGGCCACGGTTTGCGCCAGCAGTTCAATGTCCATCATCCGACCGGGGCCGAATTTGGCATCCCAACCGCCCGCGCCCGGTTTCGCCTCGGCCAGCCGTGCGCGCATGTCGGCCACGTCTTTGAGCACCGTTGCGCCCTGCCCCTTGATCGCAATGGTTTCGCGACGGAACGCCTCAACCTCGGCGGCCAGCGTGGCCTCTCCGGCCAGCACCCGCGCGCGGGTCAGCGCAAGATGTTCCCATGTCCAGGCCTCATGGGTCTGATAATTGCGGAACGATTCAATCGAGGTCGCCACCGGCCCCTGCCGCCCCGAAGGCCGCAGCCGCACGTCGACCTCGTAAAGCCGCCCTTCCGACATCTGCGCCGACAGTGCCGTCACCATCGCTTGCGTCAGGCGCGCGTAGTAGGGCCGCGCGGCCAAGGGGCGCTTACCGTCAGAATTCTCTACCCCGGCGGCATCGTAGATCATGATCAGGTCAAGGTCAGAGCTCGCATTCAGCCGCCCTGCCCCCATGCTGCCCATGCCCAGCACCACCGCCCCCCGGCCCGGCGCAGCGCCATGTTTCGCGGCAAAATCCGTGCAAACCACCGGCCACAGCGCCGCAATCACCGCCTCGGCCAGATCGGCGTATTGCTTGCCCGCTTCAAAGCCATCAATCAGCCCGCGCAGATGATGCACGCCGATGCGGAAGTGCCATTCCTTCATCCAGCGCCGTGCGGCGTCGAGTTTGCGTTCATAATCAGGGATATCTTCCAAGCGTCTGGAAAGCTCTGCCCGCAGCGCCGCCACCCCCGGCCAAGCCGCAAAGAACGAACCGCCAATCACGCCATCGAGCACAGAGGCATTGCGCGCAAGATAGCGTGCCAAGGCGGGCGAGGTGCCTGCAATGTCAATGATCAGATCCACCAGCGAGGGATTGGCCTCGAACAGCGAAAAGATCTGCACCCCCGAAGGCAGCCCCGCCAGAAATCCATCCAGCGCCACCAACGCCTCATCCGGGTTGGCCGCGCGCGACAAACGTTTAAGCAAAACCGGACGCAGTCGCAGGAATATCGCCTGCGCGCGGTCAGAGCGCAGCGCGGCATAGCTGCTCCAGCCTTTGACGATGGCTGCGGCGTGGCTGGACAACTCGGGGCCGTCTTCGACAGCACTCGGCGCGAAAAACCCCTCGGTCAACCGATCGGTGCGCCCCAAACGGTCCAGCAGACCCGCGCGGAACGCGGCTTCATCCTGCCCACAGAAGGCGGCGATGCGCGCCACGCCTTCCGGGGTGCCGGGCATGGTGTGGGTCTGCTCGTCGTTCACCATCTGGATGCGGTGTTCCAAGTCGCGGTGCTGAATGTAAAGCTGCGACAATTCCTGAGCCACCTCTGGCGGCAGCCAGTCTTTGCTGGCCAGCGCCGCAAGACCGCCCAACGTGCCACGGTCGCGCAACGTCACATCGCGGCCGCCGGCGATCAGTTGTCGGGTCTGGGTGAAAAATTCGATCTCACGGATGCCGCCCTGCCCCAGCTTCATGTTATGGCCTTCAACCGTCACTGCCCCATTCAACCCGCGATGCTCGCGGATACGCAGGCGCATGTCGTGGGCGTCCTGGATCGCGGCGAAGTCGAGGTGTTTGCGCCAGACAAAGGGGATCAGGGCCTTCAGGAAGCGGTTTCCGGCGGTAATATCACCACCACAGGGCCGGGCTTTGATATAGGCGGCGCGCTCCCATGTGCGGCCTTGCGCTTCATAGTAAGCCTCTGCAGCGGCCATCGACAAGCAGACTGGCATGACAGAGGCATCCGGGCGCAGGCGCAGATCGGTGCGGAACACATAGCCTTCCGCCGTGACTTCCGACAGCATCGCCGCCATCTTGCGGGTGACTCGGATAAAGGCCGCACGGGCGTCTTGCCAATCATCACCGTAGCGGTCTTGATCGAACAGACAGATCAGGTCGATGTCAGAGGAGTAGTTCAGCTCTCCTGCGCCCATCTTGCCCATCGCAAGGCTGACCATGCCGCCCGCCGTGGCCGCATCATCGGGGGTGGCACCGGGCAGCTTGCCGCGACGGATTTCGTCAGCCACCAGCCGCTTCATCGCCAGATCAACCGCCCGGTCGGCCAGATCGGTCAAAGCCCCCGTCACCTGCATCAGCGACCACACCCCGCCCAGATCGGCCAAAGCCGTCAGCAAAGCCGCGCGGCGTTTGGCTTGGCGCAAGGCGTTGGGCAGCGCATCAAGATTGACCTCATTCAGCGCCACCATCACCCCGGCAAAGGCGGTCTCTGGCGCAAGCGTTAACGCCACCCGCAGCCAATCGGCCTCACGCTGCATCAGGGCTTTGAGATAGGGGCTACACCCGGCGGTGTTGGCCAAAAGGCCGCGCAGATCGGGCGCGATGTCCGTAAAACTGGTGGCAACATCGGCGGCCTGATCGCGATCATAGGCGATGGGCTGGCGGGTCATTCGGGCGGCGAAATTCTGGCTCATGCCCGCAATTTGCGGTGCCGCGCGCGCCGGGTCAACGGCAAGACTTGCTTGGCACCGGGGCTTTGTCGATAAAGCCGGAAAACGGAGGCGATGATGAGCAAGAGTTTGGCGCGGGTCGTGGCGGCCATGCAGGCACATGGGGTCGCAGGTGCGCCGCTGGAAATGCCGGGAGAAACCCGCACCGCCGCGCAAGCTGCTGCGGCTGCGGGCTGCGCGCTGGATCAGATCGTGAAGTCGATCCTGTTTGGCGGTCCGCGCGGGCTGTATCTGTTTCTGACTGCAGGCGGCAATCAGGTGGATGCCGCCCGCGCCAGCGCGCTGGCGGGTGAGCCCTTGGGCCGTGCTGATGCCGCGCAAGTGCGCGCGGTGACAGGCTTTGCGATCGGCGGCGTTTCACCCTTGGGCCATCTGACCGCATCGCCGCTGTGGATGGACCCGACGCTGCTGACCTATCCCACCGTTTGGGCCGCAGCCGGAACGCCCCGGCATATCTTTGCGATCCCCCCGGCGCAGTTGCAGCGGATCACCGGGGCCATGCTGGCAGATTTCACAGTCTAGGCAGGTTTTCGCGCGTTTCCGCCGCCGGGCACGCGTTGATGTAAATATCTTTCACATAGCTCTTGAAAGCTGAGGCAACACAGCGCATCTTGGCTCATGTGAAAGACATTCACATACACCGAAACACGGGAGTCCGCCGATGAATACCAGTTCGACCACCGCCCCCTCTTCCGGCGGAATCTTCTCCTTCCTGCGCCGCGCCGAGGCTTGGCTGGATGATCGGGGCAGATTTGCCTGGATCGCCGCCATGGTGCTTGGTTTCATTTTCGTCTGGCCGGTTGGCCTAGCCCTGCTGGGCTATATGATCTGGAGCAAACGTATGTTCAGCCGTTCGTCCTGCGCGGAGCGCCGCGCCCGTCACTTTGACCGTCACACACATTGGGGTGGCCACTCGGCGATGCGCCCCTCGGGCAATGCCGCGTTTGATGCCTACAAGACCGACATGCTGCGCCGTCTGGAAGATGAGCAGACTGCGTTTGAATCCTTCCTGCAACGCCTGCGCGAAGCTAAGGACAAGTCGGAATTCGACAGCTTCATGGAAGACCGCGCCCGTGCCGCCTCTGCCCCTGCTGCGCCGACTGAAGTGGCACGTCCCGGCGAATACTGATCCTCGGGTGATCGTCTGACCCCAAAGCCCCCCGGTTTGCGCCGGGGGGCTTTTGTTTGCTCAAGCTTTGCATCGGGTTGCGCGCGCCGTTGGACGTTTCGGATTGCGCTTGGCGGCAGCGCTTGGCCTTGCTAGGGTGTTGCATCCCTAACTTTGCAGCCCGAGATAATGCGCCACACCCTTCCGATTGCGCCCCAATTCTATGTGACGGCACCGCAGCCCTGCCCGTATCTTGACGGGCGGATGGAGCGTAAACTGTTCACAGCGTTGCAGGGCGATCAGGCGCAACGTCTGAATGACTCGCTGTCGAAACAAGGGTTTCGGCGCTCGCAGAACGTGCTCTATCGTCCGTCCTGTGCGGAATGTTCGGCTTGTTTGTCGGCGCGGATCCGGGTGGCTGATTTCAAACCCAGCCGCACCCAGCGCAAGATCATGAAGAACGCAAGCCATCTGCGCCGCAATGCGACCAGCCCTTGGGCGACCGAGGATCAGTTCAGCCTGTTCCGCCGCTACTTGGATGCCCGCCATGCCGATGGTGGCATGGCGGATATGGATGTGTTCGAATTTGCCGCGATGATCGAGGAAACCCCGATCAAAAGCCGGGTGATCGAATATACCCGCGCGGCTGGGCCGGGAGAGCGCGGGCGGCCTTTGGCATGTGTTGCCTTGACCGACGTGTTCGATGACGGGCTGTCAATGGTTTACAGCTTTTATGACCCGGATATGATTGATCTGTCTTTGGGGACGTTTGCCATTCTGGATCATATCGCCATCGCGCGCGAAGCCGGGCTGCCTTATGTTTACTTGGGCTATTGGGTGCCGGGCAGCCGCAAGATGGGCTACAAGGCGGGCTTCAACGCGCTGGAGATTTTCAAGCACGGCGCGTGGCAGGATATTGGCGACCCTGCCGATCATCGCGCCGAATTGCATCCGCTGTCGGTCGATCCGATTGCCGAGCAAGTCGCCCGCATCAGCCTGCCCGAAGCCCGCAGCGTGCCGCGGGAGTGATCGGGGCGTTTGCGCTTTTGGTGCCGGACTATGATCAGGCGATCCGGTTCTTCTGTGACGGGCTGGGATTCAAGCTGACAGCCGATATTGATCAGGGTCACAAAAGATGGGTGACGGTGCAGCCTGCGGCGGGTGGGGTGCAGCTGGTGTTGGCGCAGGCCAAGGATGCGCGCGAGATGGCGGCGGTGGGGGATCAGGCGGGTGGGCGGGTCTGGCTGTTCCTGCACACCGATGATTTCGCCCGCGATGCCGCGCGGATTGTCGCGGCGGGTGGGGTGTTTGAGGAGACCCCGCGCATTGAGGACTATGGCACGGTGGCGGTCTGGCGCGATGTTTGGGGCAATCGCTGGGATCTGCTGCAACCTATCTAGCGCGCCACGCGTGGACAGATTTCGGCCCCAGCAAAATCAACGGCTTGCCTACCCCGATTCAGACATTGTTCATCTTTGCGCGGTTTGAAACCTCGACCACGATTTTTCCGCCAAAAATCGGCTTCTTGGCACAGGTGGCGCCGACTCAGGGGCGTGAACGGGCGGTGGGCGGAGTAAAAGTTGCGAAAATTACCGATTGATCCGGTAATTTGTAATTAAAGTTCAAAAAACCCACCTCTGGCGACATATTTCTTGTCGATTTGCAGTTGACGCCCCTGCCCCGCCGCCATAGTTTCGCCGTCGAAGCTCAAGGGGTCTGCAATGCTTAGCATTCTAGTCGTCGTAAGGATAAAGCGCATGGGCCGGTAACGGTTGACCATCAGGTTTCCCATGCGCCCCCGAGACACCTCCGGGGGCTTTTTGTTGACCAAAAGGGCCTGTGGCCCAAACGTAGGAAAAGATCATGACGCGTCAGATGACCGGAGCACGAATGGTGGTTCAAGCCCTGAAGGATCAGGGTGTTGAAGTCGTATTTGGCTATCCGGGTGGCGCTGTCCTACCAATTTACGATGAGATTTTCCAGCAAAACGACATCCGCCACATTCTGGTGCGCCACGAACAGGGTGCCATTCATATGGCCGAAGGTTATGCGCGCTCCACCGGCAAGGTGGGCGTGGCTTTGGTGACCTCGGGTCCGGGGGCCACCAATGCGGTGACTGGGCTGACTGATGCGCTGTTGGACAGCATTCCGCTGGTGGTGTTGTCGGGCCAAGTGCCGACCTTCATGATCGGCACCGATGCGTTCCAAGAGGCGGATACCATTGGCATCACCCGGCCCTGCACCAAGCATAACTGGCTGGTGAAGGACACCGAGAAGCTGTCGGAAACCATCCATCAGGCGTTTCATGTGGCTTCGCATGGCCGCCCCGGCCCGGTGCTGATCGACATTCCGAAAGACGTGCAGTTCGCCACCGGCACCTATACGCCGATGGAGAAAACCCGCGTGTCGCATTACCAGCCGCGGGTGAAGGGCGATATCGACGCTATCACCGCGATGGTCGAGATGATGGAAACCGCCGCGCGTCCGGTGTTCTATACCGGCGGCGGCGTGGTGAACTCGGGCCCTGCGGCAAGCCAGCTTTTGCGCGAGTTTGTGGAGGCCACCGGCTTTCCGATCACCTCGACCCTGATGGGTCTGGGGGCCTATCCGGCCTCTGGTCCGGCGTGGCTGGGGATGCTGGGGATGCACGGGCTGTATGAAGCCAACTTGGCGATGCATGGCTGCGATCTGATGATCAACATCGGCGCGCGGTTTGACGACCGTATCACCGGACGGATCCCCGATTTCAGCCCGCATTCGAAGAAGGTCCATGTCGATATTGACCCGTCCTCGATCAACAAGGTGATCCGGGTCGATGTGGGCATCGTGGGTGACGTCGGCCATGTGCTGGAAGACGCGCTGAAGATCTGGAAAGCCCGTGGCCGCAAGGTGAATAAAGACGGGCTGGCGAAGTGGTGGAAGCAGATTGCCGAGTGGCGGGCAGTGAAATGCCTTGGCTACAAGGGATCTAGCAAAGTCATCAAGCCGCAATATGCGTTGGAACGGCTGGAAGCGCTGACGAAGGGCATGGACCGCTATATCACCACCGAAGTCGGCCAGCATCAGATGTGGGCGGCGCAGTATCTGGGTTTTGAGGCTCCGAACCGTTGGATGACTTCCGGTGGCTTGGGCACGATGGGTTACGGCCTGCCCGCGAGCATTGGCGTGCAGATCGCGCATCCTGACAGTCTGGTGATCAACGTCGCTGGCGAGGCGTCGTGGCTGATGAATATGCAGGAAATGGGCACCGCGATGCAGTTCCGCGCGCCGGTGAAGCAGTTCATCCTGAACAACGAGCGTTTGGGCATGGTGCGGCAGTGGCAGGAATTGCTGCATGGCGAGCGCTATTCGCAAAGCTGGTCGGAAAGCCTGCCCGATTTCGTCAAGCTGGCGGAGGCGTTCGGCTGCAAGGGGATTCAGGTGTCGGACCCGAAAGACCTCGACGATGCGATCATGGAAATGATCCGCTATGACGGGCCGTTCATCTTCGATTGCCGGGTGGAGAAGCACGAGAATTGCTTCCCGATGATCCCCTCAGGCAAGCCGCATAACGAGATGCTGTTGGGGGATGCGGATACCCAAGGTGTGATCGGTGCCAAGGGCGCGGTTTTGGTTTGAGATGTCGAACCGGGGGGCTCGCCCCCCGGACCCCTGAGGATATTTTTACACAGAGGATGACCAAAGATGTCTCCGCTAAACATCAAGAAAAGCGCGTCCAGCCATTCGGCTTATGAGTTGCGCGACCCGAATGCGCCGGTGATTGAGACGCATACTCTGGCGGTGATCGTCGAGAATGAGCCGGGGGTTTTGGCACGGGTGATCGGCTTGTTCACCGCGCGCGGCTATAACATCGACAGTCTGACGGTGGCCGAAGTGGATCATACCAGCCACCGCAGCCGGATTACCGTGGTGACGACGGGCACGCCCGAAGTGATCGTGCAGATCAAAGCGCAACTGGCGCGCATGGTGCCGGTCTATGAGGTGCATGATCTGACGGTGGAAGGCCCCGCTGTGCAACGTGAACTCGCGTTGCTGAAAGTGGCGGGCAAGGGCGAGGCGCGGATTGAGGCGCTGCGGTTGGCCGAGATTTTCCGCGCGCATGTGGTGGATTCGACGCTGGAGTCCTTCGTGTTCGAGATGACCGGCACACCGGAAAAGATTGACAGCTTTGCCGAGCTGATGCGGCCTTTGGGCCTGCGCGAGATGGCGCGGACCGGGGTGGCGGCGCTGTCGCGCGGGGTGTGAGGGTAACGCCTGCGCGACACGTTCGCGCAGGCCATTTCCGACCAGCCCGATCTGGCCTATACCGAAAGCAATCGGGAGGCCGCGATGATCATTGAATTCGGACATTTCACCTTGGTGCTGGCCTTCATGGTGGCGCTGGTGCAATCCAGTCTGCCGCTCTGGGGCGCGTATCGGCGCGATGCGCGGTTGATGGCGGTGGGCGATCCGGCGGCGGTTATCCAGTTTCTGCTGGTGGCAACCAGCTTTGCGGCGCTGACCTATGGCTTTGTCACGTCAGACTTTTCGCTGAAACTGGTGGTCGAGAATTCGCATACCGACAAGCCGATGCTGTATAAAGTGGCGGGGGTTTGGGGCAACCATGAGGGCAGCCTGTTGCTCTGGGTGCTGATTTTGGCGGGGTTTGGCGCCTGCGCTGCGTGGTTTGGCGGTAATCTGCCCAGCAGCCTGAAGGCGCGGGTGTTGGCGGTGCAGGGCGCGATTGGCGTGGCGTTCATGGCGTTCATGCTGCTGACCTCAAACCCCTTTGTGCGGCTGGCCAGCCCGCCGATGAACGGCAATGATCTTAACCCGCTGCTGCAAGACCCCGGTTTGGCGTTTCATCCGCCGTTTTTGTATCTGGGCTATGTCGGGCTTTCGATGAGCTTTTCTTTCGCCATCGCCGCCCTGCTGGAAGGCCGGGTGGATGCGGCTTGGGGGCGCTGGGTGCGGCCCTGGACGCTGGCGGCGTGGATTTTCCTGACCATTGGCATCGCGATGGGCTCGTGGTGGGCCTATTATGAACTTGGCTGGGGCGGGTTCTGGTTTTGGGATCCGGTGGAGAACGCCAGCTTCATGCCGTGGCTGATCGCGGCGGCGCTGTTGCACTCGGCCATCGTGGTGGAAAAGCGCGAGAGCCTGAAAGCCTGGACGATCTTGCTGGCGATCCTGGCGTTTGGATTCAGCCTGACGGGGACGTTTATTGTCCGATCGGGCGTGATCACCTCGGTGCATGCCTTTGCCAATGATCCGGCGCGGGGGGTGTTCATCCTTGGCATTCTGGGCTTCTTCATGGGCGGGGCGCTGACGCTGTTTGCGTTTCGCGCCAGCGTGTTAGAGGCGAAGGGCGTGTTTGGGGTGATCAGCCGGGAAACCGCGCTGGTGGCCAACAACCTGCTGCTGGCGGTTTCGGCTTTGGTGGTGTTTGTCGGCACGATCTGGCCCTTGATTGCGGAACTGGTGTTCGCGCGCAAACTATCCGTCGGCCCGCCGTTCTTTGACGCGGCATTTTCCCCCTTCATGGTGATCCTTGCCATCATCCTTCCAGTAGGGGCGATGCTGCCGTGGAAACGGGCTGAAATTCGGCGGACATTGCGGCCATTGCGCGGGGCTTTGGCGCTGGCTTTGGCGCTGGGGCTGCTGATTTATGCCATGCAATCGGGCAAAAGCGCGCTGGGTCCGGTGGGGGCCTCGCTTGGGGCCTGGGTGGTGCTGGGCGCGCTGGTGGATCTGGGACAGCGGCTGGGGCGCGGCAGCCTTGGCGCGCGACTGGGGCGGCTGACCCGCCTGCCCCGCGCCGATCTGGGCAAGATGCTGGCACATGCGGGCATGGGTGTCACGATCTTTGCGGTGGCGGCAATGACGGCCTGGACCACCGAGGATATCCGCACCGTGAAGATCGGCGAAAGCTTTGCTTTGGGCGAATATGAGGTGACATTGCAGGCGGTCAATGATGTGGCGGGGCCGAATTACACGTCGATTATGGCGGATTTGCTGGTGCGCAAGGCCGGGGTCACCGTGGCAAGCTTGCATCCTGAAAAGCGGGTCTATCCGGTGGCCGGGATGCCCACGACCGAGGCCGCGATTGATCTGGGGGTGTTCCGTGACCTGTATCTGGTGATCGGGGACGCGCAAAATGATGGTGGCTATGCGGTGCGCAGCTATATCAAACCCTTCGCCAACTGGATTTGGGGCGGCGCTTTGCTGATGGCGCTGGGTGGGTTCTTCAGCCTGTCAGACCGGCGCTTCCGGGTGGCGGCGGGTGCGCGGGCCCCCGTGGCCGTGGCGGCGGAGTAGGTGATGCGCAGCTGGATCCTTGCTTTGGTGCTGATCGCTTCCCCGGCTTTCGCGGTGCAACCCGATGAAATCCTGCCCGATGTGGCGCTGGAAGCGCGGGCGCGGGCGATCTCCGAAAACCTGCGCTGCCCGGTCTGTCAGGGCGAAACCATCGACGATTCCAACGCACCGATCAGCCGCGATCTGCGGCTGGCGGTGCGCGAGCGTCTGGTGGCGGGCGACAGCGATGATCAGGTGGTCGATTACATCGTGGCGCGGTTTGGCGAATTTGTGCTGTATAAGCCGCGCGCCCAAGGATCGAGCCTGATCCTGTGGCTGGCGGGTCCGGCCATGCTGCTGGCGGGCGCGGGGATCGCTTTGGCGATGTCGCGCAAACGCGCGGCGGCCCCCGAGGCGGAAAGCCTGAGCGAAGCCGATAAGGCACGACTGGCCGAACTGCTGAAAAAGTGACGCTGGGTTTCACTGGCCCGGCTTCCCTGCCCTGATAAGCTAGTGCGGATCAGGGGGGCTTTAATGTTTCAGACCATTACATATCAGCTGAGCGCGGGCGTGGCGGTGATCACGCTCAATCGACCCGAGGTGATGAACGCGCTTTCGACCGTGCTGCGGACGGAAATGCGCGAGGCGGTGCTGCGCGCCAGCGATGCGGGGCGCGTGCTGGTGATCACCGGGGCGGGCCGCGCGTTCTGCTCGGGTCAGGATCTGGGTGATGCGGCGGCGATTGGCGCGCTGGATCTGGAGCGGATTCTGAATGAAGAATATGTGCCGCTGCTGAAGGCGATCACCGATTGCCCGATACCTACGATTTCAGCGGTGCAAGGGGCTGCGGCGGGGGCTGGGGCCAATCTGGCGCTGGCGGCGGATGTGGTGATCGCTTGCGAAAGTGCCAGCTTTATTCAGGCCTTCACCCGGATTGGTTTGGTGCCGGATGCTGGCGGCAGCTATTGGTTGCCGCGCCAGATCGGGCTTGCACGGGCGATGGGCTCGATCCTGTTTGCCGACAAGGTGACGGCGCGGCAGGCGGCGGATTGGGGCATGATCTATGAATGCGTGCCAGATCAAGGCTTTGCCGCACATTGGCAGGCGCGCGCCCTTGCCCTGGCGAACGGGCCGACCCTGGCCTATCGCGGTGTGAAAACCGCGCTGCGGGCGTCGTTTGGCAATGATCTGGATCAGCAACTGGCGCTGGAGGCGCGGTTGCAGGGGGAATGCGGCGCTACGGAAGATTTCCGTGAAGGTGTCGCGGCATTTCTGGAAAAGCGCGCCGCAAAATTTCGCGGCGTGTGAGGGCGGCTTAACGCCGCCCGGCCTTGCGGGTTGACAGCAGCAGGTTGGTTTCCGAGGTCAGCACGCCATCAATATTGCGGATGCGGTTGATCACCTCATCCAGTTCGATCAGGGTCTGGGCGGAAATCTCGGCGATCAGGCTCCATTTGCCGTTGGTTGAATGCACCGCCATCACCGCAGGAATCCCTGCCAGCCGCGCCATCACCTTCTCGCCGCCCTTGCCCTCGATGATGATCATCATCAGCCCGCGCACCGGGGCTTCGGCGACATCTGACCGCGTCAGCACAGTAAAACCCGCGATTTCGCCCTTGGCAGTCAACCGCTCCATCCGCGTGCGGACGGTGGCGCGGGACAGGCCAAGGCGTTCGGAAAGGTCGGACAAAGCCGCACGACCGTCGCGGCGCAACTCGGCAATCAGGCGCGTATCGGTTTCGTCCAACATGGTCAACTTTCCTGCCATTATGCGAGGTGGATTATGCAGATCGCCATAAATATCTGTATGATTCGACGCAAGATGGAAAGAGTATCGCGCCAAAGGAGAATCCCATGCCCAACACCATTCTGATCGGTGCGCCGATTGACGAAGGCCAGCGCCGCCCCGGTTGCGTGATGGGGCCAACCGCCTATCGCGTGGCAGGGTTGGCGCAAGCCATCCGCGAATTGGGGCATGGGGTTGAAGATTGGGGCGATATGGCGCTGCCCGCGTTGCAGGTGGTGAACTGCCCGAATCCGGCGGTGCATAGCTTGGCGGAAGTGCTGGGCTGGACCGAAGTGTTGGCCGACAAGGTGGATGATGCCTTAAGCCAAGGCGGTTTGCCGATTGTTCTGGGCGGCGATCATTCGCTGGCTTTGGGCTCGGTTGCCGGGGCCGCAAGCTATGCCGCGCGGGTGGATCGCCCGCTGTTCCTGTTGTGGCTGGATGCGCATTCGGATTTCCACACTCCGATGACCACCCAAAGCGGCAATCTGCACGGAACACCGGTGGCCTATATTGCGGGCCGTGAGGGATTTGAGGCTTTTCCTCCCTTCCCCAAACCGATCCCGGCGGCGCGGATTTGTCTTTATGGTATCCGTTCGGTGGACCCTGCCGAACATGCGGCGCTGTTGAAACATGACATTGCGATCAATGACATGCGGGTGCTGGATGAGCGTGGCATCGTCGCCCCGTTGCGGGAGTTTCTGGATATGGTGCGGGATGCGGGCGGCATGCTGCATGTGTCGTTGGATGTGGATTTTCTGGATCCGTCGATTGCGCCGGCGGTCGGCACCACGGTTCCGGGCGGCACGACCTTCCGTGAGGCGCATCTGGTGATGGAACTGCTGCACGAATCCGCTCTGGTGACCTCGCTGGATTTGGTCGAGTTGAACCCGTTTCTCGATGAGCGCGGCCGCACCGCCAAACTGATGGTCGAATTGGTAGGCTCGCTGATGGGCCGCAAGGTCTTCGACCGCCCCACCCGCAGCTTCTAACCTTTCACCCAAGGAAACCCGATGAACACGCCGTCGCGTCAGGCCTATGTGCCCTTCGTCTCTGTCGATCACATGCTGAAACTGGTGCTGCATCTGGGGGTGGAGCAGGTGTTGATTGACCTTGCCGCCGAGATTGAGGCGGATTTTCACCGCTGGCCCTTGTTCGACAAAACGCCTCGGGTGGCTTCGCATTCCGATGTTGGCGTGATCGAGTTGATGCCGACTTCGGACGGTGAGACCTATGGTTTCAAATACGTCAACGGCCACCCCAGCAACATGAAGAAAGGCTTGCAAACCGTTACAGCCTTTGGACTTTTGGCAGATGTGGCGACGGGTTATCCGGTGCTGCTCTCAGAGATGACCATCCTGACCGCGCTGCGGACGGCGGCTACGTCAGCGATGGCGGCGAAGTGGTTGGCGCCTGCGGGATCGACCACGATGGCGCTGATCGGCAATGGTGCGCAGGCGGAATTTCAGGCGCTTGGCTTCAAGGCGATCTGCGGGATTTCCGACGTGCGGCTTTACGATATTGACCCTGCGGCGACGGCGAAATGTGCGGCGAACTTGGCGGGCCGGGGCCTGAAGGTGGTGTCTTGTGACACGCCTGAAGAAGCCATTCTGGGCGCGCAGATCATCACCACCGTCACGGCGGACAAGCAGTATGCCACGATCCTGACCGATAACATGGTCGGCTCTGGCGTGCATATCAACGCGGTCGGCGGCGATTGCCCCGGCAAGACCGAGCTGCATAAGGACATCCTGCTGCGGTCGTCGATCTTCGTTGAATACCCCGAGCAGACCCGGATTGAGGGCGAAATTCAACAGTTAGACGCCGATCATCCGGTGATCGAATTGTGGCAAGTTATCAACGGCCAAGCCAAGGGCCGGACGGATCTGCGCGAGATCACCTTGTTTGATTCTGTGGGTTTTGCCGTCGAGGATTTCAGCGCCTTGCGCTATGTGCGCAGCAAGCTGGAGGAAACCGGGCTGTTCACCCAGTTGGATATGATCGCCGATCCCGATGATCCGCGCGATTTGTTCGGGATGATCTTGCGGGCAGGTTAAGCCGGATCGCGGTAGCTGTGCCGCCTGCCCTGCCAGTCGGTGATTTGATAGGCATCGCCTTGGGCTTCGACATAGCCCGGCCCAATTGGCACTTTGCCAAATCCACCTGGAATATCCAGCACATAGGTGGGAACGCCGATACCTGACAGCCTGCCCCGCAACTGCGCCATGATCGCCTGACCCGCGGCGATTGTGGTGCGAAAATGGCTGGTGCCGCGGGCAAGGTCGCAATGGTGCAGGTAATACGGCGTCACGCGGTGGCGCAGCAGGGTGCGGAACAGGGTTTCCAACGTGGCGGCATCGTCGTTGATGCCGCGCAGCAAAACGGTTTGCGACAGCAGCGGAATACCGGCATCGGCGAGGCGTTTCAGCGCAGCCTGTGCGGCGGGGGTGATTTCCTGCGCATGGTTGGTGTGCAGCACAAGGTAAGTGGTGGGCCGCGCGCGCAACGCTGCGATCATTTCATCGGTGATCCGCGCCGGGGCGACCACGGGGACGCGGGTGTGAAAGCGCACGATCTCGACATGCGGGATCGCCGACAACCGCTGCATCAGCGCGGACAGACGGCGCGGTGACAGCACCAAGGGATCGCCGCCGGTCAGGATCACCTCCCATATCGCGGGGGTCGCGGCGATATAGGCAAGGGCCGCCTCCAGATCCGCTTCGGGCAAAGCGCCGTCTTCGCCCACCGCCTCACGCCGGAAGCAGAAGCGGCAATAGACCTCGCAGGTGTGGGTGGCGGCAAGGATGACGCGGTCGGGGTAGCGGTGGGTCACGCCGGGGGTGGGGCTGTAGGTGGTGTCACCGATGGGGTCGTGCAGTTCTTCCGGGCGGATGGTGAGCTCGGCGGCATCAGGCAGGAACTGGCGAGCAATCGGATCATCACGATCGGTCAGCGCCGCCTGCATCTCGGGCGAAAGCCGGATGCGGAAGGCTTCGGCCACCTGCTGCAATGCATTGGCTTGCTCGGCGGGGGCCAACCCCGCCGCAACCAGATCCTCAACCCGCGTCAGCGCGCGCTGTGGCAGAATTGTCATATCGACCGCCTTCAAAACTCCAGCGGTGCTTATCCGCGCGCCGGGTTGAAATGGCAAGCGGCCCTAATGCAGCCGAAATTCGCCCACTACGTTGCGCCATTCCCCCGGCGCGATCAGCTTGCGATGGGTGAATCGCACCGAATGCAACGGGCCTTCGATCTGGCTTTGCCAAAACTCGATAAAGCCGAAAAGCTGCGGATAATCCGGGGCAAGATCATAGTCTTGCCAGGTGAAGCTATTGAGAACATTGCGATAATCCGGCATCCGGTAGTATAGCTCTGCCGTTGTCAGCCCGTAGCCTTTCAGCATCAGTTCGGTCTCGGATGTGCGCATGGGTTGCCTGCCTTTCCAAAGCCCACAAGTACATCCTGCGCTTCGCATATTAATTTTCAATAAAAACAGTGTGTTATCACTCACATGCGCCTGCTGCCAAAGCCATTTGCGCACCTGCCTTGCACCCCAAATGCGGGATAGTGTAAGGTGCCGCTAACAATATCTAGACCCTATACAGGAAGGCGCGGCCCCAGTGACCGACACTCCGGAAACCCCTGAAACGGCTGACGAAAAACCGATCCGCATGCACCATGACGGGCCGCAGATCGACATCGCCGCCGAGATGAAGACCGCCTATCTCGATTACGCGATGAGCGTGATCGTTTCGCGGGCGATCCCCGACCTGCGCGACGGTTTGAAGCCGGTGCATCGGCGCATCCTGTTTGCGATGCACGAGACCAACAACAGCCACGACAAACCTTACCGCAAATCGGCGCGCCCGGTGGGCGATACGATGGGGAAATACCACCCGCATGGCGATAGCGCGATCTATGACGCGCTGGTGCGGATGGCGCAGCCGTTCTCGATGAGCCTGCCTTTGCTGGACGGCCAAGGCAATTTCGGCTCGATGGACGGCGATGCGGCGGCGGCGATGCGCTATACCGAAGTGCGGATGGACAAGCCTGCGGCGTTCCTGCTGGCGGATATCGACAAGGAAACCGTTGATTTCCAAGACAACTATGACGGAAAAGACCGCGAGCCCACCGTGTTGCCCGCGCGTTTTCCGAACATGCTGGTCAATGGTGCGGGCGGTATTGCCGTGGGCATGGCCACCAACATCCCGCCGCATAACCTGGGCGAAGTGATCGACGGCACATTGGCGATGATCGACAATCCCGACATCAGCATTGAAGCGTTGATGGAGATTATCCCTGCCCCGGATTTCCCGACCGGGGCGACCATTCTGGGCCGTGCGGGCGCGCGCAAGGCTTATCTTGAGGGCCGAGGTTCGGTGATCATCCGTGCCAAGACCCGTATCGAGGAAATCCGTAAAGACCGCTGGGCGATCATCATTGATGAGGTGCCGTATCAGGTCAACAAAGCCCGGATGATCGAAATTATCGCCGAACAAGTGCGCGAGAAAAAGATCGAAGGCATCGCCCATGTGCAGGACGAATCCGACCGGATCGGCGTGCGGGTGGTGATCGAGTTGAAGCGCGATGCCACGGCGGATGTGGTTCTGAACCAGCTTTATCGCTTCACACCGATGCAAACCTCGTTCGGCTGCAACATGCTGGCGCTGAATGGTGGGCGGCCAGAGCAGTTGACGCTTGCCGATTTTCTGCGTCATTTCATCACCTTCCGCGAAGAAGTTGTCGCTCGCCGCACCGCTTACGAGCTGCGCCGCGCGCGGGAACGCAGCCATATCCTGTGCGGTCTGGCGGTGGCGGTTTCCAATGTCGATGAGGTGGTGGCAACCATCCGCTCCTCGGCCGATCCGGCCGAAGCGCGCGAACGGCTGATGACGCGGCGCTGGCCTGCTGGCGAAATCATCCCCTATATCAGGCTGATCGACGATCCGACCCATCCGGTCAACGAGGATGGCACCTATAACCTGTCGGAACTGCAAGCCCGCGCGATCTTGGATCTGCGGCTGCAACGCCTGACCGCGATGGGTGTGAAGGAAATCACCGACGAGCTGCAAGAGCTGGCCGGCAAGATCAAGGATTACCTTGAGATTCTGGGCTCGCGCGATCGCATCATGGCGATCATCTCGGACGAGCTGCGCGAAGTGAAAACCGCATTCGCCGTGCCGCGCCGCACCGAGATCGTCGACTGGGCCGGCGATATGGAAGACGAAGACCTGATCGAGCGCGAGGATATGGTCGTCACCATCACCTCGGGCGGTTATATCAAACGCACGCCTTTGATCGAATTCCGCAGCCAGAACCGCGGCGGCAAGGGATTGTCGTCGATGGCGACGAAAGAAGATGATGTGGTGACGACGTTGTTTGTCGCCAACACCCACACTAACCTCTTGTTCTTCACCACCGATGGCATGGTCTACAAGCTGAAAACCTGGCGGCTGCCCTTGGCGGGGCGGACGGCGAAGGGCAAGGCGATGGTGAACATTCTGCCGATTACGCAAGGGGTTAGCATTGCAGCGCTGATGCCGGTGGATGCACCCGAGGCTGAATGGGAAGACCTGCAAATCGTCTTCGCCACCTCGGACGGCGATGTGCGGCAGAACGATCTGTCGGATTTCACCAATGTGATGCGCAACGGCAAGATCGCGATGAAGCTGCCGGAAGGCGTGTTCCTGGTGAACGCCGCAATTGCCGATGAGAACGACGATATCATGCTGGTCACGGCAGGCGGGCGGGCTATTCGCTTCTCGACGCAGGAAATCCGGGTGTTCAAATCGCGCGGCTCGACTGGCGTGCGGGGCGTGCGTCTGGGCAAAGACGACAAAGTGGTGTCGATGTCGATCATCCGGCATTTTGAGGCCGAACCCGATGAACGCGCGGCATACCTCAAACAGCGTCGCCTGATGGCGGGGGCGGTTGAGGACGAAGCGGAAGCCGATGACGATGAAGAAGCCGTCAGCGTGGGTCAGCTTTCCACCGAACGCTATGCCGAAATGTCGGCGGCCGAGGATCTGATCTTGACCATCACCACCTCGGGTTCCGGCAAGCTTAGCTCCAGCCACGATTATCCGGTGCGTGGACGTGGCGGCATGGGCGTGAAGGCGATGGACGGCGCGATGCGCGGCGGTCCGCTTGTGGCGTCTTTCCCGGTCGATATGAGCGATCAGATCATGCTGGCAACCTCCACAGGGCAATCCATCCGGGTGCCCGTTGAACAAATTTCCTTCCGCTCGCGCTCGGCAGGCGGGGTAAAGGTATTCAACACCGGAAAAGGTGAAGAAGTGGTTTCCGTCGCCCGTGTGGCTGAACAGGGCGATGAATGAACTTGAGGCGCGGCTGGCCCAACTGGCCGCGCTTCAGCAGACGATCACCTATGGCCAACTGGCGCGCGATTTGGCCATTCCCGGACCCGGCGCTATTGCAAGACTGACGCAAGCGCTTGAAACTCTGATGGAAATCGATGCTTTGGCGGCCCAACCCCTGCGGGCCGCCTTGTGCGCGGGCCGGTTGGCGCAGGGCCTGCCTGCCCCCGGCTTCTTCACAAAAGCAGCGCATTTGGGTTACATTTTAGGCGATAACCCCGAAGAATTTGTGCTGCACCACCGCCAAGCGCTTTGGGCCGCCGCAAAATCGTAACCGATTTATGTGCGCCTGTGCAGATTACACGCGCGCTGACACCTATTTCATGCATATCTGATGCAAGTTAAACAGAGTCTGATGCCAACCCGTCTTGGTGCTGGGCACTCTCACACCGCTAACAGGATTAATCATGGATAAACTCTCTCCCTACGCCCCGCTGGTCGCCCGGATCTTTATCGGCGCGCTGTTCTTGATCGCGGGCTTCGGCAAACTTGGCGATGTGGCTGGTTTTGCGGGCTATATGGCTTCGGCTGGCCTGCCGACCTTCCTGGCTTGGCCTGCGGTAATCTTTGAGCTGGCCTTGGGTGCGTCGATGATTCTCGGCTTCCAGACCCGGATCATGGCGCTGCTGGGCGCGGGCTTCTGCATCGTGGCCGCTGTGCTGTACCACAACCCGTCTGATCCGGCGCAGATGACCAACTTCCTGAAAAACTTCGCGATTGCAGGCGGTTTCCTGATGTTGTTCGCACATGGCGCGGGCAAACCGGCGCTCGACAAGCGCTGAATTCAGCGCAAATTTCGAATCGGGCCGGGGGAAACTCCGGCCCTTTTTCATGCCCGGTTAACAGCTTGGCAAGATATTGCTGCTTTCCTGATACCGATCGGAGGCGGCATGAACATCTATCATTGCATGATTGAGCTGAAAGACGGCGCACGGGCATTGGCCTTTGCCGCTGCGGTAGAGGCTTGGATGAGCTATCTCAAAGCCCAGGGTCTGATCGTCGATTGGCGGCTGATGCGACGGAAGTTTCGTCTCGCCTCGGGCGCGCATACCGATTTTCTGCTGGAAATCGACATCGGCGGGCTGGCCGATCTGGATGCTGCCTTTTCGGCACTTTCTACCCCGGATGAGGCGGCAGAGCGACGATATGATCAGATGCACCAGATGATCGGGCAGATGGAGGTGGGCCTTTACCGCCGGTTCCCGGACGCGGCATTGCGTGAACGCATTGCCTTGATCTAAGCCGCGTGCAGGGCTACATCGCCCCCATGACACAAGAATTGCACATCATCGGCGGCGGTATGGCCGGATCGGAAGCGGCTTGGCAGGCGGCGGAACAAGGCGTGCGCGTGGTGATCCACGAGATGCGGCCCAAGATCGGCACCTTCGCGCATCGCACCGGCAATTTTGCCGAAATGGTCTGCTCCAACTCGTTCCGCTCGGACGATGACGAGCGCAATGCGGTGGGGTTGCTGCACTGGGAGATGCGCGCCGCGAATGGCTTGATCATGGCGATGGCCGAGGGGCATCGCTTGCCCGCAGGCGGTGCACTTGCGGTTGACCGAGATCCATTCTCTGAGGCGGTGACGGCAAAGCTGAACGCACATCCGCTAATTTCTGCCTCTTTTGAGGAAGTGACCGAACTGCCCGATCAGGGCAACTGGATCATCGCCACCGGGCCGCTGACCTCGGGTGCCTTGGCGACCAGCATCCGCGCGGCCACCGGGGCAGATGCCTTGGCATTTTTCGACGCCATAGCGCCGATTGTATATGCGGAATCGGTGGATATGTCGCTGGCCTGGATGCAAAGCCGCTACGACAAGGGTGAGACTGTTGAGGAACAAACCGCCTATATGAACTGCCCGATGACCAAGGACGAATACTATGCCTTCATCGACGCGCTGCTGGCGGCTGAGAAAACCGAGTTCCACGAAGGCGAAACTGCGGGCTATTTTGACGGGTGTTTGCCGATTGAAGTGATGGCAGAACGCGGGCGCGAGACCTTGCGCTTTGGCCCGATGAAGCCTGTGGGGTTGACGAACCCGCATAATCCGATGAAACCCTATGCCGTCGTGCAATTGCGCCGCGACAACAAACTTGGCACGCTCTATAATATCGTCGGCTTTCAGACCAAGATGAAGTATGGCGCGCAAACCGCTGTTTTCAAAATGATTCCCGCGCTGCACAATGCCAATTTTGCCCGGTTGGGTGGCATTCATCGCAACACCTTCATCAACTCACCCACCTTGCTGGATGAGCAGATGCGGCTGAAATCGCGCCCGAATATCCGCTTTGCCGGTCAGATCACCGGGGTGGAAGGCTATGTCGAATCCTCGGCGATGGGCCTGCTGGCAGGCCGGATGGCCGCTGCCGAACTGCAGGGCCGCACATTGCCGCCACCACCGCCCGACACCGCTATGGGTGCGCTGATCACCCATATCACTGGTGGGGCCGAGGCAAAAACCTTCCAGCCGATGAACGTGAACTTCGGTCTGTTCCCCCCGATTGATGCCCGCGGCGGGCGCAAGGGGCGCAAAGACCGCTACAAGGCTTATACCGACCGGGCGAAGGAATCGTTCACGGAATGGCTTTCGTAACCCGCTTCGCCCCCTCACCCACAGGCCCCTTGCATCTGGGCCATGCCTATTCGGCGCTTCTAGCGCATGACATGGCGGTGACTGAGGACGGCAGCTTTCTGTTGCGGATTGAAGATATTGACACTCAGCGCTGCCGCCCAGAGTGGGAGGCGCAGATTTATCAGGATCTGCAATGGCTTGGCCTTGACTGGCCAGCACCGGTCCTGCGGCAATCCAGCCGACTGCCGCACTATCAAGCCGCACTGGATGATTTGTGGGCGCGCGGATTGCTCTACCGCTGCACCTGCACACGGCGCGATATTGAGCAGGCACTGAGTGCTCCGCAGGAAGGCGTGCCCACGGCTTTCGGCCCGGATGGTCTGATTTATCCCGGCAGCTGTCGCGGTCTGGCGCAACCTTCCCAGCGTACGCGCGATGCGGTGTTGCGGCTGAACATGCGTCTGGCGGTGCAGGATATTCCCCAACTGCCCTTTGTTGAGACCGGGGCTGCGCATCGCGGCCCCGTCGTCACCTCAGCCGAAGCCTATGAAACCGAGATCGGCGATATTGTTCTGGCCCGCCAAGGCATGGGCACATCTTATCACCTGTCGGTGGTGCTAGATGATGCTGCGCAAGGGGTGACGCAGGTGGTGCGCGGCGCCGATTTGTTCGACGCCACGCGCATTCATGTTCTTTTACAACGGCTTCTGGGCCTGCCCACCCCGATCTATCACCACCACCGCCTGATCCGGGATGATCAGGGCAAGCGGTTGGCCAAGCGCGACGATGCTCGTGCCTTGTCGAAATTCCGTGCTGAGGGTGCCACGCCCGCCGATATTCGCCGCATGGTGGGGCTATAGCGGCTCGGAAATCACCACTTCGACGCCACCCTGCACCGCCGTATAGAAGCAGCTGCGCCGGTTGGTGTGGCAGGCCGGCCCCTCTTGCGTAACCAGTGCCAGCAGGCAATCCCTGTCGCAATCGACGCGCAGTTCGACCAGCCGCTGCACATGCCCCGAGCTTTCGCCCTTCGCCCAAAAGCTGGCACGCGAGCGCGACCAATAGGTCATCGACCCGGTTTCCAGCGTGCGCGCAAGGCTTTCGGCGCTCATCCAGGCCATCATCAGCACTTCGCCCGAGGCATGATCCTGCGCGATACAGGGAATCAGGCCATTGGCATCATAAGTCAGGCGCGCGGGGTCGAATTGCATCGGCTACTCCTTGGCGACGGCGTTTGGTCGGCTTATCTTGCAGAAAAGAAAAGGGGAAGTCATGAGCGACAGCGATCTTGTCAAACTCTACTCGGGTCGGATTCTGGCGCTGGCCGCAGATATTCCGCATCTGGGCCGCCTGCCCGCCCCCACCGGTACGTCGCGCAAACGCTCTCCGCTTTGCGGCTCAACGGTGACGGTGGATCTGGTGTTGAAAGACGGTCGTGTTGCCGAATTCGCGCAAGATGTGAAGGCCTGCGCCTTGGGTCAAGCCTCGGCCGCGATCTTGGGTGGGGTGATTCTGGGCCGCAGCCCTGCCGAGCTGGAGGCCGCGCGTGAGAAGCTGCGGGCCATGCTGAAAGACAACGGCCCGGTGCCCACCGCACCGTTTGAGGGTTACGAAGTTCTCATTCCGGCGCGCGCGTACAAGAATCGGCATGCGTCGATTTTGCTGGCGCTGGATGCCGCCTGCGAAGCCGCGTCGCTCTCAGCATAAAAAAACCGCCGCACATCCACAGGGATGGCGGCGGAAAGTGGCGTTCTTGAACCGAGGTGAGTGGCAGGGCAGCCACGCGGCGCATCCCTTGGGGACAGATGCGCGAGCCCGGTTCGACAAGACCGCAGGCAGAACCTTCAAAGCGTGCCAGATATTCCCAATCCGGCGAAAAGCAGAGCAAACAGCGACACGACGCCCGCGGCATCAGCGACAAGGCTGGTGTTTGAGCGTTTCAGGATCTCGGTAATCTCAGTGAACATTGCGACCTCCGTTTGCTTGTTGCCCTATTGTTCTCATATTCCTAACCACCTGTAAAGAACTTTATGAGAACATTTGAGAACAAAGAAGAACGTCAGCCGACAGAGATCAGTTTAATCGCCCGATCCTGATCAAGCAGCCACAGCAACACCCGGCTTGCTTTGCCACGCGGCGAGGTGAGATCGGGGTCCAGCACCAGCAAAGCACGGGCATCCGATTGCGCGACGGCCATCAACCCGGCCTGACGTTCCAGATCAGCCACCCGAAAGCGTGGCAAGCCAGATTGCGCGGTGCCGATCAGATCCCCTGCGCCGCGCATGGACAGATCTTCTTCGGAAATCCGAAAGCCATCCTCGGTATCGCGGATCACTTTCAGCCGCCGTTCGCCACTTTCAGAAAGCGGCGCTTGATAGACCAGCAAGCAGGTAGACTCGACGCTGCCACGCCCGACCCTGCCCCGCAACTGGTGCAACTGCGCGAGGCCAAAGATCTCTGCCCGCTCGATCACCATGATCGAGGCGTTCGGCACGTTCACACCGACTTCGATCACCGTGGTCGCCACCAGAACCTTGGTCACGCCCGCCACAAACCGCGCCATCGCCGCGTCTTTCTCGGCGGCAGGCATCTGGCCATGCACCATTCCCACCACATCACCCAAAGCCGCCCGCAGGCTGGCGAAGCGTTCTTCGGCGCTGGCATAATCGACAAGCTCGGACTCATCGACCAAAGGGCACACCCAATAGGCTTGCCGCCCCTCGGCCACCGCGCGGGCAAGATGGCCGACCACCTCATCCATCCGCGCGCCCGAGATCATGACGGTCTTGATCGGCTTGCGGCCCGCAGGTTTTTCATCCAGCACCGAGATATCCATATCGCCATAGCTGGCCAGTGCCAGACTGCGCGGAATTGGCGTCGCCGTCATCACCAGCACATCCGCCGCTTGGCCTTTTGCACCAAGCTCCATGCGTTGCGAGACGCCAAAGCGGTGTTGTTCATCAACAACGGCAAGGCGAAGATCTTGAAACTGCACATCTTTCTGAAACACCGCATGGGTGCCCAGCAGGATGTGAATCCGCCCCTCTCGCAAGGCGGTCAGTTTCGCTTCACGCTCGGCGCCCTTGTCACGCCCGGTCAAAATCTCCAGTCTGATGCCTGCCGCCTCGGCCAAGGGGATCAGGCCTTCGCGATGCTGGCGGGCGAGAATCTCTGTCGGGGCCATCATCACCCCCTGCCCGTCGGCCTCCACCGCAATCAGCAGTGCAAGGAACGCCACCAAAGTCTTGCCCGAGCCCACATCGCCTTGCAGCAATCGGTTCATCCGCAGCGGCTGCGCCATATCCTGCGCAATCTCGGCCACCGCGCGAATTTGTGCGGAGGTAGGCGCATAGGGCAGCGAGGCCAAAACCTTGGTCTGAAGCAGACCCGTCGTCTGGCTTGCGACGCCTTTGCCCCGGCGCAAGCTGGCGCGCGCCAGGGAAAGCGTCAGCTGATGCGCAAAAAGTTCATCATAAGCAAGGCGTTGGCGGGCGGGATGCGTAAAGCTCAGCGCCGCTTGATCCGCTGGCGTATGCACGGATTGCAAAGCGGTCAGCCAATCTGGCCAGCCCTCCCGCGCCTTCAAACCGGGATCAATCCATTCCGGCACCTGCGGCGCACGGGCCAAAGCCGAGGCCGCAGCCTTGGCCACCTGGCGTTGCGTGACCCCAGCGGTCAACGGATAAACCGGCTCAAACTGCGGCAAGCTGCCCGCCTCTTCGGGGCGCAGCACATGGTCTGGGTGCACCATTTGTGCGATGCTATCAAACAGTTCCACCTTCCCGGACACCAGACGGCGCTGACCGGTCGGAAGCAGGCCCTGCAAATAGTCGCCGCGTGCATGGAAGAACACCAGCTGAAACTCCAGCCCGGCATCGCGCACCATCACCCGATAGGGGCGACCCTTCTGACGCGGCGGAAAATGCGCACCGACCTCAACCTCGACCGTCACGGTGCAGGGCGGCACCACATCGCGGATAGAGGCCTTACGGCTGCGGTCCACCCCGGAATGCGGCAACAAAAACAGCAGGTCCTTCGGCTTTTCAACACCAAGTGCCTCGAACGCCTTGGCGGTTTTCGGGCCGATACCGTCCAGCGTTTCCAACCCGGCAAACAACGGAAACAGAATTTCCGGGCGGCTCATGCCTGACCTATCAGGGCAAGCCAGCCGTCTTCATCGATTACCGTAACCCCATGCTTTTCCGCATCTTTCGCCTTGGATCCCGCCCCCGGCCCGGCAACCAGCAGATCGGTTTTCGCCGAGACCGAGCCTGCAACCTTGGCCCCCAGCGCCTCGGCGCGGGCTTTGGCTTCCGCGCGGGTCATCTTCTCCAGCGTCCCGGTGAAGACCACGGTCTTACCCGCAACCGGGCTGTTCACCGGGGCGCGCGCCAACACCGGCTGCACCGACAGCTCTGCCACCAGCGCATCTATCGCCGCGCGTTCCGAGCCATTCTGAAACGCCGCCACCAGCGAACCCGCGAGAACTGCGCCGACGCCGTCAATCGAGATCAGCTCTGCCCATTCCGGCGTCTCGGGCAGGGCATGGGTGATGGCGGCCTCAAACGCCTGCCATGTCGAGTAATGCCGCGCAAGCAGGCTGGCTGCCGCCTCGCCGACATGACGGATGCCAAGGCCGAAAATCAACCTATCCAGCGGGATGCTGCGTTTCGCTTCAATTGCAGCGAACAGTTTCTTTGCCGAGGTTTCGCCAAATCCATCACGATTCTTTAGCCTTTTCAGACCATTGGCTTCGTCGCGCGCGGCCAGTGTGAAAATATCCGCCGGGGTTTTTACCGGCAGATCGGCATCATGAAAAAACATTTCAACCTGTTTTGCACCCAGACCTTCGATGTCAAACGCCCCGCGCGAGACGAAATGTTTCAGCCGCTCTACTGCCTGTGCCGGACAGATCAGCCCGCCGGTGCAGCGGCGCACCGCATCGCCCGGTTCGCGATGCGCAACCGAGCCACATTCCGGGCAAATCTGTGGAAAAACAAAAGGCTGCGCAAATTCTGGCCGCCGCTGCAGGTCAACATCGGCAATTTTCGGGATCACGTCGCCAGCGCGGTAAATCTGCACCCAATCGCCGATGCGAATATCGCGACCTTCGCGGATCGGATTGCCCTTGGCGCCGCGGCCCGCGATGTAATCTTCATTGTGCAGCGTCGCGTTCGACACCACCACCCCGCCCACCGTCACCGGGATCAGCCGCGCAACAGGCGACAGTGCGCCGGTGCGGCCAACCTGAATGTCGATCGCCTCCAGCCGGGTCCAGGCCAGCTCGGCGGGGAATTTATGCGCAATCGCCCAGCGGGGGGTGGCCGAGCGAAACCCCAGACGGGCTTGCAGGGCCAGATCATTCACCTTGTAGACCACACCGTCGATGTCATAGCCCAGATTGGCGCGGTCTGCTTCGATATCGGCGTAATGGCTCAGCATTTCAGCCGGACCGGTGCAGAGCACGGTCAGAGGATTTGTCTGAAACCCCATATGCTTAAGCCGCGCAATCGCGTCAAACTGCGTGGCGGCCAAAGGTGCCGACAAAGCCCCCCAGGCATAGGCGAAGAATCGCAGCGGACGTGCGGCAGTGATGCCGGCATCCAGTTGGCGCAGGCTGCCCGCAGCGGCGTTGCGCGGATTGGCGAAGACTTTTTCGCCTTTTGCCGCCTGCCGTTGGTTCAATGCGGCAAAATCGGCGTGGCTCATGTAGACTTCACCCCGCACCTCCAGAAGATCTGGCGCATCGGTCAACAGCTGCGGAATATCGCCAATGGTGCGGGCATTTTCGGTGACATTTTCGCCCACCTCGCCGTCGCCGCGCGTCGCCGCCTGCACCAGAACGCCGCGCTCATAGCGCAAAGACAGCGACAACCCGTCAATCTTGGGCTCTGCCGTAAAGGCCACCCCGGCTTTCAGACCCAGATATTTGCGCACCCTTTCTTCAAAATCAGTGATATCGCTGTCGTCAAACGCGTTTTCCAGGGACAGCATCCGCACGGCATGCGCCACCTTGCCAAAGCCATCTGCCAGCGCCGCGCCGACGTGATCCGAGGGGCTGTCCGCCAGCTTTAGCGCTGGAAACCGCGTCTCAATCGCCAGATTCCGCCGTTTTAACGCGTCAAATTCGGCATCCGATATCTCTGGCGTATCCAGCGTGTGATAGGCGCGATTGGCCGCCGCAATCAGCTCGGCCAGTCGGGCGAGTTCTGCTCGGGCCTCGGCCTCGGTCAATTGCTCTAGCTCCGCCGTCATTGCCGCCCCCATTCCCGTTTGCCACAAGTTAAGCGGCGCACCGGGAATGGGCAAGCACGGCCAAGCAGCGGATCAAGCGCTGGCGGCCAGCCGGGGCGTGACCGTAGCGATGCCGGGTTCGCGCAACACATAGCCACGGCCCCAGACGGTTTCGATATAGTTTTGCCCGCCCGTCGCCTCAGCCAGTTTCTTGCGCAACTTGCAGATGAACACATCGATGATTTTCAGCTCTGGTTCATCCATGCCGCCGTAGAGGTGATTGAGAAACATCTCTTTGGTCAGGGTTGTGCCTTTGCGCAACGATAGCAGCTCCAGCATCTGATATTCCTTGCCGGTCAGATGCACCATGTTGCCGCCGACATCGACCGTCTTGGCATCAAGGTTCACATTGACGCTGCCGGTCTTGATCATCGACTGGCTGTGCCCCTTCGAGCGACGGATGATGGCATGGATCCGCGCCACCAGTTCTTCGCGGTGGAACGGCTTGGTCAGATAGTCATCTGCGCCAAAGCCAAAACCTTTGATCTTGTTCTCGGCATCGTCCGAGCCCGAGAGAATCAGAATCGGCGTTTCGATCCGGGCGAGGCGCAACTGCCGCAACACCTCGTGCCCCGACATATCCGGCAGATTGAGATCCAGCAGAATCAGATCGTAATCATAAAGTTTCGCCAAATCGATGCCATCCTCACCAAGATCGGTGCAATAGACATTCAAATTCGCGTGGGTCAGCATCAATTCGATACTACGGGAAGTGGTAGGATCGTCCTCAACCAGTAAAATTCGCATTCCGGGGCTCCGTCACAGGCTCTTGTTCGTTAATGACTTTGGCTGGCAATGGTTAACTACACGTTACTGTGACGGAAGGATTTGCGAAAACAATCTAAAGTTGTCGGTACTTTTGAAGTGTTGTGACTCGTAGGGCTTTTTCGCCATGGGTTTCAACCGCTTGTCGCCAGAGCACGAACTCTTCCTCTGACAAAGCATAGCGCTCCAAAGCTTCCACCTCGGAAATCAGACCGTAAAGCACCGCTTTGACCACCACAGCCTTGCGGCTGGCCACCCAGCGGCGGGTGTCTACTGGCGGCAGATCGGCGCGCGACAGGATCGAGCCATCTGGCAGAGTGACCTGCCTTGGGCCATCAACTTTCTTGAGATACATGCTAAGCTCCTCGCTCATACCGAAGGCAGCTTGGCGGAACGAGCTTAAACAAGCGTAAAGCCGGGGGTTGAGACTATACTGCATTTTCCTATATTGCGAACGAATGGCCTTGCTGCCGCCCTATCCCCGGAATTTTCGATGTTTGATCAGCCGCTGAACTCGCTTGGTTTTGCCAAGCCCCCCTCTGAAACCCGCGTGGTCGTCGCCATGTCGGGCGGTGTTGACAGCTCGGTCGTGGCCGCACAGCTGGCCGAGGAAGGCTATGATGTGGTGGGCGTCACCTTGCAGCTGTATGATCATGGTGCTGCGCTGGCGAAAAAGGGCGCGTGCTGCGCGGGGCGCGACATTCACGATGCGGCGCGGGTGGCGGAAGTGATGGGGTTTCCGCATTACGTGCTGGATTATGAAAACACCTTTCGCGAGGCGGTGATTGAGGAATTTGCCGATGCGTATCTCGCGGGGGCTACTCCGGTGCCGTGTATTCGCTGCAATGAGCGGGTGAAGTTCAAGGATTTGCTGGCGACAGCCAAGGATCTGAATGCGGATTGTATGGCGACCGGGCATTATATACAGCGCAAGGTCGGTGATGGGCCAGAGCTGCATATGGCGACGGATGCGAACCGGGATCAGAGTTATTTCCTATTCTCGACCACAGCAGAGCAACTGGCTTACCTGCGGTTTCCATTGGGGCATCTGGGATCGAAAGCCGAGACGCGGGCTTTGGCTGCGAAATACGGGCTGTCGGTGGCGGATAAGCCGGACAGTCAGGATATTTGCTTCGTTCCGAACGGCAATTATGCGGCGGTGATTGAAAAGCTGCGACCGGGGTCTGCTGATCCGGGGGATATTGTCGATCAGGCCGGGAATGTGCTGGGGCAGCATCGCGGGGTCATTCATTACACGATCGGGCAGCGCAAGGGGCTGGGGATCGGGGGGTTGGGTGATCCGCTTTATGTGGTGAAGCTGGACCCGGCTTTGCGGCAGGTGATTGTCGGGCCGAAGGAGGCTTTGTCGACCCGGACGATTCCGCTCCGCGAGATCAACTGGTTGGGCGATGAGGCGTTTGAGAGCCGCGCGGAGTGGCATTTGAATGTGAAGGTCCGCTCGACCCGGCCACCGCGGCCTGCGGTGGTGCGGCCGATTTCCAGCACCGAGGCTATGGTGGAACTGTTGGACCCTGAGGATGGGGTGTCGCCGGGGCAGGCTTGTGTTTTCTATGCCCCTGAAGGCAGCCGGGTGTTTGGTGGCGGCTGGATTTGGCGGGGAAAGTGACGGTCCCAACTCGGGACCATTGATAATATTGGGTTATTTTGAGCGTGTCGCGTCTTGGTTAACCAGATGTGTCGTTTGGGGCTGGCCTTAACCGGGGGTTTCACACCCCCGGACCCCTGTGGGATATTTGAGCGCAGAGGATGACAATTTTAGATAAAGTTTAGCGAGTTTGGCCCGGCAGGGCGGCGAGGACGGATTTGGCCGCGCGCAGGCCGGGGGGCTCGAAGCCTTGCCCCAATCGTTGCATGGTGAGGTGCATGGCTTGGTCTTGGCTATGCGGGTTTTCCAGCAGGTTTAGCAGTGCCGCGGCGATCAGGTCAGGCTTGCAGCGCTCTCCGATAAATTCCGGCACCACGCGGGTTTCCGAGACGAGGTTGACCAAGGTTACGGTGTCAATCAGCGCGGCGCGGCGCATCAGCCAGAGGGTGAGTGGGTGCATGTCATAGGCGATCACCATCGGGCAGTTGTTCGCGGCGAGTTCCAAGGACACGGTGCCAGAGGCGGCAAGCGCCACGTCAGCCGCAGCGAAGGCGGCGCGTTTCAGGACGGGATCGGTGATGATTTGCGGTTGGATTGGCCATGTGGCGGAGAGATCGCGCACCAGTGCCTCGACGCCGCGCACGGTGGGCAGGGCGACGCGGGCGCTGGGGTGTTGGGCTTTGATCAGGGCAAGCGTTTCACTGATCACTGGGGCGAGGCGGCTGACTTCGCCTTTGCGCGATCCGGGAAGCGTCAGGATCAGTGGGCCCTGCCCTGCGAATTGCGCGGCCTCTTCGGGGGTCGCAAGCGGTTCTGACACCACCGGATGGCCGACGAAATCGCAGGTCATTCCGGCGGCGGTCATGTAGGGCGGCTCGAACGGCAACAGGGCGAGGACGTGGTCGATGACTTTCGCCATTTTGGCGGCACGACCGGGTCGCCATGCCCAGACCGAGGGCGCGACGTAGTGGATGGTGCGCAGGTCCGGGTTGGCGGCTTTGACAATTTTGGCAACGCGCAGGCAGAAGTCGGGGGAGTCTATGGTGATCATCGCGGCAGGGCTGGCGGCAAGGGCTGCGGCGGCGGTTTCGCGGATGCGGCGTTTCAGGTGGAAGTATTTCGGCAGCACTTCCGCAATGCCCATGATCGAGAGTTCTTCCATCGGGAACAGGCTGTTCAGCCCTTCGGCCTGCATCATGGGGCCGCCGACGCCCTGAAAGCTTACCTCGGGGTGCAGGGTTTTCAGACCCGCCATCAGGGCAGCACCAAGGCGATCACCAGAGGGTTCTCCGGCGATCAGGAACAGGCTTAGCGCGCCCATAGCAGCAGGCCGTTCGCCTGCGCCGCCGTGATCATTTGCGGCACATCAAGGCAGATCACCGAGCCTGCTTGGAAGGCAATGCCGGACAGACCCGCCTCGGCGGCAAGACGGATGGTCTCAACCCCGATGGTGGGCAGGTCGATGCGGCGGTCTTGGCCGGGTTTGGCGGCTTTGTAGTAGAGGCCGCCTTTCGGGCGCAGGCTGGCGGGGATTTGGCTCAGGCTGGTGAGCATGGCGTCGGTGCCGGGCAGAGCCTCAACCGCGAGGCAGAGGCCTTGGGCCACGACGCAGCCTTGGCCGACATCGACCGCGCCGAGCGCGGCGGTGATGGTTTCGGCGCGGGCGGCGTCGGATTCGTGCTGGGGGGTGAGGGTTCCAGTCAGCACGGCTGCGGCGGGCAGCAGATCGGGGGCGACGGATTCGACGCCGACCACCTCAAAGCCCGCTTCCTCGAAGATTGCGATGACGGCGCGCAGGGTGGCGTCATCGCCCGCCTGCATCGCGGCGAGCAGGCGCGGCACCATTTGCGCGGTTTGAGGATCGAACAGCGAGGGGTCAAGGCGGGGACGTTGCGCAGCACCTGCAAAGATCACTTGGCTGATGCCTTGGTCTTCGAGCAGGCGCAGGAACAGGGCAAGCCGTTCAACGCGGAAGATTTGATCGACGTCCAGCCCTTCGGGCGCAAAGCCATCAAGCGCGCAGATCATCGGGCGATCCGGCAGCGCTGCGACCAAGGCCGCAGGCAGAGCGCCCCGCCCTGCAATGATCGCAAGCTTGCTCATTTTGGCGTCAGGAACGAGCGGTCGGTGGCGGACAGGATGAAATCGGTCATCTCACGCACATAATCGCTGTCGGTATCCTCGGCCAGACGGCGGGCGCGATCCTGGAAGCTGCCGTCACCTTGCGCCAACGCCTGATAGGCCGCGCGCATGGCGGAGATGTCGCTACGCTCGACGCCTTTGCGTTTCAGGCCGACGAGGTTCAAGCCATCCAAAACGCCACGCGGGCCTTGCACAAGGCCGTAGGGCAGCACGTCATTGGTGACCATCGTCACAGCGCCGATGATGGCACCACGGCCGATACGCACCCATTGGTGGATGCCCGAGAGGCCGCCAATGATCACGTCGTCCCCGATATGGCAGTGGCCGGCAATGGCGACCTGATTGGCGAGAACGATGCGGTTTCCGAGCTGCGCGTCGTGGCCGATATGCGCGCCCGTCATCAGCAGGCAATCATCGCCGATGCGGGTGACACCGCCGCCGCCTTCCGTGCCAGTATTCAGCGTGGCACCCTCGCGGATTTTGCAGCGTTGGCCTACGATCAGCCGGGTGCGTTCGCCCTTGAATTTCAGGTCTTGCGGCACCTCCCCGACGCAGGCGAAGGGGAAGATTGTGGTGTCTTCACCGATCTCGGTCCAGCCCGTCACCACGGCATGCGATTTCACGGTGACGCCTTTGGCCAGTGTCACCTCGGCTCCGATCAGCGCGAACGGGCCGATGAAGCAATCCGGGCCAATCGTGGCACCTTCCTCGACAAAGGCCGACGGGTGGACAAGGGCGGTTCCGTGGATGGACATGCTCAGGCTTTCTTCGGCACGTCGAACATCGCCATGAATTCGGCTTCGCAGGCGAGTTCACCGTCAACCATGGCGCGACCGGCAAATTTCCAGACCCGACCACCACCGCGCAGGGCGGTGACGTGAAGTTCCAGCACATCGCCGGGCACGACTTTGCGGCGGAACTTCACCGCATCGACGCCCATGAAGAACACGGTGGCGTTTTTATCGACGAGATCCATCGACAGGCCGACGAGGATGCCAGAGGTCTGCGCCATCGCCTCGATGATCATCACCCCCGGAAAGATCGGCATGCCGGGAAAATGGCCCTGAAACTGCGGCTCGTTGAAGGTGATGTTCTTGATGCCAACGCAGGATTTGTTGATGTAGATGTCGCGCACCTTATCGACCAGCAGGAAGGGATAGCGGTGCGGAATGATGCGCTGGATCAGCGACAGGTCGGCAGACAGCGGGGCTGCGGGTTGGTCGGTCATGGGTTCTCCGAGTGTGCAGCCCTCTTGGCGGGGCATATGATCTGACTAGCGAAAACCGCCGCCTGAGACAAGTCATTGGCGGTGGGCGGGTTTATGGCGCCGGTGCCGGGGGGGTAGTGCCGTCGCCAAGCCGCGCGTCGATGCGGGCGATCACCTCTTTGGTGATGTCGATGGAGCCAAGGCTGACCACGATGGCCGATTTATCAAGAATGGCGACAGCGCCGCGTTCGACCATGTAATCGCCCAGAATCGGAGCCACGGCCTGAAAGAAGGCTTGCCGATCACTATCGCGCAGCTTGGCCAGATCGCTGGATTTGATCTCTTGTGCGGCGCGCAACTCATTGGCTTTGTTGTCGAAAGCCTCAGCCAAAGGGCGGAAGGCTTGTGCGGTCATCGTCGCGCGTTTGTCGGTCAGCGTGCGCTCTTCCGCCTCAAGTGCTGCGTCGATCTTGCGGTTTTCGGCCAGCAGGGTGGCGGACTCGGCCTCGAACCTGGTTTGCAGAGCGCGGCCATATTGCGTGCCGAGATACAACTGATCCTGATCCAGCGTCACGATGGCGGTCTTTTGCACCACGCTTTGTGCCAACCCCGCTTGCGTCGAAACCGCAAGCAGCAGCGCCAAAACCAGCCCTGCCGCCTGCCGCTTCATCAGAATTTCGTCGCGATGGTCAGATCGAAGCTTTGCTCTTTGTCATAGCTTTCTTTCTTGACCGCGTTCGAGAAGTTGAACCGCAGCGGACCGATTGGCGTGGTCCACAGGATCGAGAGCCCGACCGCAGCGCGCAGATGGGCGTCGTCGTCGATGAATCCGCCCGTATTATCCAAGCCCCAGACCGTACCCATGTCGTAGAAGACACCGCCAGTAATGCCATATTCTTCTGGCAGACCGAGCGGAAACTCGGCTTCGAATTTTGCGGTGGCGTAGAAGTTGCCGCCCAAAGCGTCGCCGGTCCCGGTATGACCGTCCACGTCCACGTCACGCGGACCGATGCCGTTGGTATCAAAGCCCCGGATCTTGCCGTTGCCGAAGTAACGATCCGTCACGCGGGTGCTGTAGCCGCCAAAGCTGTTGATCGCACCACCTTCAAAGATCGCGCGCAGGGTCACATCTTCATTGAAGATCTTGGTTTCCGCCACAGCCAGAGCGCTGGTTTGAACATATTTCGCATCACCGCCCAGACCGACGAAATCCTGACCAAAACGGAACAGCAGGCTGCTATTCGGATTGAGACCCGTGACGCGGTTGTCAAAGCTGTAGGTATAGCCCAGACCAGAGCCGAATTCGGACCCCCGCTCTTCTTCTTCGAACAATAGAGTGGAGGCGTCTTCATCTACGTTGCTGATCGTATCCTGAAACGCCTTGTAGCGCAGTTCAAACCGCGACTGCTCGGCAATCGGGAACTCCAGACCAGCGCTGATCGCAACCTTGCGGGTGTCATAGAGCGCGCTGGCATTGTCGGTTTCATTGTAGCTTGCGCCGAGTTTCAATTTGAGATCACGGCCCAGCAAGGCCGGTTCCACAAAGGAAATACCGCTGTCTTTGGTGTCAGAAGCCGTCGCGATGTTGACAGCGAACGACTGCCCTCGCCCCAGGAAGTTGGTTTCCGCGAAACCGACATTCAGCCCCAGACCAGATGATGTGCCAAAGCTTGCGCCAAGGCTGATCGAACCTGTGGGTTGCTCTTCGACATCGACGTTGAGCACGACTTCATCCGGGTTGCTGCCGGGCTTGGCATCAACTTTGGCATCGGTGAAGAATCCCAAAGCGCGGATACGTTCCGCCGCTTGACGGATTTCGCGCGGGTTGAAGGGGTCGCCTTCTACGGTGCGGAACTGACGGCGCACAACCTGATCGAGCGTCGTGGTATTGCCTTCAATATCAATGCGTTCGACGAAGACCTTGTCACCGCGCTTGATGACATATTCCACGTCCAGCACCTGACCGCGATCATTGCGCACCAGACGCGGCTCGATGCGCACAAAGTTCAGACCCTTGCGCAAAGCCAGATTTTCCATCCGGGCGATGTTGTTTTCGATAATCGCGGGCGAATAGGTCACGCCCGAGCGCATCTTTTGCACGGCGGCAAATTCGGCGGCATTGACGCCCTCAACTTCCGAAACCGTGCTGACCTTGCCGATCTTCCAGCTTTGGCCTTCTTTGACGGTATAGGTCACAAAGGTTGCATCGCGTTCGCGCGACAGCTGGCCGGTGGCATCCACCACTTGCACGTCAATATAGCCGCGCGACATATAGAAATCGCGCAGCATTTGCTTGTCTACTTCCAGCCGTTCCGGCACGAAGGTATCGGCCTTGATCAACTGACGCAGGAACCCTGCCTGTTTGGTTTCCAGCACTTGTTTCAAGCGGCGGTCGCTGAACGCGCGGTTACCGACAAAGGAAATGCCTTCGTTTTCAACCACCTTGCCTTCGGTGATTTCAAACACCAGATCAACGCGGTTGTCCGAGCGACGGATGATCTTGGGATCAACGGTTGCGGCCAAACGGCTTTGCACCCGGTATGCCTCGGCGATTTGCGCGGCATCCGCCTCGGCTTGCGCCGGATTATAGACCAGCCGCGATTTGGATTTGACCAGTTCGCTCAGCTTTTCGTCTTTGACCAGCTTGTTGCCCTGAAAATCGACAATGTTCAGCATCGGCAATTCTTTGACACGGATCAGCAGGGTGCCGCCCTGTGGCAGAAGATCAACAGTTTCAAACAGGCCCGACGCGAAAATCCGCTGATAAGCGTCGTTCAACTGTCCGGCGGCCACGCTCTCTCCACGAGCGATTCCCGCGTATTTCAGGATCGTGGCGGCATCGACACGTTCGTTGCCCTCAATCGTCACATTGCTGAAACTGTAGGTTTGCGCCTGTGCGCTAGAGAGGAACGGCTCGGAAACCATTGCGCTGGAAAGCAGAATTGCAACGAGCGTGGGGCGCATGACGCGCCGGAACATACCCTTGCGCGAAATGGTTGCGCTTGCTGTTTCCCGCATGAGCCGCTCCTGAATGCACTAAATCCTGTGCATCTGACTACCTGCAACCGCAAGCAATGTCAAAAGGATGGCCGAAAAAATCGTCAGCAAAACGCGGATATTCTGAGCGAAGGCTTTGCGCCCGGATCACGGCTGAACCAGCGCGGTGCCAAGGAACGCGCCAGCCAGAAGACCGACGACAACCGTGCCCACGGTGAACAGGCGATCCCAGTTCAACCAGACCAGAAGTGACAAGCCTTTGTAGCTTTTCATGACTGCCTGCATGGATCGGCCCTTTCCGCATCAAACGATGGGAAAAATCTACGGTTTGAATGTGGCAGTTCTATGGCCGCAGGGGTTTCGTCCGCTATTTGCAGGTGAAATCATTGCCCAAAGCGAAGAACATGAAGCTGAGCACGGCCATCAGTCCGATCAGCATCAGCACGTTCATCACCGCAGGCGCTGGTGGGCGGCGGAACACCGCCTCATAGGCGTAAAACACCAGATGGCCGCCATCGAGCACCGGAATCGGGAACAGATTGAGCAGGCCAATGCCCAGCGACATCATGCCAAGATAGCCCATAAACTCGAAGAGACCCTGGCTGGCGGCATCGCCCATCACCTCGGCCATGCCGACGGGGCCAGAGAGGTTGCAAGAGCTGATCTGGCCGGTGACGATGTGCCACAGCGCAGAAAGCGAGGATTGCGCGGTGAACCAGGCCTGATCGACCGCAAGCGTCACGGTTTCCCACGGGCCGGGTTGCCGGGTTTGCGGCTCAAACAACATGCCGCCCGACAGGCCGATCATCCAGCGGGTCTCGAAGCCACCGCCGTCTTTCGGCAGATCGCGACGGTTGGGCGACAAAGTGAGGTCGATGATTTCGCCGTTGCGCCAGATTTTCAACGCGATCGGCTGGCCCTGCGTGGCTTCGACCAAAGCCGGCAGTTGGGTGAAAGCCGCCACTTCGATGCCGCCCGCCTGCACGATCACATCGCCGACCTTAATCCCCGCATCACCGCCCGCATTGCGTGGCATCACCGCCCCGACCAGCGGCAGGAACGGATGCGCGCCTTGCACGTCGAGCGTTTTGCCATCGCGTTCAATGCTGTAGCTGATGGTGGTCGTGGCGGGCAGTTTTCTGGCAACATCGGCAAACGTGGCAATATCGGGCGTGGCGGTGCCGTTCAGCGCCAGAATCCGGTCGCCGGGTTGGATGGTTTCACCGACGAAGGGCGAGGCATTGACGCGGCCCACCACGGGCGCATCGGTGGCAACCCCGGTGTAGCTGATCAGGCCGATATAGACGATCAGGGCGAGGATGAAGTTGAAGATCGGCCCGGCGGCCACGGTGGCGGCGCGGGCCCAAAGCGGTGCGCCCGTCATGGTGTGGCGGCGTTCCTCCGCCGAAAGCCCGCTCAGGACCGCTTGGTCGGGGGCAGAGGCTGCGTCTTTGTCGCCCAAGAATTTCACATAGCCGCCGATGGGCAAGGCTGCGATCTGCCATTGGGTGCCGCGTTTGTCGACGCGGGAATAGATCACCGGGCCGAAGCCCAACGAGAACACCTCGGCATGGATGCCCGACCAGCGGCCGACGATGTAATGACCGTATTCATGCACCGCGACGATCACCGCCACCGCGACGATGAAGAACAAGCCCGACCAAACCGCACCGCCAAATGACGCCACAAAGCTGCTGAAATCCACGCTAGCTGCCCTTTACCATTTGCACCGCTTCGGCGGCTCTTACCCGTGCCAGATGATCCATTTGCAGCACATCCTCAAGGGCAAGGGCGGCATTTCCAAGGCTGCAATCGGACGAAACACGGTTAAGTGTAGCCTCGACCACCGCCGCCATCTGCATGAAGCCAAGGCCGCCCGCGATGAAATGATCCAAAGCCACCTCTTTGGCGGCGTTGAACGCGGCCCCGGCGAGGCCACGGGTGGCCATCACCTCGCGCGCCAGACGCAGGGCGGGGAAGCGGATCTCATCGGGGGCGCGGAAGCTCAGACCGCCAAGGGCCGCCAGATCCAGCCGGGCCACCGGCAGGCTTTGGCGGTGCGGCCAGTGCAACGCATAGCCGATCGGGTGGCGCATATCGGGCGCGCCCAGATGCGCCATCACCGCGCCATCGCGGAAGCCCACCAGCGCATGAATGATCGATTCGGGGTGGATGATCACCTCGATCTGCTCAGGCTCGACCCCGAAAAACTCGCGGGTTTCAATGACTTCCAAGGCCTTGTTGAACATCGAGGCCGAGTCGATGGTGATGCGGGCGCCCATGCTCCAGTTCGGATGCGCCAAGGCTTCGGTCACGCTGGCATCGGCCAGACGCTCGAACGGCCAATCGCGCAACGCCCCACCTGAGGCGGTGAGGATGATGCGTTCGACCGCCGCCATATCTTCGCCCACCAAGGCCTGAAAGATCGCGGAATGCTCGGAGTCGACCGGCAGCACCGTGGCTTCATTGGCAGCGGCGGTGGCCATCAGCAATTGCCCTGCGGTGACAAGGCTTTCCTTATTCGCTAGCGCCAGCTTGCCGCCGTGGCGCAAAGCCCGCATCCCCGGCACCAGCCCTGCTGCGCCGACTATCGCGCTCATCACCCAATCGGCGGGGCGGTCTGCGGCCTCGGTGATGGCTTGGCTGCCTGCGGCTGCGGCAATGCCGCTGCCTGCCAAAGCGTCGCGCAGCGCGGGCAGGCAATCGTCAAAGGCGGTCACGGCAAGTTCTGCCCGCAAGGCAATCGCCATTTCCGCCAATCGCGCCACATTGCGCCCGCCCGTCAAGGCAACGGTACGGTAAGCCTCGGCCCCGCCCTCGCGCATCAGCAGATCATATGTGCTTTCGCCCACCGATCCGGTGGCACCAAAAACCGAAATCGAGCGCATCTAGCCCCCAAGCGGCAGGTCAAACAGCCATGCCAGCAGCATCACCAGCACCATCGCCCCCGTCAGCGCGTCAAAACGGTCCAGCACGCCGCCATGTCCGGGGATCAGGTTCGAGCTGTCTTTCGCGCCCAACCGGCGTTTCAGCCAGCTTTCAACGATATCGCCCATCTGACCGGCGAAAGCCACAAACGGCGACAGCACGATCAGCCAGCCGTTGCCATGACCGCAAAGCGCGAAAGCAGCGCCCACCACGGCAGCGCCAATCCAGCCCGCAACGGTGCCCGACCAGGTTTTCTTCGGGCTGATCGCGGGCCAGAATTTTGGACCGCCCAAGATGCGGCCGGCAAAATAGCCCATCACATCTGAGATGATGACCACGCTGATCAGCCACAGAAAGGCAATCGTGCCCTCTTCATCGCGCAGCACGAACAAGCCGTGGCCCGAGATCAGCACCGCCATCGAGATGATCGCCACCGCCTTTTGTTGGCGGCGCGGCGTGGCCATGAAGGCCAAGGGCACCAGCGGAAACACGATCCACGCCGAAACCGAGGGCCAGCCCTCATCCACGAGCATACACAGCGCGGCAAGCGCGGCAATCGCCAAGGCGTGTTGCGGCTGGTTGGGCTGCGACAGCCGGGCGAGTTCCCAGATCATCACGGCGGTCAGCAGCGTGATCAGGATCAGAAACCACCAGCCGCCCAGCCAGACCTCTATCGCGCCCACCACCAGCATCACCGCCGCCGAAGCCACCCGCGGCTTCAGATCGTTCCATCGATCAACGGCCGGACTCATGCCGAAACCACGCCGCCAAAACGGCGGTCCCGGTGGCCGAAACGTTCCAGAATGGCGACAAGCTCTTCTATGGTGAAATCGGGCCAGAGCGTCTGGGTGAACTCGTATTCGGCATAGGCCGCCTGCCACGGCAGGAAATTCGAGGTGCGGGTCTCGCCAGAGGTGCGGATCACCAGATCGGGATCGGGGATATTGGCGGTATCGAGATGCTGGCTGATCATCGCATCGGTGATCTGGGCGGGATCAAGACGGCCCGCTGCGGCCTCGGCGGCCAATGTGCGAATGGTGCGGGTGATCTCATCGCGGCCACCATAATTGATCGCCACGGTCAGGTTCAGCCGGGTGAGATTGGCGGTGCGGGCCTCAATCCCGGCCATCAGGCGCTGCAATTTGGCATCAAGCTTGCTGCGGTCCCCAATGAAGCGCATCCGCACGCCATCAGCGGCCAGACGATCAGCCTCACGTTCGATGTAGCGCGCGAAGATCGACATCAGGCCGAGGACTTCTTCGGTCGAGCGTTTCCAGTTTTCGGTGGAGAACGCATAGATCGTCAGCCACTGGATGCCGATCTCGGGGGCGGCGCGGACGATCTGTTTGACGCGCTCGGCACCCTTGCGGTGGCCGACCAGCCGCGGCCAGCCGCGATTGGTGGCCCAGCGGCCATTGCCATCCATGATGATGGCGACATGCGCTGCCTCGCGGGTCTTTGTGTCGGTTTTATCGCCCAAGGACCGCGCCCTACCTGATGAACTTGCCCAAAGCTGTGGGCTGGAAAACGTAGCGAAACTTTGGCGCGCGGGATGGGCCGCGCGCCCGGTGGCGAGGTCTTAGACCTGCATGATCTCGGCTTGTTTGTGTTCCAGCGCGCGGTCAACGGCAAGGATCGCCTTGTCAGTCAGCTCTTGCACTTCGTCCGACCACATCTTTTGGTCATCTTCGCCCATACCGGCGGTTTTGGCCTTCTTGATCTGGTCCATGCCGTCGCGGCGCACGTTGCGGATCGCGACTTTGGTGTTCTCGGCATAGCCTGCCGCCACCTTGGTCAACTGCTTGCGACGCTCTTCGTTCAGCTCGGGGATCGGCAGGCGGATCAGCGGGCCATCGGTGACCGGGTTGATGCCGATGCCGCTTTCGCGAATGGCTTTCTCGACCTTGGCGATCATCGCCTTATCCCAGACGTTGATCACCACCATACGGGGTTCCGGCACGTTGACGGTGCCGAGCTGGTTGATCGGGGTCATCTGGCCGTAGGCGTCAACCATGATCGGCTCGACAATCGAGGCCGAGGCGCGGCCGGTGCGCAGGCTGGCGAATTCCACTTTCAGCGCATTCATCGCGCCGTCCATCCGGCGCTGGATGGCGTCGAGGTCAATTTCAAGATCGTCCGACATGGGGTCTTCCTTCGTGTCTTCGGCCCGTTCGCATGGGCTTTTGCCGTTCTATAACAGCAAGTGGTTTGGCAGGTATAGGGGTTTGGCTTGGCGGTGGTGGGTTTCCCCGCCTTAGCCATGCACCCGCGTATAGGTGCCCTGCCCTGCGAGGATGCCTTTGAAGCCGCCGGGCTCATCCAAGGAGAACACGATGATCGGCAGGTCGTTGTCGCGTGCGAGGGCGATGGCAGAGGCATCCATCACGCCGAGGTGCTTTTGCAGCACTTCGTCGTAGGTCACGTTGTCATAGCGCTTGGCGTCGGGATATTTCTTCGGGTCTTTGTCGTAGACGCCATCCACCTTGGTGCCTTTGAAGATCGCTTGGCAGGCCATTTCGTTGGCGCGCAAGGTGGCGGCGGTGTCGGTGGTGAAATAGGGGTTGCCGGTGCCAGCCGCGAAGATGCAGACCCGCTTTTTCTCAAGGTGGCGGACGGCGCGGCGGCGGATGTAGGGTTCGCAGACCTGATCCATCGGGATGGCGCTGATCACGCGGGTGAAGACGCCGATGGATTCGAGGGCCGACTGCATCGCAAGCGCGTTCATCACGGTGGCAAGCATGCCCATGTAATCGGCGGTGGTGCGCTCCATGCCTTGCGCCGAGCCTGCCAGACCGCGGAAAATATTGCCGCCGCCGATCACCATGCAGATCTCAACCCCCAGATCGCGCACCGATTTGACCTCTTCGGCGATGCGCTGCACGGTGGGCGGGTGCAGGCCATAGCCTTGATCGCCCATCAGCGCCTCACCGGAGATTTTCAGCATGACCCGGTTATAGGTCACTTTTGGCTCGCCCGGTTGCGACCTGGGATATCCTTAGGTTTAATGGCATGGATAGACTG
>NZ_JAXMJJ010000109.1:0-21608 GCF_034376685.1 Cypionkella sp.
GTCTGGAGCCTTGACTCGGTTTTTTGGGAGCGGTTCAGTTCTCATAAAATTGGCATTCGATTCACGAGACATAGTTTCTCAATTGTGGGGCCGATAGCATCCTTATCCTCGACCATCGCCCACGTGACGTGCACGAGGCCAAGAGGCAAGCAGTTGTTGCGTGTAATCGGCCAGGGGTGTTTGCAGGACTATGGTGCAATCGCCTTGTTCGACAATACGGCCGCGATGCATCACCGCGACCTGATCGGCAATCAGCCGCACCACTGCCAAATTGTGGCTGACCACCAGCAGCGTTACGGCGGTCTCAGTACGAATCTCTTGCAGTAGGTTCAGCAAATCACCCTGAACCGAGACGTCGAGACCGGCGGTTGGTTCATCCGCCGCCAGAATGCGGGGGCGAAACAGCAGCGCGCGGGCGATCGCGGCACGGCGGGCTTGTCCGCCACTGATCTGATGCGGATAGAGATCGACGACGCCGGGCGGCAGGCCAAGTCGTTGCAGGATTTCCGCCAGCCGGGCGCGAATCTCGTCGCGCGACTCGCCGAGACATCCGGCCACCTCGTCCATCGACTGACCAATCCGGCGGCGCGGCGACAGCGATTGTGCAGGATCCTGAAAAATGGGTTGGATCGTGGTGATCAGACTGCGAAAATCACGCCGGGCGGGCGGCTGCACCGCGCCCATCAATGTGACCTGACCCGCACTCAGCCGCTGAAGCCCCAGAATAGAGCGCAGAAGTGTCGTCTTGCCAGAGCCGCTCTCCCCGACAATGCCGAAACAACTGCCGGTAGGGACCACGACCGAGATGCCATCCAGCGCTCGGAATGTGCCAAAGGTCACAACGGCAGCCGTAACGTCAATAGCCGCCGACGGGCATGGTGCTACAGTGTCAGAATGCATCGGGCCTCCTGACTGGATTTGCCTGCCAATGCTCGCAGATCGGGGTGTGCTGCGGTGCAATCCGCGACTGCGTGGGCACAGCGCGGCGCATAGATGCAGCCCTTGGGCAAATCCCGCAGGGCGGGCAATTCGCCAGGGATCACCTGAAAGCGTTGCTCCAGTGGCGGATTGGCGCGTGGCGCGTCAATCTCGACATCACAGGTGAATAGATCGGCGGTATAGGGATGCGCGGGATGACGGACCACATCTGCCACCGCGCCGCGCTCAACGATCTCACCGGCATAGATCACCGCCACCTGATCGCAGTAGCGCGCGACCAGACCCAAAGAATGGGTGATCAGCAGGATTGAACAGCCGATCTCATCGCGCAGCGCGCACATCTGCGCCATAACCTGCGCCTCGACCGTCACGTCCAGCGCGGTAGTTGGCTCATCTGCGATCAGTAGGCTGGGCCGCGCCAGCAGCGCCATGGCGATGACCACACGCTGCCGCATACCACCGGAAAGCTCATGCACATAGTTGCGCATCCGCGCTTCAGGACGGTCAAAGCCAACCGTTCCCAGCGCGGCAACTGCCCGCGCCTGCCGCGCCGCGCGATCCGCCTGTGGATCACAACGGCGCAGCACTTCGTGCAGATGCGCCCCGATGGTAAACACCGGATTGAGCGAGGCCGTCGGATCCTGAAATATCATCGCAAACTCACGCCCACGCAGCGCCGCCAGCGCCGTGCTGTCGGCGCATTCAATCTTGCGGTCGCGCAACGTGATCTGCCCGCCCCGCACCCGGGCATTCGGAGTAAGCAGGCCCATAAAGGCCAGCGCCACCGTTGATTTGCCACTGCCAGATTCGCCCACCAGACCCACGATCGACCGTGGCGGAATATCGAGCGAGATATCACGCAGCACCGGGCTGGCGGCACCGCCCCGGCTGGTAAAATCAAGCGACAGGTTGGACAGACCAATATGGCCGCTGCGATTTGCGCCCTGCATCACATCCGCCCTCTCAGCTTCGGGTCAACCGCGTCGCGCAGGGCCTCGCCAAGCAAGGTGCAGCCCAGCGTCGCCACGGCCAGCACGGCGGCAGATCCCACGATGGGCCACCACGACTGATCCAGAAACACATAACCGTCGCGTATTAGCGTGCCCAGACTGGTGGCTGGCGGCTGCACGCCGAGGCCGATGAAGGACATCGCCGCCTCGATGGTGATGACGACCGGCACATTCATGCTGGCCAGCACGATCATCGGCCCGATGATGTTTGGCACGATATGGCGCAGGATGATGTTGGGTCGCGACAGCCCCATCAGCAAGGCGGCCTCGATGAACGGGCGGTGTTTCAGGGTCAGCGCCTGACTGCGCGCGACGCGGGCAAACTGCGGCAGAAAAGCAAGCGAGATAACCACGATCAGCTTGCCCATGCCGGTGCCGTAAAGTGCCACCAGCGCAAAGATCAGAATGTAGATTGGGAAAGCGCTGATGATATCCAACATGGCAAGGATGGTGCGATCAGCGATCCGGCCAGACAGCGCCGCCGTGACACCAAGGCAGGTGCCGCCCGCCATCGACAGCGCGACCACAAGGCAAGCAATGGAAAGTGCCGACCGGGTGCCTACGGCCACGCGGGCAAACAAGTCACGCCCAAGATTGTCTGTCCCAAGCAAGTGTGTAAGTGACGGGGCCGCGAACCGCGATTGCACGTCGATCCGGTTCGGATCGGCGGCAAGCCAGGGTCCGACCAGCGCCAACAGCAGCACCAGCACAACCAGAACCATGCCGGCTTTGCCGCCCCGTTCCTGCCGGACGGTTGTGAGAAGTCGGCTCATGCCTCGTCCCTCGTCACGGCGCGGCGGAACCGCGGATCCAGCAACCCGCTGATAATCTCGACACCGATATTGGCGGTGACATAGACCAGCACGATGATCACCGTCGCCGCCTGCACCACGGCAAAGTTGCGAGAGGCCACAGCGTTGTAACTGAGCGTCCCGATACCGGGTCGAGCGAAGATCATCTCGGCAAACAAGGCGCTGCCGATCAGATCGCCCAAGGCAACACCAAGAATGGCCACTACCGGGATCAGCGCTGGCCGCATCGCATAGATCACCAGAATGCGCCATTCCGGCACGCCATAGGCGCGCAAAGTGCGCACATGCTGTTCGGCAAGCACCTCCAGCAGCGCTGCCCGGACCAGCCGGGCAAGATAGCCCACCCAGCCCAGTGCAAGCGCCGTGGTCGGCAGGATCAGGTGCAACAGCTGGTCTATGGGATCACCCTCGGCACCAGCCCCCGCCACGGGCAGCCAGTCCAGTGCCAGCGAGAACACCAGCAGAAGAAGGATTGCGATCACAAAGCTGGGCGTGGTGATCAGCACGACAGAAAACACCCCGAGCACCCGATCCGCCAGCGATCCCGGCCGCACCGCTGCTACAGCGCCGAGCGGCACCCCAAGCAGCAGACTAAGGCCAAGTGCCGCGAAGGCCAGTGCCATTGTATTGGGCAATACGTCGACAATCATCTGCAGGATCGGGCGGCCCGAGATGACATCGGTGCCGAAATCGCAGCGCAGCGCGCGCGACAGAAACTGCCAAAGCTGCTCCTGGATGGACCGATCCAACCCCATCCGTTCGGTCAGGATAGCACGCAGCTCTGGGGTCGCGCGCGGCCCATAAAGCACGCTGGCAAGATCGCCCGGCACGAATTGGATCAGCACGAACAGCAAGATCACAGCACCGATGATCGTCAGCACCCCCGCCAAGGCCCGCCGCCACAGAAAGCCGAAAATCTGCGTCATGCCTGCCCCCTGCCGATGCCTGACGGCCCGTCGAGTGAACGGCTCCCGGCCCTGATGATAACTGGCATCGCGATTTCCCCTTTCTGCCGCAAGGTCCGAGCCGTCCGTTCAAACGGGTTTAAAAAAACGCAATTGCCAGTCGAGACCGTTGGGCAAAATCGATGGCGTCAACCAGTTGGCATGCCCATACAGATGCACGCCATGGGTGATCCAGATGCAGGAAGCGCTTTCATCCAGCAACTGCTGCATCCGAACATATTTCTCTTGCCGCCCGAGGGGATCAAGCATCGACGCCGCCTCAGTGTGCAACCGATCAAATTCGTCGCTGGTCCAGCGCTGCCAGTTCCACACACCGACTTGCGAGCCCAGAAACCATTGGGTCTGAAAGCTGGGGTCGAATTTGGAGGCATAGGTGATCAGCGTCAGTTCCAGATCTTTTGCCGCATCGCCCGACCCCATCGCCCAATAAGCACCAGGGTCCAGAGCATTGATGGTCAGATTGATGCCAATCTCCGACAGATTGGCCTGCACGATCTGAGCGATGGCCTGCGATGTTGAATCGTTCAGGCAGGTGAAGGTCAGCGCGATATTGCTGTGTCCTGCCTCGGCTAACAGGGCCTGTGCTGCCGCGATGTCGCGATTGTAGACCGGGGCTTCTGCCCAATAGCCCAGAAGGGGAGGGGCCAGCAGCGCATTGGCGCGCCCGACCTTGCCAGCATAGGCCCCGTCGATCACGGTCTGGATATCCATTCCCAGCCGGATCGCTTGACGCACCCGCAGATCGGCCAGCGCGCCCTTTTCAACGTTCAGACTGACCCAAGTATAATCAATCCCCTCCATCTTGACGACCGTCACGTCACTGTCTTTGGCCAATTCGTCTTCCGCCGTCACATCCGCCGCGGTCAGCGCGGTTTCCTTGGCAAGCAGCGACAGCAATGCGGTGCGCGGCTCTACAATCGGCTTCAGGATAATTTGCCGGAAGGTCGGCATATCGCGGCCCGCATAGTCGGGGCTTGCCTCTAGCACCACCTGATCGCGGGGTTTCCATTCTTTGAAGACATAGGGCCCAGATCCGATTGCACGGGTCGAAATCCCGGTGCCGAGGGCTTCCGTGGCCTTCTTCGACAGGATCGACCCCGAGCCGTCACAGATGGCGATCATCCAGATGGCCGGTGCCGGATTCTTCAGGATCAGCTTGCCAGTATAAGTGCCCGTCACTTCAACCCGGTCCAACGCGCCAAAATCGTCGGCATAGGCCACCATGGCACCCTGCGCATCGGGGGTGATGAACCTCTCAAAGCTGAATTTCACATCCTCGGCTGTCAGTTCGCCATAACCATCATGGAACATCTGGCCGGGGTTCAGTTCGAACTCGATTTCGGTGTCCGAGTTCTGCTTGATCCATTTCGCTGCGTCAGGCTCCCATTCCAACGAGCCGGGCTTGAACCGCGCAAGGCGCTGGCAGACGGCAGACAGGATGTTTCCCTCAACCGGGCCGACGCGGAAAGCGGGATCAACATTGCTGATGTCATCCGGGATGCGCAGGGTGACAGTATCGTTTCCCTGCGCATAGGCGACAGGGAAGCCCAGAACAAAAGGTGCTACTGCAGCAGTGGCGGTGCCCAGCATGAACTGGCGGCGGGTGGCGTTCTTGAGCATGATGTCTGTCCTTTTCCGATATAATTACGGGGCGGAGAGCATTTGGCAGAGCGGTCAGAACTGCCTTGGTTACAAGTTCAGTGCGACCTCAAAGATGGTCACGCGGGATTGTCTCATCGAATTTCCGTTCGGCAAAAATCTGATCCCCTTCATGGGCGACCAGCGAGCCGGTGACGTGAAACGCCGTCTCAGAGCACGTCACTCTAACAGTGGTCTGCAAATGCGCCTGCCAGTCGTCGCGGCGAAAGCCGATTTTGCATTCCGACAGATACTCTGCCGAGGTGGCAACACCGGGCGCAATAATCATGGTTTCAAGGTGCGAGGAACTGACCTCGGTTCCCGTCTCGTCAATACGCGCGGTGCCGTCATCGCTCAGAGCGGTCAGCGTCATGGTGCCGGTTGCGACATCAACCCGGCGGTCGCGGGTCTGCTTGCCGGCAATCAGTCTGGTCGATGGCCCAGCCGGTGCCTGTGCCACCGGGCCAAAGATAACAGGCTCCGATTCAAATCCTTCGGCCAGCACGGGCAGATCAAGGCGGCTGCCCGCCGGGTCGATCGTCAGCATGGCCTGTTCCGGCGACGGCCACAGCATCGGCCAATAGGCCGAGGAAATCGCCAGTCGCAGTTTGTGGCCAGCCGGGATGATCTGGCCCACGGGTTTCAGTTCGACCTGCACATCATAAGACTGTCCCGGCACCAGCGCTTCGGGAAACTCATGGCTGTTGCGATGCGCGAGGTTCAGCACGCCAAAGCTGACAAGCGTTGATGTTCCATCCGGGGCGACATCGGTCAACCGCACCGCAACCTGCGCCAAAGGTTTGTCGGCGCTGACTAGCAAGCGGAGCCAGCCGGTGCCCAGAATGCTCAGAGGTTCGGTCAAACTGGCAAGGTCGAAACACAAAGACAACGCATCGTCAACACGTTGATCGACCGCGCCATCAGGCGCCACCCGGCCCTGCCCATAAGGGCACCAGGCCTGCCCGGTTTGGCCCGTGGTAAGGGGCGATCTGACGCTGCAGGTTTTGCCTGCTCCTTTGATGGCTTCGCCACGCACGAGCGTGCCGTCGCTGCCGAGCGAGAAGGTTTGGGGCTGCGCGGCTGCCTCAGGCCAGTTGCGGATTGCCAACCAGCGACCGGGACGCGTGGTTGCCACCGGGTCAGGGGTCAGCGGGTCCATCAGGTAAAGCCGCATGTCAGGATCGTCCTCAACACCATTTTTGATGTCCTTCAGCCAGCGATCCCACCAGCGCAGGCATTCCTGCAAAAACCCGATGGCCGGGCCGGGAAAACCGATTTCCGGCATTTTATGCCCCCAAGGCCCAATGATGCCCTTGCAGGGCGCGGACAGGTTTTCGACCAGATTGAAAACAGTGCGGGGATAGCCGTCAAGCCAACCGCCCACTGCAAGAACAGGACAGGCAATCGCGCCGAAATCTTCACAGACCGAACCGTGCTTCCAGAATTCATCCCGCCGCTGGTGCCGCATCCAGCCCGCAGGAATCAGCGTGGCATTCTCGATCCGCACCCGCCACATCTCGCGCCATGTGTCGTGGCCCACCACGGCGGGATCTGGCGGCAGCGCGCAATAGTTAAAAAGAGCGCTGCCCCAACTGAAATTATCGTCAATCAGACAGCCGCCCATCCAATGCGCGTCACAGGCATAGCGGTCATCGGTGGAGTAAACGCTGACAACCGCCTTGAGCCGCGCCGGTCTGCGTGCTGCAGCCTGCAGCCCAGAAAACCCGCCCCAGGAATGCCCGATCATTCCCACGGCACCGCTGCACCAATCTTGCTGCCCCAGCCATTCGATCACCTCGCAGGCATCATCCTGTTCGCGGGCGATATACTCATCGCCCATCACCCCCTCAGAATCACCGGTGCCCGCGATGTCGACACGGGCCCCCGCATAGCCATGCGCTGCGAACCACAGGTGCAGTTGATCGTCGCCAAGCCGTGTAAGATCACGTCGGCGGTAGGGAATGTATTCAAGAATGACCGGCACGGGCGCGGGATTTGCGGGTAAAAACAGCCGCGCGGCAAGCCTGCGCCCATCCGCCAGTGGGATCCATACCGTCTCGACTGAGCGGGTTTCGACACCGTTAGCGAATGCCTCAAGCTGCGTCATTCCATCGTCCAAGCCCGCCATAGTGCCCTGTCTCCATCCGTTTATGATTTCATAAAACAGTTTATTGTTCTATCAGTCAACAATTAGTATTGATCATCAATGAAGGCCTTGCAAACGGGGCGCTGCCAGCGCAATCTGGCCTCGGCTGCAACGAACCCTGACGCGGAAAACCGCCCCTCCGAGAGAATGGTTGACCCTTGAGAAAATCCTTAACCGCGATACGGCGCGAAGAGTTGGTGCAGGCGACAATTTCGGTGATAGCCGAAGGTGGGCTTGCCGGCGCCACGCTGGCCAGCATCGCCAAGCGCGCCGAGATGTCACCCGCACTGGTCAACCACTACTTTGACGGCAAGGATGAATTGCTGGCGCTTGCCCTGCGCCGGGTCTCCAGCCTGCTGCGCGATGAGATCCAGCGGTTGCTGCCCGCAAACCCGAGCCCAGAGCAGCGGCTTAGGGCGATCATTGATGGCAACTTTCAGCCAAAACTATACGAGTCTGACGCTCAGGAGGCGTGGCTGCAGTTTGGGCTGATCTTTCAGGAAAAGGGCTCGCAGCACCTGCACCGGATCAATCGGATTCTTGGCGCGCGCTTCAGATCGAACATCGGATATGCCTTTCGTCAAGCAGTTCCAGCCGACCAGATTGGCGATGCTGTCGACGGGCTTGTTGCCCTGATCGACGGGTTTTCCTGGCGTTTTCTGATGAACCCGGCGCATATTGAATTCGATCTTGCCCGGCGCGTTTGTTGGGATTTTGCCGAACATCGCCTCCGTGGTCGCAGTTCAATTTAGCTATCAAATTCTACCAATCAGACAGTGTCCAAGATTTGAGATGAGCTTGACGCCCGCGCCCGTCTGCTCGCGCAATTGGGATAACTCCGGCGTTTGAGTTTGCAGTGGCGCATCGAGACGACTTGACGCCTGCCACACTGACATTGCTGGGTGGGAGTGGGCAAAACATGGTGATCAAGCGGCCAGCTTTGAAACGGTTAGCCTTCCGTCAAGGACAGCAGCCCGCGTGACGGCAACGCGAAGTGCGCCCTGCGGTGACCATCTCATGCGGCGGCGTTTTCCCATGCGAATGTTGCCTATGTCATCGACGCAGCCTTCTGCCCGGGACGATGAAACCGCGAGGCCGTTTCGGTATCGACAACCATAGTCCGGAAGCGCGTCGAAGTTGTTGGAAAGGTAGGAATAGAGATCCTGATACCGGGCTTTGACGCGCCTGGCGGCTTCTCGTAATTCTCGGGTTTCGGCACGCAATCGATCACAATCGATTTGAAGAACTTTGAGGATTGGCGCGGCGATCATCACTTTCCCGTGCCAAAGGTACCAGCGCATTGTCGCGGCAGGTCGCTCGAAGAGTAGTTGCAACCCTGAAAAGCCTTTCGATTGCAGGAGGCCTTGCACCGCATTTTCAATGTGCTTTACCCGCATCGAGATATGCCACCAATCCAGTATGTGGAAGGCGGGACCTGGAACGGAATGCCGCACTAGGTTTGGCAAGTCTGGTTCGCCGTCTGAAATCACGGTCACCTTGCTTTGGCCATCCCAACCTTGTGTAATCAGGTCATTTCGGAGCCGCCTGGCAGGCGACGCAGCGGCTTGTTGAACGAGACCAAATCGTCGGCTCATATTGAGGCTTTCAACCTTGCCGACCACAACATCAAAAGGTGCCGTTTCTGGTATTCAGGCCGACATCGTATCTGTGCACCATCCGGGAAAACAGTCAGTGGGGATGCTTCCGCGTTTGTACCCGCGTCTCCTCGGCGCGCGTCGTCGTTGCTGATTTCGTCAGCGATGCGACCCAAGCGATTTCGCACTGTCGTGTTCAACTGGGCCGAACAGGGCAGGAACATTTCGATCAGTCGGGCGGCTTCTCGAAGCGAGTGCCTCGATCCCAATTCAGCCTGTAGGCGCTGAAGTTCTGGCGTCGCACGATCAGGAAAAAGTCCAGAATATGGAGATTCCGGCCGAGTGTTCTCGACCCCGGCAGATTGGCACGAGCACTGTCGAATCCTGGGCGACTTCATGCGAAAACGACCGAACATGGTATCGAAGATACGGCCGCGATCATCATGGATCGTTCGTCGTCGACCACAGTCGTTGCATTTCCGGCGAGCGGACAGCGCTTCATCGATCTGTTCTTGCAGGATCGCTTCCTGCAATCGCCCTAGCAATTGCTTTGCCTCGTCGAGAAGCAGACCAAGGTTCGCGGGTCCCAACTCGTCAGGCGCACGGCGGAGCCGACCGATATTGCGCCTACGCGTTTCGCCATCGTGAAACGTCGTCTCAACAAAAATACTTACATCCATTGTGGGTCCCGCGTTACTCTGAAACCCTTAACCTACCACGACGACGACCATGTTTTGCCCCCTCCCCACGGTCACAGTCAGCCGCGCTGGCCCCACCGGCTATGCCAGCGGGGTCGACAGCGCCCGGCAGTTGCTTGCAGCCTCGTCGCGGCCTGACGGTGTATTTTGCGTCACCGACCTGCTTGCCATTGGCTTCATGGACGCCGCCCGGCAGGATTTCCGGCTGTCGATCCCAGACGATCTCTGCGTGATTGGCTTTGATGACATCCCCGAGGCCGGTTGGCTGGGTTACAACCTGACCACATTCCGTCAGCCGATCAAAGAGATCGCCGAATATATCGCAGCCATCCTGACCAGCGATGAAGCGGACTTGGGCAAGCAGAATTTCCCGGTGCAAGTGGTCTGGCACCGCACCGTCAGGCCGTGATCAGATCGGGGTGATGCGCAAATCGGGCAAATGGATGATGAAATCACCGTTTGGCAGCCGCGCCAGATAGGCACGCATAATCCGCAGCAAGGTGATGAAGCGCACGGCCAAATCACTGCCGTTGCGGTCGGGAAGCTGCGCGCAAAGCTTGTGATAGAAGGCCAGCCGATCGGCTGCAATAAACGGCGCTGCCGCCTCGCCGCCCTTGCGCAGCCGATACCAATCCTCGACCAAGGCCGCCAGAGCAATATCTGGCGCATCCAGCCCCGCCACACCGATCAGCGCCAAAAGATCATCGACGTGCCGCGATGCGACGAAATCTGCCATATCTTCGGGCCATTCGCGCGGGATGTAGCGATCCTGTACCACTGCCGCCAGATGGCAATTCAGGAACGCGCCATAATCATGGGCATGGCTGGCGGGCGGTGCGCTTTGGCCCGCGCAGATCGCCTCGGCCCGATAGGCGGTAAAGGCCACATCATGCGCAGGGGCATCCGCCAGCGACACCGTCCGTATGGTGATCTGATCAACCCCCACATCGGCCAGCTTCATCCCAGCCGGAAAGCCTACCGGAGAAGGCACTGCAAGGTTCAAAAACGCCCCCTCTGGCCCGCGATAGGCAGCGGTATCATTGACGTGCAAATGCCCCGAAAAATGCACTTGCACACCCGTCTTGGCGAAGGCTGCAGCCACCTCGGCCCCCGGCGCGCGCCGCGCCAGTCCGCTTGCGCCAAACAGCGCAACCTCATCCGCAGAAGCGCCGCCAAGCGCGTCCAGTCCGGGATAATGCGAAAAGGCGATCAACCGCTTGCCCATGACCTGCGCGCGCTGCGCCACATCTGCCATCCAACTCAGCACATGCGCCCGATGATGCAGCACGCCAGACCAGCCCGTATCGGTTGGATCGTGAAACTGCGCGGCATCTCTCAGATCCGTCGCGCCGTTTCGGGGGGCGCAGACATTGGCGTCGATCGACAGCAACCACAGATCTGGCACGGGCTCGACCAGATAAGATGCGTCGATCATACGACAACAGGTGCCGCCATCCGGGCTTGTTACATCATAGCTGCGAGCTGCCCAGTCAGGATTCCGGCCAAACGGGCTTTCCCAATGCAGATCGCCCGTTTCCGGCTGATAGCCCAGTCGGCCCATCATCTGAAGCGCGGGTAAGGCACCCAATGTCGCGGCCTCGGGCGTCGTGCTGCTGTCCACCACAACCGGACTGCCATCTGTTGCAATGAACGTCTTGACCTGCGGTCGCCCCGCCACCGCAAAAAAATCATGGTTTCCCGGCGTGGCAAATACCCGCAGCCCGTGTCGCTTGCGGTAATGCGCCAACAGCGCCACCGCCCCGGCAATGTTGGGCACTTGGCCGTCGTCAGTCAGATCGCCGATCAGCAGGACATGCCGCGCGCCCTCGGCAACTGCGCGGTCCAATGCGGCGCGAAACGCGGCGGCGGATTCGTTGAACACGCGTGTCGAGGCGATTGTCTCGGCATAAGTGCGGATCGCACCCGGCAGCCCACTGTGCTTCGGCACCCAGCCGCAATCATGGTAATGCGGGTCGGCGATGACGGCCAGCAGCGTCACCTCATGCGGCTCCGGTTTTGGCGGTTCGGGCGATATCGTCCTCTATCAGACCCACCCAATGCGCGGTGCGTTCGGCGGCGGCAATCAACATGGGCTTCGGCGTTTCATGCCATTCCTCAGGGCGCAACGCGCGCTTGATCCGCACATGGTCTATGGCCGCTGCCAAAGTCGGAAACTCACCCGGCAGATGCAGATGCAAGAACAGCGCCACCAGCACCACAGAGCGCGACCGCCCCGCGCGGCAGTTCACCAGCAAGCTGCCACGATCCCGCCGGGGATAGCTTGGCTTTTCGGGCATGATCTGATCCAGCGCCCCACGCAGTTGATAAAACCCTGCCAGCATCATCGTGTCAGGATTGCCTGGACCATCAACGATGCCAAGCTTGTAATAGCGGATCAGAGCAGGTCCATAACCGACGGAATCATGCGAGACCTCATCCGGCGTCGCCACATAGTTGAAATCAAGGTTCACCGCGCAGTTCAGCACCGTTGAGATGCCATGCGCGCGTAGCAGCGGAATATCCGACGCGCCCTCCCGCCCACCCACATAAAGATCAACGCCATAGCCCGGCAGGTTTTCATAGACCTTGCTGATGCTTGGGCGCTCGAAACGCTGGGAGAATTTTTCGGTCATGCAGTCCTCAGCGTCGTCAGAGTGGGCGCGGGCAGTATATCGGCGCCCGGGAAAATCGGGATTCCTGTGGCAGTGGCCAACACGGCAGCGACGGCGGGCGAAGCCGCCAGCACCGGTGCGCCGTCGATCAGACCGCCCAGTGACAGGAACGCGCAGGTGACGCCGCCAGCCTCGCGCACCAGCAGCAGACCGGCCAGACAATCCCACGAATTCATATGCAGTTCGGCATAGCCATCCGTTCGCCCATCCGCAACATAAGCCAGCGCCATTGCGCCGGATGCGCTGCGCCGCACATTGCTGCCCGCCTCAAACAGCGCGGTCAGTGACTGGATGTAACGAGACAATGGCACGCGGTTGGACCAGCCCAGCTCAAACGAGGTTGCCTGCAAGTCTGTGGTTGGCGCGACGTGTATTGCCTTGCCATTGCGCGTCGCGCCACGGCCCTTGCGGGCGAAATACAGCTCATCCGTCGCTGGATTCAGAATCGCGCCAAGCTGCACCTCGCCGCTCGTGACGAAAGCGATAGAGATGCAGAAATGGGGGATCGAACGGGCAAAATTCGCGGTGCCGTCAATTGGGTCCACCACCCAGGCGATGTCGCCGGGAGTGCCGCCGGTTTCCTCGCCAAGAAAGCCGTCAGAGGGAAAAGCTTTGGCGATGCGTGCGCGGACATGCCGCTCTACCGCGCCATCGGTTTCAGTCAGATAGTCTTGCGGACCCTTCATGCCGATCGGCTGACCGGCCTGCCGCTCAAACCCATCCAGTGCCAAGATTGCGGCGCTGCGTGCGAGGTCAAGGCAGAATGCCTCCCGCTGGTCGATGGCCAATTCATCAAGGATCATCGGATACTTCCTATGGTTGTCGTCAGAGTACTATCATGGTTGATTGCACAGCTGTGCATTTCCTTCAAGTCCATACTATAGATACTAATTTGTATCACTATTGAGGGTGTGTTCTATCACCGTGCTATCGAGTGCATGGCGGGCAGTGCTCCGACCCGGCCCGCAGAGATTTCATGCGCGATGCGGCACAACACTGGGTAATTGGCACCAGCGCCAAGCGCGACATAGCCGGGATGCATATAAGCTGCTGCGTCAGGGGCAACCTTGCCAAGGCTATGCGGATGATAGCTGCCGCCCGCCTGCCGCAGTATCGCAATCGCGGCCGTCACATCCCATGGGTTCACCCCAAACCCCGCCGCCGCATCCACCCAGCCTGCCGCGACATGCGCAATCGACAGTGCAGCACTGCCCGGACGGCGCAAGGTGGCAAAGGTCTCGGTCAGCGCGCCAAAGCGTTGCAGGGCCAGCCATTGGCCATCCAGTCGAAAATCACGGCTAACCGGATAGCCGGTGATCAGCACGGCGTGCTGCTCGTCCGCTGCCGCCCGTGACTGCATCGGCATGCCGTTCAGAAACGCTCCCGCAGCCGAGCCGGTGAACATATTGCCCGCGACCGGATCGTAGATTGCGCCAGCCACCACCTCATTGCCGATCACGGCACCGACCGAGACGCACCAGAAGGCAAGCCCGCGCGCGAAGTTGGCGGTGCCGTCAATCGGATCTACGAACCAGCGCACCTCACCCGAGCCGATGCTGCCGCCTTCCTCGCCCATAAAAGTAGAATCCGGCACCTCGCGGAAGATGAAGTCGCGGATTGCGGCTTCCGCCCGCCGATCATGCTCGGTCACGGGATCATGGCGATCCACCTTGAAATCAATTTGCATCTGCGACCGAAACGCTGTCAGCAGAGCAGGCCCGACCAGACGACAGGCGGCTTCAGCGGTTTTGGCGATATGGCGGTGAAACTCGGTCATATTGATCTTTCTTCAGAAGGGGCGGGGGATGCCGGAGAGCAACACCCCCCGCAAGGCAGGCCTAGCGCTTGTGGTTCAGCTGCCAGAAGTCCTGCCAGTCTTGCCGGGTTTCCCAGTCGTCCAGACCGGTTGCCGCGTCATAGTTGAACAGTGCGCCCAGATGTGCGGACAGGCCCGAGGGCTCGTCGGCGGGCAAAGCAATTGTGCTGTTGGTCGGGATCTTGCCGTCCACCATCTGCGGCATGATGCCTTCTTCCGTCAGCACATAATGGATGAACAGCCGCGCCGCATTCGGGCTGTCGGTGCCCTTGGCGATCAGGCCCAGCTTGGTATAAGTCCAGCCCACCCATGGATCGAGCCCGCTGCAAAGCCCCAACTTATAGCCCTTGTCGGCATTGTCGCGGAACTTGGCAGAGCTGACGAGCCCCATGAACGGATCGGCCTGACCGGCCGCACCAACCGCTTCTGAAATGCGGTCATCGCCGTCTGCCATCAGCGGGCCGTTGGCGGCCAAGGCGGCCAACCAAGCGGCGGCAGGGCTGGCCTGATCGGTTTCGAGAGGCTTGCCGTATTGCGCCTGATGGGCCGCCGCGATCTTGTCGCCGCCATGCGTCGCCATCTGGTTGAACCAATCGGTATAGGTGCCCTTGGTCAACGGGTCGATCAGCGCGATCTTGCCCTTCCACGCGGGTTCGGTCAGCTGCCAGATGTTTGTCACCGGGCATTCGCTATACTTTTCCGTGTTGTAGACCCAGACGTTGGCATTGGTCGAGATCGCCAGCGGGTTGCGATAGCCCTCGGGAATATCGGCTTCGATGTCCCCCGGCACCCAGCTTTCCAGAATGTTCGTGGGCAAAAGCTGTGCCATCGCCGCAGGCGTATCGGTCAGCAGCGCCACGTCGCCCTGCACATTGCCCGCCTGCGATTCCCGGATCAGCATTTCGAGCTGGCTGTTGGCCGAAACCTTTTCGCCCGTCGCTTGCACGCCATACTTCGCGGTGAACGCCTCGGCCATATCGACGATCTTGCCGGTGCTGTCATAGATGGTGATCGGCGGTTCGGCCTTGGCGGCGGCGATCAACGCTTCAAGATCGAAGGTCTGCGCCGCAGCAGGGGCGGCAAGCAGCATCACCAGCGGGGCGATCATTTTCAACGTCATGCCAGTGTTCCTGTCGCCGGTTTCATTTCGCATAGTTCAAACGCCAGAAATCCTGCCAATCCTGCCGGGTATCCCAGTCGTCAAGTCCAGAGGCCGGGTTATAGGCCAGCAACTCGGATACATGCGCGGCGATGCCTGACGGCTCATCCGCAGGCAGCCCGACGGTGGTGTTCAACGACATTTTGCCATCCTCGGCCTGTGGTGCGATGCCTTCGGCGGTCATGGCGTAATGGATGAACAGCTTGGCTGCGTTCGGGCTGTCAGTGCCCTTCACGATCAAGCCAACGGTGGCGTTGGTAAAGCCGATGATCGGATCGACACCGCTGCACAGACCAAGCGAAAACCCCGCACCCGCGTTGTCGCGGAACTTCGCCGCACTGACGAGGCCGACGAAAGGCTCGGTCTGGCCGGGGGCAGCGACGGCTTCGGCGGCAGCCGCATCCGCATCGGTGAGCAGCGGGCCATTGGCGGCCAAAGCCGCGATGAATGCCGCCGTCGCCGTGGCCTGATCGGTTTCCAGTGGCTTGCCGTATTGCGTCGCATAGGCCGCGCGGATCTTGTCATCGGCATAGGTCTGCATCTGGTTGAACCAGTCGGTGTAAGACGGCTTGCCCAAGGGATCCTGCATCGCGACCTTGCCCTTCCATTCCGGATCGGTCAGTTGCCAGATATTGGTGATCGGACAGCTTTCGAACAAGTTTGTGTTGTAGGCCAGCACGTTAGGGCTGGAGACCACCAGCAGCGGATCCTTCGCCTCGGCGGCAATATCGCCGGCCAGATCGGGCGGCACCCAGCTTTCGGCAAAGCCACCAGGCAACAGTTGCCCCATCACCGCAGGCACATCCGAGATCAACGAGACATCGCCCTGCACATTGCCCGCCTGAACCTCACGGATGATGGTTTCCATCTGTGCCGGTGCTTTGGTCTTGGTGCCGGTGGCCTGAACGCCGTATTTGGCGGTAAAGGCCTCGGCCATATCGACAATTTTGCCGGTGCTGTCAAAAACCGTGATCGGCGGCTCTGCTTTTGCGGCCTCGATCAGCGCGTTCAGATCGAAGTCTTCGGCATGCGCCCCGCCCGTCAGGGCCATCAGCATCGCGACCGTTGTGGTCAGGTGTTTCATCTTGTCCTCCCTCAAACCTCAGGGCGTTTCCGCCGGTTGCCTTGGCCGCGCGCCGCCCTCCCAGATGGGCGCGCAGGCCTGTTTCAGCGCAGGCTCATCCGCCAGATATCTTGCCAATCCTGACGGCGGTCGAGGTCGCTTTGGGATCCGGCGTTGTTCCAGATCATCAACTGATCCAGATTTGCCGCGATGCCCGAGGCTTCATCCACAGGCAGTCCAACACGCGGATCTGACGGCAGCTTGCCATCCACGCTTTGCGGTGCGATGCCCTCGGCGGTCATCAAATAGCTGATGAACAGCTTGGCGGTGTTCGGGCTGGCGGTGCCTTTGGCGATCACACCAAGGCCGGGGTAAAGCCAGCCGCTGAAGGGGGCGACCCCGGTGCAAACCGCAAGCTTGGAACCCTTATCCGTGTTGTCGCGAAACTTGGCGACCGAGATCATCCCGAAGAACGGCGCGGTCTGTCCCGGCGCCCCGATCGCATCCGCCACGCCCGTGGAATCCGAGATCAGCACGCCGTTGCCTGCAAACGCCTTGACCCAAGCCTCGGTCGCGCTGCCCTGCGCAGGATCAAACGGCTTGCCGTAATGCGTCTGATAGGCTGCGGCCATTTCGGCGTCATGGCCTTCTTCCAGCTGGTTGAACCAATCGGCATAGGCGGGCTTTTCCAGCGGATCCATCATCGCCACACGGGCGTTCCACTCGGGGTCGACCAACTGCCAGACATTGTTGACCGGGCAGGCATCATAGACTTCTGAATTGTAGGCCCAAACGGTCGGATCACTGACCACAACAAGCGGATTGCGCGCGGTTCCCGGTAGGTGTTCAGCCAGATCCGGTGGCACCCAACTTTCGACGATGCCCTGATCCATCAACTCTGACGCGATGGTGGCAGCATCCGCCGCCAGTGAGACGCCACCCACCACATTACCTGCCTGCGCTTCGCGGATCAGCAGTTCGATCTGCCCGGCCTCGTTCACCTTCTTGCCGGTGACCGACAGGCCGTATTTCGCACTGAACGCCTCGGCAGTGTCGACGATCTTGCCAGTCACCGCATATGCGGTCATCGGCGGCTCGGCCTTCGCAGCCTCCAGCAATTCGGCATCGGTCTGTGCCTGTGCTGCGGTTGTCGCCAGCAGGCCCAGCAGCGTCAGCCGCCCCAAACCCTTCATCGCGTGTCTCATCTTATCCTCCCCTTTGATTGTCATGCGACCCGCGCCAGTGCGTCATCGCCCCCCGCCAGGCGTGCGCCGCTACGGTCAAACACATGCAGCGCTGCGGGTTTTACGTGCAGCGTCACGGTTTCGCCGCCCTGCAGCGTCGGGCTTTCGGTGGTGGTCAAAAACACCACCCGCCCGTCACACTGCGCTTCGATGATCCAGCTGCCGCCAGTTGGCATAACGCCGGTAACAACCGCGCCGTGGCGGAAATGCCCGGTGGGCACCGCAACCTCCGGCAAGGCCAGCATCAGCGCCTCGGGCCGGATCCCGACCGAACCGATATCGGCCCCCGCGCCTAAGCGCGCCTGCAGATAATCCCGCGCCGCGCGTTCCAGCGGATGCGCACCAGCCTCCGCCAGTTCGATGATGTTGATCGGCGGGCTGCCGACAAACTCGGCGACAAAGCGGTTAGCGGGACGTTCATAGATATCGTTCGGCGTGCCACGCTGTTGCAGGGTGCCGTCATTCATCACCGCGATGGTGGTGGCCAAGGTCATCGCTTCCCACTGGTCATGCGTCACGAAAACGATGGTGGTCTTGAAGGCGGCGTGAATGCGCTTCAACTCGGCGCGCATTTCCAGCCGCAACCGGGCGTCAAGGTTCGACAGCGGCTCGTCCAACAGCAACACACCGGGATTGACTGCCAACATCCGTGCCAAAGCGACGCGCTGCTGCTGACCACCAGACAGTTGCGACGGGTAGCGGTCACGATATTTCTCGATATCCAGCGCCTTCATCACGGCGTTGACACGCTCTTCACGCTCGGGCCTTGGCACTTTGCGCAAGCGCAGGCCAAAGTCGGTATTGCGCTCGATGGTCAGATGCGGCCACAGCGCGTAGGATTGAAACACCAGCCCCATGCCGCGCTTTTCCGGGCCGACGAAGATGCCCTGCGGGATCGAATCCACCACCCGACCCCCGACCGAGATTTCACCGCCTGACAAGTTCTCCAACCCCGCGATCATCCGCAAAGTCGTGGTCTTGCCGCAGCCCGATGGCCCCAGCAGGCACATGAACTCGCCATCGCCAATATGCAGATCAAGATCGGCCACCGCATTCGGCGACCCGCCGCCATAGTTTTTCTGAACATTACGCAGAATGATGTCGGGCATCAGCTTCCAAGTCCTTCGGCCAAGTTGGTGCGGGTAAGTTTCTGGGCAGCAACCGTGCCCGCATAGGCCAGCCCCGCGATGATCAGCACGACCGCATTGGCCGCCTGGGTGTAGTGGTAGTCGACCAGCCGCAACGAAAAGGTGGTCAGCACGTCAGTGGCAGGCACGGCAAGGATGACGAACAGGCTCAACCCCTTGATGCCAGAGATAAACGGCAACAGAATGCCGGTCACAAGCGAGCCCTTCTGGATCGGCAACACCACCCACAGCATCCGCCGCAGCCAGCCCGCACCCACGACCTGCGCCGCTTCCTCCGGGTCTTTGCCAAGCTGCATCATCGCCGAAATCCCGGCGCGGGAGGCATAGGGCATCTGATCGGCCATCAGCGCCATGATCAGGATTGCATAGGTGCCATATAGCGCCGGAACCGGGCCGCGCTGCACGGCAAACAGCGACAGATAAGCGGCAGCAAAGGCAATCCCCGGCACCAGATAGGGCATGAACGTCACCTGCCGCAGAAAGATCGACAGTGGGCGGAACGGGGTGCGCACCACAACATAGCCGGTCAAGATCCCCAGCAGGCCCGAACAGATCGACGCGGTGCCAACGATCCAGATCGTGTTGAACGCGGCGCGCCACAGATCCTGGCTGAGTAGAATGCCCGTGCGCATCGCCACGGTGGGCAGATCCCATCCGATCCAGTAATCGAGCGTGAAGTTGGACCAAGCGAAATTCGCAGGCATCCGCATCACGGTAGACAAGAACAGCGTCAGAAGCGGCATCGCGACGCTGGCGATAAACACAAGGCTGGCAAAACCCGTCGCGGGCAACCGCCAGCTATGCAACCGCGATGTCCGGTTCATCGAACCTTTCGAGCCCACGGTTACAAAGCGGCGCGCTTCGCGGGCCAGATAGGCATCAACCAGAATTGCAATCAGCCCGATCAGCATGATTGCCCCGGCCAGCACGCCCGCCACACCGGACTGCCGCGAGCCGATAGACCGGTAAAGCGAGGTTGCCAGCACGTCGAATTTTACAGGCAGGCCAAGCACATAAGGCACGCCAAACTCGCCCAGGCACTTGGCGAAGATCAGCACAACCGCCGACATCAGTGCAGGTCGCATCAGCGGCAAGATCACCTGCCGTGCCACCGTGCCACTGGAAGCTCCCAGAATACGCGCCGAATCTTCCAACTGGCTGTCAAAGCGACGCAGAGCCGAGCCGAACAGCAGGATCACAAACGGCGTATAATGAAGCGCCAGAATGACGGTGATCGGAAATTGGCCATAGGCCAGCCAATCTGGCGGCGTCAGACCAATCGCCTCAAACCAGCCTTGCTGGCCGCCGACGGTGCGGTTTTTGAACAGCGTTGTCCAAGCCAGCGCAAAGGTCCATGCGGGCAGCATATAGGGCACGATCAGCGCGGTGGCGAACCAGCGGCGGCCAAACATGTCGGTGCGTGCGATCAGCCAGCCCAGAACGCCCCCCACCAGCATAGAGATCGCAATCGCCCCCGCCGCCACCATCAGCGTGTTCAGCAGCGGCTCCCAGAACAGATCCATTGCCACCGGCGAGGTAAAAGCGCGGGTCAGGTAATACAGGGTGCCGCTGCCCAGATCGGCCTTGGTGCGGCGCTCGTCGCCAAACTGCACCGTCGCGGAATCCATCAGGATCGACAGGATCGGCACCACGATGAGATAGGCGAACAGCAGCGCCATCAGGATGCCGATCACCGTTGTCGGCTCGCGCATCGTCAGCCGCAATTTATAGCCCAATCGGTTGCGCAGGGTCGGGGCGTCATCGCCCCCATGAGACACCGCACTCATCCTCGGCAGCCTTTCAGCCGTGGCAATCCGACTGGTGCATGACCAGCTTCCAACATGATTTGATACCTCCTCCATAGCGGTAGGCTGACCCCAGCACTGCTCAGCCCTCCAAAGCCGATGCGGTGCTCCGCTCTTTCTCACCCTTATCTTTGCAAACTGATCGCCACCTGTCAATACATGCCTGCACAGCTGTGCATCCGCAGGGTATTGAGTATTTATAATTAATTACGAGTGTATTTGTTCGAGTAAGTGCGGAAAATCTTGGAACTAAGCACGCGCGTGCACACTAAGAACCGCAAGATTCTGGCCTATGCTTCGAATCAAGCGTGATGCTCGGATGCGGGGGCGGCAGTACCTGCCGCAAAGCGAGGATAAGCCAAATAACCTTCTCCAACTGTAAGCCGTGAATAGATGGAGTGGTTGCCGTGGTTTTGTCATGTTGTTGACGCGCCCCAGCTGCGCGCATAGCCATCTTTCATGAGCAGCCAAGTTTCACAGCCTCGCCTGAAGGGCTTCCGCTGTCCGCCTTCAGCGCCCATGGAACAGTTTGGCGTGATTGCGTAGCGGAGGGTTTGTGGCTCATCTTGACCCCACATGGAGGTGGAGATGAGAAGGAACCCCGTGACGACGAAGGCGCCTGCCGAGCAGGTTGTGAAGGATATCCGGCGTGCGACGCGCAACCTGCATTCGTCTGAAGAGAAGATCCGGATTGTATTGTCCGGTCTTCGTGGCGAAGACAGCATCGCGGAACTATGCCGCAAGGAAGGTATCGCCCAGAGCTTGTATTACAGCTGGTGTTGATTTTCACCCAGAACTAAGCCGGTTAGGCACATAATTTTCACTGAGAACTGAGCCATGTGAACCTACCCCCAAAGCGGTGAGCGGCGGGGGCAACGGAGTGATCCACATGGGACTA
>NZ_JAXMJJ010000110.1:0-48952 GCF_034376685.1 Cypionkella sp.
TTGGTCGACAAGCACCCCGACCTTGGCCTGATCATGTCGCCAACCACCGTTGGTATCCAAGCGTCCGCAAAAGCCATGCAGGACGAAGGCTTGTGCGACAAAGTCAAAGTCTCAGGCCTTGGTCTGCCGTCGGAAATGGTCAGCTACACGATGAACGGTTGCGCGCCAGAATTCGCGCTGTGGGACTTCCGCGACCTAGGGTATCTGACCTATTTCACCGCCTATGGCCTCGCGACGGGTCAGCTGAAGGGTGAAATCGGCGAAACCTTCACCGCTGGTCGGATGGGTGATTACGCGATTGAGGCCGATCCGGGCCGTGAAGGCGCCAAGCGCATCCTGATGGGGCCATTCACCGTCTACAACAAAGACAACGTCGAAGCCGCTGCAAAGTAAGGCTTTTTCGCGCGGTCGGGATCATTCCGGCCGCGCTCCTCTCGACGGATTGACCTATGACCTTAGCCCCCACGCTTGCCCTGCGCGGAGTCTCGAAAAACTTCGGGATGACAGCCGCCTTGACCGACATGACGCTGGATCTGTTTCCTGGCGAAGTGCACGCCATTGTCGGCGAAAATGGTGCGGGCAAATCCACCATGATCAAGATCATGACCGGGATTCACCAACCCTCGTCTGGCGTTCTGGAGGTTGATGGCGTGCCCGTTGTGCTGAACGGCTCGAAAGCCGCCCGTCTGCGCGGGATTGCGGCGATTTACCAGGAACCGATGGTGTTTCCCGATCTGGATGTCACCGAAAACATCTTTATTTCAGCCACTTCCGGCCTGTTCCTCAACCGACCCGCCATGCGCCGCGCCGCGAAAGAGTTAATCACCCGCATCGGCATGACGCTGGATGTGGACCGCATCGCCTCTGGCCTTTCGCTCGCCGAGCAGCAGGCCGTCGAAATTGCCCGCGCGCTTTCCCAAGACGTCCGCGTACTGATCATGGACGAACCCACCGCCAGCCTGTCCGCGCATGAGGCAACCGAACTCCGCCGCATCGCCCGCGCCTTGGCGGATGACGGCGTCTCGGTGGTCTATATCTCGCACCGTCTGGAAGAGGTGTTTCAGCTCGCCAACCGGGTTTCGGTGATCCGCGATGGCAAGCATATTTCCACCAAATTGATCACCGACACCGATCCGCAAACCCTGATCGCCGAGATGGTCGGTCGTGAAGTGGGCAACTATTTCACCAAGATGCCCTCCACCGCCACCTCGGAAACTCTGCTGTCCGTGCAGGGCCTTAGCGTTGATGGGGTGTTTGAAAATATCTCTTTCGACATCAAAGGCGGTGAAATTCTCGCGATGGCCGGCCTGATCGGCGCGCGCCGCACCGATGTGGCTTTGGCGCTGTTCGGTATGCTGAAAACCAGTGCGGGTAGCGTGACTTACAAGGGCCAGCCCCTGAAAGTGACCTCGTCGCGCCAAGCGATTGACGCTGGCATCGCCTATGTCTCGGAAGACCGCCGCAAACTGGGCCTTGCGATGGCGCTGCCGATCCGCTGGAATATCAGCCTTGCGACCTTGCAGAAATATCTCACGCCCCTGGGCCTGATCAACACCCATGCCGAAATCGCAACCGCTTGGGATTACAAGAAAAAGTTGAACATCCGCACGCCGAACACTGATATAGCAGTCGGCAACCTGTCAGGCGGCAATCAGCAAAAGGTCATGCTGGCGAAATGGCTCAACATGGCGCCCGACCTGCTGATCGTCGATGAACCCACCCGCGGCATCGACGTCGGCGCCAAGGCCGAGGTGCACGCCCTGATCCGCGCTTTCACCGCAGCAGGCGGCACCGCTTTGGTGATCTCGTCAGATCTGCCCGAAGTTCTGGCGCTAGGCGACCGTATTCTGGTGATGCGCGAAGGCCGCCAGATGGCGATTCTTGACCACGCCGATGCCAGCCAAGAATCCATCATGGCGCTTGCCACCGGACAAAAGGACGCCGCCTGATGTCCCTGCTTTCCCGCCTCTCCCCCGCCGCTTTACGCATCCTCGCCCTGCTGGCCGTGCTTGCCATCGTCATCCTGTTCTTCGCCTCCCAGATCGAAGGCTACCTGAACGGCCGCCTGTTCAACCGGATTTCCTCGTCAGTCGCGATCATGGCGCTGATCGCCACCGGGCAAACTTTGGTGATCCTGACCCGCAATATTGATTTGTCGGTAGGCTCTATCGTCGGCTTTTCCGCCTTCGCCACGGGCTCGATCATCACCAACCACCCTGACCTCAACCCCTTGCTTTTGCTGCTCTACTCCGCCCTCGTCGGCACCAGTTTTGGCATCGTCAACGGCCTGCTTGTGGCCTACGCCCGCGTGCCCTCGATCATCGTCACCCTCGCCACCATGGCGCTGTTCCGCTCCTTCCTTGTCGAATATTCCAACGCCAAATCCATCACGTCCGACAGCCTGCCCACTTGGCTGACCGATTTCCCCAACCTGCCGGTGTTCTCGATCGGCACGCTGGAATTCCGCGCGGGCTTTACCGCCAGCCTTGTTGTGGTGATCCTCGTCCACCTCTGCCTCACCCGCCTGCGCCCCGCCCGGGCCTTGTTCGCAGTCGGCTCCAACCCCGAGGCCGCCGACATGGCAGGCATCGACGCCAAGCGCGTGGTGTTCGCAGCTTTCGCCCTCTCGGGCCTGATGGCAGGCCTTGCAGGCTTCATGTTCCTCGCCCGCTTCGGCAACATCACCGTCGTCGCGGGGCTGGGGTTCGAGCTGAAATCCGTCGCCTCGGCCGTGGTTGGCGGCGTCAATATCTTCGGCGGTTCCGGCTCGGTGATCGGTGCCTTTCTCGGCGCGATCCTCGTGGACCTGCTCGAAACCAGCCTTGTCCGCTGGGCCGTCGTCTCCGAATTCTGGCGCGAGGCTGTGCTCGGCGCACTGATCCTGCTCGCCGTCGCCACCGATACCATCCTGTCGCGCCGCCTTACCAAACTGCGCGCTAAAAAATCGAAGGAGGCCGCGAAATGAGCCGTCTGTTCAGCTGGGAAGGCTTCCTGTTCGCCTGCCTCGTGGTGATCTTCACCTTCAACGCCATCGCAGCGCCAGATTTTCTGGGAGTCTCCAACCAGATCAACCTGTTCCAACTGTCGATTGAAAAGATCATCCTCGCCCTCGTGATGACCTTCGTGATCATCAATGCCGAAATTGACCTCTCTGTCGGCTCGATGATGGGCCTTTCCGCCTGCACCTTCGGCTACCTCCACCAGATGGGCCTCCCCGCCCCCCTCGTGATCCTGATCTGCCTCTGCATCGGCATCGCCGGCGGTCTGTTCAACGGCTGGTTCACCGCCCGGCTTGGCCTGCCCAGCCTCGTCGTCACTCTCGCCACGCTGATCGGCTTTCGCGGCCTCGCTCGCGTCATGCTGGAAGATCGCGGTATCGGCGGCTTCCCCGATTGGTTCGCAGCCCTCGGACAAAAGGGCCTCATTGGCCCCGTCCCCTTCGCACTGATCGCCTTTGTGGTGCTGTTCGTCTTGCTCTACATCTTGCTCGAACGCTCAGGCTTTGGCCGCAAAACCTATGTGATTGGCTCGAACCGCGACGTCGCCGACTTTGCAGGCATCGACACCGCCCGCCACAAGATCATCATCTTCACCATGTCGGGCCTCGCCGCCGCCTTCGCGGGCCTACTATACGCCGCGCGCGTCGGCGCGGTGCGCGGCGATGTGGCTTCCGGCTTTGAACTCGACGTCATCACCATCGTCCTCTTGGGCGGCGTCAGCATTTTCGGCGGCAAAGGCAGCCTCGTCGGCACCCTGCTGTCGATCCTGATCGTGCTGAACCTGCGCAACGGCATGGCGCTACTCAGCATCACCGGCCATATCCAAACCGGCGTGATTGGCCTATTGCTCATCGCATCCGTGGTGATCCCGCGCATCAAACTCCCTATCCCTAGGTCCTCCAAGCCCGAGGCGACAGCATGACCGATCCGATCCGCATCGAATTCGAAACCCCGATCCAGCGCGAGTCCGTCGCTGAAATGGTGGTCCGCCGTATTCTCGACATGGTGAAATCGGGGGTTCTGAAGGCGGGCGATGCCCTGCCGCCCGAACGCGATCTAGCGCTGTCGCTAGATGTCTCGCGCCCCTCGGTGCGCGAAGCAATGCGCGGGCTGGCGGTGCTTGGCGTGGTGAAATCCCGCCAAGGTGGCGGCGCTTACATCTCTGATCTCGGCCCCGATGCCCTGCTCGGCCCGATCCAGTTCTACCTCTCGCTCGAACAGATGAACATTCGCGAGCTTTATGACGCCCGATCCCTGATCGAATCCGATGTCGCTCGCCGCGCCGCCGTCAACATCACCGACGCCGATCTGCAACGGCTTGAGGCCGTGCTGGCAGCCCAGCATGATACCATTGGCGACGCGATTGCCTTCCGCAAATCAGATTTCGAATTTCATGAAATCATCTGGATCGGTTCCGGCAATGCCTTCCTGAAACGCATCGGCGAAACCCTGAACGTCATCGGTCTCGAATTCCGCAAACGTGCCTCGGAACGCCCCGGCGTGCTCGATCAATCGCTACACGACCACCGCCGCCTGCTCGATGCCCTGAAAGCCCGTGACCCGGCAGCAGCAGCAGCAGCAGCCGAGGCGCATATGCAGAACGTCTACCAATCCACCGTTGCACAGGAAGATTAACATGGCCAGAATCGGAGTCGTTGGTATCGGCTGGTGGGCCTGTTTCAATCATATCCCCGCCCTGCAAGCCTCGGGCGATGTTGATAAAATCGCGATCTGTGATCTTGATCCTGAACGCCTCACGCAAGTCGGCGATCAATTCGGCATCACTGCCCGCTACAGCGATGTGACCGAAATGATCAAGGCCGAGGCGCTGGATGGTGTGATCATCTCCACGCCCCACGTCGCCCACACCCGCCCCGCCATTGCCGCCCTGCAAGCCGGTGCACATGTGCTGGTCGAAAAGCCGATGGCGACCAATGCCGCCGATGGTCGCGCCATCGCGGCCGCAGGCATTGCAGCCGGTCGTGAGGTGCTGATCTCGACCGGCCTCAACTACACCCGTTTCACCGCGCAAGCCGCCGCATGGGTCGCGCAGGGTCAAATCGGCCAGATCCGCCACGCCGTCTGCCAGATGGGCAGCGCGCTGGATGATCTGATGGCGGGCGAGCCGATGTTAGAAACCGCCAACCACCTGTTCCGCCCCCCGGCCTCGACTTGGTCTGATCCGGCAAAAGCCGGCGGCTATGCTTGGGGCCAGATGAGCCATTCGCTGGCTTGGCTTTGCCATGTCGCCGATGTGAAATTCCAGCAAATCTACTGCCTTGATGGCAAATCCAAAACCGGCGTCGATTATTACGATGCCGCCGTAGGCCGCTGCACCAATGGCGCGACCGTGGCGCTTTCCGGCTCCTCCACCGTGCCAAAACAACGCGGCATGCACACCGATATCCGCCTCTACGGCACCGAAGGCGTGATCTGGTTTGATTGCGAAGCGGGCCGCGCCCGGCTTGAACTGTCGCGGCTCGACGGCAGCAACGAGACCTACGCAATGGCTCCAGGCGAGGCTGACTACGACGGCACCCTTCCCGTGACGCATTTCGCCGCTCTCTGCGCCGGAAAGCCTGTCGGCAACCCCGCAAACGGCGAAAATGGTGCCCGCGTGACCGAAGCCATTGCTGCGATGTATGCCTCCGCCGCCGCAGGCCAAGCCGTGCAGATTGAGGGCTAAGATGAAATTGTCGCTTACGTCATGGTCTTTCCCCGCCTGTAGTTTGCAAGAATGCGCCGCCATCAGCCGCGCTTTGGGCATCAGCGCGCTAGATGTCGGTTTGTTTTACCGCTCAGGTCTTAACAAATCGGAAATTCTCGCTGATCCGAAAGCTGCGGCAGAGCCCCTTCGCAGCCTCGGCGTCACCATTCCAAATTACTACCATCTGCTTGGCGAAGGTCTCAGCGGTCAAAACCTCGCGCTGCCCGACACAATATCCCAAAACATCAAAGACATCGAAGCCGTCCTGACCTTCGCCGACGCTGCCAACATCGGCTCGGTTTTCATCCTTCCCGGCATCATCAACCCCGGCCAGTCCCGCGATCAGGCAGCTGCCCAAGCCGCCGAATCGATCAAAGCCCTGCTGGAGGTCGCCTCGCACCACAAAGCCAAACTCTGCGTTGAGCCGCATGTGCAAAGCTGGGCCGAAAGCCCCGCCCTGACCCAGCGGCTGATCGACCAGACCGGCGTCGGATTGGCGTTGGATTACAGCCACTTCACCTGCCTCGGCTACCGACAGGACGAGATCGACCCGCTCGCCCAACACGCCACCCATGTCCATCTGCGCCAAGCTAAGATGGGCCATTTGCAAGCCAAGTTCGCCCAAGGCACGCTCAATTTTCCCGCCATGTTCGCCACCCTGCGCGACGCGGGCTACAAGGGCCATCTGTCGCTGGAAGCCGTGCATCAGGACTATATGAACACCCTCACCGACGACGTGCTGACGGAAACCATCCTGATGCGCGATTGTTTCCAAAACTGGAAAGGTTAACGATGCCCGGATATGCTTGGATGCTGGAAGTCCGCCCCGGATACGAGGTTGAATACCTCAAACGCCATGACGAAATCTGGCCGGAAATGCTGGAAACTCTGCGCGCCGCCGGTATCCGTAACTACAACATCTTCCGCCACGGCTTGACCCTGTTCGGCTTCTTCGAGACCGATGATCTAGAGGCCACCAAGGCCTATCTGCGCACATCCGAAGTGGATAAACGCTGGGGAGAGTGGATGGCGCCAATCATGAAGATCGAGATCGACCCCACCACCAACTACCCGTATTTGCTGCCGAAACAGTTTTACATGGCATAGCCTTACGCCTTGATCCGCGCGCCTGTCGGATCATAGAGCGCCCCCAGATGCAGCCTAGCCGCCACCCGTTCAGAAGCCACCTCCAGCTCGTAGCTGCCAGAGGTCATGAACGCCTCGTCCACCCCCTCGCGGCGCACATAGCCATAGCCAATCGGCTTGTTGATCGTGTGGCCGAACCCACCCGAAGACAGCCAACCCACCCGCTCGCCATTGCGGTAGATCGTTTCCCGACCAAGCAAAATTACCGAGGGATCATCCACCGTAAACGCCGCCAGCCGCTTCTTCACGCCGCCAGAAAGCTGCGCTGCCAGCGCTGCCCGGCCCAGAAAATCCACCCCCGATTTCATCTTGCAGGCCCATGTCAGACCCGCCTCCACTGGCGTATGATCCGGCCCGATATCCGCGCCCCAAGCCCGATAACCCTTCTCCAGCCGCAACGTCTCAATCGCGCGATACCCCGCGTTCACCACGCCGCCCCCCTCCATCAGAGCCTCATACACCGTCACCGCTACATCGGTCGGCATATGCAATTCCCAACCGAGCTCGCCGACATAGGTCACCCGAAGCGCCAAAACCGAGCAGCCCGCCACTGAAATCCGCCGCGCCGTACCGAACTTGAACCCCTCATTCGACAAATCATCTGGGCAAACCAGCGCCAGAACGTTGCGCGCCTCCGGCCCCATCAGCGACAACACCGCCGAGCCTGAGGTCACATCAACCAACTGACAATTTCCAGTCACGTTCCGCGATATCCAGTCGAAATCATGCGTCGCAAAGCCCGTCCCGGTGACGATGTAAAACTCATCCCAAGCCGTGCGCGCCACGGTCAGGTCCGCCTCAATGCCCCCCCGCGCGTTCAGCATCTGCGTGTAGGTCAAGCTGCCCACCGCCCGATCCACATTCCCCGCTGCGATATAATTCAACGCCTTGGCGGCATCCGGCCCTTTCAGCACAAACTTCGCGAACGACGATTGATCAATCAGCACAGCCCCTTCCCGACAGGCCAAATGCTCCCGCCGCACCTGATCCCACCAGCCGGGGCGCTGGTATGAGTAGACATCGACCGCCTTTTCCCCAACTGACAGATCAGCGAACCAGTTCGGCCGCTCCCACCCCAGTTTTTCACCAAAACACGCACCCGCCGCCTGCAAATGCCCATACAAAGCCGAGCGCCGAGTCGGCCGCGCGGACTGCATTTCCTCAGACGGCCAAGCAATGGTGTAGTGTTTACCATAAGCCTCCAGCGTCCGCGTCCGCACCCAATCGGTCGATTGATGCACCTTTCCAAAGCGTCGAATATCCACCGGCCACAGATCATACGGCGCCTCGCCCTTCGCAACCCATTCCGCCAAAGCCATGCCCGCGCCACCGCCCGAGGCGATGCCAAACGCGTTAAACCCCGCCCCCACATAGAAATTCCGCAACTCCGGCGCTTCGCCCAAGATGAAATTCCCATCCGGCGTGAAGCTTTCCGGCCCATTCAAAAGTTGCTTAACGCCCGCCGTCGCCAGCGCAGGCACCCGCGCAATCGCATCCTCCATGAACTGGCTGTAGTGATCGAAATCCGAGGTCAGCAAATCGAAATGAAAGCCTTCGGGGATGCCTTTGACCGCCCAGGGCTTCGGGTTTGGCTCGTAGCCGCCCCAGACCAGACCGCCAACATCTTCCTTCCAATAGGTCAGTCGATCCGGGTCACGCAAGGTCGGCAGGCCCGGCGTAACCCCTTCAATACGCTCGGTAATCATATACTGGTGCTCGACCGAAACGAGCGGCACGTTGACGCCCACCGATCCCGCCAGCACCCGCGTCCACTGCCCCGCGCAGCAGATCACCTTCTCGCATTCGATCACCCCGAACGGCGTTTCCACCCCGCGAATGCGACCATCTTCCACGATCACTCGCGTCACCGGGGTGTCCTCAAAAATCTTTACCCCCGCCATTCGCGCGCCTTTGGCGAGGCTTTGGGTGATGTCCGAAGGGTTTGCTTGCCCGTCAGTCGGCAGATAAGCCGCCCCTATCAGATCATCAATCGTCATTAACGGCCACAAATCCTGCGCCTCTTGCGGCGTCAGTAGGTGCATCTCAAGTCCGAAAGACTTCGCCGTCGTCGCCTGCCGTTTTACCTCGGTCCAGCGCGCCTCGTTACAAGCCAACCGCAGCCCGCCGTTCATCTTCCAGCCGGTCTGCAAGCCTGTTTCCGCTTCCAGACGTTTGTACAATTCTACCGAATACCCCAGCAATTGCGTGATGTTAGCCGAGGTTCGGAGTTGCCCTACCAAGCCTGCTGCGTGAAACGTCGTGCCCGAGGTCAGCTTTTTCCGCTCCAGCAAAACCGTGTCGGTCCAGCCCAATTTCCCCATGTGATAGGCGGTCGAACAGCCAATAATCCCGCCGCCAATGATGACAGCGCGCGCGGTCGTGGGTAGGTCAACCATGTTATCCTCAGGTGTTTTCAAAGGCGGCAAAGGCCGCCCGATAGGTGGAAAGATTTTGCGACGTATAAGCCGCATAGTCGAAATCAATCTCGGAATAGATCTCTGATACCATGCTCCACAGCGTCTCGCGCAGTGCTGCTGCCGCCTTCATAGCCTTGTATTTGCGCCATAAATCGTCATCTGGCACCCGATCAAAATAGGCTCCCAACATCCGCGCCTCTTGTGCCTCAGTCAGCCCGTTGTTTGCCGCCAACCCGCCCAGATCAAACAGCGGCGAGTTGAACCCGGCGTAATCCCAGTCGATCAACCACATCCGATTGCCGTCATGCAGAAAATTCGCCGGAAGCAGGTCGTTATGGCCAAACACCAGATCAATCTGGCCCACAGCCGCCTCTAACCGCGCCGCCTGCCCCAGCAGTTCCGGTAGCGCCGAGGCATATCCCGACCCCGCATCCCGCAGCGTCCCGGCATAATCGCGCAGCACATGAAACACCCAGAACACCAGCGTCGGGCCACGCAAATATTGCGGAATATCGCGATGCGCCCGCGCCACCAGATCCAGCGCCTGATCCAACACTGCATCATCGGCGAAATCCGCAGGCGTCATCGTGCGGCCCTGAATATGACCGATCACCAAGGCCCCCGGCTGATGGTAAATCACCGGCGGCGACACCCCGGCCGCATGGGCCGCGCGGCTGGCTGACAATTCATTGAACCGCAAGATCTGGTGCAGCGGAATGTCATCGCCAATCCGCACCACCACGCGTTGTGCATCATCTTCTGCAACAAAATTCACATTGGTGATGCCACCGCCCAAAGGCTCCACCCGCACAGCACCCTGCCAGATCGGCAGATTTTGCACCCTTTCCAGCGGAGTCATCGCCCCTCCTAGCGTTTGCCGTAGAACAACCCTACCACATGCTCGGCCTCTGCAAAGAATAACCAGCGCGCGGCCAAAGCCCCGATCAGATGGCAAACTGCGGCCAGCGTAAAAGCCCAAACCTCACCCGAAACCGCCAGCACAACCGCTGGAATCACGGCAGCGGTGGCCAGCGCAATTGCCCGCAGCTTTTGCGCATGTTTGCGCCCGACCACGAAAATCATCTCGCGCAACAGGTAATTCCCCGCCGTATGCGCCTGTTCAAACACCGTCACCTCACCGATCCGGTCAAGCCCCGTTGCCGTGCCCAAAGTCTGCGCCTTGCGCGCAAACTGGCCGTCACCAACCTGCCAGATCGCCAGCAACACCACGACCAAGGCCGCCAGCAATACCGCAGCAAAACTCTGCCCCGCCAGAACCGCGCCCCCCGCCAGTGCAAAGGTTAAAAACATCACCGGCGTTAACCAATGATGCCAGCGCGGCACCGCTTTGATCTGGGTGTAAATCATCGAGGTGGTGAACACCGTGGCCAGCGCCAAAGCACCTCCCAGCCAGCCGAACGGGCGCGGCAGGCCCAAGCCCAACCAATCTGACAGCGCCATCGGCGCCAGCAAAACCAGTGCCGCAATCGACGTCCACGCCTCGCGCGACAGCCAGCTTGTCCGCCATTGCGAGAATGCCAGCAATGCCCTTTGCGGGTTGCCCAAGTGGAAGGTCGAGGCCAAAAGACCAATCACCGCAAGGCCATAGCCAAGGCCCCACCACAGAAAGGCCAGCATCCCGGACGGATGCGCAAAGCCAAAGCCGAGGTAGAACAGCAGGCCAAACCCCGCCCCCGATAGCACCGAAAACAGTATGACCGAAGGTGCCGGATGCATCAGATCTTCCCCAGAACGCGGTCAAGCCATCCGGCAAAACCGCTGGCCTTGATGTCCAACAACGGCGCCAGAACGCTGGCATCCTGTCGCACATCTTTCTTCCGCGGCGGCAGATAGCGGTTAACCGGTTTTGTCCCCAGATCGGGCATCAGCGCATAGCCGCCGCGTTCCGCACTCAGCCGGCTGACCTTGCTATCGGGGTCGGCAAAATCCCCAAAATGCCGCGCTCCCGTCGGGCAACCGCGCACGCAGGCCGGTTCGCGGTCTTCTTCTGGCAGATTTTCGTTGTAAATCCGGTCCACACACAGCGTGCATTTCTTCATCACCCCCGCCGCCGCATCCATTTCCCGCGCACCGTAAGGGCAGGCCCAAGCGCAAAGACCGCAACCGATACAGGCATCCTCGTTTACCAATACGATACCATCTTCGCTGCGCTTATAGCTGGCCCCAGTTGGGCAAACCGTGACGCAGGGCGCATCCTCGCAATGCAAGCAGGATCGCGGGAAGTTGATAGTTTGTGCAGCACCCTCAATAGGTTGTACAGCATAACTGTGAACGCGGTTTAAGAACACCCCAGAAGGCTCTGCGCCATAAGGATTTTGATCCGACAAGGGCATGCCATATCCCTGATCATTCCATCCCTTGCATGCCGTCACGCAAGCCTGACAACCAACGCAGGTGTCCAGATCAATCGCCAGACCCAGCCGCTTTTCGGTCGATACTGGTAAACAGGTCATGCCCGATCCTTCCCTTGCGGTACCACGCGCGGGATCGGCGCGAAACTTGGTTCAGACTGTGTCTTTGCCCCCACCCGCTCAATCCGCACCCGCAGATCAAACCACGCCGCCTGCCCGGTAATCGGATCAGAATTCGACAGCCGCGCTCCGTCGCCCTTGTCGGGCAGCAGTTCCGAAATCAGGGGATTGAGCAAGAACCCCGTTGTCGCCTCGGTCGCGCCATCGTCCAACGCCCAGGCCCCCTTGCGTTTGCCAATCGCATTCCACGTCCAGACTGTGTTCTCGTTCAGCGCCGCCATATGCGCGACGGGAACGGTGATGCCGCCGTTGGGTGAGATCACACGGGCATAGTCGCCCTCGCTAAACCCATGTTCGGCCCAGATTTTCGTCGGCAGATAAAGAAAATTCGTGCCCCTGATCTGCCGCAACCACGCGTTCTGACTGCCCCAGGAATGGTACATATCCATCGGCCGCTGGGTGATCGCGTGGATCGGATAGCCCCAACCGGTCGCCTCCAGATCGCCGAACGGTGGATACCAGATCGGCAGCGGGTCCATCGCCTGTTTCAGCCGCGCTCGCAGATGATCGGGCGGCTGGATCGGCCCCAAGCCTTCGGCTGCCATCTGGAATTTGCGCATCGGCTCTGACCAGATCGAGAACAGATAGGGCTGCGGGGACTCGTAGAACGAGGTTTTCACCGCCCAATCCTGATAGGCCATGTTCCACGGCTTGTAGAATGCACCTTCCTCCGGCACATGCGCTTGATAAAACCCGCCATTTTCGATGTAGCGCGCCAGCTGATCGGGGTTGGCATCGCCGCGCCCTTCCAATGTGCCATCGCCGCGAAAGCCGATCAACGGCCCCACACCGGGGCGACGGATATGGTTCACGATGTAGTCGGCATAATCCTTATACTTCGGCGTCCCATCCGCATTCACCATCGGCGCAAGCCCCAGACGCGCGCCAAGATCCAGCAGCACCGACTGGAACGGCCGCACATCGCGATCAGGCTCCACCACCGGCCAGCGGATGCTGTCACCCGCCGCATCCGGTTCGGAAATCGGCCGATCCAGCAGGCTGATACAATCGTGCCGTTCAAGATAGGTGGTGTCGGGCAGGATCAGGTCGGCATAGGCCACCATTTCGCTGGCATAGGCGTCGGAATAGATGATCCGGGGGATGACATACTCGCCATCCGGAGCCTTATCTGTCAGCATTTCCATGACCTTGGCGGAATTCATTGACGAATTCCACGCCATATTGGCCATATACAAAAACAGCGTATCAATCCTGTAAGGATCGCCCGCATGGGCGTTCGGGATCAGCATATGCATCAGCCCATGCGCCGAAAACGGGTTCTCCCAGGTAAACGCCTTGTCGATCCGCACCGGTGAGCCGTCTTCCTTAAGTGCCAGATTTTCCGGCCCACGCACATAGCCCAAATGCGGCCCAGACAGCGGCTTACCGGGTGCTGTGACAAAATGCGGCGTCGGATGCGCCTCCATCGGTTTTGGATAGGGCGGCTTCAGACGGTAGCCACCGGGCACCTCGACCGTGCCCAGAACGATCTGCAACAGATGCAACGCGCGGGCGGTTTGAAAGCCGTTGGAATGCGCCGAAATCCCGCGCATCGCGTGGAAAGAAACCGGCCGCCCCGGCATGGCCGCATGGAAATCGCCGCGGAAATCCGTCCAACTTTGGTTGATTTCGATCGCCTGATCAAACGCCACATGCGCCAGTTCTGCGGCCAGTGCCCGGATACGATCCGCCGCAATGCCGCAGCGTGCAGCCACCGCTTCCGGGGCATAGTCATCGGCCAGATACTTCTCGGCCATATGCTGAAATACCGTCCGGTTGCCCTGATAGGTGGCCCCCAAGTCAGGCTGCACGCCCTTGCCATCCCAAGGTGCAGGCGCGCCGGTTCTGCGATCAATCACAAAGGGTTGGCTTTCGGCGTTCTTCGCGATCAGCCCTTTTTCGGGGCCATCCTCCACCACCAGCAACGGCGCATTGGTAAACCGCGCCAGATACTCCAGATCAACCTTGCCCGCCTTCAGCAGACAGTGGATCAGCGACAGGATCAGCAGCCCATCGGTGCCCGGCGTGATGCCCAGCCAATCATCCGCCACCGCATTATAGCCGGTGCGAATGGGGTTCACGCCGATCACCCGCGCACCGCGTTCTTTCAGTTTTCCCAAGCCGATTTTGATCGGATTGCTGTCATGATCTTCCGCCACGCCAAACAGCACGAACAGCTTGGTGCGCTCCCAATCCGGCGCACCGAACTCCCAAAACGCGCCCCCTATGGTGTAAATCCCACCCGCCGCCATGTTGACGCTGCAAAACCCGCCGTGGGCTGCATAATTCGGCGTGCCAAACGCCTGCGCCCACCAGCCGGTAAAGCTTTGCGACTGATCCCGCCCAGTGAAAAACGCCAGCTTCTCAGGTGCTGTTTCGCGCAATGGCTTCATCCACGACACCGCCAGTGCCAAAGCCTCGTCCCAGGAAATCTCTTCAAACGCGCCGGACCCGCGCGGCCCCACCCGCTTCAAAGGTGCCCGCAACCGCGACGGTGCGGTCACCTGCATGATGCCCGACGCGCCCTTGGCACACAGCACGCCCTTGTTGATAGGATGGTCGCGGTTGCCCTCGATATAGCTGACGCGCCCCTCCTTCAGATGCACGTTGATGCCGCAGCGACAGGCGCACATATAGCAGGTGGTCTTGCGGATTTCGTCCGAAACCGGGGGCGAGGTGTCAATCTTCGGCTGAACAGTCATCTTCCCCCCAAACGTCTCCCGTCAATCTGGACGGAAGTTTTTCGCCAAACAAGCCTGATTACGACACGGGGTTGCGACATTCGCCGTAATCTCGGAAAAACTTCCGCCCCACCCTCGCAAACCCGAAAAAACCCACGTCCCCATGCGGTTAGACACCCGCCCGCAGCAGCGCCAAAGCCTGCGCCGCGATAAAGCGTTCTTCCTCGGCCGCCACGATATGCACCGGCACCGCCCCGGCCCAAGCCAGGCCATCGACAATCCGCCCGCGCACCACGGCGTCGTTCTCGCCAATGCCGCCAGTGAAGGCGATACCGTCCAAGCCCCCCATCGCCGCGATCATGCTGCCTGCGTGCCGCACCGCCCAATAGCAGAAATGATCGACCGCAAACGCGGCCTCTGCCGTCCCTGCCGCGTGCAAGGCCCGCATGTCACTATGCCCGCCAAGGCCCAACAAGCCGCTTTCCCGGTTCAAAATCCGCCCCGCGCCCGCGATGCCATGCAGTTCTGCCAAACGCAGCACGGCATTGCCATCAATGCCACCGGTGCGCGTGCCCATCGTGATGCCATCCAGCGGCGAATAGCCCATCGTCGTCGCCACCGACACGCCCGCCTTGATCGCACACAGCGACGCGCCATTGCCCAGATGCAGCGCCAGCAACCGCTCGGGCAGCATGCCCCGCTCCGCCAAATGCTGCACCAAACTGCCATAACTGATGCCATGAAAGCCATAGCGCCGCAGCCCGCGCATCCGTTCCGCCACCGGCAAAGCATAGCTGACCGCCACCTCGGGATTGGTGCTGTGAAACGCCGTGTCAAAGCTGACAAACTGCGGCAGATCGGGGGCCAAGGCCTGCAAAGCCCGGATCGCCGTCAGATTGCCCGGATTATGCAACGGGGCCAGCGGCATGCAAGCCTCAATGCCTTCGATCACCGCAGCCGTCACCCGCGCGGGCTGCACCAAAGCCTCGCCGCCATGCACCACCCGATGCGCCGCCGCCGTCAGATCCGCCAGCGCCACTCCCTGCGCCGCCATCGCCTCAAACGCCAGCGCCAAAGCCGCGCGATGATCCGCCGCTGCACAATCGCGATCCACCGCGCCAAGACGCAAGCACCCCGCCCCGCCAATCTCGGTGACAGATCCCGCCAGAACCGCGCGCAACCCTGCATCAAACACCGCCAGCTTGATCGAGGATGACCCGGCATTGACCACCAGCAACATTTTACAGCACCGATTTCAACAGGCCCAGCACCGACAACAGCGCCAGCAACCCTATGGCAAACTTGCGAAAATCCTGTGGATCGGTGTTCAGAAAATGCCGTGATCCCAGCCAATTTCCCAAGAACACCATCGGCAGCGCCATCAGGCTGGCCCACAACGTATCCCAGCTGACCAGACCACTGTAGAAATACAGCGGCGCGGCATAGATATCCAGCAGCGGGAAATATGCCACCAAAGTGGCCCGGAAGACATTCGCAGGCATGGTCTGCGCCGCAAAGAACGCCACCACCGGCAGGCCGCCCATCCCCGGCGCATTGGCAAGACCCGAGGCCAAACCGGCCCAGAAGTTGCCCTGCCCACGCACCTCGCGCCCCAGCTTCCAGCCCGCCAGCAGCACCAGACACATGATCAGCACATAGCCCGAGATCACCGCCCGCGCCGCATCCTCGGAAATCGAGGTCAGCGCCCACAGCCCCAGCGGCATGCCAATCGCCGCCCCGGCCATCAGCAGCCACACTCTGCGCCAGTCGATATAGGCGCCAATGCCGCGCCATGCCTGCACCGACATCAGCGCCTCGCACAGCACCACCACCGCCACCGCATGCAGCGGATTGGTCACCAGCCCCGCCGCCGAGATCACAAGCGCCGAAAACCCAAAGCCCGAATACCCCCGCACAAAGGCGGAAAGCAGGATCGCGACGGCCATGAAGGCCGCCGCGCCAAAACCCAGATCAAACGGTAGCGTCATACCTGCTGCGGCCGCATATCAGCCGCAGAAATCCCCGCCACCGCCACTGGTTTTTTCATCGCATCGCGGCGGAACGGCTCGCCCAACTCCTGATTGATCATCGCCTCGATCAGCGTGGTCTTGCCCGCCGCCTGATCAAGGATCGCCTGCCGCAACGCCGCCGTCAGTTCGTCCATCGTCCGCGCCACAACGCCCTGCAGCCCGCAAGCCTTTGCAATCCCGGCATAAGACACCTGCGTGTCCAACTCGGTGCCAACGAAGTTATCATCATACCACAGCGTCGAGTTGCGCTTTTCCGCGCCCCACTGGTAATTGCGGAACACCACCTGGGTGATCGCAGGCCATTCCCCCCGGCCAATCGCGGTCAATTCCGTCACCGCGATGCCAAACGCACCGTCGCCCGAAAACCCCACCACCGGCACATCCGGGCAGCCGATTTTCGCGCCCACCACGGCAGGCAGACCGTAACCGCAGGGTCCAAACAGACCGGGTGCGAGATATTTCCGCCCCGACTCAAACGTCGGATAGGCATTGCCAATCGCGCAGTTGTTACCGATGTCAGAAGAAATAATCGCCTCTTTCGGCAGCGCCGCCTGTATAGCCCGCCATGCCATCCGGGGGCTCATCCACTCCGGCTTAGCCGCCCGTGCCCGCTGGTTCCATGTGGTGCCCGCGTCATCGTCTTCGTGATCCATCGAGGACAAAGCCTGCGCCCATGCCGATTTGGTCTGTGCGATCTTGGCTTTACGTTCGCTGCGCGCATGGTCACCAGCGGTAGAGGCCAACCGCGCCAAAACCGCCTCGGCGACCTTCTTGGAGTCGCCGACAATGCCAACAGTCACCTTCTTCGTTAACCCGATCCGATCAGGGTTAATATCGACTTGGATGATTTTGGCCTCTTTAGGCCAATAGTCCAGCGCGTATCCGGGAAGCGTTGAAAACGGGTTCAATCGGGTACCCAGACAGAATACCACATCCGCCTGAGAAATCAACTCCATTGCCGCCTTGCTGCCATTGTAGCCCAAAGGCCCGGCAAACAGCGGGTGCGAACCGGGAAACGCATCGTTGTGCTGATAGCCCACACAAACCGGCGCATCCAACCGCTCGGCCAAAGCCATGCTCGCAGGAATGGCCCCGCCTAGCACCACGCCCGCCCCGTTCAAGATCACCGGAAACTTCGCAGATGACAGCAACTCCGCCGCCGCCGCAATCGCCGCCTCGCCGCCCGAAGGCCGCTCAAACTCCACAATCGCCGGCAGATCAATGTCGATCACCTGCGTCCAGTAATCGCGCGGCATGTTGATCTGCGCCGGGGCCGAGGCCCGCTTGGCATTGATGATCACCCGGTTCAGCACCTCGGCGACCCGGCTTGGGTCACGCACTTCTTCCTGATAGGCCACCATATCGGCGAACAATGCCATCTGCTCCACCTCTTGGAACCCGCCCATGCCGATGGTCTTGTTCGCCGCCTGCGGCGTGACCAACAACAGCGGCGTATGGTTCCAATAGGCCGTCTTCACCGCCGTCACAAAGTTGGTGATCCCCGGCCCGTTCTGCGCGATCATCATAGACATCTTGCCGGTGGCCCGCGTGTAGCCATCCGCCATCATCCCGCCCGAGCCTTCATGCGCGCAGTCCCAGAAGCTAATCCCCGCACGCGGAAACAGATCGGAAATCGGCATGAATGCCGAGCCGATGATGCCAAAAGCATGTTCAATGCCATGCATTTGCAGCACTTTGACGAAGGCTTCTTCCGTGGTCATCCGCATGGGGTTATCCTTAAGGCCGAGAAATGGTTGCGCCATTTCTATCCTGCACCGGGAAAGCCCATAGGGCCAGAGCCCATCGCGCCATAAGTCCAGAGCCCTCGACCCCGCTCTAACCCAGAGAGCCCTTACCCAATGCGAAGGCGACCGCGATGAACCGCAGCCGCCCTCTATGCCAGTGTCTTAACCGCACGACACATATCGCAGCGCCCCTGGTGCCGCATCCGGGCCGTATTCACGTCGGATCAGAACTGCTCCGCCGTCCTGAACATCCAGCGTCTGTTGCAACTGCCATATCTGGCCCTCACCGGTGAAATCGAACGTGCCTTCCAGCCGAGTGGCGGACGCACTTTTCACCTCAACCAACGTTCCACGCGACTCGTAAAACTTCAGCGTGGTCGCATCAATCGTCAGCAGACCTTTGGCAATTGACGGATCTGCTGTACATTCATTTGCGGCAAGGCCCCAGCGCCCCTGTATCGCCGCAGGGATTGCCACACCACCGTCCGATCCTGTGTCGGGGGCTTCGGGCATGCAAGCGGCCAGCGCGACAGGCAAAATCAGCAAAGCAAAACGGTTCATATCAGCCTCCTTCAGTTCAAGAGGCAACGATCCCGGCTTGCTTATGGTTCCCTTTTATCCAAATCCCTACCCCAGCCCTCTTATATCGTCAGGCCCCCCTGATCGCCCGCCCAATCCGCGCAATTCCCTCGGGGATTTTCGCCGGAGAGATCGAGGAATACCCCAACCGATAGAAATTCCGCGGCGCCTGTGCGGGATCAAAAAACGCCCGCCCCGGCTCGATCAACACGCCTTCCGCCCGCAGCCCCTCTGCCAACACTTCGGTATCCACTCCGGCAGGTGCCCGCATCCAGAAACTCGATCCGCCAAAACCACCCTGCCCCGCCACCGCCAAGCCATTGTCGCGAATGGCTTCCTCCATCACCTGCCGCCTGCGGCGATACGCGTTCCGCATCCGATTGATCAGCGCATCGTAATGCCCAAGGCTTAGAAAATACGCCACCGTGCGCTGAATATGCCCCGGCGGATGCCGCAGCATCATCAACCGCAGCGCCCGCGCCTCGCGGATAAAGCTCGCCGGTCCCACCAGATAGCCGAGCCGCATCCCCGGGAACACCGACTTGGAAAACGACCCCGCATAAATCACCCGCCCCTCGCTGTCCAAAGACTTCAGCGCGGGCGAGACGGGTTTCAGGAAAGACATCTCGAACTCGTAATCATCCTCCACAATCACGAAATCCTCCCGCGACGCCGCCTCCAACAATGCCAGCCGCCGCTCAAGTGGCATCGTCGCATTGGTCGGGCATTGATGCGAGGCGGTGGTGAACACCACATCCACGCCCTTCGGCAACCGATCCGGCGGTAGCCCATCGGCATCGACGTCGACCGAAATCACTTCGGTCCCCGAAGGCTCCAACACCCCGCGCAGGCCGGAATATCCCGGATTCTCCACCACCGCCCGCCGCCCCGGCCCGAGCAAGGTCGCCACCGTGATCCACAGCGCATTCTGCGCGCCCAAGGTCAGCAACACCTCATCCTCGCGCGCCGCAATCCCCCGGCGCGGCAGGATCGAACGCAGCAAATGCTCGATCAACAACGGATCATCGCGGTCATACATGTCAGAGGTCAGCGCCGCAAAATCCTTCCGCCCCAAGGCCCGCAAAGCACACAAGCGCCAGTTCTGATGATCAAACAAACTGGCATCCGCCTGCCCGTAGATGAACGGAAACTGATAATTTTCCCAATCCAGCGGCCGCTTTACCGTCGCAAGCCCGGAAAACCGCCGACCCGTCAGCCGCGCGAAATCCACGCCCTCGGCCCTTGGCGCGCGCGCCTGCAACTCCGGCGCGCGCGGCGCGTTTTCCGAGATGAAATACCCCGACCGCCCCCGCGCCATCAGATAGTCCGCACTGACCAGTTCTGCATAAGATAAGGTCACCGTGATCCGGGAAATCCCCAGATGCTCCGCCAGCCCCCGCGACGACGGCATCTTCTGCCCGGCGCGAAACCGCCCCGAAAGCACGCCTTCCGTTACCATCTGCCGGATACGTTGCTGCAAGGTGCCGCGCGCAGCAGGCGGCAGCACGAAGGCTTCGGCAGGGATCGACATTCTGGCCTCATGGCGGTGGATGACTGGACTTATAGGCCTGCGCCAAGCTGGCAAAGTCAAGTGATCTGGACCAGCCGGGGAAGCCTCCGGCGGGAGTATTTCAAAAAGAGCAACTACAAGGGAATTGCTCTTTTCCAAATACTCAATTCTTGCCGTCAACACTCGAACGATCAAAAGAAAAGCCCCGCACCAATCATGGCACGGGGTCAATCAGAAAGCGCAAATTTTAGATAAATCCGAAAGACCTAGCCAAACACCGTCGTTAGCGCGTTATCAATCGCCCCGGTGATCTGGTCGATATCATCCGGTGTGGCGATCAGCGCAGGTGAAAGGCAGAGCGTGTTGTTCAGACCGGGGATCGAGCGGTTGGTCATGCCGATGATCACGCCCTGCGCATTACACGCGGCGACCACTGCCGCGACCTTTTTCTCATCCATCGGTTCCTTGGTGACCCGATCCGCCACCAGTTCCGCGCCGCAGAACAGCCCCTTGCCGCGCACATCACCGATGACTTTGTGCTTTTCCATCAAAGCGTTGAGGTTATCCATTACCCGCGCGCCCATCTTCAGGGTGTTGTCGAGCAGCCCCTCATCCTCGATGATCCGCATATTCTCCAGCGCCGCCGCAGGCCCCGCCGTGCAGCCGCCAAAGGTCGAGATATCGCGGAAATACGACATGTGATCACCGGCATCCTTGAACATGTCGAACACGGCTTCCGTCGTCACCGTGCAGGAAATCGCCGCATAGCCCGAGGCCACACCCTTCGCCATCGTCACGAAATCGGGCTTGATGCCGAAGTGCTGATAGCCGAACCAGGTGCCGGTGCGGCCCACACCGCAGACCACTTCATCAATGTGCAGCAAGATGTTGTATTTCTTGCAGATTTCCTGAACCCGCTCCCAATACCCGGTCGGTGGCGTAATAACTCCACCACCCGCCGTCACTGGCTCCAGCACCAGCGCCCCAATAGTATCCGCGCCTTCACGCAGAATGACTTCCTCAATCGCATCCGCCGCGCGCTCACCGTAGTTCTCGACATCCCACTGCTTGCGATACTCAAGGCAGTGCGGCACCATCACGAAGCCATCCGGGTACGGCCCATACTGCGCAGCCCGCTCCAACTGACCGCTTGTCGCCAGCGTGCCAATCGTGGTGCCGTGGTAATCCCGCTCGCGATACAGGATCTTCCATTTCTTGCCGCCGTGATGCTTGTGCGCGATCTGGCGCACCATCTTGTAGACCTTCTCATTCGCCTCGGACCCCGAGTTCGAATAGTAAACCCGGCTCATTCCCGGCATTTTCGAGATCAGCCGCTCGGCAAACAACGCGCCCGGAATCGACCCGCCCACACCAGCAAAATAGTTCATTTTCAACAAAGTATCGCGCACCGCATTGGCAATGCTTTCACGGCCGTAACCGACGTTCACCGTCCAGACTGCGCCCGACACCGCGTCGATATATTCCTTGCCGCGCGCATCCCACACCCGCAGGCCCTTGCCCTCAACAATAATCCGAGGGTCGACATCCGGCGTCTCATAGCCCTTGTGCTGGCTCAGATGGTGCCAGACATGCGCCTTGTCGGCGGCGACCACCGCAGAAATGTCATTGGCGTTTGTATAGCCTTCCATGGCGCAACCTCACATTGATGGACCGCCCAGCGCGGCCTGATTTCTCGTCATAATCCGGGAAACTGCGGCTTCCTCTTATGTCCAGACGATAAGGGCCGATAAGGCCAGCCGCCTCTATGCCGATTTTGCATAGTCCCATGCTGTCTTCTCAATATCTTAGCCCTGCGGTTTCGGCTAAAAATGCGGCAAATCGGGAGAAGATCATGGGCCGCTCTGTCATCGTGCACGAAAATTTCCTGCGCCGAGTCGCCGCCCGCGATTTCCCGCAAGGTGCCGCCCCCACTGGCCCGCTGGCCCCTGAAGATGCCGTCGCGATCTACCGCGCCGCCTGCATCTCCCGCGCACTGGATCGCACCTCGCGGGAGATGCAGCGCCAAGGCACCGGGTTTTACACCATCGGATCTTCGGGCCATGAAGGGCTGGCGGCGGTCGCCCTCGCCCTGCGCCCCACCGATATGGCCTTCCTGCACTACCGCGACGCCGCCTTCCAGATCGCCCGCGCGGGCCAAGTGCCGGGGCAAACCATCGCTTACGACATGCTTCTCAGCTTCGCCGCCTCGTCCGATGACCCAATCTCCGGCGGCCGCCACAAGGTTCTGGGCTCCAAATCGCTGAACATCCCGCCGCAAACCTCCACCATCGCCTCCCACTTGCCGAAAGCCGTCGGTGCCGCCTATGCCATTGGTGCGGCAAAGAAAAACCGACCCGAGCATGCACAACTTCCCGATGATGCCATCGTCTATTGCAGCTTTGGTGATGCCTCTGCCAACCATTCCACCGCGCAAGGCGCGTTCAACGCCGCAGGCTGGACCTCCTATCAGTCCCTCCCCCTGCCGCTGCTGTTTGTCTGCGAAGACAACGGCATCGGCATCTCGACCAAAACCCCCACCGGCTGGATCGCCAACAGCTTCAAACACCGCCCCGGCCTGAAGTATTTCCACGCCAATGGTCTCGATATCTACGAGACCTACAAGGTCGCGCAAGAGGCCGCCGACTATGTCCGCACCCGCCGCAAACCCGCCTTTCTGCACCTGAAAACCATCCGCCTCTACGGCCACGCAGGCGCGGACATGCCCACCACCTACCTAGCCCGAGAGGAAGTCGAGGCCGAAGAGGCCCACGATTCCCTCCTCCACATGGTCCGCCAACTCGACCAGGCCGCCGCCCTTACCGCCACCCAAGCGCTCGATATCTATAACGACACCGCCCAGCGCATCACCCGCATCGCCGCCGAAGCCATCACCCGCCCGCACCTGAAAACCGCCCAAGACGTGATGGCCGCGATCATCCCGCCCCTCCGCACCTGCAAGCCCAGTAATGGCCCCAGCCCCGACGCCCGCGCAGCGGCCTTCGGCGGTGATCTGAAACAGATGGACGAGCCGCAAATCATGTCGCGCCTGATCAACTGGGCGCTGACCGATCTGATGCTGACCCACCCCGAAATCGTGATGATGGGCGAAGATGTTGGCCGCAAAGGCGGCGTCTATGGTGTGACCCAAAAGCTCACCCAGCGCTTCGGCCAAGCCCGCATGATCGACACCCTGCTCGATGAACAGAGCATCCTCGGCCTCGCCATCGGCATGGCACAAAACGGCTTCATCCCGTTCCCGGAAATCCAATTCCTCGCCTATCTGCACAACGCCGAAGACCAGTTGCGCGGCGAGGCCGCCACCCTGCCGTTCTTCTCCAACGGCCAATATTCCAACCCAATGGTGCTGCGCATCGCGGGTCTGGGTTATCAAAAAGGCTTCGGCGGCCATTTCCACAATGACAACTCGGTCGCCGTGTTGCGCGACATCCCCGGCCTGATCCTTGCCGTACCCTCAAACGGTGCCGATGCCGCGAAAATGCTGCGCGAATGCACCCGCCTTGCCCGCGAAGAACAGCGCCTCGTGGTGTTCCTCGAACCCATCGCGCTGTATCCTGCGCGCGATCTGCACAGCGACAAAGACGGCGCTTGGATGCAACGCTACCCTGCCCCCGATCAAACCATCGCCTTTGGTGAAGTCGGCCAGCACGGCGACGGCACCGACCTCGCCATCGTCACCTTTGGCAACGGTACTTACCTGTCACATCAAGCGCTTCCGGAAATCGAGGCCACTGGCATCAGGACCCGCATCATTGATACCCGCTGGCTCTCCCCTCTTCCCGTCGAGGCCCTGCTCGCCGCCACAAAAGGCTGCAAAAACATCCTGATCGTCGATGAAACCCGCCATTCCGGCGGCGTGGCCGAAGCCCTGATGGCGCTCTTTCACGAAGGCCCGCCCACCAACCTCGCCCGCCTGACGGCACAAGACAGCTTCATCGCCACCGGCCCCGCCTATGCCGCAACGATGCCCAGCGCCGCTTCCATCACCACCGCCGCCGTGGAGCTTTGCAAATGAGAAAAGCCATCCTGATCTGCCCCGGTCGTGGCACCTATACCAAGACCGAACTCGGCAGCCTTGCCCGCTTCCCCGACCGCAAGCTGCTGGCCCACTTCGATGCCCGCCGAACGGCCCTTAACCAAGAAACCCTGACCGCGCTCGATAGCGCCGCGACCTATTCCGTCTCAAAACACACCCGAGGCGACAACGCCTCCGCCCTGATCTACGCCTGCACTCTGGGCGATGCCCTGAGCCTGCAAGGCATTGAAATCACAGCCGTCACTGGCAATTCAATGGGCTGGTATTCGGCCCTCGCCTGCGCGGGCGCGCTCACTCCTGAAAACGGCTTTGAAGTCGTCAACACCATGGGCACGCTGATGCAGCAAAGCCTGATCGGCGGCCAGATCATCCATCCGTTCCTGGATGAAAACTGGCAGCCAAACCCCACCCGCAAATCCGAATTGCTGGCGATAGCGGCGGATATCAACACCCGCCCCGATCACATCCTGACGCTCTCCATCGACCTAGGTGGCATGCTGGTCCTCGCAGGCAACGAATCCGGCCTGAAAGCCTTCGAGGCAATCGTCCCCCCCGAGCAATCCCGCTTCCCGATGCGGCTTGCAAATCACGCAGCCTTCCACACCGCCCTGCAAGCCCCCGTGGCCGCGCAAGGCCGCACCGCCCTGCCCGCAACCCTGTTCCAACACCCGCAAAAACCGCTGATCGACGGGCGCGGCAGCATCTGGTGGCCCGGCGCCACCCACACCGCCGACCTCTACGATTACACCCTCGGCCACCAAGTCACCGAACCCTACGACTTCACCGCCGCCATCCGCACCGCTGCGCGCGAATTCGCCCCCGACCTGTTCATCATCGCAGGCCCCGGAACGACGCTCGGCGGCGCTGTGGCGCAAAGCCTGATCCTCGCCAACTGGCAGGGCCTATCCAGCAAAGCAGATTTCCAAGCCCGCCAAGCCGCCAACCCGCTGCTGATTTCAATGGGCTTGCCCGAGCAACGCAGCCTCGTCACCTGAGCCAAGCGTTACCAAACAGTAAACGAAACGCCGCAAGTGATTGATTTCACTTGCGGCGCTTTCTGTCCACGCGTGGACACTACCTGCCCGCGATATGTTCCGCCAAATAATCCGCATCATGCCAGACCCCCCAAATGAACGGAGACGCCCGCCGCGACAGCCAAGGCAGCCCCAGGAAATACAATCCCGGCACCCCCGCAACTCCACGATCATGCGCCGGACGGCCCTTTTCATCGAATGCGTCCAGCTTCAACCAACCATAATCCAGTCCAAACCCGGTCGCCCAGATGATCGACGAAACCCCCGCCGCCTGCAAATCCAGCGCCAAGATCGGATTGCTCACACAATCCGGGTCCGGCCCGATCAGCCGCGCCTCCGGCTCCAAAGGCAGATCCAACCCCTCAGCCGCCGCATAAGCGTCCGCGAGATCCAAGGTCGCGAGATAATTCTCATCTCCGCGCCGGATATTCGCGGCCAGATCGCCGCCCACCTGTAACACCCCGTCGCGATATTCCCCGACGCGCCCCAGCAAGGTCATCCCCCCCGCCGCCAAGCGCCGGAAATCCACCGTATGCCCACCCCGCGCACCCGAAACCGCGATCGTGACATGCTCGGTCCCCGGCTCTTTCGCGCGCGCATCCCACTGCCCCAGCACGCCCAACCACCAGACAAAATCGCGGCCCCGATACGCGCGCGGTGGCCGATCATGCGGCCCAACCGACAGATAAACCTGCTTGCCCGCCCGCATCAATTCATCCGCGATCTGCGCGCCCGAAGACCCCGCTCCCACCACCAGCACCGCCCCTTCCGGCAACTGCCCCGGATTGCGATAGGCGTTGGAATGCATCTGCACGATCCCGGCGCTGTCCGGCACCAAAGTTGGGATCAGTGGCTTCTGAAACGGCCCCGTCGCCACCACCACATTGCGGGCCTCAACCCGCCCCGCCGAGGTTTCGGCCACAAACCGCTCCCCCGAAGGCTCCAGCGAGGTCACCTCAACCCCGCAGCGGATCGGCGCTGCGATCTTCTCGGCCACAGCCTCAAAATACGCCGCAATCCGCTCTTTCGGCGCGAAAGCATCCGGGTCGATCTCGTCAAAGGTCAGGATCGGAAAGCGGTCATGCCAGGCCGGACCATTGGCCACCAGCGAATCCCAACGTTCCGTGCGCCACCGCTCGGCAATCCGGTGCCGCTCCAGCACCAGATGCGGCACCCCGCGTTCCTTAAGCTGCGCGCTCATCGCAAGCCCGGCCTGTCCGCCGCCAATGATCAGCGTGTCAATATGTTCAACGGGCATCGCGGCGTCCTTTTCTGTCGTGGCCTCATCGGCTGTTCCCCATCGTGTAAGACAGCCACGGCCCTGCGCAAATAAGGATTTCATGCAGCATTGATTAGGCTAAGCTCGAAGCTACCCTACAGATTGGCTTAACCACCGCCTAAGCAAAGCTGAGCAAAACACTGATAGCCCACGACCGCGCTTTCGGGCAAAGTTCAGGCTCTACCCGAGCCCTCAGCCGCGAGCACGCCATGAACCAGCATCACAGCATCACCCCCGCCGCCGAGTTGCACGCCAATGTCTCAGTGCCGTTCAATCAGGCCCACGCGATGCCGAAATCGCTGTATACCAGCGATGCCTTCCTTGCCGCCGAACAGAAATACATCTTCGCGCAAGACTGGCTCTGCGCGGGCCGCGCCGAAACCCTCGCCAATCCCGGTGATTATCTGACGATGCAAATCGCCGGAGAGCCGGTGATCGTGCTGCGCGACCGCGACAACCAAATCCGCGCGATGTCCAACGTCTGCCGTCACCGCATGTCCACATTGCTGCAAAGCCGTGGCACCACCCGCGCCATCGTCTGCCCCTATCACGCCTGGACCTACAATCTCGACGGCACTCTGCGCGGGGCCGCCGCGATGACGCTGAATGAAGGCTTCTGCAAAGATCAGCTTTCCCTGCCGCAAATCCGCTGCCAGATCTGGCAAGGCTGGATCATGGTCAGCCTGAATCCCGACGCGCCCGATCCCGAAATCGCCCTCGCCGATGTGCGTGATCTGATCCCGAACTTGGATATGTCGACCTATACCGAGACCTATCAGGAAAGCTTCAACTGGGCGACGAACTGGAAGGTTCTGGCCGAGAACTTCATGGAATCCTACCATCTGCCGATGTGCCACGCGGGCACCATCGGCGGGGCTTCGAAACTGGATGAGATGATCTGCCCCGAAGGCACCGAAGCCTTCAACTACCACTGGATTTTGAAAAACGATTCCGTTCCGCTGGCCCTCGCCCATCCCGCCAACACCACCTTGCAAGGCGATGATCGCCGCAAGACTTGGCTTTTGGCGATCTACCCCTCGCTGCTGATCACCCTGACACCGGGCTATTTCTGGTATCTGTCGCTAACCCCCGACGGCCCCGGCCGCGTCAACGTGCTGTTTGGCATGGGGATGAGCGCCGATTGGCTGGCAGACCCCAAGGCCCCGGCCCATCTGGCCAAGGTGAAAGCCCTGCTGGATGACGTGAACGCCGAGGACAAAGGCTGCACCGAGAAAGTCTATCGCGGCCTGCTTTCGGGCATGGGAACCCCCGGCCCGCTGAGCCATCTAGAGCGGCCAAATTTCGAATTCGCGCAATACCTCGCCAGCCGCATCCCGGCTTAACGACCTACAGGAAACCACAATGACCATCACCCGCTACCGCAAGTTCAACACCAAAGTCACCTACCCCGAGCAGAACCTCGACAACGACCTCTGCCACCTCGTCGCCACCCGTGGCGGAACGACGCTGTATTTCCGCGGCGCTTGCCCGCAAGATCTCGACACCGCCGAGAACCTTGGCAGTCATGATCCCGCCGAGCAAACCCATAAAGTCATGACCAATATCAAACAGATGATCGAAGAAGCCGGTGGCCGGATGGAGCATCTGGTCAAGCTCGTCGTCTACCTGACCGACGTGCGCCACCGCGAACCGGTCTACCGCGTGATGGGCGAATATATCAAAGGCGTGCATCCGGTTTGCACGGGGCTGACCGTGGTGGCTTTGGCCAGACCGGATTGGCTGGTCGAGATTGATGCAACGGCAGTCATCCCAGACTAACTGCCTAAAACTTAGCTAAAACTTTTCATCTGTCCCAAAACACCCCACCGGGGTCCGGGGGTGTGAAACCCCCGGCGCTTGGCCAAAAGGACGACATATGACCTTCTCCCTCATCGCCCGCTGCGCCAAAACCGGCCAATTCGGCATGGTGATCTCGTCCTCCTCCCCCGCAGTCGCCGCCCGCTGCGCCCACACCCGCGCGGGCGTTGGTGCCGTCGCCAGTCAAAACATCACCGACCCAGGCTTGGGGCCGCTGTTGTTGGACGCATTGGCCCAAGGCAAATCCGCAGAACAGGCCTTGGCGGAGATCACCACAGGCCGTCAACATATTGATTTCCGACAACTTATTGTGATTGATGCCCAAGGCAGAACCGCCATCCATTCCGGCAAACAAGTCCTCGGCATCTGGGGCGAAGCCCAAGGCCAAGACTGTGCCGCAGGTGGCAATCTGCTGGCCAACCCCACCATTCCCAACGCGATGATCGCCGCGTTTGAAACCACCAAAGGCCATCTCGGCGACCGCCTGATTGCAGCTCTCACCGCAGGTCTGGCCGCAGGCGGCGAAGCTGGCCCTGTGCATTCAGCGGGAATGAAAATCGCCGACAAACTCGACTGGCCCTTGGTCGATCTGCGGATTGATTGGTCCGACACTCCGATCCAAGCCCTTGAGACTGCTTGGCAAATCTACCGCCCGCAAATGGCGGCCTATGTGCAACGCGCGCAAGACCCCACCCAAGCCCCGTCTTACGGCGTGCCCGGCGACGAATAGGTTTGCCGCAGACATCGCATTATGCTTAGGCTGTCCCTAATCCAAATCCGGGAACAGCCCCAAATGCCGCTTCGCTTCACGCTTCGTCAGTTGGAATATCTTGTGGCCGTCGGTGACAGTGGCTCAATCGCGCTTGCCGCCGAAAAGGTTAACGTCTCCAGCCCCTCAATCTCGGCAGCGATCTCGCAGCTTGAGGCTGAATTTGGTTTGGCGCTGTTCGTGCGCAAACATGCACATGGGCTGTCCTTGACTCAAGGCGGCAAGCAATTTGTTGCGCAAGCCAAGCAGGTGCTGACCGAGGCCGGAAAGCTGAATGAACTCGCCAATCAGATCACCGGCAAGGTGCGTGGCCCGCTTTCTGTCGGCTGCCTTGTTACCTTCGCCCAGATGGTTCTGCCGCAACTGCGCCACAGCTTTGTGCAGCAATTCCCCGAGGTGGATTTCACCCAAGTGGAACTGAACCAGGTTGAAATCTTCGCCGCTCTGCGCTCAGCCAGCCTCGATATCGCGCTCAGCTATGATCTTGATATTCCCTCTGATCTCAACTTCATCCCCCTCGTCACTCTGCCGCCCTACGCCGTGATGCCGCCCGACCACCCGCTCGCGCAGCGCGATCACGTCACCCCGCGCGATCTGGCGGAGTATCCGATGATCCTGCTGGATCTGCCGCTGTCCGCCGACTATTTCCTGTCGCATTTCACCGCCAACAATCTGCGTCCCAACATCGTCGAGCGTACCCGCGATATGGGCGTGATGCAGTCGATGGTGGCCAACGGTTTTGGCTATTCCATCGCCAATATCAGGCCCCTGACCGACGCCGCCCCCGATGGCCGCCGCCTGCGCTATGTGCCGCTGACGGGGGCCGTGCGCCCGATGAAACTGGGACTTGCCCTCGCTGAAGGCGCGGGGATTTCGTTAACCGTGCAGGCGTTCATCGACCACGCCCGCGCCGAGATCACCCTGAACTCCACCCCCGGCCTCCATTTGAAAGTCCCCCGCAGCAGCTAAGGCACAGCCTAAGTCACGCTTCATCTTTACATCCTTTACGCCACGCCCCTGCCTGCCAATGTGCCGCCACCCCACCCGAGAGGCCGGAAAATGCGCGACCCCCGCTACGATATTCTGTTTCAGCCGCAAGCCATCGGCCCGTTGATCGCCAAAAACCGCTTCTACCAGGTGCCGCATTGCAATGGCGCGGGCTATCGCGACCCATCCGCCGCCGCTGCGATGCGCGGCATCAAGGCCGAGGGCGGTTGGGGCGTGATCTTCACCGAACAGACCGAGATGCACCACACCTCTGAAATCACCCCCTTCATTGAGTTGCGTCTGTGGGAAGATCAGGACATTCCAGCCATCGCCAAGATGGCTGCGGCGATGAAAACCCACGGCGGTTTGGCGGGGATTCAACTGGCCTATTCCGGCATCAACGGCCCGAATTTCTACACCAAAGAGGTGCCGATGGCAGTCTCGCCCGGCCCGATCCGCACCTTTACCAATGACCCGGTGCAGGCGCGCGGGCTTGATAAGACCGACATCAAAAACCTGCGGCGCTGGTTTGTGAATGCCGCCAAACGCTCCCAACTGGCGGGCTTCGATCTGATCTGCCTCTACGGCGCGCATGGTTTTGGTATCTTTCAACATTTCCTGTCCCGCGCCACCAATCAGCGCAGCGATGAATATGGCGGCAGCCTGGAGAACCGCTCGCGTTTCGCCCGCGAAGTGCTGGCCGATATGCGCGATGCGGTGGGCGACACCATGGCGCTGACCATGCGCGTCTCATTGGATGAACAGATTGGCAAGCTTGGCTTTTCCAATGCCGAGTTGCGCGATTTCATCGCGATGAACGGCGATCTGCCCGACCTGTGGGATCTGGCGCAAGGCACTTGGGAAGATTGTTCTGGCCCCAGCCGTTTCAAGGACGAAGCCGCGCAAGAGATCCTCGTCAAAGGCATCCGTGAACTCACCACCCGCCCCGTCGTCGGCGTCGGCCGCTTCACCAGCCCCGATGTGATGGCGAAAATGATCCGCCAAGGCACGCTTGATTTCATCGGCTGTGCCCGGCCTTCCATCGCCGACCCCTTCCTGCCGAAAAAGATCGAAGAAGGCCGCATCGAGGACATCCGCGAATGTATCGGCTGCAATATCTGCGTGACCGGCGACATGACGCAAAGCATCAGCCGCTGCACCCAAAACCCGACCTTCATGGAGGAATGGCGCAAAGGCTGGCATCCCGAGAAGATGAACGCCAAAGGCCCCAGCCAAAACGTGCTGATCGTGGGCACAGGCCCCGCAGGTCTGGAAGCAGCCCGTGCGCTTTCCCTGCGCGGCTATGACGTGGCCTTGGCCGAAGCCACCACAACCCTCGGTGGCCGCGTCGCGAAAGAACGCCTGCTGCCCGGCCTGTCGGCTTGGGGCCGCGTCGCCGATTACCGCGCCTATCAGATCAGCCAGCGCCCGAATGTGGAAACCTATTTCGACAGCCGCCTGACCGCTGAAGATATCCTCGGCTTTGGCTTTCAGCATATTGCCATTGCCACCGGTGCCTTGTGGCGGGCCGATGGCGTCGCCCGGATGCATGTCGAACCGATCCCCAATGTGGGCCTGCCCGTCTACACCCCCGATGATCTAATGGCGGGCCGCCTGCCCAAGGGCCGTGTGACGGTGTTTGACGACGACCACTACTATATGGGCGGGGTTTTGGCCGAACTTCTGGCGCAGAATGGCTGTGAGGTGACGCTGGTGACACCCTCGGCCTATGTCTCGGACTGGACGCTGAACACCCTGGAGCAAGCATCAATCCATCGGCGTTTGGTGGCGGCTGGGGTGAAAATCGTGCTGAACACCGGACTCGCTTCGATGCAGTCTGATGGCATTACAACGACTTGCGTCTATACCGGCACCGAATCCCACATGGATACCGAAGCAGTGGTGATGGTCGCCAGCCGCACCGCCCAAGACCAGCTCTACCGCGATCTGCAAGCGCGCGCAGCCGATTGGGCCGATGCGGGCATTCAATCCGTCAAGGTGATCGGCGATGCCTGCGCCCCCGGCCCGATTGCTTGGGCGACCTATGCCGGCCACCGCTATGCCCGCGAATTGGACATGCCCGATATCGGTGACGCTTTGCCGTTCCGCCGCGAAGTCACGGCGTTACAGGATTAGACGAGGGGCTTAAGACGCCAAAGGCTCGGTCAGAACTTGCGAGGCGACCACGCCCGAGCGCAGCATATCCGCCAAGGTCAGCGATTCAATCAGCAGCAGATACGACCAGAAAATATCGGCAAACACCTTGCGGATCCGGCAGCTTTCCTCATCGACGCAATCCTCGCAGCGCTGGTACGCGCGGCGCGACAGGCAGGGCAACGGCGCTATCGGCCCGTCGATCAGCCGCAGCAGTTCGGATATCGAAATCTCGGCAGGCGGTTTGATCAGCTGATACCCCCCCGAGCGCCCGCGGGTCGAGGCGATGATGCCCGCGTTGCGCACTTCCAGCAGGATATGCTCCAAAAACCGCTTCGGCGTGCCAGAGCGCTTGGCGATCGCTTCGATCGTCAAGGCCTCAGGTGCGGGCTGTGCCGCCGCATCTGCCAGCACCAAAAGCGCTTTCAACGCGTATTTCATCTTTTGCGTAATCATATCCAAGACCTAGCTGGCGCCGAAAAAGGAATCAATCTGTGCGTGGCGGGATTGTAAAAAAACTTGACACAAATCCGCTGAACGGCGGTTTTGCCAATGAGAACCACGGGATCTGCGCACAAGCTAACAATCGCCGATGGATCACCAGCCCTGAAACCCGCGAAATTACAGGGGAAACCGCCAACTCATCCCACCCGAATCAATCACGATATATTTGGTAGATTAATATTGCTTTCGCGACTCACAAAAGCTTGATACTGTGTTGTCACGATCCATCCAAAGCTGCACAGGATGTTCAAAATGACTCAGACCATGTCTCAGCGCCCTTCTCGGCGCGCGACCTATGTTGCTTTTGCTGTTTTTGCGCTGGCCTATATCGGCGTTATGGTGGTGATCTTTGCCCCCGAGGGCAGTCTCTACAGTCGCAGCCCGTTGATTGCGACGCAGCAAATCGAGTAAGCGATCAAAACCAAAGAAAGGCAGGTCAGCGCGGCCTGCCTTTTGTATTCAAAGCCCGCCTTGCCCCCCGCCTTGAAACGCCCAGTCTTGAAACTCTGCAACTGCGATGCAACTCTCTCCCAAACATAAGGGGGCGAGCATGGCACAGACGCGCGTGGGATTTATCGGTTTGGGCCTGATGGGTCAGGGCATGGCCGCGAATATCGTCGGCAAAGGCTATCCGCTGACGGTCTATGCCCATCGCAACCGCGCCCCCGTTGAGGATCTGATCGCACGCGGCGCGACAGAGGCCGCCACGCTGGCCGACCTCGCCCGCGCTTGCGATGTGATCTTGCTATGCCTGTCCGGCTCGCCGCAGGTCTCCGAGGTGGTGACAGCCCTGAAACCCGGCCTCACCCCAGGTGCGGTGTTGATCGATTGCTCGACCTCTGACCCGGTGATCACCGAAAGCCTGGCCCGCGATCTGGCGGCCATCGGCGTTGATTTTGCCGATGCCCCGCTATCGCGCACCCCGAAAGAGGCGTGGGCGGGCACACTCGATTGCATGGTCGGCGCCACGCCAGAAGTCTTCGCCCGCATCCACCCGATCATCGCCACTTGGGCGGGCAAGATCGTGCATATCGGCGGGGTCGGCGACGGCCACCGCATGAAACTGCTGAACAATTTCATCTCGCTCGGCTATGCCGCGATCTATGCCGAGGCGATTGCACTGTCGGAAAAGGTCGGCATCCCGATAGCGCGCTTTGACAGCGTTATTCGCGGCGGGCGGATGGATTGCGGCTTTTACCAAACCTTCATGGCCTGCGCCTTGGAAGGCAACCGCGAGGCGCATCGCTTCACCATATCAAATGCTTACAAGGACTTGCGCTATCTGGAATCGATGGCGAACGATGCCAAGGTGGTCACCAGCATGGCATCGGCGGCAAAGAACGCCTTCGCCTATGCGATGGCAAATGGTGGCGATGGCGCGGAAGATTACGTCCCGCATCTGGCCGATTTCACCGCCAAACAGAACGGCAGCAGCTAAACTTTGACTAAAATTGTCATCCTCTGCGCTCAAATATCCCACGGGTTTGCCATTGGTATCGCCATTGGTTCGAGAGACCAATGGCATGGGGGGTGTGATACCCCCGGCGTGCAACGCCGCAAGCCTACTGCGCCGCAAGCTCCCGCGGTGCCGTCAAAACGCGCTCGGTCACCGAAGACAAAGCCAAAGCCGCCGCCCCATGCGCCCATAAAAGATCGCCCCAAGCGTGGATCTCTATTGGCGGGCGCGGCCGTCCGGTGTTGATCACCAGATTGTCCATCTCGGCCAAAGTCTCGGCCGCATAAAGATAGTCAAATTTCAACCGCTCTCCCGACAGAATGATCAGCGCGGGGTCAAACAGATTGACCACATTCGCCAGCCCCACCGCCAGATAGCGCCCGGCACGGCGGAAAATACTGCGCGCCGTGGCGTCCCCGGCCTGCGCGTGTTCATACAAACTCTCCAGCAACACCGAGATTGACTGTCCCTCGCGGTGGCCCCAGTTCAGCGCCGTCGTCGCCTCGCGTGCCAAAGCGTAATCGGCAACGTAAGCCTCCAGACAGCCGCGCTGACCACAGCGGCACAAAGCCCCGTCCAGCTGCACCTTGGTGTGGCCCAATTCCAGCCCCAGACGTTGCGCGCCGCGATAAATCCGGTGGTTCATCACGAACCCCATGCCCACGCCATGCTCAAACGTCACCACCGCAAAATCCGCCAAACTGCGCCCTGCCCCAAACCACAATTCGGCCAGCGCCACCAGATTGGCGTCATTGTCGATGCTGACCGGCAGGCCCAGCCGCTGTTGCACCGCCAGCGCCAGTGGCACCGCCCGCTCGGTCAGGGTTGATGACCACAACACCACGCCCTCGGCCTGATCGACAAAGCCCGGCAAGCCGATGCCAATCTCGGACAAAGCCTCGCGCCCGATCCCGGCATTGGCGCAGACCCGGTTCAGCAAAGCTTCCATCGCGTCCAGCATTTCCGGCAAAGGCAACGGACCCGGCCTGCGCGGCACCACCTCATTCGCCAGCAGATTGCCCGCAAAATCAACGATCACCGCCGAATGTTCGCGGTCTGACATCTTCATGCCCGCCACCAGATGCGCCTGCGCCCGCACCCCCAACGCCACCGCAGGACGGCCCCGCCCCACATCGGTATCGCGCGGCGCGCTGACCTCTTCGATCAACCCGGCCTCGATCAATTCCGAGGTGATTGTGGTCACCGAGGCCGGAGAAACCCCCAGATCCTTGGCGACCTGCACCCGCGCAATCAGCCCGGCCGCGCGCACCCGTTCAAACACCTGCTGGCGCAGCGGACGCATTGATTCGGACAGCGGCGCGATCAGCGGGCCGCAGCCCAAGCCCCCCACTTCTGCCGATTCTGCACCGCCAAAACCCGCCATTTATTTGATCTCCGAACAAAAACAAGGCGAAATTGTTCTTACACGATCTATTATTGCTGCATTGCAGCGCAGATTTGCAAGATATTCCGGCTGTTCCGTTCTGGCCCATCAGTTTTATTTTGACAACTGAATTTATTAGCGGCAATTTTCTGCCAGTTCTAGCGAATCTGCGGAACAGGTCATACGCTGGCCGAATCCATAGGGAGGATAAAAATGCGTAAGGTAATTATGCTTGCGGTCATCGCCGCAGCGGGTTTCTCGTCGGCTGCTTTGGCAGAAGGCAAGAAAATCGGCGTGTCTTGGGCGCAGTTCCAGGAAGAGCGTTGGAAGATCGACGAAGCCGCAATGAAGGCCGCGATCGAAGCCGCTGGCGATGAATACATCTCGGCTGACGCGCAATCGTCGGCGGAAAAACAGCTCTCCGACATCGACGCGCTGATCGCGCAAGGCGTGGATGCGCTGATCATCAACGCTTGGGACAAAGATGCCATCGGCCCAGCCGTCGAAAAGGCTGCCGCTGAAGGCATTCCGATGGTCGGCTATGACCGTCTGATCGAAGACGACCGCACCTTCTATCTCACCTTTGACAACAAAGGCGTGGGCCGGATCATCGCCGAAGAAGTCACCAAGGTGAAACCGGATGGCAACTACGCGATCATCCTGGGCGACCCCGGTGATCCGAACGCAGCTTTCCTGCGTGCCGGCATGGAAGAAGTCATCGGTGATGCGGTGAAAGCTGGCACCATCAAGATTGTCGGCGAAGCCTCGTCGGATGGTTGGAAGCCGGAAAACGCTCAGAAGAACATGGAGCAGATCCTGACCGCCAACAACAACGCGGTTGACGCTGTTCTGTCGGAAAATGACGGTATGGCTGGCGGCGTTGTGGCTGCTTTGTCGGCTCAGGGCATGGTGATCCCGGTCGGTGGCCAAGATGGCGACATGGCGGCAATCAACCGTGTGGCACGCGGCACCCAGACCGTTTCGGTGTGGAAAGACTCGCGTCAACTCGGCAAAGCAGCGGGCGAAATTGCTGCCGCTCTGGCGAACGGTGCTGCACTTGACGCCATCGAGGGCGCGACCAAATTCAGCGACGGCGAGAAGGGTGTCGAGATGAACGCCATCCTGCTGACCCCGACGCCGATCACCAAAGACACGCTGAACCTTGCGATTGACGCAGGCCACATCACCAAAGAAGTGGCATGTGAAGGCGCTATGGAAGGCGTTGCAGCCTGCCAGTAAGCCATCGCTTGCGGCGGATCGGCGCTTTGCCAATCCTGCCACGGCTTTGATCTAAGCGGTCCGGCGTCAGCCTAAGCTGACGCCGGGCTTTTCCCAAGACCCGAGGCCCCCGATTGCCCGCCCCTCCGCAAATCAGCGCGCAGGGTCGCACTGGCGTTCAGAAACAGCCCGGTCGCCCCACCTCTCACAAGCTGGACGAGGACATGACAGATACCCCCACCCACGCCCCACAGGGCAGCAATGTCAAACTCGGCCCCGTCGCCCGGTTTGTGCGCGACACCGAACTCGACACCCGGATGCTGGGCATGGTTGGCGCTTTGCTGCTGATCTGGCTTAGTTTTCACCTCTATGGCGCGCTGGTCAACGGCGAGGGCGTGTTCCTCACCCCGCGCAACCTGTGGAACCTGTCGGTGCAAACCTCGATGACCGGGATCATGGCGACGGGGATGGTGCTGGTCATCATCACCCGCAACATTGATCTTTCGGTCGGCTCGATTGTCGGCGTGACGGGCATGGTCATGGGCCTGCTGCAAGTTGAATTTCTGCCGCAATACCTTGGGCTTGGCCATCCGGCGATCTGGATCATCACCGTCATCGTCGGCCTGATTGCCGGCACGATGATCGGCGCCTTCCACGGCTGGCTGATCGCCTATCGCGGCATCCCTTCGTTCATCGTCACCTTGGGCGGCCTGATGGTCTGGCGCGGCATGGCGTTTCTGTCGGCCAGCGGCCGCACGATCTCGCCGGTGGATTCCAGCTTCGCCCTGCTCGGTGGCGGACCAAAAGGCTCGATTGGTGAGATCGGCAGCTGGATCGTCGGCCTGTTGGGCTGTGTGGCCGTGCTGTGGATCCTGCGTTCGGGCCGCACCGCCCGCAAGAAACATGGCTTCGCGCTGCGCCCGGTCTGGGCTGAATACACCCTTGGCGCATTGGGCTGCGGCGCACTGATTGGCGCCGTTCTGGTGGTCAACGCCTACCCCTGGCCGAAAGGCATCCTGAAGCAGATGAACCTGCCGGAAGACGCGTTTGTCAGCCACGGCTTCGCCTATCCGGTGCTGATCCTCGCGGTTGTCGGCATCGTCATGACCATCCTGATGACCCGCACCCGCTTTGGCCGCTACGTCTTCGCCATCGGCGGCAACCCCGAGGCAGCCGCACTTTCCGGCATCAACACCCGCTGGGTCACGCTGAAAATCTTCGCGCTGATGGGGATGCTGTCCGGCCTCGCCGCTGTCGTGGCCTCGGCCCGGTTGAACTCGGCCACCAACGCGCTTGGCGATCTGGACGAGCTTTACGTCATCGCCTCTGCCGTGGTCGGCGGCACTTCGCTCGCGGGCGGTGTCGGCACCATCTACGGCGCGATCATCGGCGCTTTGGTGATGCAAAGCTTGCAAACCGGCATGGTGCTGATCGGCTTTGGCGATGGATCGTATCGCAAGATCGTCGTCGGTGTGGCGCTGGTTCTGGCCGTGTATCTCGACAATCTTTACCGCAAGAAAACCAAGTGAGGAGTTGAAGCAATGGCAAACACTGGCACTCCTCTGGTCGAGATGCGTGACATCTCCATCGCTTTTGGTGGCATCAAGGCCGTCGATCACGTCACCATTGATCTGCATCCCGGCGAAGTTGTTGGCCTTCTTGGCCACAACGGCGCTGGCAAATCGACGCTGATCAAATGTCTTTCGGGCGCATACAAAGCCGATGCGGGCGAGATTTACATCAACGGTGAGCGCGCCGAGATCAACAATCCCCGCGACGCGCGCGAGTATAATATCGAGACCATCTACCAGACCCTCGCACTGGCCGATAACCTCAACGCCGCCTCCAACCTGTTTCTGGGCCGCGAAATTGTCGGCGCAGGCGGTTTCCTTGACGATTCAGCGATGGAGGCTGAAACCCGCAAGATCATGGCCCGACTGAACCCGAACTTCCGCAAGTTCAACGTGCCGGTCAGCGCCTTGTCGGGCGGTCAGCGCCAATCCGTCGCCATCGCCCGCGCGGTCTATTTTAACGCCAAAATCCTGATCATGGATGAGCCGACCGCCGCTCTGGGCCCGCAAGAAACCCAGATGGTGGCCGAGCTTATTCAAGAGCTGAAAAAGCAGGGCCTCGGTATCTTCTTGATCGAACACGACATTCACGCCGTCATGGATCTGTGTGATCGTGCCGTGGTGATGAAGAACGGCCAGCGCGTTGGCACGGTGAACGTCAATGAAGTCACCGATGAAGACATCCTTGGCATGATCATCATGGGCAAGAAACCGCCCCAAGCCGTTTGAAGCATCAGGCGCGGGGGCAACCTCGCGCCATTTTTCCATCCCCATCAGGAGCCGTCATGCAGCGCCGCCATTTTCTCGCCCTGACCGGGGCCGCCTTTGCCCTTCCCGCTCTGCCGCTGCACGCAGCCAACCTCACCCCAACTGATACCCTGCTGACATGGTATAAACTGGTCATAGAGCTGGTCCGCCACACCGCCACCTATTCCCCCCCGGTCGCGGCCCGCGCTTTCGGCTATCTCGGCGTCGCAGCCTATGAATCCCTCGCCTCAGGTGCCGGCGCTGTCAGCCTTGCAGGCCAAATCAACGGGCTCACCGCCCTGCCCGCGCGTGATGCAGGCACCTATGACGAAGCCCTCGTGCTGCATGCTGTGCTCAGCGAAACGGTGGCTGCCTTCTTTGGCAATACCGGACCCACCGGCCAACGCTCGATGGCCGCGATGCGCGACAAACTCGGCATGAAACTGCGCGACGGCGTTGCCGAAGATGTCGCAGCCCGCTCTGCGGCCTACGGCCTCGCCGTTGCCAAACACATCGAAGACTACAGCAAATCCGATGGCGGCCATGATGTGAAAAACATGGGCTTCCCGATGGAATGGACCCTGCAAAAAGGCCCCGAATTCTGGGTGCCCACCAGCGTGATCGTCCAGCAACAGGCTCCGCTGCTGCCCAACTGGGGCAAAAACCGCCCCTTCGCGATGCCCGTAGATGCCCCCTGCACCGCAGGCGATCCGCCCGCCTATTCCGAAGACCCAACCTCCGAGTTCTACTTAGAGGCGATGGAGGTCTACGAGGTCTCCAAAACCCTGACCGATGATCAAAAAGCCATCGCCCGCTTCTGGTCGGATGACCCGATGCTGTCGCCCACCCCGCCCGGCCACTGGATCTCGATCACCCTGCAAATCCTGCATCGCGACGGCACCGATGCCTTGCACGCAGCCGATGCACTGGCACGGGTCGGCATGGTGGTCAGCGATGCCTTCGTCGCCTGCTGGGCCGATAAAATCAATTACAACCGCCTGCGCCCCGTCACCTATATCAAGCGGGTGATCGACAAAACGTGGGAGCCGATGCTGATCACCCCGCCCTTCGCGGAATATCCCTCGGGCCATTCCACCCAATCGGGTGCGGCGGCTGTGGTGCTGACAGCGGTGTTCGGTGAGAACTTCGCGTTTGACGATGCCACCCATGCCGATGATGGCATCAAACCCCGGCATTTCCCCAATTTCGACGCCGCCGCAGCCGAGGCCGCCGCATCGCGCCTTTATGGTGGCATCCATTTCCGCGCCGCAAATGAGAACGGCCTGCGGCAAGGCGCCGAAGTTGGCAGCTTTATCAACACCCTGAAAACGCTGGCCTAAACGATGAAAATTCTCACCTTCAGCCTCGCCCTACTGCCCGTCGCTGCCCATGCCGAAACTGCCCCTCCCGCACCCTTGCTGCCCAGCTTCAGCGAAGTCACCGCCACCGCAGGCGTCACTCAGATCTTCGCGGGCGATTGGGAATACATGGTTGGCGGCGGGGTCTCAAGCTTCGACTGCAACGCCGACGCCCGCCCCGATCTGATCATCGCGGGCGGCACCAACCCAGCAAAACTGTTCATCAACAACAGCGAAGCAGGCGGTGATCTGGCCTTCACAGAAACCGAAAGCGGGTTGGAACGCACAGACGTCCTCGGTGCCTATCCCATCGACATCGACAGCGACGGCGTCCCCGACATCGTCCTGCTGCGCCAAGGCGAAAATGAGGTGATGCGGGGCCTTGGCAACTGCAAGTTTGAACGCGCGAATGAGGCTTGGGGCTTCGACGGCGGCAACGCCTGGTCCGCCGCCTTCGCCGCCACTTGGGAGAAAGGCCAGTCTTGGCCCACCTTGGCAGTCGGCAACTACATCGACATCGCACAAGACATGTTCCCCTGGGGCTCTTGCACCGACAACTGGCTGCACCGCCCCGAGGGCGCGAAATTCGCCGCCCCGACCGCGCTGAAACCCAGCTTCTGCGCCCTGTCGATGCTGTTCTCCGACTGGAACCGGTCTGGCACGCCGTCCTTACGCATCGCCAATGACCGCGAATATTACAAAGGCGGGCAAGAGCAGCTCTGGCACGTCATCCCCGGTCAGGAACCCGCACTTTACACCGAGAAAGAGGGTTGGAAACGCCTGCGCATCTGGGGCATGGGCATCGCCAGCCATGATCTGAACTTCGACGGCTACCCGGAGTATTTCGTCACTTCGATGGCGGATAACAAGCTGCAAACATTGGCAGAAATCCCAACCGATGGCACCGCGAAAGCCACGTTCAAAGACGTGGCCTATCCCAAACACGCCATCGCCCAACGCCCCTATACCGGCGACGATCTGAACCCCTCGACCGGCTGGCACGCCCAGTTTGAAGACGTCAACAATGATGGCCTCGTCGATCTGTTCATCGCCAAAGGCAACGTCGATTCCATGCCGGATTTCGCGCTGCGCGATCCCAACAACCTGCTGCTGCAACGCGCCGACGGCACGTTCGAAGAGGCCGGTGACCGCGCAGGCGTTGCCGCCACCGGCCTGTCACGCGGGGCGGCGCTGGCCGATTTCAACGCCGATGGCCTGGTGGATCTGGTCGTCGTCAACCGCCGCGAACCCGCGCAAATCTGGCGCAACACCAGCCAAAGCCCGAACCATTGGCTTAAGCTCACCCTCGCCCAAACCGCGCCGAACACCGATGCCATTGGCGCTTGGGTCGAGGTAAAAATGCCCGACCACATCCAGCGCCGCGAGATCACCATCGGCGGCGGTCAGGCGGGTGGCAGTCTTGGCCCCAGCCATTTCGGCTTGGGTAATCTGACGCAGGCTGAGGTGCGGGTGATCTGGCCGGATGGCACGATCGGTGCGTGGGAAATGGTTAAAGCCGACGCGTCTTACCGCCTGCAAAAACCCTAATCGGCCACGAAAAACGCGAACTCCATCTCATGCCGATAAACTCCTCCGGCCACCACCACGGCGGAGGGGTAATCGGCATGGTTCGGACCGTCCGGCCAAACTTGCGTCTCCAGCGTGAACCCCGCCCGCGCGCCCGTCACAGCGCCAGCTTTCCCCGGCAGCCCCTCGGGCAGATAAGATCCGGTATATAACTGCACCCCCGGCTGATTGGTAAACAACCGCAATCCCCGTCCCGACACCGGATCAACCGCCACCACCGCAGGCCCCACCCCGCCGTTCAGGCAAAAGTTGTGGTCAAACCCACCCGCAGGCACATCAGCATCCAGTTCCCGCAACTCTCTGAAATCAAAAGGAGTTCCTGCCACATCCGCAGGCGCACCCAAAGGCAACAGCGCGGCATCAACCGGCAAATAGCGATCCGCATCAATCTGCAACAGCTGGCTGTCCACCACCCCGCTGCCCTGCCCCGCCATGTTGAAATAGGCGTGGTTGACCAGATTAACCACGGTATCCGCAGCCGCCCGCGCCGTCATCTCAATCTGCAACCGCGCAGGCCCCGTAAACTCATACCGCGCCTCGACATCCAAATCGCCCGGAAACCCCATCTCACCATCAGGCGAATGCAGCCCGAACGTCACGCCCCGCGCATCCGCCCGCAGCACCTGCCACACCCGCTTGTCAAACCCACGCGCGCCGCCATGCAAATGGTTAACGCCCTCATTGCAATCCAGCTGCACCACGCCACCCGGCCAGTCAAACCGCCCGCCCGCAATCCGGTTGGCATAGCGCCCGCAGGTCGCGCCAAAATACGTCCCCGGATGATCCAGATAACCCTGCACATCATCATGCCCCAGCACAATATCGGCCAGCACGCCCCCACGCCCCGGAGCCCACAACTGCATCAGCCGCGCGCCGTAAGGGCTTAGAACCGCTGAACAATCCGCCCCGTCGCTGATCGTGAAAACCTGCGTATCCATGCTTTACGCCCCCAAAATCCAAACCCGATCCACCGCCAGTATCGCAGCCATCGCGGCACCCGCCATGTCAGGCTCGGCATGGCCAACCGCATCCGCCAAGGCCTGATACCAGACAGCTTTCTCTGCCGCGAAATCCGCCAAGCCCGCCCGCAATTGCGGTGCCACCGCCTGCACCACGCCAAATTCCACCAAAGCCGAAGCCGCGCGCAGAAACGGGTTCTGGCTCGCCTCACACAAGATCCGGTGAAATTCGAACTCTGCCAGCGCGAAGGGCTCTGCCAATGCGGCCATCGTGCTGCGCTGGTTCAGCCAATACAACAGCATGCGCAACTGTTCCGCCGAACGCCGCGAAGCTGCCAAACGCGCCGTCTGCATCTCGATCATCTCGCGCAATTCGACATAGGATTGCAGAAAAGCCAAGCCCGGCCCCGCCTCTTGCAGCCAGCCAAGCACTTGACGATCATAAAGATTCCAGCGACTGCGCGGCAAAACCCGCGTGCCCACCTTGGCCCGCGCTTCCACCAGCCCCTTGGCCTCCAACGTTTTCAGCGCCTCGCGCAACACCGTGCGCGAGACGCCGTATTTGTCCATCATCTCGGCATCGTTCGGCAGGATCGAGCCCACCGCAAGCTGCCCCGAGGCGATGCCGATGCCGACCTCACTGATCACATAGGAATGAAAATTACGCGCCACCTGCCGCCCGGAAAGCGCACGGACAAGGCTTCCGGGTTCACTCATCTCAGGTTTTCCAAAACACTTTCCTGCGCGGCGATGCGGCCGAGAACACCAGCCTTTGCAACAATATGAACAGGAAAAGCAAGCCGCCGATCACAATCTTTGTCCACCAACTCGAAAGTGAGCCGTCAAACACGATGTAAGTCTGCACAAGGCCCTGCAACATCACCCCGATAAAGGTGCCGGCGATAAAGCCATAGCCCCCGGTCAGCAACGTGCCGCCAATCACCACCGCCGCGATGGCGTCCAGCTCCACCCCCAGCGCCGACAGCGAATAGCCCGCCGAGGTGTAAAGCGAAAACACGATCCCGGCGAGTCCCGCCAGAAACCCCGACAGCGTGTAGATCAAGATCGTGGTGCGCGCGACCGGCACCCCCATCAGCCCGGCAGAAACCTCTGATCCGCCCAAGGCGTAGACATAGCTGCCAAACCGCGTGCGATGCGCCAAAATCATCCCCAGCGCGAACACTGTCAGCATGATCATCCCGATCACCGTCAGCCGCCCGCCTCCGGGCAGCAGGATGTAGCTCTTTGATATCGTTGTATAAAGCTCATGCTTGATGCCAATGCTGTCGGGCGACAAAACCGAAGCCCCGCCGCGTGCCAGAAACATCCCCGCCAATGTAACGATAAAGCTTGGCACCTTCAGATAGTGGATAGCCGCCCCCATCACCGCGCCAAACCCCGCCGCCACCGTCAGCGAAATCGCGAAAGCAAACAGCGGGTGCAGCCCCAGCCACATGATCAGAACCGCGTTCAGCACCGTGGTAAAACCGATCACCGCCCCCACCGAAAGGTCAATCCCACCAGAGATGATCACGAATGTCATCCCCACCGCCGCGATGCCAAGAAAGGCATTGTCGGTCAGGAAATTGCCCAACACCCGCGTCGAAAGCATGGCCGGAAACTGAAGAATTGCCGCCAGATACGCCAGCGCAAAGATCGCTGTGGTGGCCACCAAGGGCCGCAAAGCGCGGTTCATAGCGTCTTCCTTTCCACCGAAGTCCGGTTGCGCAGCCATTGTCCGGCCATCGGCGATTGCAGCATCAAGATCAGGATGATCACCCCGGATTTCACCACCAGGTTGAACTCGGGTGAGAAGCCCGAAATCAGAATCCCGGTGTTCATCGCCTGAATGATCAAGGCACCAACCACCGACATCGGGATCGAGAACCGCCCGCCCAGTAGCGAGGTGCCGCCGATCACCACAGCCAAAATCGCATCCAGCTCCAGCCACAACCCGGCGTTATTGGCATCCGCGCCGCGAATATCCCCCGCCACGATCAACCCCGAGGTTGCCGCACAGAACCCCGCGAACGTATAGACCACCACCAACAGCAAGCCACTGGAAATGCCCGCAAATCTGGCAGCCGAGCGGTTCACCCCCACTGCTTCGATCAGCAATCCCAACGCGGTTTTGCGCACGATCAGCGTCGCCGCCACCGCCAAAACCGCCGCGATCACGATCGGCATCGGCATCCCGAAAAACGACCCCGTGCCGATGAAAATCAGCACCGGATCCGAGAAGGTCACGATCGACCCCTCGGTCACCAACTGCGCCAACCCGCGCCCCGCGACCATCAACACCAGCGTGGCAATAATCGGCTGGATCTCCAGATAGGTCACCAGAATCCCGTTCCACAACCCGCACAAAAGCCCCACCAGCAGCGCCGCCGCCACCGCCACCACGGCAGAGGCCCCGCTTGTCACCAGCACCGCGGCCACCGCCCCTGCAATCGCCATTACCGCGCCCACCGACAGATCGACGCCCTTGGTCGCGATCACCGCCGTCATGCCAATCGCCAAAATCACCACCGGAGCACCGCGGTTCAGCACGTCAATCACGCTGCCAAACAGTCGCCCATCCTGCAAGGTGATGTCGAAGAACCCCGGAAACAGCAGCCAGTTGATCAACAACACTGCCGCCAGCGCCATAAATTGCGGCCGCAGCAGTGCGCCCCGCCAGTTCATCCGCTTCATGCCCCCACCTCCGCCGTAACTTTGGCTCCCGGATTATCCGCAATCGCCGCCACAATCACCGAAGGCGCAATATCTGCGCCGCTCAGCTCCGCCACCATCTCACGATCGCGCATCACCACGATGCGGTTGGAATAGGCCACCACCTCGTCCAACTCGGATGAAATCACCAGCAACGCTAAGCCCTCCTCGCGCAACCGATTGATCGTGCGCACAATTTCCGCATGTGCCCCCACGTCGATCCCCCGCGTCGGCTCGTCCAGGATCAGGAAATTCGGGTCAATCGCCAGCCAGCGCGCCAGGATTACCTTCTGCTGATTGCCGCCCGACAGCAGCTTTACCGGCATTTCATGATCCGCCGCGCGAATGTCCAACGCCTCGGCATAATTGCCGGCAATCTCGATCTGCTCATCGCGGTTCAGCGCGCGGAACCAACCAAGCTTGGCTTGCAACGCGATGATGATGTTCTCGCGCACCGACAATTCACCAAAAATCCCGTCCAGCTTGCGGTCCTCCGGGCAAAATCCAAAGCCCGCCGCCACCGCCTGTGCGGGATTGCGGATGCTGACCACGCGCCCGCCCACCGAAATCTCGCCGCCATCCGCGGTATCGACGCCAAACATCAGCCGCGCCATCTCGGTGCGACCCGAGCCCAAAAGCCCCGCCACACCCACGACCTCGCCCTCATGCAGGGTCAAAGAGAACGGAGCCACTTTTCCCTGCTTTCCCAAAGACTTGAACTCTACCCGCACCGGGCCTTGCAGGGCTTCGGCCACGCCCACGCCGCCATGATCAAACGCCAGATCCTTGCCCAGCATCATCCGCACCACATCGGTCGCCGTCACCTCTGACAGCACTTTGGTGCCAATCAGACGGCCATTGCGCAGGATCGTCACCCGGTCGGCAATCTCAAACACCTGATCCAGAAAATGCGTGATGAAGATGATGCCAAGGCCGCGCGCCTTCAGCCGTCCCACCACCTCAAACATCTTCGCCACTTCATTGCGATCAAGGCTCGCCGTCGGCTCATCCAGCACCAGAACCTTGCCAGAAAGCTCCACCGCCCGCGCAATCGCCACGATCTGCTGCATCGCAACCGAATAGCTGCCCAGCTCCGCCTTCACGTCGATTTCCAGCCCGTAGCCCGCCAGCAACTCCCGCGCCCGCACCTCGATCACCTTACGCTGCACGATGCCAAACCGTGTCGGCTGGTGCCCGAGAAAAAGATTTTCAGCCACCGAGCGGTTCGGCAGCAAATTCACCTCTTGGTAAACCGTGCCGATGCCATTGCGCTGCGCATCCAGCGGATCTGAAAATCGCACTGGCGCTGCATCCAGCAAGATCTCACCGCCATCAGGCTGATAGGCCCCGGTCAAGATCTTGATAAGTGTAGATTTTCCGGCACCATTCTCGCCCAGAAGCGCATGCACCTCGCCGGGGCGCACTTCGAAATCAACGCCATCCAAAGCCCGATGCTGGCCGAAAATCTTAACAATGCCGCGCGCTTGCACGACTGGCTTTATGCCTTCGACCATGCCCTTGCTCCCCAATGTCCTGCTTTCCACTCTGCGCGAAAGCCTGGATAAAGCCCAGATAAAGCAACGCCGGCCAGATCGCTCTGGCCGACGCAACCTTCAGGCCAGATTAATAGCCCAGACCCTTGCGGCGATCATATTCGCCCTGCGGATCATCATTCGGGGTATACAGCTTCGACTCGGTGATGATGAACTTCTCGGGCACCGTGCCGTCGGTCAGATAGGCATCCAGCGCCGCAAAGGCCGGGCCTGCCATGTTCGGCGTCAGCTCAACCGTCGCATTGGCTTCGCCCGCCACCATCGCCTGGAAAATATCCGGCACAGCGTCAATCGACACCACCAGAATATCGGCCCCCGGCTTCAGGCCGGCGTCCTTGATCGCCTGAATCGCCCCGACCGCCATGTCGTCGTTATGCGCATAAACCGCGCAGATCCCCTTGCCGCCGTCTTCGGCTTTCAGGAAACCTTCCATCACTTCCTTGCCCTTGGCACGGGTGAAATCGCCGGTCTGGCTGCGGATGATCGACAGATTGGCATGGCCCGCGATGCCTTCTTCAAAGCCCTGCTTGCGGTTGATCGCCGGGCTGGAGCCCACAGTGCCTTGAAGTTCCACAACTTTGCACTCTTTGTCACCCACAGCGCCGACCAGCCATTCGCCCGCCACACGGCCTTCTTTGACCTGATCCGAGGCCACCGAGGTCAGATACAGATCCTGCGGCGCGTCAATGCCACGGTCGAGCAGGATGACCGGAATGTTGGCTTCCTTGGCCTCGGTCAGCACCTCTTCCCAGCCGGTCGAAACCACGGGTGCCACCAAAATCGCCGCAACACCTTGGGCGATGAAGCCCCGGATCGCCTTGATCTGGTTCTCTTGTTTCTGCTGCGCATCGGCGAATTTCAGATCAACCCCCAGCTTTTCAGCTTCGGATTTCGTCACCGACGTCTCTGCCGCACGCCAGCCAGACTCTGAGCCGATCTGCGAAAAGCCGATAACTTTGCCCGACAGGTCGGCATAGGCAGCCGAAGACAATAAGGCGCTGACACCCGCGGCCAGCGCGAGTTTTTTGATAATGGACATGATCCCTCCCTAGGATTTTGCGGCAGGTGTCTTCCCTCACCGGCCTGAGAGAAGGCTAGCAAAAGTATTACTATATGTAAAATACGAAGTTTGAGGGCGTTTTGCCGGTATTTGGGGCAGATTGCAAAGCTAAGCCGTTGCGAAATCACAAAACGTTGAACGAGAGGGCGCAAGGCGCGTCCGCAGCATTTTTCAGCCGCAGCGCAGCGCAAATCGACAGACCCAAGCACGAGTCGAAAAAGAGAATCACGCAATCGCGAAGAATTCCGTTTTGGATTCGCACTATGAAAAACCATTTCATTCTTTAGGCGACAGTCTCCGGCATGAGTTGCAGAAGCCTCCGGCGGGAGTATTTCAGAAAGAGCTACTAGAGGCGGGGACTCTTGGAATTGCTCTATTCGAA
>NZ_JAXMJJ010000111.1:0-45840 GCF_034376685.1 Cypionkella sp.
CGCTATGCCGTTGATTTCCGTGCGGCCTTCGCCCGAGAACCCCGATTGGGGCGGTCCCGGCACCGTGCTTAACATCGGTATGAACGCCGCCCATTAAGCTTGCACCACGCCGCACCAAGTGTATCCTGCGCCCGCAAAGTAAAGGTGCCGCAGTGCAGAAAATCGCCGAGTTCGCCGAGATCACCCCGAGTGCGGACATCCGCACCCCAGCCCACGGTTGGCGCGCAAAATGCCTGCAACGGCTGGTCCGGCTTGACCTGCCTGTACCCGAAACCGTGGCTCTGCCCGCCCAAACCGTCCGCGCGATTGCGGCGGGCCATCCGGTAGATGTCAAAGCGATCCTGACGCATTTCGGCGCTATGCCGTTGATTTCCGTGCGGCCTTCGCCCGAGAACCCCGATTGGGGCGGTCCCGGCACCGTGCTTAACATCGGTATGAACGCCGCCCAGCATGACCGCCTTGTAGAAACCAATGGCCGCGAAGCCGCTGACGCGCTCTATCTGCGCTTTGTGCAAGCCTATGCCACCCATGTCGCTCGCCTCGACCCTGATATGTTCGATTCCGGTAAACCGAATGCCGATAGCTTGCGCGATGCGCTGCGGCATTATGAACGCGAAATGGAAGAACCCTTCCCGGAAGACCCCGCGCAACAGCTTTCGGAAGTCCTGCGTTCGATGGCCCGCGCGTGGGAGGGCACTTCTGCCCGCCTACTGCGCCAAGCCAAAGGGGCGCCGGTAGAGGCCGCTTTGGGGCTTGTGGTGCAGGAAATGGCGCAAGGCATCGGGCAGGGGATTTCCGGCTCGGGTGTCATGCAATTCATTGATCCGGTGACCGGATTGGCATTGGTGAAGGGCCGCTATCTTGGGCAATCCCAAGGTCGCGATGCGCTGAAAAAGACCGAAGCGATTTACCTCACCCGCGACAAGCGCGGCCCGTCTTTGGAAGATATCGCCCCGGAAATCTTTGCCGACCTGATCCGCCACGGCGCTGTCTGTCGGCAAAAGCTGCGCGAAGAAATGCAGATCGAGTTCACCATTGAAGATGGCAAACTCTCGGTGTTGGACGCGATCAAAGTGCAACGCTCCGCCCGCGCGGGGCTGAAAATCGCGGTGGCTTTGGCCGATGATGGTGTGATCAGCCGCGAGGAAGCGGTGCTGCGCGTGGAACCCCGCGCGCTGTCGGAATTGCTGCACCCGCAAGTCGATATGCGTGCGGCGCGGGATGTGTTCGCCAAGGGCATCGCGGCCTCTCCGGGTGCTGCGGTGGGTCGGATCGTGTTCTCGTCGCAAGCCGCACAAGCCTCAGCGGCGCGCGATGAACCCTGCATCATGGTGCGCCGCGAAACTGCGCCCGAAGATATCCGCGGTATGCATGCGGCGGTCGGCGTTGTCACCGAACGCGGCGGTGTCACCTCTCATGCCGCCGTGATCGCACGCGGTTTGGGGGTGCCTTGTGTGGTGGGTGCATCGGGTATCCGTCTGGATCCAAAGGAGAAACGCCTTGTCGCTGCCGATGGCCGCGTGTTCAGCGAGGGTGATCTGATTACCGTTGACGGCACCACGGGCGACGTGCTGGCCGGTGCTGCCGAAATGCTCGCCCCCGCCTTGGACGACGCTTTCCGCAAGCTGCTGGGCTGGGCTGACAGCTTCCGTGACATTGGCATCCGCGCCAATGCCGACACCCCAGCGGATGCTGCGACGGCCCGGCAGTTTGAAGCGCAAGGCATAGGTCTGTGCCGCACCGAGCATATGTTCTTCGACGAAGACCGCCTTGTGGTGATGCGCGAAATGATCTTCGCCGATACCTCCAAAGACCGTGCTGCAGCGCTTGCCCGCCTGCTGCCGATGCAGCGTGCCGATTTCGTACAACTGTTCGAGATCATGGCGGGCCTGCCCGTCTGCATCCGGCTGTTCGACCCACCCCTGCATGAATTCCTGCCGCATAGCCGCGAGGGCCTGCGCGAACTGGCCGAGGCGCTTGATCGCCCGCTGTCGGAAGTCACCCGCCGCGCCGAAGCCCTGGCCGAGTTCAACCCGATGCTGGGGATGCGCGGCGTGCGCCTTGGTGTGGTCTTGCCGGAAATCTACGCCATGCAGGCGCAGGCGATCTTTGAGGCGACGGTTCAAGTCGCCCGCAAAGGCGCGCCGGTGGTGCCGGAAATCATGATTCCGCTGGTCTCGGCGCGGCGCGAGGTGGAGCTGGTCAAGACCCATATCGACGCGGTGGCCGCTGCGGTGCGGGTAAAATCCGGCGTGGCGTTTGATTTCAAACTGGGTGTGATGGTGGAAACCCCGCGCGCCGCCCTGCGCGCCGGAGAGATCGCCCAGCACGCGGCCTTCCTGTCTTTCGGCACCAATGATCTGACGCAGATGACCTATGGCCTGTCGCGCGATGATGCGGGCCGGTTCATGAACACCTATGTTCAACAGGGGGTTTTCCCGGAAGATCCGTTCCACACTTTGGATGTTGATGGCGTCGGAGAACTGCTGCTGATCGGTTGTGAACGTGGTCGTGCGACGCGGCCTGACCTGACAGTTTCGATCTGCGGCGAGCATGGCGGTAACCCCGAATCGATTGGCTTTTGCCGCAAGGCCGGCTTCGATTATGTGTCCTGTAGCCCGTATCGGGTGCCCTTGGCGCGCTTGGCGGCGGCTCATCTGGCATTGGCTGATCGTGTGGATATTCGGAAAATACCCACAATATCATGAATTTGTGCGGCGAAGTGAATGTATCGCTTTAAGGTTTTGCGCGGAAATCCGCTCAAATGTACGAAATTCACGTTGTAATTTTGCCACGCGGGTGGACCGCTGCAAATTCCTTCACTAGGCCAGTTCCTCGTCGCGTGGGGCTGCTCCCATCCGGCATTGCTGAAACAGACCGGGATACTGATATATGCGCTTCCACCAAGCCTGGACGAGTGCCGCTGCGGCGCTGTGCGTCCTAAGCGGGGCGGCCTTTGCCGATGTGACGGTAAGCCAGTCCAACGACCCGACCGTGTTGATGGGGTCGCAGATGGCATCCTTGCTGGGGGCTGAACACAAGGCCTTCGATACGCTGCCCGATGAGATGTTGACGGCGATGGCTGTGGGGCCGAAGCTGGTTGCGCCTGCGCCGCAGAAGCCAGCCAAAGCTGCGAAAGCCGACAAGAAATCCGGGCCGAAAAATCCCGTCTTGATCAGCTACACCCCCGATTGGCTGATGAGCCAGCCTGCTGCCACCGGCGATGCGCAATGGCAATGCCTGAAAACCGCAATCTATTTTGAAGCCCGCGGTGAGACGCTGCAAGGTCAGTTCGCCGTGGCCGAGGTGGTGCTGAACCGTGTCGACAGCCCGCGCTATCCCAAAACCATCTGCGGCGTCGTGCAGCAACGCGGCAGTGGCTCTTGTGCGTTTTCCTATTCCTGTGACGGCAACAAGGATGTGATGACAGATCGGACTTCTGCGGAAGTCGCGGGCCGCATTGCACGGGTGATGCTGGATGGCGCACCGCGCGCGCTGACCGCTGGCGCCACCTATTTCCACACCCGCGCCGTCAGCCCGTCATGGTCGCGTAAATTTGACCGGACCGCTGCCATCGGCGCGCATCTGTTTTATCGCCAGCCGTAAGAACGGCTTCCCCTTAGCGCGTTTGCTTTCCGGCAAACGCGTGAAATGCAAATCGGCTTTGGTCGCGCCTCTTGCGCTTCCTGTCGGGTTCGGACTAGGCGCTGTGCGGGGCAGGCTATAGCTTGCCCTGAATGCGTTTTGCCTTTCGGGGGCCCTATGACCAGCGACATCGCCCAAGCCTTCGCCCACCCGGAGGAACGTTCCATCGCTTCGGCCACCGCCGATCCGCGGGATCGCATCAGCCTGCGCGATCATATCGTCGAGGTTGATATTGGCGCATTTCAGAAAGAGCGTGGTCACACCCAGCGCGTGCTGTTCAACATCGTGGTCGAGGTGCGCCCCGCTGCACAGCCGTTGAACGACGATGTAGATCTGATCCTGTCTTACGACACCCTGACCGAAGCGATTGCGGCAGAGCTTGCTGCCGAACGCCTGAACCTGCTGGAAACCCTTGCCGAGCGCCTAGCCGAACGCATCCTTGCCGAGCCGCAAGCGATGCGGGTGTTCGTGCGGATCGAAAAGCTGGATGTCGGCCCCTATAAACTCGGCGTTGAAATCGTGCGCAGCCGGGCTGAGACCGCTGTCAAGGTTATGGGGCAGGATGGCGAAGAAGCCGCCGTACATCCGTTGGTGGTCTTCCTCGACAATGCGGCGATCATGGCGGCTGATCTGGAGACGCGGCTGGATGGCTGGCAAGCCCAAGGCCGCCCGGTGATCCTGACCGTGGGCCTGCCCGACATGGCCCGCCCGCAGACCGGCCATAAACCCACCCAGCGCCGCGTTGATCTGCTGGCGATCGAGCAAAACGCTTGGGTGCTGGCCGCCCGCGATCCGCGTTGTGTGGTAATGGCGACGCGGACCGAAATCGACTGGGCGATCAAGCGCGGGCAGATGGTGGTCTGGGCGCCGTCGAAATTGGTGCTGGACGCCGTCGATGGCCCGCACAGCCGCGAGCCAGTGGCGCTTGCCCTTTGGCTGGCAGAATTGATGGCGGCGGATCGTCTGGTGGTTCACGGCGATGTTGCACTTCCGGCGGGAAGCCGCGTGCCGGTGCAGCAGGCTTAAAGCTTCCCCCTTGCGACACAAGGTTTAGAGTTTTACCACAGGTCCATGACCTATATCCGCCCCATCCCGATGACCGACCCCGCCCGTCCTGCTGGCGCTTTGCCCTTGGCTGGCGGTTGGTGCTGGTTCTCGCATGTTGAAGTGATCGACCGCGACGCGCCGCCAATGCTGGTGCCAGCCTCGGATCTGGATGATGCGACCCGGCGCAGGCTTTCCACCAAGCGCGCAGATTTCGGCGGCTTGTCGATGGACCGCCCGCGCATCATGGGCATCCTGAACGTGACACCCGACAGCTTTTCCGATGGCGGGTTGTTCTTGCGCCCCGAAGCCGCGCTGATGCAGGCGCGCAAGATGGCGGCAGGGGCCGACATTCTGGACATTGGCGGTGAAAGCACCCGGCCCGGCGCGGTTGAGGTTGAAGCCTCCGAAGAAACCGCGCGCACCGCCCCCGTCATTGCGGCCCTGCGAGACGGTGGCCTTGATGTGCCAATCTCCATCGACACCCGCAAGGCAGCGGTGGCAGATGCCGCCTTTGCGGCGGGGGCCACGATCCTGAACGATGTCACGGCGCTGCAGTTTGATCCGGCCATGGCCGCGGTGGCGGCAGCATCGGGTCGCCCGGTGATCCTGATGCACTCGATTGCGACGCCCGAGACGATGCAGGTCGACCCGCATTATGATGATGTGCTGCTGGATGTATACGACGCCCTCGCCGGCCGTCTGGCAGAGGCAGAGGCCGCAGGCATCCCGCGCGACAAACTGGCGATTGACCCCGGCATCGGCTTTGGCAAAACCCTCCAGCACAACCTGACCCTGCTGTCGCGGCTGTCGCTGTTCCACAATTTGGGCGTGCCGGTGCTGCTGGGGGCCTCGCGCAAACGCTTCATCGGCACGATCAGCGCCGAGGCGGATGCACAGAAACGGCTTCCCGGCAGTCTGGCCGTCGCCCTTGCCGGGGTGGCGCAGGGGATGCAGATGATCCGTGTACATGATGTGTCTGAGACCCGTCAGGCTTTGTCCTTGTGGCAGGCCGCAACAACAGGAGGCGCGGCATGACCCGCAAACTTTTCGGCACCGATGGCGTGCGTGGCACCGCCAACACCTATCCGATGACCGCCGAGATGGCCTTGAAGCTGGGGGCCGCAGCGGGTCGGTTTTTCCGCCGCGATGGCAGCACCGCGCATCGGGTGGTGATCGGCAAGGATACGCGGCTGTCCGGCTATATGCTAGAGAACGCCTTGACGGCGGGGCTGACCAGTACGGGGATGAATGTGCTGCTGCTTGGTCCGGTGCCGACGCCAGCGGTGGGGTTCCTGACCCGTTCGATGCGAGCTGATCTGGGGGTAATGATTTCTGCCTCCCACAACCCGCACCACGACAATGGCATCAAATTCTTCGGCCCGGATGGTTTCAAGCTGTCCGACGCCGCAGAGATCGAGATTGAAGCGATGGTCGAGGCCGATATCGTGCTCGCCCAACCGGAAAACATCGGTCGCGCCAAGCGGATCGATGATGCCGTTGGACGCTATCAGGAATTCGTCAAGACCACCTTCCCCGGTGGGCTGCGGTTGGACGGGCTGAAAGTGGTGATCGACTGCGCCAACGGTGCCGCCTACAAGGCCGCGCCCGAGGTTTTGTGGGAACTCGGGGCTGAGGTGATCCCGGTGGGGGTCAGCCCAAACGGTAAGAACATCAACCAGCGCTGTGGGTCGACCTACACCCAGACCGCCGCCGAGGCCGTGGTGGCGCATGGCGCGCATGTTGGCATCAGTCTTGATGGCGATGCCGACCGGGTGATGATCTTGGATGAGACCGGACGGGTGGCTGACGGCGATCAGATCATGGCGCTGTTGGCGGGGCGTTGGGCGGATGAGGGCCGCTTGCAGGGCGGCACTCTGGTCGCCACCGTGATGTCCAATCTGGGGCTGGAGCGGTTTATGACGGGCCGGGGCCTGCGGTTGGAGCGGACCTCCGTGGGGGACCGCTATGTCGTGGAAGCGATGCGGCGCGGTGGGTTCAATCTGGGTGGCGAACAGTCGGGCCATATCGTGATGACCGACTATGCCACCACTGGCGACGGCCTGATCGCGGGCTTGCAATTTCTGGCCGAGATGGCGCGGTCGGGGATGGCTGCCAGCGAATTGGTGCGGCAGTTTGAAACCGTGCCGCAGATGCTGAAAAACGTCCGCTACGCGCCGGGGTTGGAGCCGTTGAAGACCGAGGCGGTGAAGGCGGTGATCGCGGCGAAGGAAGCGGCGATCAAAGGCAAGGGGCGGATTTTGATCCGCAAATCCGGCACCGAGCCGCTGATCCGGGTGATGGCGGAATGCGAGGACGAGGCAATGCTGCGGGATGTGGTGGATGAGATCGTCGGGGCGGTTCAGGCTGCGGTTTGAGGGCGGTCCCGAGTTGGGACCATTTGGAATTTGTATGAATAACAGTGGGTTGTGATTTTCCGTTTAGGAGGTTTTAAGCTTTTGAGGCGGGTTTCCTCGGTCCGCGCCGGGGGTTTCACCCCCGGACCCCCAGAGTATTTCTAAAAGAGCAAACTGGCTGCGCCGGAGTGTGGGGCTTCCGCAAAAGGCTGGTCATAAGATCAAACCGGTACGCGTCTGTAGGCGACGCGCCAGATGATCAAGCCGAGGATGACACCAAGCAGGCTGATCCATAGGGAAGTCCTTAGCGCATCTGACCAACCCAAGGCGGTTAACTGATGATCTTTCCACGTCTGACCCTTAGAATTGCTCGCCGAAACCAGTGAACTGGAATAGCCAGTAAACAAATTGGTCATCAGTGCAATCCATGTGGTGCCCGTCACAACACCGCCCGCGAGGCTTGCATGAAGCCAGTGGCGCAGACCGAATTTGTGCATCGCAAACCATATCGGTCCGCCGAGAAAGAGGATTGCGAAAAACCAGATGAGATAAGCAAAAAAGTAAAAGAGACTCATCTCATATAGGTCAGCACGGCCCGCCCATATGTATGTGACAAGCCCAGCACCGATAGCCGCCGCAACATTCAGCGCGATGAACACTCGGTGATTGGTTGTGTCGTAAAGCGCTGTGCGATTGAACAAACTCATGACCTCTGGCGTGTTCTGATAAGTAGACTATAGCGCTACAGCGCGAATGCAAAAGGCCGAAGCAATGCTCCGGCCTTCGTCTTTATCGTAGGGTGGGTGAAACCCACCGCCCGCTTAGTTCCGCGCGCGGTCGACCATTTTGCCTTTGGAAATCCAAGGCATCATGTCGCGCAGCTTTTTGCCGACCAGTTCGATCTGGTGTTCGTCGTTCGAACGACGCGAGGCTTTGATCGTCGGCTGACCCACGGCGTTTTCCAACATGAAGTCGCGCACGAATTTGCCAGATTGGATGTCGGACAGCACGGCTTTCATGCGGGCTTTGGTCTCATCATACGGCAGGATGCGCGGGCCGGAGACGTATTGGCCATATTCTGCGGTGTTCGAGATCGAGTAATCCATGTTGGCGATGCCGCCTTCATAGATCAGGTCGACGATCAGTTTCACTTCGTGCAGGCATTCAAAATAGGCCATTTCCGGCTCGTAGCCGGCTTCCACCAGCGTCTCAAAGCCCATACGGATCAGCTCAACCAAGCCGCCGCAGAGAACGGCTTGTTCGCCGAACAGGTCGGTTTCGCATTCTTGACGGAAGTTGGTCTCGATGATGCCGGAGCGGCCGCCACCGATGCCCGAGCAATAGGACAGGCCGATTTCCATCGCCTTGCCGGTCGCATCGGTATGCACAGCCACCAAGCAGGGCACGCCGCCGCCTTTGGTGTATTCGCCGCGCACGGTGTGGCCGGGGCCTTTCGGCGCCATCATGATGATGTCGACGCCCTTTTTCGGCTCGATCAGGCCGAAATGGATGTTCAAGCCGTGGGCGAAGGCAATCGCCGCACCTTCACGGATGTTGTCGTGGACGTATTTCTTGTAGGTTTCAGCCTGCAATTCGTCGGGCATGGTGAACATGATCAGGTCGGCCCAAGCAGCGGCTTCAGCGATGCCCATGACCTTCAGGCCTTCGCCTTCGGCTTTCTTGGCGGAGGGCGAGCCTTCGCGCAGGGCGACAACAAGGTTCTTCGCGCCCGAATCGCGCAGGTTCAGCGCATGGGCGTGGCCTTGGCTGCCGTAGCCGAGGATGGCGACTTTTTTGTCTTTGATGATGTTCACATCGCAGTCACGGTCGTAATAGACGCGCATTGGGGCGCTCCTTCTTGGGTTGATGGGCGCAGCATAGGGATTTCTCCGGTGTTTCGCGTGCATTGTTTGACTATTTTTGCAGTTTACTGGATAGATCATGCGCTAAATCGCAATTTTCGGATAGATCATGCAGATAGATGATACGGATCGCAGGATTTTACGACATCATCTGGCAGAACCGGGGCTGCCGCGGGCGGATTTGGCTGAGCGGGCCGGGGTGACGCAGGCGACGTTGTGGCGACGGTTGGAGCGGTTGACCGAAGCCGGGGTGATTGCGCCCGCGCGGGCGGTGATTGATTGGCGCAAGCTGGGCTATGAGGTTGAGGTGTCGTTGCGGTTTACGTTGGACAAGACCAATCCTCGGGCGTTTGACGAGTTTATTGCCGCGGCGCGTGAGGTGCCGGAGGTGGTGGCGATTGAGACGTTTCTGGGCCGGGTCGATGTGCGGCTGAACGTGATCGCGCGGGATATGGCACAGTATCAAGAGGTGTATCGGCGGCGGATTCTGGCTTTGCCGCATATCGCGGAGGTCGATGCGCTGATGCTGATCGCGACGATCAAGGATTCGGAAGGGCTGCCGCTATGATTGATCTGGATGATCTGGACCGGGCGATTTTGCGGGATCTGGGCTTGGATGCTGGGGTGTCGGCGGGGGAGTTGGGGCGGCGGTTCGGGCTGTCACAGCCAGCGGCATGGCGGCGCGTGAAGCGGTTAGAGGCGGCTGGGGTGATTGCGGGGGCCCGCGTCGATGCGGATCGCGCGGCTTTGGGCTTTGGGGTGACGGTGTTTCTGGGGGTGAAGCTGGCCACCAAGGGACGGGTTTCGCTGGAGGATTTTGAGCGGGCGGTGATGGCGATCCCGGAAGTGCAGGTGGTGCAGCATGTGCTGGGGCTGTTCGATTACCGATTGCGGGTGGTGGCGCGGGACATTGCGGATTTTGAGCGGGTGCTGCGGCGGCGGATCATGACTTTGCCGGGGGTGGGGCAGGTGGAGGCGAATGTGCTCTTGACCGAGGAGCGGCGGCCGGGGCCTTTGGGGTAGCGGACTTTCAGGATTTAGCGACAAGGCCTTCTGCGAAAAGCGTGAAGGAGGTGTCGGTTTTTGCGCGGCGTTGCGGGAAATTGCCGCTAGATTGCGGCAAAGCTTATCAGGAGTGCTGCGATGAAACTGCCCCATGCTCATGTTGACCCGGATGGGTTGGAAGAATTCTCGGTGGTGTTCACCGATCGGTCTTTGAACCACATGTCGGCGAAGTTTCAGGGCGTGATGCGCGAGGTCTCGGGGCTTTTGCGTGAGGTTTATAACGGCGCTGCGGTGGCTTTGGTGCCGGGTGGCGGGACTTACGCGATGGAATCGGTGGCGCGGCAGTTTGGGCAGGGCTCGGCCTTGATCGTGCGGAACGGGTGGTTTTCGTATCGCTGGAGCCAGATCTTTGAGGCGGGCGGGTTTGCCGAGCCGACGGTGGTGATGGCGCGGGCTTCGGGAAATGGGGCGCAGGCGGCTTTTGCACCGCCTCCGGTCGAGGAGGTTTGTGCGAAGATTCGTGAGGTGCGGCCAGAAGCGGTGTTTGCGCCGCATGTCGAGACCTCGTCGGGGATCATTCTGCCGGATGACTATATCGCGCAGGTGGCTGCGGCGGCGCATGAGGTGGGGGCGCTGATGGTGCTGGATTGCATCGCCTCGGGCTGCGTTTGGGTGGATATGGAGGCTGTGGGCGTGGATGTGCTGATTTCCGCGCCGCAGAAGGGGTGGTCGGCTTCTCCGGCGGTGGGGATCGTGGTGATGAGCGCGCGGGCGGAGGCTCGGTTGGCGGAGACCACCTCGAACAGTTTCGCGCTGGATCTGAAGAAATGGCGCAGCATCATGGCGGCGTATGAGGGTGGCGGGCATGCGTATCATGCCACGATGCCGACCGATGCGATTGTTGGCTTCCGCGATGCGATGCTGGAGACCAAGGCGATGGGGTTTGAGGCCGCCAAGGCAGCGCAGTGGGCATTGGGCACGGCGGTGCGGGGGCTGCTGGCTGAAAAGGGTGTGGCTTCGGTGGCGGCGGAGGGGTTTCAGGCTCCGGGCGTCGTGGTGAGTTTCACCGAGGATCCGGCGGTGCAGAACGGCGCGAAGTTCCGGGAATTGGGGATGCAGATTGCCGCCGGGGTGCCGTTGCAGGTGGGCGAGGGGGCGGAGTTCCGCACTTTTCGGCTGGGGTTGTTTGGGTTGGACAAGTTGGCTGATGTTGGGGCCACGGTGGCGCGGTTGCGGCGCGGGGTGGACGCGGTTTTGTGATCTGTCCGCGTGTGGACAGGGGGGCGGATTGTTATTTATCAGGGGGTTAGCGGTATGTCGTTAACCCATTGGTAAGGATTGCTGCCGCCGGGGAGGCGATTTTCGGGAAGGCCGAAAATCGTGGTCCGGGCGCGCGGGTCTGCGGGTTTTGCGCTGTTGTTTTGGGTTGCTGTGGTGGGAGTGCTCCGCACGGGAGTATTTCGAAAAGAGCAAATCCGGGGGCGGTGCTCAAGTGGACAGGCCGCGTGTTGCGGCCTGTCGCATGGGTGGAGCGTTTGGGCCGGGCCCCGATTTTCGGGTTGAAAATCGTCCTGGAGGCCGTCTCAGGTTTGCGAGCCGCCGACTGTCAGGCCGCCGATCAGCAGGGTGGGTTGGCCTACCCCCACTGGCACCCATTGGCCGGCTTTGCCGCAGTTGCCGATGCCGGGGTCGAGTTTCAGGTCGTTGCCGATGGCGCGGATTTGTTTCAGCGCGGTGGCACCGTCGCCGATCAGGGTGGCACCCTTTACCGCTTCGCCGATCACGCCATTGCGGACGCGGTAGGCTTCGGTGCAGCTGAACACGAATTTGCCGTTGGTGATGTCAACCTGACCGCCGCCGAAGCCGACCGCGTAGATGCCGTCTTTCAGCGAGGCGACGATGCCAGCCGGATCATCCTTGCCGGACAGCATATAGGTGTTGGTCATGCGGGGCATCGGGATATGGGCGTAGCTTTCGCGCCGACCGTTTCCTGTGGCGGCAACCCCCATCAACCGCGCGTTCTGGCGATCCTGCATATAGCCAACCAAGCGGCCATCTTCGATCAGGGTGTTTTTCTGCGACGGCGTGCCTTCGTCATCGACCGAGATCGAGCCGCGCCGGTTGGGGATGGTGCCATCATCCAGCACGGTGACGCCGGGGGCCGCGATCATCTGGCCCATCAGGCCCGCGAAGGCGCTGGTTTTCTTGCGGTTGAAGTCACCTTCCAGCCCGTGGCCAATCGCCTCATGCAGCAGGATGCCGGGCCAGCCGGGCCCCAAGACCACATCCATCATGCCTGCGGGGGCGGGGACGGCATCGAGGTTGACCAGAGCGATGCGCAGGGCCTCTTTCAGCATCGGCTGCCAGTGGCTGGCTTCCATCAGGGCGGCCAAGCCGTAGCGGCCACCGCCGCCGGTGCCGCCTTGCTCGCGTCGGCCCTTGTCTTCGATGATCACCGAGACGTTCATCCGGGCCATCGGGCGCACATCACTGTAGCGCAGGCCTTCGGGGCGCAGGATTTCCACCTCTTGCAGGCCTGCGGCGATGGTGGCCGAGACTTGCACCACACGCGGATCAAGTGCGCGGGCATAGGCGTCGATCTCTTTCAGCAGGTCGATTTTCACCGCAAAGACCGCATCGGCCATCGGATCGGCGTCGCCATAAAGCTTGATATTGGTGCGGGCGGGGGCATCGGCCAGCGTGCCGCCGCCGTCGCCTACGGCCAAGCGGGCGGTCTCTGACGCGCGTTTCAGCGCGGATTCAGAGATTTCGGTAGAATGGGCGTAGCCTGCGACCTCACCCCGCACCGCGCGCAAGCCAAAGCCTTCGGAGGCGTCGTAGCTGGCATTCTTGATGCGGCCATCGTCGAGCACGATGGCTTCGGAGCGGCGGCGTTCAAAGAACAGCTCGCCATCATCGGCCCCAGCGGTGGCGGCGCGTAGGGTGGCAAGGGCTGTGGCTTCGTCCAGATGCGACTCGAACGGGCGGAACGGGGTGTCGGTGGAGGCGGTGGACATCAGCACGGAGCCTTTCAGGGCGCGATTTGGCCCGGTTGAAGCGAACTTAGGCGGCGGGCGGGGGCATCGCAAGGCGCGGTTTGGGGTTTTCACGGCGACGTGCGGGCCAGCTGCGGCGATTGCGTGCGATGCGGCTCGGCTGTTGCCAACACCGCGCGCTTCGCTGCTGCGTGGGATTTTTGCTTTGATCTGGCGCAAGTGGGGCGGTTTTGCCGCAGCTTACTCTTGTCGGGAAGCGGCTAATATGGTTTCACAGGCCAGAGATAACGGGATTCTGCCCCCTGTTTGGGCATGGTCAAAAAGGCGGTATGCAAGCCGCCCTTGGATACGGGAAATGAACATGCGTCTTATGTCGTCTTTCAACGCTGCCGCAGTAGCTGGCCTTGGTCTGCTGATGCAGTCGGGCACCGCCATGGCGCAGGCTTTGGAAACCGTGGGGGCTCCGGTTCCGTATGGCACCGAGCATCAGCCCGCCGCGACCAACATCGCGCGCGATCTGCAATGGTTGGATCATATGATCCTGATCATCATCGGCCTGATCGTGGCCTTTGTGACGCTGCTGCTGCTGTATATCATCGTGCGGTATAACCGGAAACGGAACCCGGTGCCTGCGACCTTCACGCATAACTCGCCGCTGGAAGTGGCATGGACCATCGTGCCGATCCTGATTCTGGTGTTCATCGGCTCGTTCTCGCTGCCCGCCTTGTTCACCCAGCAGGAAATTCCGGTGGCCGATATCACCATCAAGGCGACGGGGAACCAGTGGTACTGGTCCTATGAATACCCGGATGTGAAGGTTGCCGAGGATGAGACGCTGCGGTTCGACGCTTTCCGCATAGACGGTGCGACCAAGATTGATGACGCTGCCGCAGGCTGGGGCGATGATCAGCCGATGTCGACCGCCAATGTGATGAGCGATGTCGCGGTGCAGAAGCTGGCCTATTACGGCTACAAGAAAGAAGATTTCCTGCTGGCCACCGACAACGCCGTGGTGATCCCGGTGGGCAAGACCGTGGTGATGCAGGTGACCGGCGCGGATGTGATCCACGCTTGGGCGATGCCAGCCTTTGGTGTGATGCAATCGGCGGTGCCGGGGCGTCTGGGGCAGCTGTGGTTCAAGGCCGACCGTGAGGGCGTCTATTTCGGCCAATGCACCACTTTGTGCGGCAAGGACCATGCCTATATGCCGATCACCGTCAAAGTGGTCAGCCAGGCGGCTTATGACGCGTGGATCGCGCAGGCGACGACCACGGGCAATATCCGGCTCGCGGCAAACTGAGACCCAAGCTATGGCAAAGAGGGCTCCCGCAGTTGGGGGCCTTCCCTATACCAGAAAGCCAGGACGTTATGACCGATATCCGGTCTTTTGAGGCCCCGAAAGAAGCGGGATTTGGCGATTACGTGCAGCTCTTGAAGCCGCGCGTGATGTCGCTTGTGGTGTTTACCGCGATGGTCGGGCTGCTGGTGGCACCGGTGCGGTTGCACCCTGTCGAGGCGTTTGCGGCGATTTTGTTCATTGCGCTGGGGGCTGGGGCTTCGGGTGCGCTGAACATGTGGTGGGACGCCGATATCGACGTGATCATGCGCCGGACCAAGGGGCGTCCGGTGCCTGCGGGGCTGGTGCAGCCGGGTGAGGCTTTGGCGATTGGTCTGGCGCTGTCGGGCATTTCGGTGGTGATGCTGGCGCTGGCGACCAATCTGCTGGCGGGGGCGTTGCTGGCGTTCACGATCTTCTTTTATGCCGTCGTGTATTCGATGTGGCTGAAACGTTCGACGCCGCAGAATATCGTGATTGGCGGCGCGGCTGGGGCCTTCCCTCCGATGATCGGCTGGGTGGCGGTGACGGGATCTGTCTCGGTTGAGGCGGCGTTGATGTTCATGCTGATCTTCATGTGGACGCCGCCGCATTTCTGGGCTTTGGCCTTGTTCATGAACGAGGATTACTCGAAAGCCGGGGTGCCGATGCTGACGGTGACGCATGGCAAGCGGGTCACGCGCAACCATGTGCTGGGCTATACGCTGGCCCTGATTCCGTTTGCGCTTGGTCTGGGGCTGACCTCGATCGGCGGGCCGGTTTATATGGCGGTGTCGGTGCTGCTGAATGCCGAGTTTTTGCGCGGGGCCTACCGGATCTGGCGGCGCGATGAGGCGGTGGCAGAGGCTGACAACTACAAGGTGGAGAAATCGGTGTTCCGGTTCTCACTTTTGTATCTGTTCTTGCATTTTGGCGCGTTGCTGGCCGAAGCCGTGCTGCATACCTATGGAATGGGGGGCTGGTGATGGCATTTCCTACACCGGAACATGAGATTCACCGCAGGCGGTTTTCGCGCAATCTGGGTGTGGGGCTGGCGCTGGTCAGCTTTGTCGCGCTGGTGTTTGCGCTGACCGTGGTGAAGGTGACGCAGGGCGATCTGGGCCATGCCAATGACATGCCGGGGATGTTCGGCTCGACCGTGCCCATTGCGCCGGAAGAGCCTGCACCGGCACCCGCCACGCCGCAGGTCAGCCCATGAGGAAATCGGTGAGCGCGCAGAAGAAAACCGCAGCCTATCTGGCCGGGGTGGCCGCGTTGATGCTGTCGCTGTCGTTTGCGGCGGTGCCGTTCTACGACTGGTTCTGCCGGGTAACGGGCTATGCCGGGACCACATCGGTGTCTGCCTCGGGCGGTGCGGCTGAGGTGCTGGATCAGACGGTGAAAATCCGCTTTGACGCCTCGCTTGAAGCCGGGATGCCGTGGGAGTTCCGCGCGATGCAGCCGTCGATGACCATTCGCATCGGCGAGACCGGGCTTGCCTTCTATGAGGCTTATAACCCGACCAACAAGCCGGTGGGCGGGCAGGCGAGCTATAATGTGACGCCGGATCAGTCGGGCGGTTATTTCACCAAGATCGAGTGTTTCTGCTTCACCGAGCAGATTTTGCAGCCCGGTGAGCGGGTGCAGATGCCGGTCAGCTTTTACGTTGATCCCGAGATCATGAAAGACCCGGAAGCGAAACTGATCAAGGAAATCACCTTGTCTTACACCTTCCACGTCGCTGATATACCGGAAAAACAGGCGGCCCTTGCTGTCCAGCCCGCTCTTGCCGACGCACCCGCCAAAGCGCTAGAATAAAACTAAGAAAACCGAGGGAACCCAATCATGGCCCACGCCAAGAACCACGACTACCATATTCTGCCGCCGTCGATCTGGCCGTTTGCCGGTGCGCTTGGCGCGTTCATCATGCTGTTTGGGGCGGTGCTGTGGATGCACGGTTCGGGCCCGTGGATGGGGCTGATCGGCTTCGCGCTCGTGCTTTACGTCATGTATGCATGGTGGGCTGAAGTGGTGCATGAGGGCCAGACCGGCGATCACACCCCGGTGGTGCGGATCGGTCTGCGCTATGGTTTCATCCTGTTCATTATGTCGGAGATCATGTTCTTCTCGGCATGGTTCTGGACCTTCTTCAAACACGCGATGTATCCGATGGGGCCGCTGTCGCCGCTGAAAGATGGCGTTTGGCCGCCTGAAGGCATCGTGTTGTTCGATCCGTGGCATCTGCCCTTGATCAACACGCTGATCCTGCTGTGTTCGGGCTGTGCTGCGACCTGGGCGCACCACGCCTTGGTGCATGAGAACAACAACCGCGAAGCCATGAAGCAGGGCCTGATCCTGTCGATTGCCTTGGGCGTGCTGTTCACCTTCTTCCAGGCCTATGAATACAGCCACGCGGCTTTCGGGTTTGCCGGAAACATCTATGGCGCGACCTTCTTCATGGCGACCGGGTTCCACGGCTTCCATGTGGTGATCGGCACGATCTTCCTGACGATCTGTCTGATCCGCACCTACAAGGGCCATTTCACCGCCGAACAGCATGTCGGGTTCGAGGCTGCGGCCTGGTACTGGCACTTCGTGGACGTGGTCTGGTTGTTCCTGTTCGCTGCCGTTTACATCTGGGGCGGCCAGTAAGCCTTCAGAACGAAGACAGCGCGCGGGCCCGATGCGGCCCGCGCAGCTTTTTCAGGGTTTGGTCATGAAATTCCGTTTGATGTCTGCGCTGCTGCTGGGTTTGGCGGGCGTGGCATTTCTGTGCAGCCTTGGCATCTGGCAAGTGCAGCGCATGTATGAAAAACGCGCGCAACTGGATGAGATGACGGCGGGGATTTCCGAGCCTGCGGTGGTGGTGCCTGCGGTGTTGGACCCTGAACGCGATCGCTATCGCCCGGTGATCGCAGCGGGGCAGTTTACCGGAGAGACGCTGTATGTGCTGTCGGGTCAGCCGATGGTTGGCGCCGGGGTGCAGGTGATCTCGGTTTTGCAGATGGCAGACGGGCGGCGCTTGCTGGTGGACCGCGGCTTTCTGCAAGATGATGACAAGCACAAGGCGCTGCATGTGCGCGATGTGACGGTGCAGGGCAATCTGATGTGGCCGCGCGACAGCAATGAATTTACCCCACCGCCTGATGCCAAGACCGGGCTGTGGTTTGCCCGTGATGCCGACGCGATGGCGGCAGTTTTGCACACCGAGCCGACATTCATTGTCGCGCGTGTGCCAACGGGCGACGGGATCGAGGCGATGCCGATTGATACATCGTCTATTCCCAATGATCATTGGGGCTATGCAATCACATGGTTTTCGCTGGCCTTTGTGTGGGCGGTGATGACAGCGGGGCTGGTCTGGCGTATCAGGCGGCAAATCTAGGGGGGACGGATGCGGTATATCTCGACGCGGGGGCAGGCTCCGGTTTTGAATTTCAGCGAAGCGATGATGACAGGGCTGGCGCGCGATGGCGGGCTGTATGTGCCAGAGGTCGTGCCTGCGATGTCGAAGGCTGAGATTTCGGCGCTGGCGGGTTTGCCCTATGAGGAAATCGCGTTTCGGGTGATGCGGCCGTATCTGGGCTCGACCTTCACGGATGCCGAGTTCAAGGGGCTGCTGGCCAAGGCTTATGCGGGTTTTGGCCATGCGGCGCGCGCACCTTTGGTGCAACTCGGGCCGAACCATTTCCTGCTGGAGCTGTTTCACGGCCCGACTTTGGCGTTCAAAGACTTTGCCATGCAGCTGATCGGCCAGATGATGCAGGCGGCTTTGGCCAAAACCGGCGAGCGGATTACCATTGTCGGGGCGACCTCGGGCGATACCGGGTCGGCGGCGATGGAGGCGTTTCGGGGGCTCGCCAATGTCGATTTGTTCATTCTGTATCCGCATGGGCGTGTCAGTGATGTGCAGCGCCGTCAAATGACCACGCCGTCTGAGGCGAATGTCTATGCCTTGGCGATGGATGGCGATTTTGACGATTGCCAGGCCCGCGTGAAGGATATGTTCAACGATTTCGCCTTCCGTGATGGTGTGCGTCTGGCGGGGGTGAACAGCATCAACTGGGCGCGGGTTTTGGCGCAGGTGGTGTATTATTTCAGCGCGGCGGTGGCTTTGGGCGCGCCGGAACGTTCTGTCAGCTTCACTGTGCCGACGGGCAATTTCGGTGACATTTTCGCGGGCTATATCGCGCGGAAAATGGGGTTGCCGATCGAGCAGCTGGTGATCGCGACCAACCAGAACGACATTCTCGACCGGGCGATGAAGACCGGGGATTATGTGCAGAACGGGGTGACGGCCTCGATCTCGCCGTCGATGGACATTCAGGTCAGCTCGAACTTTGAACGTGCGTTGTTTGATGCCTATGGCCGCGATGGGGCTGCGATTTCGGCTTTGATGGAAGAGTTGAAAGCGGGCGGGTTCCATATTTCCCAAGGGGCTATGGCGATGCTGCGCGAGACGTTTGCGTCGGGGCGCTGTTCGGAAGAAGAAACCACCGCGACGATTCAGAAGGCCTACGCGGCAACTGGGGAAATCCTGTGCCCGCATTCCGCCGTTGGGGTGAAGGTGGCCGAGGAGCATCTGAGCGCGGCCCCGATGATCACCCTTGCCACGGCGCATCCGGCGAAGTTTCCCGATGCGGTTGAGGCGGCAATGGGCGTGCGGCCGCAACTGCCGCCGCGCATGGCGGACTTGTTTGACCGCCCGGAACGTGTCACGCGTGTGCCGAATGATCTGGGCGCTTTGCAGGCGCTGATCCGCGAAAGGATTGCCCGTTGAGCCTTGCATCTGCCGGTCTGCGTCTGACCACTCTGCCGAACGGCTTCCGCATCGTCACCGAAAACATGCCGGGGCTGCTGTCTGCCAGCGCCGGGATCTGGGTGATGGCGGGAGGGCGGCACGAAAAGCCCAAGCAGAACGGCATCGCGCATTTTCTGGAGCATATGGCGTTCAAGGGCACCAAACGGCGCACCAGCTTGCAGATTGCTGAGGAAATTGAGGATGTTGGCGGTTACATCAACGCCTATACCTCACGCGAGATGACCGCCTATTACGCACGGGTGTTGCAGGCGGATGTTGGCCTCGCGCTGGATGTGATTGGCGATATTGTTCTCAATCCGGCCTTCGATAAGAAGGAAATCGAGGTTGAGCGCCATGTGATCTTGCAGGAAATCGGTCAGGCGTTGGATACGCCGGATGATATCGTGTTCGATTGGCTGCAAGAGGCGTCTTATCCCGATCAGGCGTTTGGTCGCACGATTCTGGGGCCGGAAGAGCGTGTATCCTCTTTCACCCGCAAGGATTTGCAGGGCTTTGTGGCTGAACACTACGGGCCCGGCCAGATGATTTTGGCGGCGGCGGGTGCTGTCGATCACGACGCGATTGTGAAACAGGCCGAGGCGATGTTTGGCAGCATGAAGGCCAAACCTGCGACGACATTCCAGGCGGCGACCTTCAAAGGCTCGGAGCGTCGTGAGGTCAAGGATCTGGAGCAGGTGCATTTCGCGATGGCGTTTGATGCGCCCGGCTATCGGCACCCGGACGTTTATACGGCGCAGGTCTATGCGATGACGATGGGCGGCGGCATGTCGAGCCGCCTGTTCCAGAAGGTGCGCGAAGAACGCGGCCTTTGCTATTCGATCTTCGCGCAGTCGGGGGCTTATGAGGATGCAGGCCAGATCACGCTTTATGCAGGCACCAGCGCCGAGGAAATCGGCGAGCTGACCCAGATCACGATGGATGAATTGAAGCGCGCGGCGGATGATATGTCTGAGGCCGAAGTGGCCCGTGCGCGGACGCAGATCAAGGCGGGGATGCTGATGGGGCTGGAAAGCCCGTCGTCTCGGGCCGAACGCATCGCGCGGTTGCTGGCGATTTATGACCGGGTGCCGGGGGTCGATGAGGCTGTCGCGCGGATTGACGCGGTGACGGTGGGTGATGTGCGGCGCTATGCTGGCGAGCTCGCAGGGTCGGATTCGGCGCTGGCGCTGTATGGCCCGGTTGCGGATGCCCCCTCGCTTGAGGATATCCGCAAGCGTCTGGCGGCATAATGCTATCGTTCCGCCGCCGCCCCACGGTTGAAACCGAACGAATGACTTTGCGGTTGCCGGTGCATGGCGACTACAAAGCTTGGGCGGGTCTGCGCGAGGCTTCGGTGGAGCATTTGACGCCGTGGGAGCCGGTCTGGGCGCACGACCACCTCAGCCGTAAGGCGTTCACCAACCGGGTGTATTGGGCGGGGCGGGCGGAAGCCACCGGCACGGCCTTGCCGATGCTGATGTTTCGTCGTGAGGATCGGCAGTTGCTGGGGGCTGTGACGCTGGACAACATCCGGCGTGGTCCGGTGCAGGCGGGCACGATGGGCTATTGGATCGGTGCGCCGTTTGCGCGGCGCGGCTATATGAAGGAAGCGGTGCAGGCTTTGGTGCATTTCGCCTTCGCACAACTGGACCTTTCCCGGATTGAAAGTGCGTGTTTGCCGGAAAACCTTGCTTCGCGCGGGGTTTTGGAGAAATCCGGCTTTAAATATGAAGGCGTCGCGCAATCTTATTTGCAAATCAACGGGCGCTGGCGGAACCATGTGTTATACGCCAACTTACGGAACGACCGACGTGGTCGCACGGACGTAGGCTAATCCTACGCCGGAGCGGGTGGGGTCCTGTCTGGAGAGCCCTATGAGTGAAGTGAAAGTCCTGCTGCTGCGCGGCGTGAATGTGTCGGGCGCCAACCGCCTGCCGATGCCGGAGTTTCGGCAAATGCTGCTGGAACAAGGGCTTCAGCAAATCCACACCCATCTGCAAAGCGGCAATGCGGTGTATCTTGATCCGGGCGTGGCCGAGGTTGAGACGAAAATCACCACCGCGATGAAAGAGCGTTTCGGCTTTGCGCCGCCGATGTTCGTGATGACGCTGAAAGAATATGATGCGATTTTGGCGGCGAACCCGTTCAAAAAGCAGGGTGCGGCGGATGGCGCTGCGGTGCATATCTATTTCCTCGCCAGCCCTGCGGCGGCTGCGGCGGCACAGACTTTGTCGGCCCATGCGGCGAATGGTGAGCAGATCTTGTTCACTGACAAGGCGGCATATCTGCTAGCACCGAACGGAATCGGGCGCTCGGTTCTGGCGACGAAGCTGGAGACGGGTCTGAGCATGGTGAAGACCGCGCGCAACCAGACCTCGGCCACGGCGATTGCAGCTTTGGCCCGCACGATCACTGTGTGAGCCTGCGATCAAGACCTTGAGTGAGACGACACCATGCTGAACCCTGCCGACCTTGCGTTTGTTGATCATCTGCGTCGGCTGCTGCCCGATGGGACTTTGCGCGCAGCAGAACCCCGCTATCTGGAAGAGCCGCGCGGGCGCTGGCAGGGTTTGGCGGGGGTGGTGGCGCTGCCTCGGACAGTTTCGGAAGTGTCGGCGGTGGTGCGGGCTTGTGCAAGTGCGCGGGTTGGCATCGTGCCTTGGGGTGGCGGCACCGGGCTGGTCGGCGGGCAGTTGATGTCTGAAGGGCCAGCGCCTGTGGTGCTGTCGCTGGAGCGGATGGCGGCTTTGCGCGGCAGCTATCCAGAGGAAAACGTGCTGGTGGTCGAGGCCGGGATGATCCTGGCCGATGTGCAGGCCCATGCGACGGCGGCGGGGCGGGTGTTTCCGCTGGCTTTGGCGTCAGAGGGCACCTGCCGGATTGGTGGCAACCTGTCCACCAACGCCGGCGGGCTGAACGTGCTGCGCTATGGCAATGCGCGGGATTTGTGTCTGGGCATTGAGGCGGTTCTGCCGGATGGCAGCGTTTTCAACGGCTTGAAGCGGTTGCGCAAGGATAACACCGGCTATGATCTGCGGCATCTGCTGATCGGGGCCGAGGGGACTTTGGGCGTGATCACCGCCGCCAGTCTGCGGCTGTATCCGCAGCCGGGGGTGATTGGCACGGCGTTGTTGGCGGTGGAAAGCCCCGCGGCTGCGTTGCGGTTGCTGTCACTGGCCGAGACGCGGCTGTCGGGGATGGTGTCGGCGTTCGAGCTGATCGGGCGGATGGGGCTGGAATTTCTGGCCGAACGGATCCCCGAGGTGAAACTGCCGATCGGGATGCCGGAATGGATGGTGCTGATCGAAATCGGCCTGCCGAGCGGCTTCGGGCTTGCCGAGGATCACTTGGGCGGGCTGTTTGAGGCTGGGCTGGAGGCCGGTCTGGTGTCGGATGGCGTCATTGCGGCGTCGGAAGCGCAGCGGGCGGGGTTGTGGCGGATCCGCGAGGCAATCCCGGAAGCCAACCGGATGATCGGCGCGGTCAGCAGCCATGATATCTCGGTGCCTTTGGGGCTGGTGGCGGAGTTCATCGCCAAAGCGGGGCCTCGGCTGGCGGCGATGGGCGATTTCCGGGTGAATTGCTTTGGCCATCTGGGCGATGGCAATCTGCATTACAACGTGTTCCCGGCGTTTGGCCGCAGCCGGAAAGACTATGAGCATCAGCGCGATGCGGTGAAGGCCTGCGTGCATGATCTGGTCGATGAATTGGGCGGGTCAATGTCTGCCGAGCATGGTCTGGGGCGGCTGAAGGTGGAGGATCTGGAGCGTTACGGCGATCCGGGCAAGCTTGCGGCGATGCGGGCGATCAAGGCGGCGCTGGACCCGGTGGGGATTATGAATCCGGGCGCGGTGCTGCGCGGATAACGCGCGGTTTCGGCGGAAATTTGTTCATCTGTCGGGGGGATTGGGGAACGGACCGCAGGTTTCGCGGTTTCTGCGGTATCATGCCGAAACTGGAGGACCAATCATGAGCTATGTTCAGGGATTTATAGTCGCGGTGCCGAAGGCGAACAAGCAAGCCTATCTCGACTCTGCGCGGGCTGTTGCGCCGATTTTTCAAGAATACGGCGCGCTGCGTATGGTTGAAACGTGGAGCGAGACGATTGCCGACGGCAAAGTGACCGACTTCAAACGCGCGGTATTGGCCACCGAAGATGAAGCGATTGCATTTTCGTGGATCGAATGGCCGGACAAGCAGACCTCTGACGCCGCAGAAGCCAAGATGCAGACCGATCCGCGCATGAAAAACATGATGGATATGCCATTTGACGCCAAGCGCATGGTCTGGGGCGGGTTTGATCCGATCTTTGATACGCAATCGTAGCGGGTCAGGCGTCAAGAAACGCCCTGCCGGTAAACCGACAGGGCGCTGGGGTTGGGTGGGTAACGTGTTGCAAGCAGCGTCACCCTAAGGCTGGGTTGGCCTTAGAAGCTCAGGTCTAGAATGATTCGGTAAACGGACCGTTAAGCGGTTTCAGTTTAGCGTGACTTCGGTGTGACCGAGGACGCAGGCGGTTTTTGGCATTTGCAGTTGGAGCCGCCTAAAGCCCCTCAAAGGCGCAGAGGGCGTGGACCTCCATGCCCATGTCTTCCAGCTTTTTGCGCCCGCCCAGATCGGGCAGATCGACGACAAAGGCGCAGCCGACCACCTGCGCGCCAAGGCGCTCGATCAGTTTGATGCCAGCCTCAGCCGTGCCGCCGGTCGCCAGCAGATCATCGACCAGCAGGATTTTCTCTCCGGGCTGCATGGCGTCGTCGTGGACCTCGACCACCGCCTCGCCATATTCCAGCGTATAGGCTTGGCTGATGGTCTGGCCCGGCAGCTTGCCCTTTTTACGGATCGGCACGAAGCCGGTGGAAAGTTGATGCGCCACAGCGCCGCCAAGGATGAAACCGCGCGCTTCCAGCCCCACCACCTTATCAATCCGCATCCCGGCGTAGGGGGCGAGCAACTGGTCAACGCACATGCGAAAGCCGCGTGGATCGGCGAACAGCGTGGTGACATCGCGGAACAGGATGCCTTCGTGTGGGAAATCAACAATGGTGCGGATGTAGTCTTTGACGGTTTTCTTGGCAGAGGACATCGGCGGGCCTTTCAGAAGTCGGGTTTGTTTACCATCAGCCAGAACACCCCGACAAGGGCTGCAAAAGCGGGCCAGCCCAAGGCGAACCAGATGCGGTAGAGTTTCCGGGCTTGTGGTGGCAAGGGCGTGCCTGCGGCAAGAGCCTCGGCAGCGAGGTCGCGGATTTTGAGTTGCAGGACGACAACCGGGGCCCAGCACAGGAAGGCGAAGATATAGAGGGCGTAGGTGGCCAGAAGCCACGGCTCAATCAACGAATAGCCCGCAAGGTAGATCAACCAGAGGCCGGTGAGGGGTTGGATGATCCCGGCGGGGGTGGTGAAGATCCAGTCGGCGATCACCACGCCGGATGCAACCGAGTGGATGGTTTCCACGCGGCCCGTCCGCATCGCCCAGACCATCTGAAACGCAGTGCCCATGCCGGTGCCGAACAGCACGGTCGAGGACAGGATATGCAGCCAGCGGGCAGTCAGATACGCGTCCATCAGCGCTCCTCGGTCAGGGCAAGATGGGCCAGCAGCAGGGCGAGGATAGGCAGGTTTTTCAGCAGGCCGCCGAATGGGTCAAGCCAGAGCGCCGGGGCAATCAGCGTCAGGCCAAGGGTGTAGCCCAGCACCATCATGATTTGCAGAATCGCGGTGGTTTTGGGTCGCCAGTTGCGCAGCAAGGCAATACCGAGGGCGGCGTCGGCAAGGCCTCCGGCTTTGGCGAGGATCAGCGCGAGCGTTGGGGGCAGGGCGATCTGGGCGAGGTATGTCTCGGGCGGTAGCAGCAGGCCGAGGGCTGCCGAGGTGAGCCAGAGGGCGGCGAGGGTCAGGCGGATCAGCGGTTTCAGCAGATAAAGCCGCGCCTGCCACAAGTCTTGCGTGCCCGCCGGGCGGGTTTGCAGGAATTGGCTGAAAGGGCGGGGGTGGTGCTGGAGTTTCGCCAGCAGCGGCGCGGGATCGGCCAGAACGCCCTGTTCCAGTTGCGCGACCGAAGTGGCGGAAATCGGGCCGATGTGCAGCGCGTCGCCGATTTGACCCAAGCGGTGGGCAAGGGGCAGCGGGATGTGCCAAAGCGGGCGGTGTGGCAGGCCGAGCCAGCTTTGCGTGGCGCGCAGCATGCCGGTTTGGCTGACAGTCTGCGGCCCGCCGATCTGCCACGTGCCGGGTCCGGGGGGCGATTGCAGGCAGTGCAGGGCCACGGCGGCAAGGTCGCTGGCGTGGATCGGGTTGAAGGATTGCTCGCCCGTGCCGATCACCGGGGTGACGAAGGGCAGGGCGGCGAGGGCGCGGATCAAGGAGGAGCCGCCGTAAGAGGTGTCGGCCAGCACAAGGCCCGCGCGCAGAATGGTGGCCTCGGCGGCACGGGCGGTGGCTTCGCCCTCGCGCCGCCAGTGCGAAAACGGCGTGTCGGCCTCGATGCCGATGGCCGAGATCAGCAGGGCCTGCGTGCCGGGGTGGCGGGCGGCATAGGCGGCTGCGGGGGCTGTGACATGCACGGCTTGAAAGGCGCGGGTGGTCCCGGTCAGCAGGCCAGCGGCGTTGATGATATGGGTGTTGGCATCAAGATGCGGCTGCCAGAAGGCGGGGGCATGGGTGGCGCGGTTGTTGAAATCGGCGTGCAGGGTGGCAAAGCCCATGCGGGCCAGTTTGCTGGGGTTGCGGGCTTGGGCGGTGACTTGGATGCCGTTTTCGCGCAGATGAAAGGCGATGTGGCGGCCGATAAAACCGTCGGCCCCCAGCACCAGCACTTTCATTTTCAGTTCGGGCATTTCAGCACGCGCCCCGCCACGGCGTCGAGTTTGGCAAGCAGGTCTGGGTCGCGTTTGTCGGGCGCGGTCATCAGCGCGTAGGTCAGGGCGCGGTCACAGCCGTGCGGGCAGGTCGGGTGATCGGGCAGCAGCGCGGGCAGGTTGGTGACAAGATTGCGGGCGGCGTGGGCGTTGGCGGTCAGGGTCTGGATCACCGCGGCCACGTCGACCGCGCCGTGGTCTTGGTGCCAGCAATCGAAATCGGTGATCATGGCGAGCGAGGCGTAGCAAAGCTCGGCTTCGCGGGCGAGTTTGGCTTCGGGCATCCCGGTCATGCCAATCACATCGGCGCCCCAGCTGCGGTAGAGGCGGGATTCCGCGAGGGTCGAGAATTGCGGACCTTCCATCGCGAGGTAGGTGGCGGTTTCGTGGGTCTTGATCCCGGCTTCGCGGGCGGCTTGCAGGCATGCTTGGCCGAGGCGGGGACAGGTGGGGTGGGCGAGGGAGACATGGCCGACGCAGCCTTGCCCGAAGAAGCTCTTCTCGCGGGCAAAGGTGCGGTCGATGTATTGGTCGACCAGCACGAAATCGCCGGGGTGGTAATCGGGGCGGAGGCTTCCCACCGCTGAAACCGCGAGGATATCGGTGCAGCCGAGGCGCTTCAGGGCGTCGATATTGGCGCGGTAGGGCACGGATGTGGGGGAGTGGACGTGGCCGCGGCCGTGGCGGGGCAGGAAGGCCATCGGGGTGCCGTTGAGGCGACCCAACAGGATTTCATCCGAGGGTTTGCCCCAGGGGGTGGGAACTTTGACCCAGGATGCGCCTTCGAGGCCGTCGATCTGATAGACGCCAGAGCCGCCGATGACGCCGATCATGGGGGCGGGGGGCTTGGGGGTCATTGCGGGCTCCGGGCTTGGTGTTCGCAGGGAGTTTAGGGGCGGATTGCGGGCAGGGGAAGCGGGATTTCGGGGCGGTCCCAACTCGGGACCATTGTTTTTATGGGGGAATTTTAGGGGGGTGGGGGGTATGGTTAATGCGGGGTTAAGATCGGGGGTGCAACGCTGCATAAGTTTGAAAATCGTGTGGGGTGGCTGGGGAGTGCTCCGCGCGGGAGTATTTTAGAAAGAGCAAATTGCTGGGCGGTGCGGTGGATACTCATCTTGCGGCGGGACCGGCCCGATTGACTGACACATCAGCGTGCAATGTCGAGGAGGGCAGTTTCCGCCAATTGTTTCAAACTCTCCAACCTTTGTTGCTTGTTTTGATCTGCAAGCTTGCGCGCCTCCAAGCCAGACCATCCGTTCAGGGCTGAGAACTTCTGAAAAAACTCCAGCACCGTAGGTGCGGTTGAGTGGTCGGCGTATCCCTCCCAAAAACCCGCAGCGGCGGTTTGGAAACCTGCAATTCCGGGGGCATTTCCACGCCATTTCATCATGAAATCGAACAGAAATGAGACGACGTCGCGAAGCGCGTCATCCTCCTTCTTGTTTTCAAAATCGATGCCATAGACCAAACCTTTGCGGCCAAAAATCAAGTTGCCGAGGTGGAAGTCTCGGTGCGTCACGCAGCGCAGGGATGGCCGTGCTTGAGCTTCAGCGGCGCGTTGCTCAAGTTGGTGAAAGTGAACCATGAACGCATCGTAGTCAGGAATGACGATCGACTTTTCTTGGTGCCGTTCGAGCTTTTTCATCAGCCAGTTCATGTGCGGCTTGGCATCGAATGCGGCAGATTTCATCGTGGACTGTTGGAAACTGGAAATCCAGCGGCCTGCCTGTCTGAGATAGGGGCTGGCCTCGCTGATATCTGAAAATTGTGGCAGCAGGTGTTGAAGCGAGTCACCCTTCACATGCTCCATGATCAGGGCGCATTCATTTTCCACAAAGGCCAAGGCTTGTGGTGTCGTCAGGAGAGGGTTTTTCAGATTGGCATGGGTTGATTTGAGCCGATCATACTGGTTCGATATTTTTGCACGGCCTTGCGCGTCTGGTGTGCTGAGTTTGCAGACGAAAGTGGTGTTCTTGCCGCGCAGTTTGCAGCGAAATACCCATGTATCATAAAGCTTTGTGGGGTCTTTGAGGGAGGCCAGTGCGAATTCTTCTTCTGGCAAAAACACGCGCAAAGCCCGGTGTGCGGCTTTTACGCTATAGGCGGCATCGAGCATACTTACCAAATTCCAACGGGTTACAGGCGTGATTTGCGGGACTGCCTTGTGCGAGCGTGGGTGAATTATGCTGCGCTCGCAAGCGGTAATCCGTTTGTTGGCTGGTATGGGTTGGGTGCGATGGGTTGTCTGATGGGGGACGTCCACCCTACTTGCGGCATCGGGGCTTGGCGGGTAAACGTCGCGCAATCAAATTGCGGAGAGACCCCATGTCCATCGACATCGACACCGCGCGCAAGGTGGCCAAGCTGGCGCGTATCCGGGTGGAGGAAGCGGCTTTGCCGAAGCTCGCCGAGCAGTTGTCTGGCATCCTTGGGTTCATGGAGCAGCTGAATGAGGTCGATGTTTCGGGCATCGAGCCGATGGTGTCGGTGACGCCGATGCGGCTGGCGCGGCGGGCGGATGTGGTGACGGATGGCAATCAGCAGGCGGCGGTTCTGGCCAATGCGCCGGACGCGCGGGAAGGGTTTTTTGCAGTGCCGAAGGTGGTGGAATGAGCGCGTCTATGTCGGGTGGGGCGAACACCTGGACCATTGCGGCGGCGCGGGATGCGTTGCGCAACGGCGAGATTTCGGCGGTTGATCTGACGATGGCGTGCCTCACGGCAATGGACGCGGGCGATGCGTTGAACGTCTTTGTGCATAAGACGCCGGAGATGGCGCTGGAGCAGGCGCGGGCGGCGGATCTGCGGATTGCGGCGGGCGATGCGCCGGACATGTGCGGGATTCCGTTGGGGATCAAGGATGTGTTCTGCACCAAGGGGGTGGCGTCGCAGGCCGGGTCGAACATCCTGAAGGGGTTTGTGCCGGAGTACGAATCGACGGTGACTGAGAAGCTGTTTGGCGCCGGGGCGGTGATGCTCGGCAAGCTGAACATGGACGAGTTTGCGATGGGTTCGTCGACCGAGAGCAGCTGTTATGGCCCTGCGGTGAACCCGTGGAAGGTCGATGATGTGCTGCGCACTCCCGGTGGGTCTTCGGGCGGATCGGCGGCGGCGGTGGCGGCGGATTTGTGTTTGGCTGCGACCGGGACGGATACCGGCGGGTCGATCCGGCAGCCTGCGGCGTTCACCGGCACGACCGGGATCAAGCCGACCTATGGCCGGGTGAGCCGCTGGGGGATCGTGGCGTATGCGTCGTCTCTGGATCAGGCGGGGCCGATGACGAAATCGGTACGCGATGCGGCGATTTTCTTGCAGGCGATGGCGGGGCATGACCCGAAGGATTCGACCTCTGCCAATATGGCGGTGCCGGATTTTGAAGCGGCTTTGACCGGGGATATTCGCGGCAAGAAGATCGGTATTCCGCGCGAGTACCGGATTGAGGGCATTCCGGCGGAGATTGACGCGTTGTGGGCGCAGGGGCGGGATATGCTGCGCGATGCGGGGGCCGAGATTGTTGATATCTCGCTGCCGCATGCGAAATATGCGTTGCCTGCGTATTATGTGATCGCGCCTGCGGAGGCGTCGAGCAACCTCGCGCGCTATGACGGGGTGCGGTATGGGCATCGGGCGGCACTGGCTGCGGGCGATGGCATCACCGAGATGTATGAGAAAACCCGGGCCGAGGGCTTTGGGCCAGAGACGCAGCGGCGGATCATGGTCGGCACCTATGTGCTGTCGGCGGGGTTCTATGACGCCTATTACAACCGGGCACGCAAGGTGCGGGCGCTGATCAAGCGCGACTTTGAGCAGGCGTTTGCGGCGGGGATCGAGGCGATCCTGGCACCTGCGACACCGACCTCGGCCTTTGGGCTGGGAGAGATGGACAAGGCGACCCCGGTTGAGGTGTATCTGAACGATGTGTTCACCGTGACCGCAAACTTGGCCGGATTGCCGGGGGTGGCGGTGCCGATGGGGCTGGACAGCAAGGGGCTGCCGATGGGGCTGCAACTGCTGGGGCGACCTTGGGATGAGGCCGGATTGCTCAATCACGCTTATGTTTTGGAGCGGGCTGCAGGCTTTGTGGCCAAGCCGGATAAATGGTGGTAAGCGCCAATATCAGAATGAACCGCCGAGGCAGAGACGATGCGTAGCGCTGTGATGATTTTGGCCGCCTTTGGGTTGGCCGCGTGTGGAACCTCGGTGCCCGATTCGGGTGCAGGTGTGGGGTTTCAGGATTATACGGACTTCAACGTAACGCCTCCGGCCGCCTCGACGCCGCCTGCTGGTTTTACGCCGGGCGGCGCGCTGGCGGCGATTGACAAGGCCGAGGGCAAGAACACTGATACTGCGCTGACGCCGACCAATGTGCCGCTAAGTGCGCAGGCGCAAGGCTCGCCCTATGCCCAGCCCTACGGGCAACCCCAGGGCGCGGTGATTGGCGGGGCGAATCGGCCGCGCGGCAACGCGCCTGCGGGGATTGTGGAAACCACATCGGAAATGGCGAATATTCCCGGCTCGGCGGCCAATGCCGGGGTCTCGGATGAGCAGGACTTTGAGGCCGTGAGCGCGCGCGAAACCATCGAAAGCGACAAGGCCCGGATCGAACGTAACCGCGCGCAATATCAGGTCGATCAGCCGACGGCGCTGCCGCAGCGTTCGGGAGGGGATGCGCCGAATATCGTGCAATATGCGATCTCGGCCAATCACCCCAAAGGCACGCAGATGTACAAGCGTTCCAGCCTGCGGCTGAACAGCTATAACGCGGCCTGCGCGAAATTCCCCTCGCCAGATCTGGCACAAGAGGCGTTTCTGGCGGCAGGCGGGCCGGACCGGGATCGCAAGGGTCTCGACCCGGATGGCGACGGCTATGCCTGTGCGTGGGATCCGACGCCGTTCCGGGCTGCCGTTCAGAATTGAGCTTGACTGCGATCACGCCGCCTTGGCCCTCGCCCAACTATGGCGACCGGCGGGGCGGCGTTTTGCCATCCCTCATCGTGATCCATTACACCGCTATGGCCAGCTGCGCCGAGGCGCGCGCACGGCTGTGCGATCCGGCGTTTGAGGTTTCGGCGCATTGGTTGATCTCGGAAGCGGGCGAGGTTGAGGCCTTGGTGCCAGAGGTCGCGCGGGCGTGGCATGCGGGCGCGGGGGCTTGGGCGGGGGTTACGGATGTGAACTCGGCCTCGATTGGCATCGAGTTGGCCAATACCGGGCGGCAACCGTTTGCCGAGCCGCAGATCGCAGCGCTGGAGGATTTACTCAGCGGCATCATGCAGCGTTGGGCCATTCCTGCGCACCGGGTGATTGCGCATTCGGATATGGCCCCGGCGCGCAAGGGTGATCCCGGCGCACGGTTTGACTGGCGCAGGCTGGCGTTGCAGGGGCTGGCAGTGTGGCCCGCGGCTGCCGAGGCTGATGCAGCTGCGTTCCTGCCTGCCCTGCGGCGCTTTGGCTACCCGGAGGCGCCCGAGGCAGACCTGCTGGCGGCGTTCCGGCTGCGGTTTCGGCCTTGGGCGTTTGGGCCGCTTGACCGGGTCGATGCGGGGCTTGCTTGCGATCTGGCGCAGCGCTTCGCGGTTGACGTCGCCTCTGCGCAAGCATAAGTCCCACCTCGCGCGGATGGCTGGATGACCGCGGGGAAACCCGAGGAAAGTCCGGACTCCATGAAGGAAGGGTGCCGGGTAACGCCCGGCGGGGGTAACCCCAGGGAAAGCGCCACAGAGAAAAGACTGCCATGGTGTTCGGCGCAAGTTGAACGGTTCCATGGTGATGGTGAAACGGTGGGGTAAGAGCCCACCACGGTCTTGGTAACAAGAACGGTATGGCAAGCCCCACCCGGAGCAATGCCGAATAGGGGCCTCGCGTGGTAAGGTCCGCGACTGACAAAGGCGCAAGCTGGCGGCGATAGCGGAGACCACCACAGGGATCTTCAGCCCAGAGGTCCGGGTTGGCAGCTTGACTGCCCGTGGTAACACGGGTGGCAGAGGAATGGTCATCCAGAGAGCGCAAGCTCTTGGACAAAATCCGGCTTATAGGCCATCCGCGCAATTTTCGACCGCAGCGATACCGCAGACCTCTGCTATTTGCGAAAGCATCTCGCAGCTTGAAATGCGCAGCGGCTGTGAGTTGCTCTTTTGCAAATACTCAAAATCCAAGGCTTTTGGCACCTCCTGTAACCGAAATCCTGCGGTCCAGTCGCCCCAAGCACCCACCGCGCGCAAGCGCTCAAGAGACTTGCGCGGCACGCGCGCAATTAGATCACCCATAGATCGCAGAACTTGCGGTTTGGCTGTTGACTCTGCCCCGGTGATCCGTAAAAGGCAGGCTTCAAGAGATTTCGCAGGGCAACGGTGTTGCCTTGATGCAGGAGAGACGACTATGGCCAAACCGGCGACGATCAAGATCCGTCTGAACTCGACGGCTGGCACCGGGCACTTCTATGTGACCAAGAAGAATGCTCGGACCATGACCGAAAAGATGACGGTCAACAAGTATGACCCCGTCAAGCGTCAGCATGTTGAATACAAAGAAGGCAAGATCAAGTAAGATCTTCAGGCTTTCGTTCAATCGGAAGTGCCGCGCCCTTTGGGCGCGGTTTTTCGTTTTGGATGATCGGATTGTTGCAGGCCAGATAGGGGACGGCCGCCGCCTGCGCAGCTCCCAAAAAGGGGGCTGCCTCCCCCGGCGCGAAGAGCGCCTCCCCCGCGAGTATTTCCAAAAGAGCAACGCAAGAAGAGAAACGCAAAATTTTAGATAAATTTTAGGCAGTTTCCGGCAAAGCAAAGGGCCGGGGATGCACCCGGCCCTGATGTTTTGAAATCATTCACCGCCATTGGTGGCGCGGTCATTCTGCCGGGCCTTGCGGTCGCCGGCCTCGCGGTTCTGGCCACCGGCGTTCGGCTCGGTGTTGCCGGGGATCTTGTTGGCGTGTTTGGTGGCCGCCGCATCCATCTTGTGCTTTTGCGCCTCGGCCTGCACGTTGAACTTGGTGTCGGCGGCCTGTTTGGTCTGGTCAAGTTTTGTCATGATCCGCTCCTCCTGTGGCAAGACAACGCCTCGGTTGGCGCGGGGTTCCGCACAAAAGAAAAACCCTGCCAGCGCGGGGCTGGCAGGGTTTGAAAGATCAGGTTCAGCGCTGTTGCTTATTCGCGGTTGCCGAGGAATTGCAGCAAGAACATGAACATGTTGATGAAGTCGAGATACAGGTTCAACGCACCCATGATCGCGGCTTTGCCCAGCCATTCCTGATCACCCATTTCTGCGTGTTGCAGGTAGGTGTTCTTGATCGACTGGGTGTCATAGGCGGTCAGGCCTGCGAAGATCAGCACGCCGATCACCGAGATTGCGAAAGCCATCGCCGAAGAGGCGAGGAAGATGTTCACGATCGAGGCGACGATAAGACCGATCAGGCCCATCATCAGGAACGTGCCCATGCCCGACAGGTCTTTCTTGGTGGTATAGCCGTAGAGGCTGAGACCCGCGAAAGCGATGGCGGTGACAAGGAAGGTCTGGGCGATCGAGGTGTCGGTGTAGACCGCGAAGATGAACGACAGCGACAGGCCCATTGCGGCCGCGTAGACGTAGAAGAACAGTTGTGCGGCGGCGACCGACAGACGGTTGATCAGCGCGCTGAACGCGAAGACCATGATCAGCGGTGCGAACATCACCACCCATTTCAACGGCGTCGCGAAGATGGCCTGAACCATCGCATCATTGGTGCCGACGGCCCAAGCAACACCGCCGGTCAGCAGCATGCCCACGGACATCAGCCCGTAAACTTTATTCATATGGGCGCGCAGCCCTGCGTCGATCTGTGCGCTCCGCGCGCCAACGCCGGCGGTCTGGCCCGAGGGGCGGATCGTCTGATAGTCAGCCATGGAAGCCTCCGATTATGGACTGAAGGTGGTCGCAGAACCCTGCTATACCTGATGGGGTCAATATCGGGGTTGTGCCCTACTATTTCAAGGATTTCCGCTACAGGAAATCCTTGAACCGTAAATAAGGGTTTAACTGGGGGTTTAGCGGTTCAAATTCATATTGAATCGCAAACCGCTACCGGTGATTTGGCGCGCACGCGCGGTCCGATACTATTGCTTTTCGGAAATCCCGAACCGCTTAGCGCAGCCAGTTGCTGGGCACATCCCATGCCGGGCGGGCAGCTTCGGTTGCGGCTTCGCGCGGGGTGACGCCGATATCGGCCAGCATGGCATCGTCAAGGCGGGCCAGTTGGGCGCGCTGGCGGCGGGCGGTCAGAGCCAAACGCAGGCGTTTGCTGAGATCCGCGAGAGTGCCGCGCGACTGCACGTGGGCAACTGCCAGCGTGGAGGTGTGGAGCGAGGCGAACATGGTCGTATCCTTTCAGGGTTCATCGTCATCGGTGATGTGAGTCGTTTGTTTCATCACAGCACTTGATCCTTATGCCCGAATCGGTGACATTATGAAAATGAATGCTTTTGACTTCTCGCATCAGGATTTGTGATATGGCAAGAAATCTGGATATGACCTCGTTGCGGTCTTTTGTGGCCATCGCGGATGCTGGTGGCGTCACCCGCGCGGCGGGGTTTTTGAACCTGACGCAATCGGCGGTGTCGATGCAGATCAAGCGGCTGGAAGAAATGCTGGACACCCAGCTGCTGGACCGCTCGGCGCGGCAGGTTGGGCTGACGGCCTCGGGTGAGCAGTTGCTGGGCTATGCGCGGCGGATGCTGTCGCTGAATGACGAGGTGTTTGGGCGGTTGACCCAGGATCAGCACGAGGGTGAGATCGTGCTGGGGGTGCCGCATGATATTGTTTATCCGGCGATCCCGCAGGTGCTGCGGCGGTTTGCCAAGGAATATCCGAAGATGAAGGTCTCGCTGACCTCATCCTTCACGCGGGTGCTGAAAGCGCAGTTTGCGCGCGGCGAGTGTGATGTGATCCTGACCACCGAGGAATCGGTTGATCCTGCCGGGCAGACTTTGGCGGAACTACCGCTGGTCTGGGTCGGCGCGCCAGAGGGTGCGGCGTGGAAGGGGCGGCCATTGCGGCTGGCCTTCGCGCATAACTGCATCTTCCGGCAAGGCGTGCAGGCGGCGTTGAACGCGGCGGGGATGCCGTGGGAGATGGCGGTGGAAAGCGATGATACGCGCGGGATCGAGGCCTCGGTCTCAGCGGATCTGGCGGTGCATGCGGTGCTGGCGGGATCAGAGCCGCCGTTTGTCGAACGCATCGCGCATGGCGGCACGCTGCCGGATCTGGCGGTGATCAAGGTCAATATGTATGTCGCCGATCCGGTGCATTCCGAGGCGATCTCGGCCTTGGCCACGATGATCCGGCAGGTTTATCAGGCAAAGGCGATCCGGTCGGTTGCTTAAAGTGTGATCACAACTTTGCCGGTGGCCTGACGGGTTTTCAGTAGGTCCAGACCTTTGAGGTAATCGGCAAAGGGCAGCTCGTGGCTGATATGGGGGCGCAGGCCGCCTTCCGAGAACCACTGTAGCAGGGTGCGCAGGCTGTCGGTCAGGATCTGCGGCGCGAAGGTCAGATAGCCGCCCCAGTATAGCCCCATCACGCTGAGGTTTTTCACCAGCAGGTGATTGGCGGGGATGTCGGGCAGCTGGCCACTGGCGAAACCGATGGTCAGCAGACGGCCCTCGGGGCGGCAGGCTGAAAGCGCGGCGCTGAAGGCAGGGCCGCCGACCGGATCATAGACCACATCGACGCCACCGAGCGCCTTCAGGGCGGCTTTCAGATCGGGCGTGTCGCTGTCGATGGTGATGTCGGCCCCGGCGGCGCGGGCGATTTCCAGCTTTTCCGGGCCACGGGCGCAGGCGATCACCGTGGCCCCCATGCGTTTGCCGATTTCAACGGCGGTCAGGCCGACGCCTCCGGCAGCGCCAAACACCAGCAGAGTCTCACCGGGTTGCAGGCGGGCTTTGTGGGCGAGGGCAAGATGCGAGGTGCCATAGGCGATCTGGAACGCGGCGGCTTGCTGGAAGCTCATGCTGTCAGGCAGCGCGATCAGGGTCGCGGCGGGCGCTGTGACATATTCGGCCAATGCGCCGTGGCTGGCGAAACCGGCGACGCGGGTGCCGGGGGGCAGGGTGTCGGGGGTCTCGGGGCCGAGGGCGTCGATGATGCCGGCGAATTCCATCCCCGGTGTGAACGGCAGGTTGGGGCGTTCTTGATACTTGCCTTGCGCCATCAACAGATCTGCGAAGTTCAGCCCGACGGCCGCGATCTTCAGGCGGGCCTGCCCGGTTTGGGGTGTGGGCACACTGGCCTGCATGCGCGTTGCGGGGCTGTCCAAGGCTGTAACCTGCCAAATCTGCATCTTCGTCTCCGGTTTTCCGCACCTTTGGTGGCAGAAATGGCAGGCAAAGGCCAAAAAAAAATCTGGCGCGAAATCTGAGCCTAGAGATGCGGTGAAAATGACGTCGTGGAAACGATACCAGAGAGATATATCATAGCAAAATGCGAATTTTCGCCAAGATGTATTGCAAAATGCAATGCAAAATGAAGAACACGCTAGGGGTGAGTTTGCGAGTCTGCGTAAACGCGTGGGGGTGTGCCCCACATCTGGCGGCTGTTTCTTGTCCGCCTGTATAATTGGACATATCCAAAAAGACAGGTTTTTAGAGAGCTTTGGCGAAATCTGAGGAGAAAGTTCGGTTTGCAAATTTTGGCACGAAAATTGCTTATAGAAAGGTGTTAAGGTAGCATTGAAAGTGGAGACTGTTATGAAGCACCCCGTTGACGCACATGTCGGCAAACGCATCCGCCACCGCCGCTGGATGATTGGCATGACGCAGCAGCAGCTTGCTGACAAGGTCGGTATCAAATTCCAGCAGATCCAGAAGTATGAGACCGGGATGAACCGGGTTTCGGCTTCGCGGCTGTGGGATATTGCCGATGCGCTTGGGGTGACGATTGCGTTCTTCTTCGAAGGTCTGGCCGAGGGTGCGCAAGCCACGCAAGCTGGGCATGACATGATGGCGGATAAGGAAGCACTGGAATTGGTGCGGTCTTATTACGCGATCCCGGAAGCTCAGCGGCGTCGGTTGTTCGATCTGGCCCGCGTGTTGAGTGAAGCTGCGTAACCAGTGAACCTGTGTAACCAGTGAAGCCGCGTTGCCACTGCGTGAATTGCCCCCAATCACGTCGGTGACAAGGCTTGACCCCTCGCCCGCAACTGCTTAGCCAATGGCTGGCATTGCGGGCGGCGGGCGTTTGCCCTTCCTTGAGGGTGAAACATGACGAAATTTTCAGACATCGAGGCGCAGGACATCATCCGCACAGCAGCAGAGCTGGCGGATGCGGCGCGTGTGGCGACCTTGCAGCATTTTCGCAGCGATGGTCTGACGGCGGATAACAAGGAAAGTGTGCGGTTTGACCCGGTGACGGTGGCGGATCGGCTGTCGGAAGAACGCATGCGCGCGATTCTGGCGCGGGCGCGGCCGGATGACGGCATTCTGGGCGAAGAATTTGCGCCGGTTGTGGGCAGGTCGGGGCTGACTTGGGTGTTGGACCCGATTGACGGCACGCGCGGCTATCTGTCGGGAACGCCAACCTGGGGGGTGCTGATCTCGGTCCGTGACGCGGATGGCGTGATTTATGGCGTGATCGACCAGCCCTATATCGGTGAGCGGTTTGAGGGCGGCTTGGGTCGGGCTGAGGTGAATGGCCCGATGGGGCGCAAGGTTTTGCGCACGCGGGCGGCGCGGCCGTTGTCGGAGGCGATTTTGTTCACCACGTTCCCGGAAGTGGGCACGGCCGAGGAGGGTGCGGCGTTCCGGCGGGTGGCGCCGAAAGCCAAGCTGGTGCGCTATGGCATGGATTGCTACGCTTACGGCCTGATCGCGGCGGGGCAGATTGATCTGGTGATTGAGGCCGGGTTGCAGGCCTATGACGTGCAAGCGCCGATTGCGGTGATTGAAGCTGCGGGCGGGATTGTCACCGATTGGTCGGGGCGGCCCTGTCTGGAGGGTGGGCAGGTGCTGGCGGCGGCGAATAAGGCGATCCACGCCGAGGCTTTGGCTTTGCTGAACGGCTAATCCTTTCGGCGAATCTTTTGGTGGACATGTGGAACAGGGCGGACCGTGGGGTCCGCCCTTTCCGGTTGCAGCTTTGGTCAGAGCAGGAAATCTGTTGCCAGAAGCCCGATCACGTTCTGCACCAGGATGACCATTTCAGCCCCGCTGGTGCCGACCGTATTGACCTCGATCTGGCTGCTGGTGCCGACGATGGATACTCTGACCTGACCCACCGCCGAGAAGGCGTCGGTCTCGATGAAGGTAAAGGCCTGATTGCCGGCAAGGACGGGGTTGGCGTCAAGGGTAGCTAGGTCGATGTCGTCAATGCCCAGCTCGAACAGCAGAACCTTGTCTTTGGCGGCAGCGGTCGAGTCGGCCAGCGTGGTAAAGCGGAAGACATCCGCGCCGATCCCGCCGATCAGGACGTCAGCCCCGGCACCGCCCCAAAGCGTGTCGATGCCCGCATCGCCATAAAGGGTGTCCGCCCCGGCATCGCCGCGCAACAGGTCATTGCCGCCACTGCCGCGCAACAGGTCGTTGCCCACCCCGCCATAGACCTGATCGTTGCCAGTATCGCCGTTGAGGATGTCATTGCCCGCATCGCCGTAAAGCCGGTCATTGCCAGTGCCGCCGGAAAGGCTGTCGTCGCCCAGCGCGCCGAAGACGTCGTCCGCGTCAGCGCCGCCAAGCAGGGTGTCATTGCCCTCTTCACCATAAAGCGAGTCGATGCCGGTTCCGCCATCAATCACGTCATCGCCAGTGCCACCCATCACCGAGTCGGCATTGGCATTGCCGTCCAGCCGATCATTGCCGGAATAGCCGTAGATCTCGTCATTGCCATTACCGCCCTGCACCCAGTCATCGCCTTCGTTGCTGACGATCATGTCATTGCCATTGCCACCCTGCACGACATCGCCCGCAAGCCCGCCGTAGATCGTGTCATCGCCCGAGCCGCCGCTGGTGTGGCCGTGGTTGACCCAGATGTCGCCCATCTGCTGGCCATCGGTGATTTCGATATAGTCATTGCCAGCCCCGCCGCTGAGAAACTCGCCAAAGCTCGAAACACCGATCAGGGTGTCATTGCCTTCACCGCCCAGAAGGTTGGAATAGCCGCTGCCGCCGGTGAGGCTGTCGTCACCCGCAGCCCCCCAGATTGTATCCGACCCGCCACCGCTGGTGATGACATCATTGCCCGCGCCGCCGTTCAGCACATCATTGCCGGTATTGCCGGTGATGGTGTCATTGCCCAACCCGGCATTCCAGTGCAGCGCTTCATCTGCCCGCGCCGTGACCCAATCGTCCTGGCTGACCGTGGTGTTGGCAAAGCCTGCCAAGGCAATGGCGTTGCCCGCTTCAAACGGGCCATCCAGCACATAGTCATGCGGCTGAGCCAAAAAGCTGTTCAGCGTCGCCAGCGAGGTGATCGTCGGGATGTCGCCACCGATGATGAAGTAATGCTCGATGCCCTCGACCGGTTGAAAGATCGCGTAGACATAGGCGGTCTTGCCGGTGGCCCAGGTCACGGAAAACACCTGACGCTCGGCCCAAAAGCTGTCATCGCACATGTCCAGGGGCGTGCTGCCTTCGCGGGTCAGGCCGGCGTTTTGCGACCAAGGGTCGATCACTTCGGCGAATTTCGGACCCATGCCGGTTTCATCAATCCACGGATAACTATAGAGAAAATCGCTATCTGGGTCTTGGCGCACCGCTTGGATCGTGGTGCCAGCATAGTCTTGATACAGGCCCGAGTCATAGTTGATGACCCGCGAGAAGCCTTGAATGGTGTAGGTCGACATGTGGTTCTCTTTCCTGACGCTGGAGGGAAACAGTTGTTCCCGGAACGCTGAAAGGCTGCCATGCCGTTGGCGCGCGCGCCGTGATCTTGCGCAAATCGGGGCGGATGGGGTGGGAAGTTGGGCGCTCTTGCCCTGTGACAGGTTGTCACGCTAATCTGACCGCGCTGGTGCCCGAGTCCTTCCCCCTTCTGTCGCGCGCCGTGTTCCCGATCCACCGAAGGCTGGGCACAAAGGGAAGCACCATGTCCGAAATTCTGATCAGAAATGCCGATGCCGTTGTCACCATGAATGGCGCGCGGACTGAAATTACCGGTGGCGATGTGCTGATCCGGGGCGGGGTGATTGCCGCTGTGGGGCAGGGGTTGGTCAGTTCGGGCGCGGTGGTCAATGCGGCGGGCTGCGTGGTCACCCCCGGTTTGGTCAACACCCATCATCATCTGTATCAGACGCTGACGCGGGCGGTGTCGGGTGGGCAGGACGCGCTGCTGTTTGGCTGGTTGCAGACGCTGTATCCGATCTGGGCGAAGTTCGGGCCGGAGGAGATGTTTGTCAGCGCACAGGTCGGGCTGGCCGAGTTGGCCCTGTCGGGCTGTTCGCTGACTTCGGACCATCTCTATCTGTTCCCGAATGGATCGCGGTTGGATGATACGATTGCGGCGGCGGGCGAGGTGGGGCTGCGGTTTCATCCGACGCGCGGGGCGATGAGCATTGGGGTTTCGGATGGCGGATTGCCGCCGGACAGTCTGGTGGAGCGTGAGGCGGCGATCCTTGAGGATTGCATCCGGGTGGTCGACCGTTTCCATGATGCGGGTGAGGGCGCGATGGTGCGGGTGGGGATTGCGCCCTGTTCGCCGTTCTCGGTCAGCCGCGATCTGATGCGCGAGGCTGCTATTTTGGCACGCGACAAGGGCGTGATGTTGCACACCCATCTGGCCGAGAATGATGAAGATATTGCCTATTCGCTGGCGAAATTTGGCTGTCGTCCGGGGCAATATGCCGAGGATCTGGGCTGGACGGGTGAAGATGTTTGGCACGCGCATTGTGTCAAGCTGGACGCGGGTGAGATTGATCTGTTTGCAAGGTCGGGCACTGGGGTGGCGCATTGCCCGTGTTCGAATTGTCGGCTGGGGTCGGGGATTGCGCCGGTGCGTTTGATGCGGGATGCGGGGGTGAAGGTGGGGCTGGGGGTGGATGGCTCGGCGAGCAATGACGCGGGGAATTTGATTCTGGAGGCGCGGCAGGCGCTGTTGCTGCAAAGGGTGTCGCGCGGGGCGGATGCGATGGCGGCGCGCGACGCGTTGGAGATTGCCACTTTGGGCGGCGCAAAGGTGCTGGGGCGGGGCGATTGCGGCAGTCTGGAGGTTGGCAAGCGCGCCGATATTGCGATCTGGGATGTGTCGGGGATAGAGGCCGCGGGGTCTTGGGATCCGGTGGCGAGTTTGATCCTGTGCGGGCCGACTCGGGTGCGGGATTTGTTCGTCGAGGGCCGCGCGGTGGTGCGGGATGGCCAGATGGCGACGATTGATCTGCCGCAGGTGATCGTGCGGCAGAACCAGTTGGCGCGGCGGTTGGCGGGCTGAACCCTGTGCCCGGACGTTTTGACGCAGGCTGAAACAGAGCCTGATTCGTCGGCTGGTATGGTCTGGGTGTCGGGAAGGACGCGGCTTAGGCTTGCGCGCCAATACACATGCTCAACTTGAGATTGCGCATCTTGGCCATCAGATTGAAAGCGGCGGGCTGATCCGGCGCTGGCGCTGAAAATTCGGTTCCCAGCGTGTAATTGCTGCCTTTATCCTACCATGGAACCCGGTTTTCGGTGTTGTTCCAGATCATGGCTCCCCCCGTATTCAGAGATCAGAATACGAGAGTTAGGGCAAACTCTGGAGGATATCATGGCTATTATCGGTACTCCGACGACAACTGGTGACAACATCGTCACGGTCACGCCGACCGGCACCTATTCGGTCGACGGGCTGGCGGGAAACGACAAGCTGGTGTTGGATTTCTCATCTTTGGGAGGGGATATCGGCTATACTTATGTGGGCAGCGGCTATTACCGCTACACCGATGGCGTGCGCACCACGGTCGATTTTGTGAACTTCGAACGCTATGATATCACGGGCGGGGCGGGCTCTGATCTGCTGATCGGCGGCGCTTTGGCTGACCGTCTGGTGGGCAACGCGGGCAATGATCGCTTTGAGGGCGGGCTGGGGGCCGATACGATCGTCGGCGGAACCGGTATGGACCGTTGGGTCGCGGATTATTCCACCTTTGCCAGCGCCGTTAGCCTGAACCTGTTGGGCGTCGGGGTTTCGACAGTGGTCGGCAGCGGCGTGACGCTGAGTGGCATTGAGGCGATCTCTTTGAACACGGGGGCGGGGGCGGATGTGATCAACACCGCTGCTTATCGTGCCAATGATGATGTATCGACTGCTGCTGGCAACGACTATGTGGCGCTTGGCCGGGGCGTCGATAGCGCGCATGGCGGCGATGATGTCGATACGTTGCGGATGGATTGGTCGGGCATGACCGATCCGAATGCGGGCATCAGCAATGTCTATGTCGGCAGCGGTTGGTATCGCTATGGCAACGGCACGGATCGGTTGGATTATCAGGGTTTCGAGCGCTATGACCTGATCGGTGGCGCGGGCGGCGATGTGCTGTATGGCGGTGAGATGAACGACACGCTGACCGGCAATGCGGGTAACGATCTGTTGGCCTCGGGCGGCGGTGTCGACAATGTCAGCGGCGGTGACGGCATTGATATCTGGCGGGTTGATACCTCGGCCCGCTCGGCGGCCACGCAGATCAACCTGCAAACGCAGACCACCAACTATGGTGCAGTGCTTGCCGGGATCGAGCGTATCGAGTTCACCGGCGGCAATGGCGCTGATCAAGTCACGGCGCTGGCTGGCATCTATAACGATGTGATCTCGACCGGCAACGGCAACGATCTGGTGTCAACCGGACGCGGTGTGGACAGCGCTGACGGTGGTGTTGGCACCGTTGACAAGTTGGTGATGGACTGGAGCGCGATCAGCGACCCGCGTCAGGGCATCAGCCTGAGCTATGTCGGCTCGGATTGGTGGCGGTATCAGGCGACAAGTGGCGATCGGCTGGATTTCCGTTACTTCGAGACCTATGACCTGCGCGGTGGTGCAGGCGATGACGCGCTGACCGGCGGTGCGCTGAACGACACGCTGATCGGCAACGGTGGCGATGACACGCTGAACGGTGGCACCGGCGACGGCACCTTTGATGGCGGTGCAGGTAACGATCTGTGGACGGCCGATCTGTCGGCGCAGAGCATTGCCCTGTTTGATGCGACGGCCAGCCAGACTGCCGCGCAGGTGACGGGCCTTGGTCTTTCGGTCAGTGCAATCGAACGGCTGAGCCTGACCACTGGCAACTTTGCCGATGTGATCAGCACCGAGGGCTATGCGCTGAACGACTACATCGCGACCTCGGGCGGCAATGACAAGCTGAACGGTGGCTTGGGCTTTGATACACTGGATGGCGGCAGCGGCAGTGATCTTATGACGCTGAACTATGCCTCGGCGACCAGTGCCGTCAGCAACGTCTATGTTGGAAGCGGGTTTTACCGTTACCAAATGGCAGATGGCACGGCGCGCGTGGATTGGATCAACATGGAAAGGTTTGCCTTGACTGGTGGGCTTGGCAATGACTCGCTGAACGGGGGTGCCTCGGGCGATACGTTGGTCGGCAACAATGGCGATGATGTGCTGAACGGCTACCGCGGACTGGACAGCATTGTCGGGGGGGCTGGCCGGGATACCTATATCGGTGATTACGGCAACCTAGCCACGGCGGTCACGTTGACGCTGACGGCGGCAGGGTCTGGCACCATCATCGGGGTCGGCACCAAGCTGGCCACGATTGAGAACATCAGCCTGACCACCGGAGCCGGGGCTGACGTGATCAACCTCGCGGCGGCGAGTGGCAGCGATACGCTTGCTACCGGCAACGGCGATGATGTGGTGAACTTGGGGCGTGGCATCTATGAAAGCGTCGACCTTGGGCTTGGTATCGACACGCTGACGCTGGATGCGTCGCTGGCAACGGAGGGCCTGCGCGAGTGGTATATCGGCAGCGGCTATACGCGGCTTCAGGCCGCCGATGGCAGCTATACCGCTGATATAGCCGGGGTGGATCATCTGAACGTGGCGGGGACTGCTTACAGTGACCACATCTACGGCTTTGATCTGTCGGATACGCTGAACGGCAAGGCCGGCACTGACTTCCTTGACGGCGGCAAGGGTGATGACACCCTGACCGGAGGCAGCGGGGCCGACCTGTTCATCTTCAGCGATCTTTACAACGCGGGGCAGGATCTGATCAGCGATTTCGGTGCGGGGGATCTGATCCGGTTGTCGGGCTATTCTGTCACCGGGTCGGTCGGGGCTGGCAATGGCGGCACGCTTCTGACCGGCGGGGTTCAGGTTTCCAGCGCGGGCGGCGTCAGCACGCTGCATATCGGGCTGGATGCCACTGCGGGGGCCGATTTGCACATCGACCTTACCGGCAGCTTTGCCGGAGCGAACTTCCTGCTTTCGGGCAGCGACATTCTGTTCGTCTGATCCGCGCCAGACAACAAAGCACAGGGCCGGGGTGATCCCCGGCCCTGTGGCATTTTTCGGAGCGTATTTTTTGCGTGGCGGGCGATGGTTTCACAGGTTTTGATTTACAGCCCTGCGGGTTTCGGCTAATCCCCAGATCATGATCACCCGGACCGCCTTTATTGCCCGTCCCCGACGCCAGCGCTTGTAAGCCTGACGTCTGATCCGCTTTGCCCTGCGTTTGGGGCATCCCTCGTTGACTCTCCCACATGTCCTTGGCTACGCCTAGGCTTTCCCGTGAAAGGCCCTGCCCATGATCACCGCTGTTTTGCCCACCTATAACCGCGCGCCGATGGCTTTCGTCAAAGGCGAAGGCTCTTGGCTTACGGCAGAGGATGGCAGCCGATACCTTGATCTGGGCGCAGGCATTGCGGTGAACTCTTTGGGCCATGCCAATCCGGCGCTGGTGCAGGCTTTGACCGAACAGGCGGGGCAGTTGTGGCACGTCTCGAACCTCTACCGCATTCCGCAGCAGGAAAAGCTGGCGGCGCTGCTGGTGGACAAGACCTTTGCCGACACGGTGTTCTTTACCAATTCCGGCACGGAAGCCTGCGAACTGGCGATAAAAATGGCCCGGAAATATCACTATGACAATGATATGGCCGACCGGGTCGATATCATTGCTTTTGAGGGCGCGTTCCATGGCCGCTCGACTGCCGCAATTGCAGCTTCAGGGGCAGAGAAGATGGTCAAGGGTTTTGGCCCGCTGATGCCGGGGTTTTCGCAGTTGAAATGGGGGGATGAGGCGGCTGTTCGCGCCGCAATCACCACCCGCACCTGTGCGGTGATCATCGAGCCGGTGCAGGGCGAGGGCGGCATTCGGGTGGCTTCGGACGCTTTCCTGCAATTGCTGCGCGATCTGTGCGATGAGACCGGCACGTTGTTGATTTTCGACGAGGTGCAATGTGGCGTGGGCCGCACTGGCAAGCTGTTTGCGCATGAATGGGCCGGTGTGACACCGGATATCATGATGGTCGCCAAGGGCATCGGCGGCGGCTTTCCGTTGGGCGCGGTGCTGGCCACCGAAAATGCCGCCAGCGGCATGGTGGCGGGCACGCATGGCTCGACCTATGGCGGTAACCCGTTGGGCTGTGCTGTGGGGGCGAAAGTGATGGAGATCGTCGCCGAAGACGCGTTTTTGGAGCGCGTGTCGCGCAAGGCGGCGCAGTTCCGGCAGGGGTTGGAGGGGCTGGTGGCCTCGCACCCGACGGTGTTTGAGGCCGTGCGTGGGCAGGGCTTGATCCTTGGGCTGAAGTGCAAGGCGCTGAACTCTGATGTGGTGAAGGCGGCGTATTCGGAGCATCTGCTGACCGTGCCTGCGGCGGATAACGTGCTGCGGTTGCTACCTGCGTTGAACATTCCCGAGGCCGATATCACCGAGGCTTTGGCGCGGCTGGATCGCACAGCCCTTCGGGTTGAGGCGGCGTAATGCGGCTGATCCACCCCAGCGCGGAAGCTGCCCATTGTGCGTCCCGACGAGTATGGGGCTGACCTTTTGGTCATCCTCTG
>NZ_JAXMJJ010000112.1:0-21623 GCF_034376685.1 Cypionkella sp.
CAAAGCCAGCGCGCGGTTGTAGGAAACCTCGGCCTGGTCATCGCCATACACCACGTCGACCAATTCGATATCGGCGTATTTTGGATCCGCGGCGAGAGCGGCCTTCATCGACTCGATCCAGGCGTTCTGGTTCGAGGCATCTGGCGTGGCCGACAGCACGGCCATCTGGCCTTTGCCGCCGAGGATCGAATGCGCCATATCGGCCATCACGGTGCCGATCGAGCCGAAATCGACTTGGGCGACGAACACGCTTTCGCCTTGGCCGCCCGGGATCGGGCTGTCCCATGTCACAACTTTGGTGCCAGCGGCTTGGGCTGCCTCGGCCGAGGGCACGATCTGGTCGCCCGCGTTGTTCGACAGCATCACCGCGCCCTGTTTTTGGGTGCCTGCGGTGGTCATGATCTCAATCTGGCCAGCGGTGGAGTTTTCCGGGGTAGGGCCGGTGAATTCCAGTTTGCCGGGGTTGCCGAGCTCTTTATGGGCTTCTTGCGCGCCCTCATTGGCCTGATCGAACACCAGAATGCCAAGGAATTTCGGCAACAGAACCATGTTGGTCTCTTTGCCCGGTTCCAGTTTGATGGTGTCGGCATAGGCGAAGTTGGCGGTGGTCAGCATCAGGGCTGCGGCGGCACCAAGTAGAACGTGTTTCATTGTAATCCTCCCAGATTTGGTGGCACGAACCCCGTGCCGGGTTATTTCCCTTGGTTTCCCGTGGGTTATTGCGGAACAGGTTTGCGCGGTGGCTGACCTGCCAAGGCGCGGGTAATGTCATTGGCCACCAAAAGTTGTAGCTGATGGATCGCGGCTTCGGAATACCAAGCGGCGTGTGGGGTCAGCAGTAGATTGGGGGCTTTGCGGAGAGGGCTGTCAGCGGGCAAGGGCTCCACATGGAACACATCCAGTGCAGCGGCGGCGATGGTGCCTGCGGTCAGCGCCTGCGCCAGATCGCCTTCGTTGATCAACTGGCCACGGGCGGAGTTCACCAGCATCGCATGGGGTTGCATGGTTTTAAGGCGCGCGGCGTTGAAATATTCGGTGGTCTCGGCCGTGGCGGGGGCGTGCAGGCTGATGATGTCGGCCTCGCGCAGCAGGGCCTCGGGGGTGACTTTGCGCACGCCCATCTCGGCGGCTTGCGCTTCGGTCAGACCGGGATCAGCGGCGAGGAACTGAAAGCCGAAGCCTTTCAGCCGAGCATGGACGGCGCGGCCAATGTTGCCAAGGCCAAAGAAGCCGAAGTTGGTTTTGTTAAACGGTTTCATCGGCTTGGCGACCTTGACCGCTGCCCATTCGCCCATTCGCACCGATTGATCCATCGGCACCAGCTTGCGCAGCAGCGTCAGGGCGGCGGCAGCGGTATGGTCGGCGACCTCATCAGCGCAATAATCCGGGACGTAGCCGACTTTCAGCCCATGCTTGGCGCAGGCGGCGAGGTCGATGTTATTGTAGCCGACGCCGTAGCGGATCACAGTTGCACCCGGTTTGACAGCAGCTGCGGCTTCGGGGCCAAAGCTGGCGAATTGCACCACGGCAACGTCAGCTCCGGCAACGGCGGCGGCGACTTCCTCGGCGGATTTGCACTGGTGGGCGGCGAAATCGGCTCCGGCGGCTTTCGCGGCGGCGGATTCCTGGTCCAGCGTGGGGAAGGTGTAATCCGTGACGACGACTTTCATGGCGCAACCTTCAGATAATCATGGATGATCTCGCCGGGGACGAGGGTGAAATCGGCGCGCCAGTAGAAGCCTTGCAACGGCTCCAGCACGGGCAGGCGGAAAATCGGCATCTGTGCGTTGGCGCGCAGTTCCACCGTGCAGGGGCCTTCCCAGCATTCATGCACCACCACATCCGACAGGCGGCGCGAGGTGAGTTGGCGGATCGCCGGGGTGCCGTCGATATGGTCGATGGCTTTGAGGTTGAGGTTGGTGGCGAAGTCGAAATGGGGCTTCAGGCGGGCCGGATCGCAGGGGCGCTGTTTGTAGGGCAGGGTGGCGGTCAGCACATCAATGCCGTTGCGCTCAACAGTGCCGACGAACAGATCACCACGCGCTTCAAGCGTTGGTTTTCCCAGCTTTTTCGGTTGGCCGTGAATCTCACGACCATGCGTTACGCCGACATCCGAGGACAGCACGAGATAGGGCGAATAGGCGCCCTGACGCGCGCCGAAGGATGCACCGAACATCACGTTGGCCTCGGCATAGGGGCCAAGCCAATCGGTGTCGTTCATCTTATAGATATGGCAGCAGGCGATATCGCCTTCGGGGCGGAGCGGTGGCGGAAGTAGGAAGGCCATCGCCGCCGGATCAGTGCGCCAATACACCGTCAGGATTTCGGCATTGCGAAATCGGAACGGAAATGGCGGGATCATCGGCGCATCCCACGGTGTGGAAAAGCCGCCTTTGCGGATATCGTCCTCGGTGGGCGGAGTTAGGGTCATTGCATGGCAATCCGGCGCACGACGTCTTCTTGCACCTCGATGCCCAGACCGGGGCCGTGCAGCGGATAGGCCCAACCGTCTTTGTGCCAGATTTTCTCGGCGAGAAGTTCGTCCTGCACGACGACGGGGAAGGGTTTGAATTCAAAGACTTCGGTGTTGGGGGATGCCAAGGAAAGATGCAAGCTCGCCGCCGTGGTGATGCCGGTGGACCAAGCGTGGGCATTTACCGTCTTGCCGTATTGCGTGGCCAGTGCATCGACGCGGCGGAAGCCGGTAATGCCTTCGACGCGGGCGGGATCAACGCCGTAAACGTCCACCGCTTGGACAAATTCCATCTGGCGGCGGTAGCCTGCTTCGGTAAATTCGCGCTCGCCTGAGGCCAAGCGGACCGATGTATTGGCGCGCAGTTTGCGGTATCCGGCGTCATCAGTGACATAGAGCGGTTCTTCATACCAGCCGATGCCGAGATCGTGCATCCGGTTGGCAACGCTGATCGCCGTATCCACATCCCAGCGCACGCCGTTGCCGATATCAACCAGAATGCCCGCATCGGGGCCAAGGGCGGAGCGGAGCGCACGGATAAAAGACACGTCGGTATCGGGATCGCCGCCGATATTGCTCTCGCCTTTTTTGGCAAAGCCGAGCTTGGTCGAGCGGAAGCCGTTGGCAAAGAAGCCTTCCACATCAGCCACACAAGCGGCCTCGCCCTTCTTGTTGACGTGGGATGAGGCATTGGCGAGCAGGCGGTCATGCTTCAGCCCGCCGAACAGTTCATAAAGCGGCTTGCCTTCGAGCTTGCCGCGGATATCCCACAAAGCCATGTCGATGCCCGAGATCGCAAGCGAGGCCACACCACCCTCACCATACCACCAGACATGGCGGCGCATCTTGATCCAAAGCGTTTCAATATCAAGGGCTTCGCCCAGCAGGATCGGCGTCAGACCTTCGCGGATCACCAGTGCCGTCGCCTTGCAGGCCTCGGGCCACATCGCGATGCTTTCGCCCCAGCCGACGATACCGTCATCGGTCTCTACTCTCACCAAAACCGTACGCCGGATCGTGCCGAAATCATTCGGATCGGGGTATTCAATCGGGATCGGCTCGATCCGCGCTATTTTCGTCATGTTCCCCCCTCACCGCGTTTGGCTTTATCTTTGACTTGGCCGCCAGATCACGATACTTCGATAATTGGTAAGGCCAATTAACAACGCTTAGCAATCTGAGGTCAAGAAAAATGTTCAATCTAGCTCCTGTTCCCGTGCCAGATCTGACCGGACGCACCGTGCTCGTGACCGGGGCGGGCAAGGGCATTGGCGCGGAATTGGTAAGGATTCTGGTGGCTAACGGGGCAAAAGTGTTTGCAGGGGTATTCTCGGGCGAAAGCACGGAAGACCTGCCTGCGGCTGCCATTGTGCTAACTCTGGACGTGACGAAACAGGCGGATGTCGATGCGGCGATGGCGCGGATTACTGCCGAATCGGGGCGGTTGGATGTGCTGGTGAACAACGCGGGCATGATCACGCCGATTGGGCCGCTGGCGGAATTGGCGAGCGATGCGCTGGCACCGGCGTTTGCGGTCAATGTCATTGGCGTGCACCGGATGGCGATTGCGGCGCTGCCGATGCTGCGGGCCTCGCAGGGCGTGATTGTGAACGCAGGCACCGGGGCTGCGACGACGCCAATGGAGGGGTGGACGGTGTATTGTGCCACCAAGGCCGGGATGCGGATGCTGACGCAAATGATGGCGATGGAACTGGCACCCGATGTGAAAACCTTTTTCGTCGGCATACCGCCAACCGATACCGCGATGCAGGGCGCGATCCGCGATGCGGGCTTCAACCCGATCTCGAAGATCCCGCAAGACAAGCTGGTGCGCCCGGCGGTTCCAGCATCAGTGATGGCGTGGATGTGCGGACCGGACGCGCGGGATGTCGAGGAAGTTTTGCTCGACGTGCGGCAGGAAATTTTCACCAAGATGATGGACCTGCCCGCCTGATGGCGGCATGGTGCGGGCAAAGCGGAGGATGATATGGGACGGCTTCAAGGCAAACGCGCGCTGATCACGGCGGCGGGGCAGGGCATCGGGCGGGCCACGACGCTGATGATGGCGCGCGAGGGGGCAAAGGTGCTCGCCACCGATGTGAACGAAAAGGCGCTGGCCGAACTGACGGCAGAGGGCATTGAGACGCGGGTTTTGAACGTGCGCGATCCGGCTGCGATTGCGGCAGCGGCAGCGCTGGGGCCGTTCGATGTGCTGTTCAACTGCGCCGGATTCGTGGCTGCGGGGTCCATTTTGGACTGTGATGAGGATCAATGGGCGTTCTCACTGGACCTGAACATGACGGCTATGTACCGGATGTGTAAGGCGTTTCTGCCCGGAATGATTGCGAACGGCGGCGGGTCGATCATCAACATGGCCTCGGTAGCCTCCAGCGTGATCGCAGCACCGAACCGCTTTGTGTATGGCGCGACCAAGGCCGGGGTGATCGGCCTGACAAAATCCATCGCGGTGGATTTCATCGCCAAGGGCATCCGCTGCAATGCGATCTGCCCCGGCACGGTGGAAAGCCCCAGCCTGGAGCAACGCCTGCGCGATACCGGCGATTATGAGGCCGCGAAGGCTGCCTTCATCGCCCGACAACCGATTGGCCGGATTGGCAAAGCCGAAGAAATCGCGGCTTTGGTCACCTATCTTGCTTCCGACGAATCCACCTACACCACCGGGGTCGCGCATGTGATCGACGGCGGTTGGGCCAACGCATAAGGATCAATCATGAAACTGCTTCGTCATGGGCCCGCAGGGGCCGAAAAACCCGGTATCCTGCACAGCGACGGCACGGTGCGCGATCTGTCGGCGATTGTCTCGGACATTGGAGGCGATGTTTTGTCGGATGCCGGGATGGCTTCGATCCGGGCGGCGGACCCGGCGCGCTTGCCGATTGTCACGGGCGCGCGGCTTGGGCCTTGCGTCTCGGGTACGGGCAAATTCATCTGCATCGGCTTGAACTATGCCGACCATGCTGCCGAGAGCGGCATGGCAGTGCCGCCAGAGCCGGTGATCTTTATGAAAGCCACCTCGGCGATTTGTGGCCCGAACGATCCGATCATTATTCCCCGCACCTCGGAAAAGACCGATTGGGAGGTGGAACTGGCGGTGATCATTGGCAAAAAGGCCAAGTATGTCTCGGAAGCCGAGGCGATGGATTACGTCGCGGGCTATGCGGTGACCAATGATGTGTCGGAACGCGCCTTTCAGACCGAGCGTTCGGGACAATGGACCAAGGGCAAATCCTGCGACAACTTCGGCCAGATTGGGCCGTACTTGGTGACGCGGGATGAGGTGACGGATCCACAGAATCTTGCGATGTGGCTGACGGTGAACGGCACCAAGATGCAGAACGGTTCCACCAAAACCATGGTGTATGGCGTGCAGTTTCTGGTCAGTTATCTCAGCCAATTCATGACCTTGCATCCGGGCGATGTGATCTCCACCGGGACGCCTCCGGGCGTGGGCTTGGGGATGAAGCCGCCGAAGTACCTTAAAGCCGGCGATGTGGTGGAACTTGGTATCGAAGGTCTGGGCCAGCAGCGGCAAGACGTGATCGCGGATTGATTTCAGGGCCCGGTGGAAACGCCGGGCCTTTTGCTTTTTTGGGAGGGGTAGGATGGATCTGATTGATACCCATCAGCATCTGATTTTGCGTGGGCATCTGGGCTATGCGTGGACGACAGGCGTGCCCGCCTTGCAGGGTGATTTCACGCCCGACGATTATGCGCGGCTGGTGGCGGGTCAGGGTGTGATCGGCACGGTATTCATGGAAACCGGGGTCGATGACGCCGATTATCAGGCCGAGGCCCGGCTGATCGCGGGGCTGGTGGGCAAGGGTGGCATGCTGGGGCAGATCGCGTCCTGTCGACCCGAGACGGACGCAGGCTTTGACGCTTGGTTGGATGAGTGTCGCGGGCTCTCAGTGGTGGGGTTCCGCCGCCTGCTGCATGTCGTGGATGACGCGATGAGCCAAAGTGAAGGGTTTCGGCGCAATATCCGCAAGATCGGGGCCGGTGGCTACACCTATGACATGGTGTTCCATGCGCGCCAACTTGGCATTGCCGAGGCATTGGCGCGGGCCTGCCCGGATCAGGTGCTGGTGCTGGATCATTGCGGCAACCCGGATGTGGCGGGAAATGGCTTTGACGCGTGGTATGCCGGGATGCAAGCAATGGCGGCGCTGCCGCATGTTTGGCTAAAATTCTCTGGTATTACAGTGAATTGCGCACCCGGCACCGCCTCGGCCCCGCTGTTGCAGCGCTACACCGATGCGATGCTAGAGGTGTTTGGTCCGGCGCGGATGATCTGGGGTGGCGATTGGCCGGTTGTGGATCTTGCGGTGGGCCTGCCCGATTGGATTGATATGAGCCGAGCGATGCTGGGCGGGTTGTCTGTGGACGAGCAGGCGATGATCGGGCATCAGAACGCGCGGCGCGTCTATGGGCTGGCCGGGTAGGGGGGCTTCACGCCCCCCTCGCTACGCTCACCCCCTGTGGGATATTTGGGCACAGAGGATGATAATTTTAGGTAAATTTTAGGCTTAGCCCATCACCTTGGTGCCCAAGCCGTGGCCTTCAGCGGCTTTCTTTTTCGTGCCCGCTGCGCGCAATTCCTCAACCGAGCGCACTTCCAATCGCGCCGCCCCGGCCCAGTCGCGGGTTTTCACCTTCGGGGTTTTCAACCGCTCGATGGCCGCCGGGATGGCATGGGCATATTGCGGCAGCCATTGCGCTTGGGCGACCAAAAGCTCATCGACCATCTGCCAAACCTCATCCGGCGTGCAGATCGCACCGACCAGCGGGTCGTGTAGAACGGCTTGCTTCAGAAGCTCAACATTGCCTGCAATCGCAGCTTTCATCCCCATCCTCTGAACAGACACGGACACGTTGCAGGTCGCCGCACAGGCGTCGGGCAGGGTGACGCCTTCGACCATATTGATGCCGAAACGATCGACGAAACCGGGGCTTTCGATGATGCAATCGGCGGGTAGGTTCTTGATAACGCAGCCATTTTTTACATTGAAATGGCCGCGATAGGTGCGCCCGGTCTCTAACGCTTCAAGGATATGGCTGGCGTGTTCATCGGTGCGCTCATAGTCCGAAAGCGGCTTGCCCGCTTCCTCTAGGAACACCGGGAAGTCGGTTTCAAACCAGTTGCGGTTCTCGGTGGTGTAGCGCAGATAGCCGCCGGTTTCGCCGTGAATCCAATCATCCATAGAGATCCAGTTCTGGATTTCCTCGGGACGCTTGCGATACCACGGCAGGTATTCCGACAGATGGCCGTTGCTTTCGGTGGAATAGAAGCCAAAGCGTTTCAGCACGTCGATGCGGACTTTCTCTTGTTTCGAGAACGCCGGATGCCTCTCAAACGCCGCCAAAACCTCGTCCTTACTGACCTTGCGGCCATTGTGTCGGATGTCGAGATACCAGGTTTGATGGTTGATACCCGAGCAGATCACATCGACCTCCTCCATCGGCACGCCCAAGGCGCGGGCGATCTGGCGGTGGCCGTTTTGCACGCCGTGACAGAGGCCCACCGTATTGACGCCGCCATGATCAATCGCGGCCCAGGTCATCATCGCCATCGGGTTGGCGTAGTTGAGCAGCAGCGCGCCGGGTTCGGACACCTCACGGATATCCTTGCAAAACTCCAGCATCGCCACGATGCCGCGCTGCGCATACATGATGCCGCCGGCGCAAATCGTATCGCCAACGCATTGATCGACGCCGTATTTCAGCGGGATGCGGATATCGTCAGCAAAGGCCTCCAGCCCGCCGATGCGGACGACGTTCATGATGTAGCGGGCATCTTTCAGCGCTTCGCGCCGATCCGTGGTGGCGGTGACGCGGGTGGGCAGGTTGTTCACCTTCACGATGCGCGAGATGATTTGTTCAACCATTTCAAGATTATGCGCGTTGATGTCGGTCAGCGCGATCTCAATACCCGCGAATTCCGGCACTTTCAGAATGTCCGAGCAGAGCTTTTTTGTGAAGCCAACCGATCCGGCTCCGATGATGGCGATTTTGAAGGTCATGGGGTGGGTTCCATTTGGAGGGAGTTCATAAACGCGCGGTGATCCATCGCCAAAGCGGCGGCGGCGCGGTATTCTTGGATAAGGCTTCGGGCGACGCGGGCGGGTTTGGGGGCATCGCCCAGCATAAGGGCAGCGGCAGGGCGGCGCAGCAGGCCAAGGCCATCCAGCACCGGGGTGTAAAGTTGCTGTTCGACATGCGGCAGGCCTTGCGGGAAGGGCGCGAAATCACTGGGTTCGGGGAGTTTGCGCGCCCATTTGGCAAGGCGATCTTTCACCACATCCGGGTGATTGGCGGTGACATCGCGCCAGAACGCGGTATCACGGCGCTCGGAGACATAGTGCATGCGGACAAAATCACGGTAATCTTCCACTTGCCGCGCGGCATCCGCGTTGTATTGCGCGCGGGATGTGTCGTTGATTTTGCTGAGATAACCGGTCAGCAGCATCAGTTGCACGACGGTTCCGTGGATCGAGGTGGCCTCCAATGGCTCAAGGAAAGATGAGGCGAGGCCCACCGAGACGCAGTTTCCGATCCAGGTGCGGTCTTGGCGGCCGGGGTCGATCTTGATGTCAGAGCGCACCTCGATTGGGCGGCCGAGGGCGGTTTCAATCTCGGCTTTCGCTTGGTCGGCGGTGATATGGGCGTCGGAATAGACATAGCCGCAGCCGTAGCGGGTGGCGGTGGGGATCTGCCACATCCATCCCGCGCCTTGCGCCCAAGCGGTGGTGACGGGGAGGATTTTTTCACCCGGCGTATACTCCAGCCAGAACGGCATGGCGCGGTTGAGCACCAGCATATGCGAAAAGCTGAGCCATTTCGCGCCCAACGCCCGCATCAGCACGCGGCGAAAGCCCGAGCAATCGATGAAGAAGTCAGCCTCGATCTGCTGGCCACTTTCCAGATGCAGGGCGGTGATGCCTTGCGGGCCGGTATCTACGCCGCTGACCTGATCGTCGATGAGGGTCACATTTTTCGTCTTGGATTTCAGATATTTGCCCGCCAGAGCCTGATCGAAGTGAAAGGCATGATGGAAGGGGCCAGCGGCGATGTAACCGCCATCGGGCTTTTGCGCATAGGGGCTTTTGGCGGCGTTGATCAGGTGTTGAAACAGATGGGTTTCGCTGACGCTGCGGCCTTTAGAAATCTGGTATGCGTCCAGCAACGGCTGCGTGCCAAGCCCCGCCACCAGATGCGGATCGTCAATCGGGCCGTCATAGTGATGCCCCAGCCGCCGCCAATCGCGGTGGCGGATGCCCAGTTTGAACGAGGCTTCCGCCGCACGCAGGAACTCAAATTCGTCAAGGCCAAGGTGACGCAGCATCATGCGGAACACCGCCGTGGTGCCTTCACCGACGCCAATGGTGCCGAATTTGCTGCTTTCGATCAAGGTAATGGCCGTGACAGCCCCGGCGCGTTTCGCGGCATCTTGCAGCATCAGCGCGGCAAGCCAGCCCGCCGTGCCGCCACCGACAATCGCAATCCGCGCCGGGAAGGTCATGTTAGCCCACCTTCCGCGCTTGAACCCGCGCCCATTTCGGCAGCCAATCGCCGTGAGCGGCAAGCAGGTCGTGGGTCAGGTTCCAGATCTGGTCAAGATCAAGCTCAGCCCCGGTGTGGGGATCGAGCATGGCTGCGTGATAGATGTGCTCGGGGTTCTCGTTCACCAAAGCCGCGACAGTGAGTTCCTGCACATTGATATTGGTGCGCATCAGGGCGATCAGTTGCGGTGGAATGTCTTTGACAACAGTGGGTTGCAAACCGTTGTTGTCAACCAGCGTCGGCACTTCCACCGCACAACCTTCCGGCAGTTGCGGGATGAAGCCCTTGTTGGCGATGTTGCCGTAGATCACAGAAGGCTCTCCCGTGATCACCGAATTGACGATCTGGCTGGCGTATTCGTGGGATTCCTTCAGCTCGATCGTGTTGGCCGATTTCAATGCGGCGGCTTCTTTTTTCCAGCGCGCGATCTGTTCGACACAACGCTTGGGGTATTCATCCAAGGGGATGCCGAACTTCTCGATCAGATCGGGGCGGTCGCGTTTGATGAACCACGGGGTATATTCGGCGAAATGCTCGGAGGATTCGGTCACAAAATAGCCCAGCCGAGTGAGCATTTCGTAGCGCACCTTGTTGGGGCAACGCGGGTTCCAATGGCTGGGTTTGGGGAAGCGACCCTCGCGATAACCCTTTAACAAGGCAGGATAAAGATCGACATAAGAACCATCCGGCTGGCGGTGTTCAAAGTTCAGATAGAACGCCATATGGTTGATGCCACCCGCGCGGTAGCGGATTTCCTCGACCGGGATGTCCAGATCGCGGGCCAATTCGTAAGCGGTGCCCTGCACGGAGTGGCAGAGGCCGACTTGCCGGATGGTCGGGTATTTCGCGGCAATCGCCCAGGTGTTGATCGCCATCGGGTTGACGTATTGCAGCATGATCGCGTTGGGTGCCACAGCGAGCAGGTCTTCGCAGATGCCCCAGAGCACAGGAACAGTGCGTAAGCCGCGCATGATGCCGCCGATGCCGAGGGTGTCGGCGATGGTTTGGCGCAGGCCGTAGGCTTTCGGGATCTCAAAATCGGTGACGGTGCAGGGTTCATAGCCGCCGACCTGAAAGCAGCAGACCACGAAATCGGCGCCTTCCAAAGCGCGGCGCTGGTTGGTGTAAGTCTTGATTGTGGCCTTGCCGCCAAGGGTTTGCGCCAGTTTGCCGACGATGATCTCGGATTCTTCCAACCTTTGCGGATTGATGTCCATCAGGCGGACTTCGGCATTGGCAAGGGCAGGGCGTTGCAGGATGTCGCCTGCAATGTTCTTGGTGAAGACGGCGGAGCCTGCGCCGATGAAGGTGATGACGGGATTGGCCATGATTTCCTCAGGTTGCGATTTCAAAAGCCGCGCGGACAAGGCGGCGGGTGTAGGCGGTTTGGGGGTTTTCCAGCACGTCAGCGACCGGGCCTTGTTCAACAATCTGGCCGTTTTGCATGACGATGACGCGGTGACACAGCGCGCGCACGACCTTGAGATCGTGGCTGATGAACAGATAGGACAGGCCGCGGTCGCGCTGAAGTTTGCGCAAGAGTTCAATGATTTGCGCTTGAACCGACAGATCCAAGGCGCTGGTGGGTTCATCGAGCAGGATGAATTCTGGCTCCAAGGCGATCGCGCGGGCGATGGCAAGGCGTTGACGTTGGCCACCGGAAAACTCATGCGGGAAGCGTGACAGAATGGTGTCGGGCAGGCCCGCATCGCGCAGCGCTGTCTTGACGCGCTCAATACGTTCGGCGCGGGTTTTGCCAATGCCGTTGACGATCAACCCCTCTTCGATCAGTTGGCGCACCGACATGCGCGGATTAAGACTGCTGAACGGGTCTTGAAACACGATCTGCATGCGCTGGCGGTAGGGTTTCATACCCGCGCGATCCAGGCTGTCGATGCGGTTGCCGAGGAAGTCGACCTCGCCGCCAGTCAGCTTGTTCAATCGCAGCAGGGCCTGGCCGAAGGTGGTCTTGCCCGAACCGGATTCGCCCACCAAACCAAGGGTTTCGCCACGTTTCAGGTTCAGCGAAAGCCCATCCACCGCCTGCAAATCATAAAGGCTGCCCCGGAACGCGCCGCCTTTGCGCAGGGTGTAGGTGACGCGGATATTGCGGCCTTCCAGCACGGTTTCGGGGCTGCCCTCAAGCGGGTTGGCGGTGCCTTTGGGTTCCGACGACAACAGGCGTTTGGTGTAGGGGTGCTGCGGGCTGGAGAACACGGATTCAGTCGGGCCTTCCTCGCGCACAAGGCCGTGCTGCATGACATAAACGTGGTCGGCAAATTGGCGCACGACGGTCAGATCATGGGTGATCAGGATCACAGCCATGCCGTTCTTCTGCTGCAAGGCTTTGATCAGGTTGAGGATTTCGGCTTGTACCGTCACATCCAGCGCCGTGGTCGGCTCATCTGCGATCAGCACATCCGGGTTGTTCGCCAGCGCCATCGCGATCATCACGCGTTGGCGTTGGCCACCGGATAGCTGGTGCGGATACTGCCGCACACGCGCTTCCGGGTCAGGAATTTGCACCTCGGCCAGCAAATCCACCGCGCGTTTCAGGGCGTCGGTTTTGCTGATCTTCTGGTGGATGCGCAGCACCTCGGCGAGTTGCGCGCCGATGGTGTAGACCGGGTTCAGCGACGACATCGGCTCTTGAAAGATCATCGTCAGGCGGTTGCCCCGCAGTCCCCGCATCTCACGATCCGACAGGCGGGCCATATTTTTGCCGCCGTAGTTGATCTCGGTTTTCTCGGAAACCCGCGCTCGCTTTGACAGCAGCTTCATGATGGCGCGGGCGGTGACGGATTTACCCGAGCCGGATTCCCCCACCAAAGCAATGGTTTGACCTTTGTGCAAGGTGAAGGACACATCCTTGACGGCCTCGATCTGGCCGCCGTCAACTTTGAAGCTGACGCCGATGTTGCGGGCCTCAATGGCGATTTCGTTGCTCATGTTCAGGCCTCAATACGGGTCAATGGCATCGCGCAAACCGTCACCCAGCGCGTTGAAGGCGAAGACGGCGAGCAGCACGAAGCCGACGGGTGACAGAATCCAGGGGTAGGAACCGATCACAGAAAAGGTGCCCGCGTCTTGCAGCATCAGGCCCCAAGAGATCAGCGGCGGTTTGACGGCGAAGCCGAGGAAGCCGAGGAAGCTTTCCAGCAGAATGATCGTCGGGATGCCTAGAGTGACGGCGACGATGACGTGGCTCATCACATTGGGCAGGATGTGCCGGGTGATGATGCGGCGATCCGAGGCCCCCACCGCCATCGCGGCGCGGACATAGTCAATGCGGGCCATCGACATGGTTTTGCCGCGCACTTCGCGGGAGAGCTGCGCCCAGCCGAGGCCGACGATTACCAGGATCACGAAGGACAGGAAGATGTAGGAGGGCGCGGTGACCGGAATGAGGGTGGTCAGGGCGAGGTAAAGTGGCAGTTGCGGGAAGGCGAGGATGATCTCGACAAAGCGTTGAAACCACATGTCAAACTTGCCGCCAAGATAGCCCGAGGTGATCCCCGCCAACGTGCCGATCACGGTGATCAGGGTGATCGAGACCAGCGCGATCATCAGGCTGATCCGGGAGCCTACGATGCCGCGCGACAGGATATCGCGCCCCAGTTTGTCGGTGCCAAGGATATGCAACGGGCTGCCATCGGACACACCGATGAAGTGGCGGTTGGTCGGGATCAGGCCAAGCAACTTATACTCCCAACCTTTGGCGAACAGCACAAGCGGGCGGGGATTGTCCATATCCGCAGCCATGACGGGCTGGTAGGTGATCGGGTCGAGCTCGGTGCCTTCGGTGATCGCATAGGCCACCGGCCAGAGGGTGAAGCCGTCTTTGGTGAAGAAGGAAATCTGATCCGGCGGCGCGAAAGAGGCGGTATTGGCGTTCGGGTTCATCGGCGCGAAGAAATCGGCGAAGATCGCGATGATCAGCAGGGCGCAGACCAGGATCAGCCCCAACATGCCGGGAATGGATTTGCGGAACCTGCGCCAGACCAGCGCCGGATAGCTTTGCGAGGTGGAGGGTGCGGTGGAAAGCCGGTCGTCGGCGGCTTCACCTGCGTGGATATGGGGCGCGCTCATGCGTCTGCTCCGACACGGATACGGGGATCAAGGGCGACCAGCAGCACATCGGCGATGATATTGCCGATGATCAGCGTGGCCCCCAGCACCAGCAAAAGCGTGGCGGTGACATAGACATCGCCGATCGCCATCGAGCCGACAATGGCCGGGCCGATGGTGGCAAGACCAAAGACGATGGCGACCTCGATCTCACCTGTCAGCATGTAGGGCAGCACGACGCCCTGATAGGCGATCAGCGGATGCAGGGCGTTCGGCACTGCATGGCGCATGATGACAGCGCCCTCGCCCAGGCCCTTGGCGCGTGCGGTTTCGACATATTGCGCGTTCAGCGTGTCGAGTAAATTCGCCCGCATCACCCGCATGTTATAGGCCAGCCCGCCGATGGTGGCGACAAGGATCACCGGCCAGACATGCTGGATCAGGTTCCACAGCTTGGCCCAGTTGAAGTCAAACCAACCCAGCCAATAGGCTTGGCCGCCGAATTTCGAGGAATAGAAGCTGCCGATTTCCTGCACGTTCAACTTGTAGGCAAGGATGTAGAGAATGATCAGCGCCAGCAGAAACCGCGGGATGGTCATGCCCAGAAACGAGATGAACGACAGCACGGTATCCACCCACGAATATTGCTTGACGGCGGCGAGGATGCCGAAGGAAATCCCCAGCAGGGACGCCAGAAGATGGCAGGTCAAGGCGATGGCGATGGTGGCGGGCAAGCGCTGCATCACCACCTCCAGCACCGGTTTGTTATAGGCGTAAGAGGTGCCAAAATCGCCATGTGCGACAATGCCCCAGATCCAGCGCCCGTATTGCAGCACCATCGGATCGTTCAGCCCATGGGTTTCGCGATAGGCATTGGCGGCGGCGGTGGCGGCTTCGGGGGTGGCGCCGCCCTGCACGATCATATTGGCGCGGATGAAATCGCCGTAATCGCCGGGAGGGGCCTGAATGATTGCGAAGGTGATGATACTCATCACCATAAGCACAGGAATTGATTGCAAAATGCGGGTCACGAGGAAGCGCAGCATGGGCTGACCTGACAAGATAAGGGGCGGGTCCGGTGGGCAGGCATGCCAGCCCACCGGGAGGTTTTGGCGCGATTTCTCGGCCTTGCCAAACTATTCGGGTGCGCCCGAACTACTCGGCCTTGATGGTGCTTTCGCCCAGTTTTCCAGCCAGTTCGCCCGGACGGAGTTCGGCACCAATCTGCTTGTCGGCGGGCACATAGATGCGCTCACGGATGATGTTGTCCTCAGCCCAGTTGTACATGAAGATCGGAGCGCCCAGCGGGATATTGGCGAAACGCTTGTTGATGATCAGCGCACCGGGATAGGCGGTCAGGCCCACCGCATTGACGTTTTCGGTGAAGGTTTTCTGATACTCCTTCATCGCATCAGCGCGCAGGGTGGCATCTTGTGTGCTGTTGAACGCGGTGATGTTGTCAATCAGTTGCTGCTCAAACGGCAGCAGGTCCAACTCGCCAGCGGCATTGGCATAGTGCCAGGTTGCCGTCGCCGGGCCGGTGGGGGCCAAACGGCTGATGCCTTGCACGACCGAGACGAACTCCTGATCGTTGCGGCGGATATACCAGTCGTGCTTTCCCCCCTCGCGGGCATTGTCAAAATCTTTGCCTGCAAGGTTGTTCAGCGTCACCTTGACGCCCACATCCGCCATCATCGCCACCACGCCTTCGGCGATGTTCTTGTCGGTGGCGTAATCGGTGTTGACCAGAAGCGTGACGTTCAGATCCGCCCCCCCTGGCAGGTTGACCACACCATTGCCGTCGGTGTCCTCCAGCCCCGCCGCTTTCAGCGCTTCCTTCGCGCTGTCTTGCGAGAACGGGTAAAACACGGTCGACGCCGCATCATAATACGAAGTCGAGGTCAGCAGACCGCCCGCATAAAGCGCTGTGAACGGGCCTTTGACCAAACTGTCACCGATCCGCTGGCGATCCACGGCGTAGCTTATGGCTTTGCGGAAATCGAGGTTGCGGTTCAACTCGCGCACGGCTTGGGCGCGGGCATCCGGCTCACCCCAGCCATTGGCCGAGAGGTTGAAGAACAATTGATAGCCAATCGAGCGCGGACCGAAGGCCAGACGCGCCGGGCTGGCGGGATCTGCGGCTTTCTTCAGGCTTTCGACAAAGTTCTCGGGCTGCTCAAGGTTCGAGAAATCGCCGGTCCCCGCCACTGCCTGCACATCGCGGTCGCCCCAGGTGGACAGCCGATACTGCAACTCGTCCAGATAGGGCAGTTGCTGGCCGGATTCGTCGACCTTCCAGTAGTACGGATTGCGGCGCGTCACCACGATATCATCCGGGCGATGCTCCACCACCACCCAGCCGCCCATCACCGGGAAGTTCATCATATCGGCGGGGAAGGCGTCACGGAACGCGGCATAGCTGGCACCGCCGTATTTCGGATGCTGCGGCTTCAGCACATGCGCGGGGCCCGGGCAGAAGTTGCCATAGGCCATCGCGTAAAGCACCGCTTCGGGGAAGGGCGTGGTGAAGCTCATCTTGAAGGTGTAGGCGTCGATGATCTCCAGCGTGGTGCCCGCGCCGTAAGTCTCTTGGCTGGCCCCCATCAACGGCGTGACTTCCGGGTCCATCACGACATCATTCCAATAGAAATCAATGTCTTCTGCATCAAACGGGTCGCCATCCGACCACTTCGCGCCCTCGATCAGATGCACGGTCAGGGATTTGCCATCCTCGGCCCATTCCCAGGATTTTGCGAGATTGGGCATTGGTTGCAGATCGGCGGCGTTGACCTCAAACAGCGGCCCGGTGCGGGTCAGGCATTCAACCAAGCCGATGTCGATACCGCCCCAGCCATAGTTTTGTCCGGCCCAGAAGTTCCAGCCCTCGGGCCGCCCGCCGATGACGTGACGCATCACATCGCCGTAGACGCCGTTGCCGTCGGGCATGTTGGCGGTCTTGTAGACCATCGGTTCTTTTGGCAACCGCTCGGCCACCGGGGGCAGCTTGCCCGCATCGACAAAGGCCTTGACCCAAGCCGGTTCGCTGTAGGCGGGCAGGGCCTTGAACTCGGCAATATCGCTGCGGTTGACGTAGACGGGTTCGACCTGCGCGTCGAATTTCGGGGCATCTGGCGGGGCGGTGGGGGCCATCATTTCGGCCTGCATCGCCACACTCGACACGCCCAGCAGAAGCGCCGCCAGTGCGGTGCGCCGGAGTGGATAGCTCATCGTTCCTCCCTTGGCCGCCCGAGGCAGCCGGGTTTCTGTCTGATTAAAGATCGCGTTTCTTGATTTTAAACTCACCCCAACCGCCGATTCCTCCCGAGGTTGGTGCTGTGACTGTGCGGTATCAAACGGCTTTACAACAATATCGGATTGGCAGATTGTTTTCTGGTTTCCTAAGATCAACCGGGAGAGGTGGCCCTGATGGACGCATATTCGGGGCGCTCGACCCTGCCAGCCCCCAGCCACGAGCGGCATTTCTATTCGACCAAACGTGCCTTTGGCCGCTTTGGCATCCGCATCTTTGACCCGGTTCTGATGACGCAACCGCACTGGCATGGCCATATTGAGGCCAACTTTGCGATCGACTTCGAGATGGAATATCAGGTGGACGGCCAAGTGCTGAGCCTGCCTGCCAACCGTCTGGTGGTGTTCTGGGCCGGGGTGCCGCATCAGCTGACCAAGGTCACCAAGCTGCCCGGCCCTTCCCACAAATTGTGTAATATTTACTTGCCCCTAGATGCGTTCTTGATCATGAATCACATCGCCGGATTGCAGGTGGCTTTGCTGGGCGGCGGGATGATCGTGCTGCCCGAAAGCCTGTGTTCCGCCGAGCAGTTGCGGCGCTGGTATGCCGATTACCGCTCGGGAGATTTTGAGCGTGCAGAGTTGGTGAAGATGGAGCTGAACGCGCTGTTTCGCCGCGCGGCCTTGGCCGATCTCAACTTTTTGCGCCCGCCGCAGCACGAGGCCTCGGGCGACCGTGCGCTGAGTTCGGCGCATATCCGGCATGTGATCGCGATGGTGCGGCATGTTCTGGAAAACCTAGAAAAACCGCTGCGCAATTCAGATATTACCGCAGTGACCGGCCTGCATGAAAATTATGCTTTGTCGCTGTTCACCCAAGTGATGCGCGCACCGCTCAAGCAATTCGTGATCCGCATGCGGCTGATGCGCGCGCGCGCTTTGCTGGTGGAAAGCTCGCTGGCGATTGCCACTGTGGTGGAAGCCTCGGGGTTCTCGTCGATCAGCCAGTTCTACGCGCAGTTCAAGGCCGGTTATGGCTTGTCGCCGGCGGCGCTGCGCGAGCAATATCTGCGGATGGAGGTGCGCTAGGCGCGATTTATTGCCCGCAACACCATGCCAGCCTTGCACAACCAATTTGAATGCGCTTTGGAAGGATTGCAGCCAAGGGGTGCCAAAAGGGGATTGCCGTGGAACATCTGGACCAAAGCCTCGGAGATCTGTTTAAAGACCTGCATTTGTCAGGTCTTTGGCCGGATGAGAAGGTAATTTCTGATTCGATCCTGCTGTCGCCCGCCTCAGAAATCCTGCGCGCCTATCATGCAGTCAAGGCAAGCGGCGTGGTCGATTTGAAAGCGTTTTATGCGGCACATTTCCGTCCTGTCGCCGCCCATGAAACCGCCTATCACACGGACCCCGCGCACAGCCCAAAACAGCATCTGGCGGCAATCTGGCCGCATCTGATCCGCCCCGCTGATAACCCGGCAGAACGCTCCAGTCGTTTTGCTTTGCCGCATCCGTACATCGTGGTTGGGGGGCGGTTTCAGGAGGCGTATTACTGGGACAGCTATTTCACCCAACTTGGTCTATTGAAATCCGGGCAAACTGCGCTGGTACGCGACATGCTGGACAATTTCGCCTATGCCATCACAGAGATCGGCCATATCCCGAATGGCTTTCGCAGCTATTTCCTGACCCGCGCACAACCGCCGTTCTTCGCCCAAATGGTGCAGGATTACGGCCGCGCCGTGGGCGATCTGCCCGCCACTTACGCCCGCTATCTGCCTGCCATGCAACGCGAATATCGCTATTTCATCGACAGCGCCCACAATCATAACGGCCTGGCGCGCTACTGGGATGACGCCGATGGCCCTCGGGTAGAGATGTTTGGCACCGATCTGGAAGCGCAGCGCAGTGGCGTTCCCGCAGGCTATTTCCGCAATCTGCGCGCCGCCTGCGAAAGTGGGTGGGATTTCTCGGCGCGCTGGCTGACCGATCCGCAGGATCTGACTACGATTCGCACCACTGATCTGTGGGCGGTGGATCTGAATTGCTTGCTGCTGCGCTATGAGGAAATCCTTGCCGAAGCCTCGGGTGATTCTGCTTATACCCAAGCCGCAGATCGCCGCCGCGGCGCCATATCCGAGCGGTTTTTCAGTGAAGACACCGGCTTTTTCCATGATGTGCTGATCGCCGAGGATACCCCGAATCTGATCACAACCGCTGCCGGCATGTTCCCGCTTTACGCGGGTGCCGCGTCTCAAGCGCAAGCCGAAAGCGCTGCCGCTTGGATGAAAACCCATCTGCTGCGCGCCGGGGGGATGCTGACCACCGATGTCACCTCGGGGCAGCAATGGGATAGCCCGAACGGCTGGGCCCCGTTGCAATGGATCGCGGTGCAGGGCCTGCGACGCTATGGGTTGCATGATCTGGCCGAAACCCTGCGTCAGCGCTGGCTTGCCACCTGCGACGCGGTGTTCCATGCCAGCGGCAAATTTGTCGAGAAGTACAACGTGTTAGACCCGCTTGCCGCCAGCACAGGCGGCGAATATGCGCTGCAAGATGGCTTTGGCTGGTCGAATGGTGTGTATCTTGATCTCGCGGATTGAACAGAAACCGCTAAACCTTTCCTAAAATTTGCATCCTCTGTGCTCTAATATCCCACGGGGGTCCGGGGGTGTGAAACCCCCGGCTTGGTTGATGCAGCAAAGCTGCGCCAACTCTACTGCCCCCGGATCAGGCCCGAGAAATCCTGCCCCGGTTGAACCGTTTTGGCCACAGCACTGATCGCCGCCAGCTTGCGGCGCTGATCCATCGGCATATCGCCCGGCAAACCACCCAACTCGTCAATGTATTCCGGCAGTTGGCCCGAGAACAGCAAGCGGCTGTCCAGGGGCATGTCTGGCTTGATCACCTGCACCAGCCCGTAAACCGTTGAGGCGCAGTTGGCGGTGACGGTGTTGTAAAACACCGGAGCCTCGGCCAACTCGTTGCCAAAAGCGATGTAGCGCAGCAGCAAAGCCCGGCGTTGCGCGGCGTCGAGTTTCACCGGGAAACGATGCACATCTTCGCCGCGATAATTGGTCCGCAGTTTCACAATGTCGGCCTCATCTGCGGCGATCAGCACCAGTTCAAACTGCCGGAAAAACCCGCCGATGCTGGAGAACACCTCATCGCTTTCCCGCCGGATTTCTACCGAAAAGGCGACATGCTCGCCGCCAGCAAAGCCAAAGCTGACGATCAGATGCGCGATATTCGGATCGCCCCAGGTCGAGGTGAGCATATCCACGCTCTCCAGCTTGCTCAGATCATAGCTGCGGCTCTCCCAGCGCGGGGTCGCAGCGCTGTCCGAGGTCCAGTCGAAATTGCGCACGTTGCTCAGCCTGACCTGATCGCCTGCAACCACGCCCGACACGCCATGCGCCACGTCGGCTGCCCAGTCGCGATCTTGTCGGGGCTGGATGGTTTGATACCAGCCGCCCACCGCCAGAACCGCCACGGCAAACCCAGCCCAGGCATGGCGGCGTTTTTGAAAGCGCAGGATCAGGATCGCCAGAAAGGCCAGCCCCAGCGCCACCAAAGCTGCAATCCGCACCGGACCCGTCAGTTGAATATACAGCGCCGTCGCGGCCCAAGCTGTCGCAAGGGCCAGCAGGATCACAAAACCCGCATGGCCAAGCCCGCGCCAGATCCGGCGAGTGGGGGAAGTATCACGCATCGTCATCTCCAGTAAAATCGGCGGGCCGCGCTGTGGGCGCGACCCGATCTTGCCACCTTAGCTGCGGGGCGTGTTGACTTCCATCAGCAGACGCTCGGTGCGGGCTTCGTCGATCTTGTTGTGCAGGCGCTGCGATTCCTCGGCGTCGCGGATGGATTTGGTGATCGCGGCGGTGGAGCTGACCAGCATCAGCGCGGCCATGGCGTAAAAGCCCTTGGCGGCGAAGCTGGCCTCAAGGAAATAGATCCCGCCCGCCATCATCACCGCGGCGACGACGAAGTTGAGATAGGTGAACATGGTCCACGCGGACGAGGGTTTGCTGGCAAGTACGTCGTTCATTTTCAGTATCCTTTGAAGGGGTTAAGGTTTAAGCCGCGCGGGCTTTCAGGCGTTGCAATACGGTTGCCGCATCGGGGCGCAAAGGTGCGCCACATCCGGCAGCGGCAAGGCGGTTCTGCATGGCTTCTGCATTGGTCGAGGCCGACAGTTCCAGCACAGCCGCCCGCGCGGCTTCGGTGTTGGATTGGCGTTCTTGCA
>NZ_JAXMJJ010000113.1:0-18574 GCF_034376685.1 Cypionkella sp.
TGAGGGTGCGGCGTTTTTGAAGCGCTGCAATTCAGGCGTAAAAATATGACAACCCATTCATGTATAAGGATTAATTTTATAACACCTGCTTAACCATTGCGTGTGAAACCGTTGCTTTCGCGCCGATTTGGGCAAAATAGCCATGATTGGCGGCATGCGAACGTGGAAATGCTTGGCTGATTCTGCGACAGTCAGGGCAATGAAAACAAGGCAGGCGGCATCCAACGTGATGCGACGGGCACGAGGCACAGTTCTGGCAAGTCTGATTCTTCTGGCGCCGATCACGGCGGCGGCAGAAATCGTCATGAATTCGGCCAGTGGTGAGGGCTTCAAGCGCATCAAGGTCAGTGACAATCTGCCCGGCAAGCGGATCACCGTGCAGATTGATCCGGTGGAGCAGGCGCGCTTGTTGGCGGCTATGCCCGAGGTAGAGGCGCGGGCGCCTACGCCCCCGGTCGATCCGAGCGCACCGCTTGCGCCCTCTGCCCCCACGCCCGCTTCGGCCAAATACGGGTGGTTCTGGGAGGCCGTGCCGGTGCAGCGCGATCAGCCATCGGGGCGGTTCCCGCTGGCTTTGGCGACCTTGAGTCAGGGGCCGGGGGGCGAGCGGGTGGCGGCACCCCGGATGCAGCAGATGCAGGAAATCGCCACGACCTATGGCACCGAGATTCTGAAGGCCACGATTGGCACCGATGTGTCGCCAGCTTTGGTTCTGGCGGTGATCGGGATTGAAAGCGCGGGGCGACCTGCGGCGGTCAGCTCGGCGGGGGCGCAGGGCTTGATGCAGCTGATCCCGGCGACGGCGGCGCGGTTTGGCGTCAGTGATTCCACCGATCCGGTGCAGAATATCAAGGGCGGCGTGGCGTATTTGGATTGGCTGATGAAGCGGTTCGATCATGATCCGTTGATGGTGATCGCGGCCTATAATGCCGGGGAAGGCGCGATTGACGCCAATGCCGGAGTGCCGCCCTATGCGGAAACCCGCGACTATGTGCCCAAGGTGTTGGCGGCCTGGCAGGTGGCGCAGGGGCTGTGTCTCAGCCCGCCGGAACTGGTGACCGACCCTTGTGTGTTCAAGGTAATTTCGGCGACGAATTGAGCGCCAGACGCAGGAACCGCAGCAAAATCGTTAAGATTTCCTGAACGCCTCCCAGTAAGCCATTGATTTAGAGCGGTTTTGAAATGGTCCCGAGTTGGGACCACTCAAACCGCGAACACATCCGCCCATTCGGGATGCTTTTTCCGCGTCGCGTTCACAAACGGGCAAAGCGGCATGATCTTGAATCCCTCCGCCCGCGCATCCGCAACAAACTGAGTCAGCATCGCCACCCCCGCCCCGGTGCCGCGAAAGCTTACCGGCACCGCAGTATGGTCAGCGATCACCAGCGTGGGCGTGGTGATCGAATAGGTCATCTCGGCCTCTTCGCCGTTCCGACGGATGAGGTAGCGCCCCTTATGCGCGCCGTGCTCGCGCAAAACCTCAGTCAACGATGGTGCCCTCGGTTGCGGCGCGGAGTTCCGCCTCGGTAACGCCCTCGGCAACTTCGACGATCTTCAGCCCACCGGGGACCACGTCAAGCACGCCAAGGTTTGAGATGATACGGTTGACCACGGCCTTGCCGGTCAAGGGCAGGGTGCAGGCCTTCAGCACCTTGGATTCGCCATGCTTGCTGGTGTGATCCATCACCACCACAACGCGACCAACGCCTGCAACCAGATCCATCGCCCCACCCATGCCTTTGACCAGCTTGCCGGGGATCATCCAGTTTGCCAGATCGCCATTCTCGGCCACTTCCATAGCACCTAGGATCGCCATGGCGATTTTGCCGCCCCGGATCATCGCAAAGGATTGGGCGCTATCGAAATAGGCGGTCTGTGGCAGCTCGGTGATGGTTTGCTTGCCGGCATTGATCAGATCGGGGTCTTCCTCGCCCTCGTAAGGGAAGGGGCCCATGCCGAGCATGCCATTTTCCGACTGTAAGGTGACGTTAACACCTTCGGGGATATAGTTGGCCACCAGAGTGGGGATGCCGATGCCAAGATTGACATACCAACCGTCTTGCAACTCGCGCCCGGCGCGTTCGGCCATTTGGTTACGATCCCACATCTTAAGCTTCCTTCTTGCGTGTCGTGCGGTTCTCAATACGTTTTTCGTGCTGGCCCTGCACAATGCGGTGCACATAGATGCCCGGCAGGTGGATGGTGTCGGGGTCCAGCGCGCCCAGCGGCACGATTTCTTCGACCTCAACCACGCAGATCTTGCCCGATGTCGCCGCTGGTGGGTTGAAGTTGCGCGCGGTTTTGCGGAACACAAGGTTGCCCGACGGATCGGCTTTCCAGGCCTTGACGATGGCCAGGTCGGCGACGATTCCGGTTTCCAGAATATAGGTCTTGCCGTTGAAGTCGTGATGCTCTTTGCCATCGGCAATCACCGTGCCCACGCCGGTGGCGGTGTAGAAACCGGGGATGCCCGCGCCGCCTGCGCGCAGGCGTTCGGCAAGGGTGCCTTGCGGGTTGAATTCAAGCTCGAGTTCGCCCGAAAGGTATTGACGCATGAATTCAGCGTTTTCCCCGACATAGGAAGAGATCATTTTCTTGATCTGCCGGGTTTCCAAAAGCTGGCCAAGCCCAAAGCCGTCAACGCCTGCGTTGTTCGACGCAATGGTCAGGCTCTTGGTGCCCGCATCACGGATCGCCGCGATCAGCAGCTCTGGAATGCCGCAGAGGCCAAAACCGCCAGAGGCGATCAACATGCCATCAAACAACAGACCATCCAGCGCCGCCGCCGCGTTGGGATAGATTTTCTTCATAGGGGATCCTCGCAAACTCTCGGGCGTATAAAAGGCAGGGATTTTGGTGAAGTCAATCGCCGCAGCGCAGCGGTTTGTTGCAGGTGAGATGATTGTAGGTGCTTTACCCCGCCACGCAGATGGCTATGGTGAGCGAATTGCCAAACCCGCATGATTGCCCGCGTGGTGAAATGGTAGACACAGGAGACTTGAAATCCTGCTTTCTGTTGAGAAAAGAGTAATGATTACATAGCCTTGTTGTGCTTTGGTCCGGCGAAAGCCAAAAATAGACTATCTATGCCTGATTGATTGGCCCGAAGTGGGTTGATAAAGGGCAGTTTCGGAGCCGTCACCCCACGTGGTGAAATTGGTAAACACAGGAGACTTAAAATCTCCCGCCGCAGGGCTTGCCGGTTCGATGCCGGCCGTGGGGACGGTTCGAACTTAGGTTAAACCTTTGAAATGCCTCGATAGCAGCTTCTGGTCAGGAAGACGGCAATACGCGTGCTGCGACGGGGCAGGGCGTGAAGAACGCTTAGCGCGTGGGACAGGCAGGTTGGCTGGAATGGGCCGATTGCCGTAGTCTTAAGCCGAGAAGGGCTGGCTGTGAAAAAGGAATTTGGACTTACCTAGTGCTGTGCGATGAGTGCGCCGTGTGAGCTGATAACGCGAGCGGCAATTGCTGCACCTGCCGCAACGGACTGGGTGAGCGGATTGCCCGTAAGATGGGCGGCAAGAAAACCGGCGTTGAAGCTGTCTCCGGCGGCAGTGGTGTCGACAACCGTCTGCACTGGCGCAACGTCGTGGTGCGCCAGTGTTCCGTTCGCCAAGGTGATGATGCTGCCAGGGCCGTTTTTGACCACCACCAGTGGGACACCCGCCTGCTGGTATCGCCTGGCCGTGGCCTCGGGTGACGCATCGCCAAACGCGGCGGCTTCGTCCTCATGCGAGGGCAGAGCGATGTCGGCCTGCGTGGCGGCCTGCATTATTGCGTCACACATGATGGTGGCATTGGGCCAAAGGCGGCTGCGCAGGTTTGGGTCAAACACGACCATGCCACCGCGGGCACGCAGTTCGGTAAGCGACGTTAGAAGGGTGGGCCGGTCATCTTCCAAAATGGCCAGCGTGATGCCAGAGAGATAGGCGACATCTGCGCCCGTTAGTGCCTGCGCCAGTCGTGCCGGGTCACGCGCAAGCAGACGGGCTGCGCTTTGCCCACGCCAGTAGAGAAAGCTGCGCTCGGCATGGGCGAGTTCGATCAGGTAAAGCCCGACGGTACGATCGGGCAACCGCGCGATGTGGGTGGTGCCAATCCCGGCATCGCCGAGAAAAGCCAGCATCCTGTCCGACACTGCATCAGTGCCGATGCACGTCATGTAATCGACGCTCCACGCTGCGGGTAGCGCGCGGCGTAAATACCAGGCGGTGTTGAGCGTGTCGCCCGCAAACCCCATCGTGTAGGTGCCGTCTGCCCGTGGTGCCAGTTCCACCATGCATTCGCCGATAGAGATGATGCGGCCGGATTGGCGGCCAGATTGGTCGGATATTGTTGACCCAGTCAGGAATCGGGAATGCATGGCACCTCGGTTGCGAAATAGCTTTGGTTGTCGGCGCGGATGCGTTCGATCTGAATCCTGATGCGGCCTAGGTGAAGTTGCATATGTGACATGGCAGAGGCGGCGTCACGCGCCTCAATCGCATCAAGGATAGCGACGTGATCGCCGAAGGCATCCTGCGAGGCGAAAGACAGCGACAGGAAACGGACGCGGTCCATGTGGGATTTGTTCTCGCGGATTATCTCCCAGGCAAAACCGCAGCCTGCGCGTTCACACAGATCGCGGTGGAACTGGTCATCAAGAGCGTGGAAGGCGAGGGGATCTTTTGCGGTCATCGCCGCGCGCTGGAGGTCGAGTAAGTCGCGCAGCGCGGCATGGTCGGCGGGTGTGAGTTTGTCACAGGCGACGCGAACTGTCTGCGCCTCGATGGCAGCGCGAATGAACCGAGCCTGCATCACAGCATTGGTGGAAATCTGTGAGACGGTGGTGGATCGCTGCGGGCGGATCGAGATGAAGCCGAGTTTTGACAGGCGGTAGAAGGCATCGCGCACCGGTTGGCGTGAGACGCCCATCTGGCGCGCTACATCCACCTCGGACAGTTTTGTGCTGGGGGGCAGGTCTAGAGCAAGGATCTTGGCACGCAGGGCATCGAACACCTGATCCGCCACCGAGGGGCGCGTCAGGTGTTCAAGACTGTCAAGGTGAAGCATGTCGGACATAATCTCTCCGTTGACACATTTTGGATACTAGCATATTAGTCTATTACAGTCGCCGAATGCTACCGTTATTTTCAAAGCTTGATGTAGGAAGGAGGCGAAAGGCAATGGGCTTGCTTGATCCCGACCGCTTGTTGCCTTCCGAGGGCCGCGCGAAATCGCTTGGTCGTGCGCTTTATAACGCGGTCAAGGGGCTGCCAATCGTCAGCCCGCACGGTCACACCGACCCGCGCTGGTTTGCCGAGAATGCGGCATTTCCCGATCCAGCGCAGCTGTTCGTGACGCCAGACCACTATGTATTCCGGATGCTGCATTCGCAGGGCATCCCGCTGGAATCACTTGGTGTGCCCCGCATCGATGGCGGCGTGACTGAGCTTGATCCCCGCGCAATCTGGCGGCTGTTTGCCGGAAACTATCACCTGTTGCGCGGCACCCCCTCGCGGATGTGGCTGGACCACGCGTTTGCCGAGGTGTTCGGCCTGACTGATCGCCTGTCCGCGCAGACGGCAGATGCCACTTATGATCACATTGCCGACTGTCTGACGCGTCCTGAGTTTCGACCCCGTGCGTTGTTCGAGCGGTTCAATATCGAGGTGATCGCCACCACCGAAAGCGCGCTGGATGATCTGCGCTGGCACAAGATGATCCGCGACAGCGGATGGTCTGGGCGCGTGGTCACCGCTTACAGGCCCGATGCCGTAGTGGACCCCGAGTTCCCAGGTTTTGCAGCCAACGTCGCGGCGCTGGGTGATCTGACCGGCGAAGACACCACCACATGGCCTGGCTACCTGCAGGCCCACCGCCTGCGCCGAGCGTTTTTCAAAACCTTCGGCGCGACCTCGACCGACCACGGTCATGCAACTGCCCGCACCGAAGATCTGCCGCAGACCGACGCTGCGGCTCTGTTCGCCAAGGCGCTGCAAGGCACCTGCACGGCGGACGAGGCGGATGCGTTCCGGGGGCAGATGCTGACCGAAATGGCACGGATGAGCCTGGAAGATGGGTTGGTCCTGCAGATCCATCCGGGCAGCCACCGCAACCATTCCGCCCCGGTGATGGCGATGTTTGGCCGCGACAAGGGCTTCGACATTCCGACCCGCACCGATTACGTCCGCGCCCTGCGCCCATTGCTGAACGCGGTCGGCAGCGATCCGCGCCTGACGGTGATCGTGTTCACCCTGGACGAAACCAGCTACGCTCGCGAGCTGGCGCCGCTGGCCGGGGTCTACCCGGCATTGAAGCTGGGCCCGGCGTGGTGGTTCTTTGACAGCCCCGAGGGGATGCGCCGGTTTCGCGAAACCACCACAGAAACGGCGGGCTTTTACAACACCGTCGGCTTCAATGACGACACACGGGCGTTCTGTTCGATCCCGGCACGGCATGACGTGTCGCGCCGGGTCGACAGCGCCTATCTCGCAACTTTGGTCGCCAGCGGGAGGCTGGCGGAGGATGAAGCTTTTGAGGTCGGCCACGACCTTGCATACGGGCTTGCGAAGCAGGCTTATCGGCTCTGATGATCCATTTTTCTGGGAGGAAAAACAATGAGATACTTCAAGACCATGACCGCCGTTCTGCTGGCAACGGCTGCTCTTGCCGCGCCTGCATTCGCAGAATGTGAAATCACACTGCGGTCGTCCGACACGCACCCCGATGGCTACCCGACCGTCGAGGCCGTCAAGTTCATGAGTGAGAAGGTCAAGGAACGCAGCGCAGGCCGTATCTGCATCACTGTGTTCCCGTCCTCGCAACTGGGCGAAGAAAAAGACACCATCGAACAGACCCAGTTCGGTGTGATCGACATGGTGCGCGCCAGCTTTGGCTCGTTCAACAACATCGTGCCCGAAGCGCAGCTTCTGTCGCTGCCTTACTTGTTCCGCTCTGAAGAGCACATGCACAACGTGATGGATGGCCCAATCGGCGAAGAACTGGCCGGGGCGTTCGCCGAACATGACCTGATCGCGCTGGGCTACTATGACGGCGGTTCGCGCAGCTTTTACAACAGCAAGAAGCCGATCACCTCGGTCGAAGACCTGAAAGGCATGAAGTTCCGCGTCATGCAGTCGGACGTGTTCGTCGACATGATGGCGGCTCTGGGTGCCAACGCGACCCCGATGCCCTACGGCGAGGTGTATTCCTCGATCCAGACCGGCGTGATCGACGGCGCCGAGAACAACTGGCCTTCCTATGACAGCTCGGGTCACTTCGAGGTGGCGAAATACTACACGCTGGACCAACACCTGATGGTGCCGGAACTGGTGGCGGTGTCCAAAGCCAGCTGGGAAAAACTGAGCCCGGAAGATCAAGAGATCATGCGTGTCTCCGCCAAGGAATCGGTGCAGGTGATGCGGGATCTGTGGGCGGCGCAAGAGAAGGCATCTGAAGAAAAGGCCATCGCGGCCGGTGCCGAAATCGTGCGCGATATCGACAAGAAACCCTTCATTGATGCGATGGTCCCGGTCTACGACAAATATGTGACCACGGACGCGTTCAAGGATCTGGTCAAGCGGATCCAGGACACCCAGTAACCCCAAGCCCGTAGCCCGCGACGAACGCCTTCGTCGCGGGCATTTCTTCTTGCGAGGTTTCAAGTGCAGAAAAACATGCAGAAGCTGGCGATCTATGCCGGCTGGTTGGCGCGTATCGCGTTATGGGTGGCCGGTGCCGGGCTGGTGGTGATGACGGTCTTCGTCTTTTCGCAGGTCTTTGTCCGCTATGTCCTGAACGACAGCCTGCAATGGGCCGAGCCTGCCTCGGTGATGATCATGGGCTGGTTCATCTTTCTGGGTGCCGCCGTGGGCGTGCGTGAAGGCTATCACCTGTCCTTTGACGTGCTGCTGATGATCCTTCCCGTGCGGCTCGTTACCGCGCTTCATACCGTATCCGACATTGTCGTCGCCGCCTTCGGGTTCGGGATGGCGTATTTCGGCAGCCAGCTTAGCGCCCGCGCCGCAAGTGATCAGATGCCGGGGCTTGGCATCTCGCGCGGGTTTGAATTTGTGCCCCTAATGATCGGCGGCGTGCTGCTGGTGCTGTTTTCCATCGAACGCATTCTGCGCCGCGCTTCGGGCCTACACACCGCGCGGTTTGGTGAAGACGTGCCGGAAAATGACGTTCTCGACCAAACTGTGACAGGAGCCTGAGGCGATGGAACTGTATATTCTGTTTGGCAGCTTCGTGTTCCTGCTGGCAATCGGCACCCCGGTGGCGTTCTGCCTTGGCGTGTCGAGTTTTGCGACGGTCCTCTATCTGGGCCTGCCGCCGGTGGTGGTGTTTCAGCGGCTGAATTCCGGTGTGTCGGTTTATGCGCTGATGGCGATTCCCTTCTTCATCTACTCGGGCGACCTGATGGTGCGCGGTGACATCGCCCGCAGACTGGTGGCGCTGGCGGGGGCCTTGGTCGGCCATTTGCGCGGCGGGCTGGGGCAGGTGAACGTGCTGGCCTCGGTGATGTTCGGCGGCGTGTCGGGGTCGGCTGCGGCTGATGCCAGCGCCGTGGGCGGGCTGATGGTGCCGCAGATGAAGGCGCGAGGCTATGACGTGGACTATGCGGTGAACCTGACGGTGGTGGGGTCGATCATCGCGCTGATGATCCCGCCATCGCACAACATGATCATCTATTCCATCGCGGCGGGCGGGCGGATTTCTATCGCCGACCTGTTCACCGCCGGCATCATTCCCGGTCTGCTGCTGGCCCTGTCGTTGATGGTTGCGGCCTATCTGGTCGCCCGCAAACGCGGCTACCCGACAGAGGCGTTTCCGGGGTTGAAAATGCTGGGCGTGATCTTTGTCTCGGCGATGCCCGGGCTGATCCTGATCGCGATCATCTTTGGTGGGGTCCGGTCGGGCATCTTCACCGCCTCGGAAAGCGCCAACATCGCGGTGGTCTATGCGCTGCTGGTCACCGTGCTGATCTACCGCACGCTCAGTTGGTCGGACTTTGTCCACGCCACCATGGGCGCGGTCCGCACCACCGCTATGGTGCTGCTGGTGATCGGTTGTGCGGCGTCGTTCGGATGGCTGCTGGCCTATCTGCAGGTGCCGACGGCGATCGTGTCGTTCATGCAGACCGTGTCCGACAATCCGATCATCATCCTGCTGATGATCAACGTCGCCCTTCTGATCCTTGGCACATTCATGGACATGTCGCCGCTGATCGTCATCACCACGCCGATCTTCCTGCCCGTGGCGCAGGCGTTTGGGGTGGACCCCGTGCACTTCGGGGTGATCCTGATCCTGAACCTTGGCATTGGCCTGTGCACGCCCCCTGTCGGCGCGGTGCTGTTTGTCGGCTGCGCGGTGGGTAGGATCACCATCTGGCAGGCCATGCGCACCATCTGGCCGTTCTATGGCGCGGCCTTCGTCACGCTGATGCTTGTCAGCTATATCCCCGCGCTGTCGCTTTGGCTGCCGGCCCAGTTTCACTGAGGTAATCCCATGTTTCCCATCGTTTCCACCGACCCCGGTGTCACCCGTCAGGTGCTGGCCGACGATCCCGCGCTGATGCTGGTGGCGTTCCGGTTCACCGAAGGTGCCGAAGGCAAGCTGCACCGCCATGTGCATGTGCAGTCCACCTTCGTGCAGGCGGGCCGGTTCCTGTTCACCATCGACGGTGCCGAAACCGAAATCGGGGCAGGCGACAGCCTGATGATCCCGTCCAATGTGGTGCATGGCTGCCGCTGTCTTGCAGCGGGCACGCTGATCGACAGTTTCGCCCCGCGCCGCGATGATTTTCTTTAAGGAGCCTCCCATGACCCACGTCGAAATCCGCCACGCTGTCGATCCCGTCTCGGCACGTCAACTTGACACCGCCGGTCTGCGCGATGCCTTCCACATGGCCGATCTGTTTGCGGATGGCGAAATCCGTCTGGTCTACACGCATTACGACCGGATGATCGTCGGCGGCGCGGTGCCCACTGGCGCGGCGCTGGTGTTGGACGAGGTCAAACAGGCAGGCACCGCCAGCATCCTTGACCGGCGCGAGATGGGTGTGGTGAACATCGGCGACACCGGGATTGTCGCCGCAGGCGGTCAAAGCTGGACGATGGAGCGCGGCGACGTGCTGTATCTGCCGATGGGTGCGGGGCCCGTCAGCTTTGACGGGGCAGGGCGGTTCTATATCCTGTCGGCCCCGGCACATGCCGCCCACCCCGCGCGTCTGGTGACGCTGGCCGAGGCGAAGAAGGTCAACATGGGCTCTGCCGCCACCGCGAACGAGCGCACGATCAACCAGTTCATTCATCCCGACGTGATGCCATCCTGCCAACTGGTCGTCGGCTACACCCAGTTTCACGGCGGGTCGGTCTGGAACACCATGCCTGCCCATGTCCATGACCGCCGGATGGAGGTCTATCTGTATTTCGATCTGGCCGCCGACGCCCGCGTGTTTCACTTCATGGGCGAGCCGAACGAGACCCGCCATCTGGTGATGAAGAACGAAGAGGCGGTGGTGTCGCCGCCGTGGTCGATCCACTGTGGGGCGGGCACCGGGTCTTACACCTTCATCTGGGCGATGGCAGGCGACAATGTCGATTACCGCGATGTCGAAATGGTGGGGATGGGGGATCTGCGGTGATTTCCTTCTCGCTGGACGGCAAGCGGGCGCTGGTCACCGGGGCCAATACCGGCATCGGGCAGGCCATTGCGGTGGGTCTGGCACAGGCGGGGGCGCATGTCATCGCCGCCGGACGGTCGTCTTGTGCCGAGACAGTGCGGCTGACCGGCGGGACGGAATTGCGGATTGACTTTGCCGACCCGATGGCCGCGCAAGACGCGTTTGCCGACCCGGTCGACATCCTGGTGAACAACGCGGGCATCATCCGCCGCGCAGATTCCGTTGATTTCACCGAAGCCGACTGGGACGCGGTGATGGACGTGAACCTGAAGGCGGTGTTCTTCACCTGTCAGGCCTTCGCCAAGGCGGCTTTCGCGCGCGGGGCAGGCGGGAGGATCATCAACATCGCCTCGCTTTTGTCGTTTCAGGGCGGCATCCGGGTACCGTCCTATACCGCGTCCAAACATGGCGTGGCGGGGCTGACCAAACTGCTGGCCAATGAATGGGCGGCACGCGGCATCAACGTGAATGCCGTAGCCCCCGGCTATATCGAGACGAACAACACCGACGCCCTGCGCGCAGACCCCGACCGCAGTGCTGCGATCCTCGACCGCATCCCGGCAGGCCGCTGGGGACAGGCCAGTGACATCGCCGGGGCGGCGGTGTTTCTGGCATCTCCCGCCTCGGCCTATATCCACGGCGCGGTGCTGAATGTTGATGGAGGCTGGCTTGCGCGTTGAAATCCCTGGTATTGGCATCGTCCACCTTGGCCTTGGCGCGTTCTTTCGCGCGCATGGGGCCGTGTATATCGCCAACGCGATGGCCCATTCCGGCGGTGACTGGGGCGTGATCGGCGTCAGCCTTCAATCGGCGACGATGCGTGATGCGCTGGCACCGCAGGGTTTTGCCTATCACGCGGTGGAACAGGGGCCGCAGGGCGAAACCATCCGCCGCATCGACGTGGTGCAGGATATTCTGGTCGCCCGTGAAAACCCCGAGGCGGTTCTGGCGGCGATGGCCCTGCCTACTGTAGGTATCGTCAGCCTGACCGTCACCGAAAAGGGCTATTGCCACAACCCAGCAACCGGCGCGCTGAACCCCGATCACCCCGACATCCTGCACGATCTGACCCATCCGCGGCCTCGGTCCGCCCCCGGATATCTGGTGCGCGCGCTGCAACGGCGAAAGGAGGCGGGTCTGCCGCCATTCACCGTGCTGTGCTGCGACAACCTTCCCGAAAACGGCCGCGTCGTGCGCGGCGTGGTGCTGGACCTTGCCCGCCGGATCGACCCCGCGCTGGCCGACTGGATTGCCACCGAGGGTCGCTTTCCCGCAACTATGGTCGACCGCATCGTGCCCGCCACCAAACCCGAAGATATTGCCCGCCTGAAGGCGCAAGGCATCGACGACAATCTGCCGGTGATGCACGAACCCTTCAGCCAATGGGTCGTCGAAGATGATTTCGTGCAGGGCCAGCGCCCCGATCTGGGCGCGGTCGGCGTGCAACTGGTCCGCGATGTGACGCCATTCGAGCTTATGAAACTGCGGATGCTGAACGGCACACACTCCTCGCTGGCCTATCTGGGCTATCTTGCCGGGTATGAAACCATCGCCGACACGGTCGCCGATCCGATCTTTGCCGCTTTCGTGCAAAAGTTGTGGCGGGACGAGATCATTCCCGCGATCACTCCGCCGCAGGGCGTGGATCTGAATGCCTACGCGGCCCAATTGCTGGACCGTTATCGCAACCCGGCGATCCGGCACCGGACGTGGCAGATCGCGATGGATGGCAGTCAGAAACTGCCCCAGCGCATCCTTGGCACGCTAGCTGCCAACCTTGCGGCGGGGCGTGACAGCCCGGGTCTGATGCTCGCCGTGGCGGGTTGGATGCGTTACGTCGGCGGCACCGATGAAAAGGGCCAGCCGATTGAGGTGAAAGACCCGCTCGCCGCCGATCTGGCTGCGCGTGCCGTGCGGGGCGTGCGGGCGCTGCTGGATCTGCGGGCGGTGTTTCCGGCTGATCTGGCGCAGGCGCTGGAACCGGGGCTAACCGCCGCGCATGGCAGGCTTGCAGCCCGTGGCGCGCGCAAGGCGGTGGAGGATTTGCTGTGAAGGAAAGCTGGCGCTGGTATGGGCCATTCGACAAGATCACCCTGCCTGAAATTGCCCAGACGGGGGCCACAGGGATCGTGACCGCTCTGCACGAAATCCCCTATGGTGAGGTGTGGCCCCGTGCCACCATCGCCGCGACACGCGACCGGGTGCAGGCGGCGGGCTTTGACTGGGTGGTGGTCGAAAGCCTTCCGATCCATGAACGGATCAAACGCGGCGACGGCGATCTGTCTGAACTGTTCGCCAATTACCGCCAGTCGATGGCCAATCTTGCCGCCGAAGGCATCCATACGATCTGCTACAACTTCATGCCCCTGCTGGACTGGACACGCACTGATCTGGCGGCCCCGGTGGCACGGGGAGGCACCTGTCTGCGGTTTTCGGCCACCCGGATGGCCGCGTTCGAGCTGTTCATGCTGGGCCGTGCCGAAGCCGAGGCAGACTATCCGGCTGAAGTGCGGGCAGCCGCAGCGGCCTGGTTCCAGATGGCGACCGAGGCCGACCGCGAAACCCTGCTACAGTCGATCATGGCCGGGTTGCCGGGGGCCTATGACCGCTATGACGTGGCCGGACTGCGCAAGGGACTGGCGTTGTATGACGGCATCGGTCGCGATGACCTGCGCGCCAACTACCGGCGGTTCTTGCAGGAAATCATTCCCGCCGCCGAGGATCTGGGGATGCGGCTTTGCGTCCATCCCGACGATCCGCCGCGTGACATCCTTGGCCTGCCGCGCATCGTGTCGAACGGCGACGATATCGCGTGGATCATGGCCGCAGTGGATAGCCCGGCTAACGGCCTGACGCTGTGTTCCGGCTCGCTGGGGGCCAATCCAGCCAATGACGTGCCCGCCATCGCCCGCCGCTTTGCCGAGCGCATCCACTTTGCCCACCTTCGCAACGTGCGCAAGGACGCGGATGGTTCTTTCGAAGAGGCAGCACATCTCGATGGCGATACTGATATGGTGACTCTGGTCGCCGTGTTGCTGGCGGAGGAGGCGCGCCGACGCGACGAGGGTCGCGCGGACGCCGATATCCCCTTTCGCCCGGACCATGGCCACGACCTACTTGACGATGCGGCGCGCGAAACGCATCCGGGCTATCCGCTGATTGGACGGCTGCGCGGATTGGCCGAGTTGAGAGGCGTCATTCGCGCACTGTCGGCGCGGAAAGGATACCGGCAGCTGGTGGGGCCTTTAGCCTCTAGTGTTTGATCCTTTCAAAGCAGCGTAAGGCAGCACTATGGAAAATTGTTTCTTGCCTGTTGGACAAACACCAAGTGGCAAAATGGGCCTTGGGATCAAACTCGTTCACGTTTCATATCCAGAATATGGCGGTTGCGGCGAGAGTGACGGCGACAGGAAGACCTATGGGCATCTGTCGTAGCGCGTGGCAACCCTGCACCAGCCCTTGAGGCTGCCGAACATAATCTCGATCCTGTTGCGGCCTTTGTCATATTTGACGGGCTTGCCATGCAACTTCCGGCCCGAAATGCAGTGTCCAAGACCCTTGTCTTGCAACGCGTCTCAAAACCAGTCGGCACCATAGCTGCGGTCGGCCAGCAACCACTCTACCTTTGGCAGGCTGCCCAGCAGAGCTGCGGCACCGGTGTAATCGCTGATCTGGCCAGCGGTCATGAAGAACCAGATCGTGCGGCCATCGGCATCCGTCACCGCATGCAGCTTTGTGTTCATATCGCCCTAGGTTCGGCCGATCAGATGGCCGCGCTGATCATAATCGTCTTCGGAACTGCCGCCTCGACCGTCGGCCCTTCCATCATCCGGGTGAAGATGCCCTTGTCGCCTCATCGCTTCCATCTTTGGTAAAGCGTCTTCGATGAGCCATTCATTTTGGAGGCGTGCCACATCGCAAACCATTGCTATTTATGAATACTATACGGTTATGGGCCTGTCTGCGATCACGCGCGGCTCGCACTGGTTTGTAGGGAAGAGGGGCTTCAGGCGTGCCATCTGCGCCTCGGTCAGGCAGACTTATTGCTCAGGCTTCGCCGCGTCATCGAAGAACTTCGCGACAGAGCCCTTCCTTGATCTTGCCGCCGATGAGGCCGCGCATTGCTTTCGGACCGGCGGCTGGCTCAAAGGCAAAGAGCCGTTTTGAGGGAAGGTCGCGAATGCGGGGCACGAGTGATCGCCGGGCAGAGATGTCCCCGCGCAGACGTGAACGGCAAACCCGCCGGTGTCGGCCAAGGCATTCAGCCGTGATGGACGGTGACGGTCTTCACGCGGGTGAAACCGTAAAGCGCTTCAAAGCCCTTTTCGCGGCCATGCCCCGATTTTCCGATGCCGCCGAACGGCAATTCGATGCCACCGCCCGCGCCGTAGTTGTTGATAAACACCTGGCCGCTGTGCAGCTTTCGGGCCATGCGCAACTGGCGCGCGCCGTCCCGCGTCCACAGCCCTGCGACCAGACCATATTCGGTGCCATTGGCGATCCTTAGGGCCTCTGCCTCGTCGTCGAAGGGGATAAGCACCTGCACCGGCCCAAAGATCTCTTGTTGTGCAAGGGCATGGTCGGGCGCAACCTCGGAAAACAGGGTCGGCAACACGAAATGGCCATCGGGCGCTGCGTCCGGGTGCATCTGGCCTTCGGCGGCGAGGGTCAGCTCTTGTTTGCCACGATCAATGAAGCTCTGCACAATCTGTTGCTGCTTTCGCGAAACAAGCGGCCCCAGATCATGGCTGCCGATAGCGGGTCCGACGACAAGCCCTTCGTAGATCCCGATCATCCGGCGCCTGACCTCGTCATAGACACCTCTCTGCACCAGAACGCGCGAAGCCGCCGAACAGGTCTGACCCGCATTCTGCATGCAAGCCCCCACCAGAACCGGCATTGCCTTGTCCAGATCGGCGTCGTCAAAGACGATATGCGGAGATTTCCCGCCAAGCTCCAACGTCACCGGAACGACGTTTCTGGCAGCAGCCTCCTGAATGCGCATCCCGGTCCCGACCGACCCTGTGAACGAAAGATGATGGATGCCAGCATGACCCGACAGCGTCGCCCCGACATCCGTGCCCAGACCGGTGACGACATTCAGCGCTCCCGCCGGCAGGCCCGCCTCGGCAGCGATCGCGGCAAACACCAGCGATGACAGCGACGCATCCTCGGCAGGTTTCAGCACCACCGCATTGCCCGCCGCTAAAGCGGCCCCGACGCCCCGACCGAGAATCTGCATAGGATAGTTCCAGGGAATGATGATGCCGCAAACACCATGCGGTTCCCGCAGCGTATAGGCCGTAAAGCCGTCCTGATAGGGAATCGTCGTTCCCATCAACTTGTCGGCGGCGCCGCCATAAAACTCAAGATAGCGCGCCAGAGCGACCGAGTCCCTGCGCGACTGGTCCAGAGGTTTGCCGACATCCAGCGTTTCGATCATCGCCAGATCTTCGGCGCGGGCCAGAGTCAGCGCAGACATCTTCATCAGGATGCGCCCGCGTTCGGTGGCTGTCATGCGGCCCCAGTCTCCCTCCATCGCAGCTCCAGCGGCTGCAACAGCTGCGTCGACCTCGGCCAGCGTGCCGCGTCCGATCTGGCCGATGATTTCACCGGTCGAAGGGTTTTCGACAGGAAGGGTCTGTTCGCCCGCTGGCACGATCCACGCGCCGTTCACGAAGACCTTGGTGGCATCGATATGGGTCAGTTCGTCAAGTGTCATGGTCAGATCCTATAGGTATGTCTGCGTGAAAGCGGCGTCAGATCGCGCGACTGGCAAGGGCCGCACATGGCCGCCTGTGGGCTCCACTCCGGCAACTCCAGGCAAATCCGGCGACAAAAAGGTGATGCGTGTCTTGTCGAAACCACCTGCAACGGCGAAGCTGTCGCCAGACATTTTTTGTGCCAGAAGAATACCAAGGAGCAATGAGCGCGATGAAGGTGGGAATGATCGGTGTCGGCCTGATGGGTCACGGCATCGCAAAAAACGTGGTCTCTAAAGGCTGGTCGCTCGGGTTTCTGGACCATCCGGGAAATCAGCCCGCTGACGATCTGGTGAGCCTCGGCGCGGTCAGGGTCACGGACCGGGATCAGCTTGCCGCCGAGAGTAACGTGATCATCCTGTGCGTCTCGGGCTCGCCTCAGGTCGAAGATGTGCTGCTGGGCGAAGGCGGGATTCTGGCGACGATACGGCCCGGAGCGGTCATCATCGACTGCTCGACGGCCATCCCAAGCTCGACGATGCGGCTGGCGGGGCTGACGCGCGATGCGGGCGGGCTTTTCATGGATGCGGCAATGACCCGGACCCCGATGGAGGCCGAACAGGGCCGACTGAATCTGCTGGTTGGGTCCGACGATGACACGTTCGCACGCATGCGCCCGTTGCTGGAGACTTTCTCTGAAAATATTTTTCATGCGGGTGGCACTGGTGCGGGGCATACGCTGAAGCTGCTGCACAACTACGTCTCGATCGGCTGCGCAACCTTGCTGAGCGAGGCGGCGGCCTGCGCGAAGAAAACCGGAATTTCGGCGGCGGTCTTTACCGATGCTCTGGCAAAGGGCGGCGGTTATGGCGCGGCACTTGATCGGATCAGCCCGTTTCTGCTGGAGGGTGACAATTCCAGAATGAAGTTCTTTGTGTCGAACGCCGCCAAGGACATCGCCTATTATCTGCGCATGACACAGGATATTGCCGCCGAGAACCATGCCGCAACCGGGGTCGACATGGCTTTGCGGTCGCTGTCCGAGGGTGGCTTTCAGGACGGCTATCTGTCCGAGGCGGCCGCATATTTCGACAGGCTTAGCGAAGCAGACCAAAGTTGACACTCGCGCTGACCGTCCCTGACGGGATCTGACAGCCCCGTTTGCGGGGTGCGCGGGCCTCACCTTGACTGGAACGGCCAGGGGCGCGGCGCAGGCCGGATCTGTTCCCATACCTGCGCCGCCCGCAGGACGCCCAGATCCTCAAACCGGCGGCCTGAAATCTGCAACCCGATCGGAACACCTGCACCGTCATAGCCGCACGAGACCGAAATCGCTGGCTGCTCGCTGATATTGTAAGGTGCGGTAAAGCCGATATGCGCCATCGCCCGATTGACATCATTGTCGGCGGGATAGGCCCACTCGGCAGGAAAGCTGACATTGGGCGAGACGGGTGACAACACCAGATCGAACCCCGCCGTCGCAGCAACCGTCCGTTGCCGGATTTCAACCGTGGCAGCATAATTACGATAGACGTCTTCGCCCGACCGCCCCAGCCCGGATTCGGCCCATGCGCGGATCATCGGCAGCACGGACTGACGTTGCTGCAGATCCAGCGCCTGCATGTCCAGCCCAGCGCGTGTGCGCCAAAAATCATCAAGACTTTGCAACAAATCTGGCGTCATCCAGGGGGCGAGCAACTCGACAATGGCCCCAGCACCTTCAAACAGCTGTGCGGCGGCAGTCACTGCGGCTATGACCTGCGGGTCGACGGGCAGCCCACAGCCCGCCTCCAGATGCAGCCCGACACGAAGGCCCTTCAGGTCATGGTCAAGATCAAGCCATGCAATGCTGTTCGGCGGCAGATCCATGTGGTCGCGATGGTCGGGCTGCGACAGGATCGCCATTGCCATCGCGGCATCACGCACCGTCCGGGTCATCGGCCCGGCCGCGCGGCCCATGAAGGGCGGGTCAATCGGCACGCGCCCCAGACTGGGTTTCAGGCCGACCAGCCCGCACCATGCCGCAGGCAGCCGGATCGAGCCACCGATATCTGTGCCCAGATGGATCGGCCCATAGCCCGCCGCCCCCGCAGTGCCCGCCCCCGCACTAGAGCCGCCGGGATTCATCGCGGTGTTCCACGGATTGCGTGCCAGCGCATGAAAGCTGGACAACCCCGATGACAGCATCCCGAAATCCGGC
>NZ_JAXMJJ010000114.1:0-10139 GCF_034376685.1 Cypionkella sp.
AACATGTCAATCGGCACGCAAAGCTGGCTCTGACTCAATCTTGATACACTTTTGATGGGTCGACATGTTGTGATGGCTTCGGGAGGACCAACAAGATGTCCCGGATGCACAAAACTGGTTTGGAGGCTCCAGAAGGGCTGGCCGTTGAAGCAATCGAAATGTCTGACGGCCAGGTGACGGTGGTGGCGCTATCTTCGTCGCAGTCATCGTGCTGCCCGCGGTGTGCGGTCGTATCGGTTTCGGTTCATAGCCGATACGTCAGAACCTTGGCCGATCTGCCATCGCAGGGGTCTGCGGTCAGCTTGCAGCTTCGAACGCGGCGGTTCCGATGCAGGTCGATTGGTTGCCCGGTGAAAATTTTTTCCGAGCAATTTGCCCCGGCTGTCGCGCAGCGATTTGGAAGACGGACAGAGCGTCTAGAAGGCATTGTCCATCACATAGGTCTCGCGCTTGGTGGAAGACCGGGGCAGCGGACCGCAGCGCGGCTGGTCCTTCCGGTCAGCCGGGATACGTTGCTCAAGGCTGTGCGCCGAAGGGCACCACCGACGGATGGCGCACCCAGAGTGATCGGGATCGATGACTGGGCCTGGCGGAAGGGTCACCGCTATGCAACCGTCGTCTGTGACCTTGAACAACGGCGGATCATTGATGTTTTCCCAGATCGCGAGACGGCGACGGTACAGGCGTGGTTAGCGGCACGACCCTCCATTGAGATCATCGCGCGGGATCGCGGCGATGGTTACGGCCCTGCCGATTAACGCGGCGTCCGGACGTTATACAAGTTGCAGACCGTTGGCATCTCGTGGAAAATTGCAGTTCGGCCTTCCTTGGTGTCGTCCGCAACTCGATGCGGGACATCCGGCGAGTAATGGGCGCGGGTCGTGTTGACCCCGACGTGATGACGGCTGTCGAGCGCAATCAATACGAGGGCTGGCGGCTGCGGTCGGCGGCGAATTCCGTCATCAAGGACATGGTGACGGCCGGGGTGCCGATCAAGGAAATCATGCGCCGCACCGGTCGGTCGCGCAAATGCGTCCGCGCCATTGCTCGCGGTGATCGCGGCGAAATGTTTCGGCCGAGGTTGAGCACCCTCGACGCCCACCTCGATTGGTTGTCCAAGGAATGGGACGTCGGATGCCGAAATGGCGCGGAACTCTGGCGGCGGCTGTGCGTCCGGGGCTATGCAGGTTCGTTGCGTGTCGTGACGGAATGGGCAACACGGCGGCGCAGGGATGAGGCGGCGCAGTTGCCCCGCAGATGCACAAATTCGCGCACGATCGCCAGGCTTGTGATGCTTGCCAAGGAACGCCTGTCTAGCGCCGATCTCATGCTTGTCACCCTGATCGAGGCTGAGCTGCCAAATCTGCGACAGGTGCGCGCACTTGTCGAACGGTTCCATCACATGATCCGCACGGGCTGTTGCGAAGACCTCGACCGCTGGATTGACGCAGCCACATTGCTGGCCGCATTCACGCGGGGGATCATTGCCGACCGGGCAGCCGTAACCGCGGCCATTACGAGCCCGTGGTCAAACGGCCGGATCACCAAGCTGAAACTGGTCAACGCCAGATGTATGGCCGAGCAAACCTCGATCTCCTGCGCGCAAGGTTAGTGGGCGTGGCATGAAGTGCATCAAGATTGAGTCAGAGCCAAAATTGCATGCCGAAACACACCAAAGATTGGGAAGTAGCTCAGATGGTGCTCTCAGGCCCGAACGAGAGACTTCCGCAACGCGTTGATTTCATGGTTGCTTTACTATGAGAGCGGATATTGGCACACTTCCGCAGTCATCTAGTCCGACCCTAGTTGCCATAGGTCAGCCGCACCAGCCGAGCGTCGCTGCCGTCTTCAAGCACGTAGACGTGACCCTCGGCATCGGCGGCCACGTCGCGTATGCGATTGCCGATGTCCCAACGATCAACCTCCCGCGCCGAGTCGCGGCCAACCTCGACACGGATCAACGCTTGCGACGCAAGCCCACCCAGCAACAACGAGCCCCGCCATTCGGGAAAGACCGCGCCATCGTAATAGACCATCCCCGCCGGGGCGATGATCGGTGTCCATTCAATCAGCGGCGCTGCAAACTCGGGCCGCGTTGCGTGATCGGGGATAGCCAGACCGCTGTATTTCCGCCCCTCTGACACCAGCGGCCAGCCATAGTTCTGGCCCGCCGCGATCACGTTCAACTCATCGCCGCCCCGCGGACCCATCTCGTGAGACCAAAGCCTGCCGGTTTCGTCAAACGTAAGGCCGTAGGGGTTTCGGTGGCCAAGGGTCCAGACTTCGGGGGCATCGGGAAAGGGATTGCCACTGGCGGGCGTGCCGTCAGCGTTAAGACGCAGGATCTTGCCTCTGCTGTCACCCAACACCTGTGCAGGGTCGCCCAACTGCCGATCACCACTGGTCAGAAACAGATGCCCGTCGGGGCCAAATGCGATCATCGCACCCGGATGGCCGTCGCCGCCCATGGGCGTGGCACGCCAGATCACCTTCAGATCCGCAAGTTGCAGCCCCGCCAGATCCAGCTTCCCCCGCCCAAGGTGCAACGCGCCACCGTCGATGCCATCGACCCACGTCAGATAAACCAGACCCGATGTTTCGAAATCCGGCGCCAAGGCCACATCGTGCAGGCCCACTTGCCCGTCATCTGTCACACTTGGCGCGCCTGCAACCGTCTGAACCTCGCCCGAGGCTGAAACATAGGCCAGTCGCGCGGCCTTTTCAGTCACAAGAAATCCACCTTGCGGCAAGACCGCCATGGCCCACGGCTGATCAAAGGTAGCAATCGTCTCAAACCCAAACGGGGTTTGGGCGGTGGCAATGACGCTCGAGGAAAGCAGGGCAGCAACCGCCGTGATTAATTTTCTGATCATGATATGCTCCTTGTCTGTTCTGAGAAACATAGGGTGCAACGCTGCTCATACAAGCCAACGGGCCGGAAACGCCGGTGCTCCATCTCCGTGCGCTTGGCCACAAGTCCGCGCACAAGTCACAGGCCGCATGGCGCATAAATGGCCGCAGACCGACGTTTGAGGCGACAAAATGTTGCGTATTGCGCGAATGGCCGGTCTAGGGAAGCCGCACCGCAGCGATAGGCGAGCAGGCCGAAATCCACGCTGGGCCGCGCGTGTCAGTCTCGCCGTCGGGTGCGCGTGCCCCATAAGTCGCACTGAGGCTCTTTGCGTTGGGAACATTGCAGGCGATTATTCGAACTGTCAAAATCATCTAATGTCAGGGCCGAACCAGTATCACTTCCGTGCTGCCACATTTGCCGATCTCGACCTGCTCAAACGCTGGCAAGAGAGCGCTCACGTCGGTCGCTGGTGGGGAAGCGAAGATCCGTTCGCCGAAGAAGAATTGGTCGATCCCCGTGTGTATCGGTGGATCGTATCACTGGAGCAGCGGTCGTTTGCTTACATGCAGGACTACGCCGTGCATGGCTGGGGGCAGCACCATTTCGACTACCTACCCGAAGGATCGCGTGGCATCGACCAGTACATCGGAGAGACACAGATGATCGGTAAAGGTCACGGAACTGGCTTTATACGTCAGCGAATGACTGAGCTATTTAGCCGTCGAGTTCCCGTTGTGGCAACGGACCCTCATCCAGAAAACCATCGGGCAATCGCGGTCTACCAGAAGGTAGGCTTTAAGATCGCCGGGACAGTTCAACAAACCAAATGGGGACTCGTGTTCCCATGGTTGCACGCCCTGATCGCAGCTAGCATCTTCGCCGTCCGCAGATTTGAAAGCGTTACCGCAGTGATGCTGCAAGACCGACCAATGGCGGCTTTGAGGAAGCTGAACTGCCCTGCCGATCGAAGCCCCAACGGCAGCAAAGGGCGGTGGGTTCAACGGATCGACGCGACACACGCTTGGAACCGCTCGGCGGGTGTTTCGTAGCCGAGCGTTTTGCGGGGTCGTTCGTTGAGCTGTCGGGCGACAGCGCTCAGCTTTGCCTGACTGTATACCGACAAATCGATGCCTTTGGGAAAGTATTGGCGCAAGAGGTGGTTGGTATTTTCGTTCGTGCCACGCTGCCAAGGGCTTTGCGGATCGCAAAGGTAGACATCGATATCCGTGGCCAGCGTGAAGCGTCGATGGCCTGACATCTCTGTTCCCCGATCCCACGTGAGGGATCGGTAAAGCTCGTGCGGTAGCTTGTGAGATTGCTTGATCAGGGCTGTCATCACGCTGTGCTTGTCCTTGTTGCTGACCTTCGCCAGCATGACGAAGCGCGACTGGCGGATAGACCGTTTGGCCCTCAGATGCGCCAGCAATTCCTTCTTCAGGACACCACGGGCCTGAATGAACAGGCTTCTGTAGATAGTCTCATGGGACACGCGCCTCTGCGCATCATCGGGATGCTCTCGCACAAGCCAACCTGCAATCTGCTGCGGGGACCATTTGCGCGTAAGCTTGGCTGATATGGCACGGCAAAGATACCGGCTGCCAGCCAGCTTGCAGGGTTTGGGGCGCTGAGCGCGGTCCCAAGCCGCCTGATCCGTCGGAGCTGCCCGATACTAAGCGCAACCTCCATTACGCCTGACCTCATGGCTGATAGTCGATGCGGAACGCTGCAAAGTGCGCGCAATGGAGCGCAAGGATTGCCGGGCGTGCAGGCTTCTGGAGATCTCCTCACGTTCGCCGAGTGTCAGGGCCAAGCAGGACCGCGTGCGATCAGGCGGGCGTATGCCACCCGTGCGGACCAGCAGCGGATAGATAGACGACGAGTTACGCTCAAATCCCCGACCAATCGAACTCATCGACTCGCCACGCGGCCAGAGATCCCAAATCTCCGCCTTCTGCAGGTCCGTGAAAAATATTCGGCGACGATACTTCACGGCTCACACTCCTTCTTCAATTAAAGAATAATGTGTTGCGTCGATCCGTTGAACCCACCGCAGGAAGCGGACAGTCACCTCCGGTGCAGACCGTTGCCCTGTTGACGAGAGCGAAACCGTATCGCTTTGAAAGGATCAGGCACTAGGTCAGATCATCTACCCTCAGCGATCCGAGATCGCTCGGGATCAGCAGTCACAGAACCGGTACGGCGCTAAAGAGCATTGTCGTTTCCTCCGTCGAAAGGAAACGTCCTGATTGATGGTGGAATACCGCCGTCGAAGCCAAACTGATAGCTGCATAATCGCTGAACAAACGCACCTGGGTCAGATCGCTGTTGGATCGCGGGTGGGAGCTTGCCACAACGTCGGCGACCACATCGGGTCAACACGGCCTAGCCAAAGCCTAAGGGATTGAATATCCCGTCGCACCTAGAGCGAAGCATGAACGACGAGTGAGTGCCAAAGGCGGCCACGGCAAAAAAGGATAGTGATCAGCATCACAAGGCCGGGGCATGACCCGGCCAAGACACGGTCGGTCAAAGTTCCGTATAGGGCGCTGGGTTGGCTGCTGCGACAAGCCAAAACTGCAACACCAGCGAAATCACTCCATACCATGTGTAATAGCACCGATGGCCGATCTCGCCAGTCAAGGATTCCCGATATGCGAAGAGGCTTGGCATAAAGTGCGGCCCTCAAACACCAGACAGTCCAATGCGAACTCTGCCCTGCTGGTGTTCATGTGTCCGCCTTGTCCATCAGCCGCCGGATATGGCGGGCGAAAGCCCATGTTGCGGGAATGCCCAGCACCGCACCGCCGATGACCGATTGCACGGGTGTCAGCACTGGCGAGCCAAGCCACGATGCGATCAGCGAGGCGAAGAACAGGTTCACAGCCATCGCCCCGGCCCCGAACGGATACAGGATCGCCGTCAGCCAAGTGAGACTCATCTGCGGCTGATCAGCCATTGCACCGCAACCAGCGCCATCAGCAGCAGCAGCGAAGCGACGAAGTAGCTGATTTCGGCCTGTGCCGTCTGAGGTTGCGGGATTGGACGCTGGAAGGCTTCGGCAACAGCGGCGGCTGGGGTGAGTGCGGCCAAGAGCGAAAGGGGTAGGCGCATGTCAGGTCTCCTATATCAGTGAACGGTAGATATCGGGCAAGGCACGGCCAAGCCGGGCGGGGTCAGGCAGCAGGGTGAAACCTGCGCGGCCAAAGATGCGGGCGAACCAGTCCTGACCATCGGCATCGACGATCACTCCGTGCACGGCATGGCCCAAGCGGCGAGCCTCGCGCAGGGCCATGTGGCTGTCTTCGATGCCGTGGGTGCCTTCGTAGTGGTCAAGGTCATTGGGTTTGCCATCGGTCAGCACCAACAGCAGCTTGCGGGCAGAAGGCTCGGTTGCGAGTTGGGCGGAAGCGTGGCGGATCGCGGCCCCGAGCCGGGTGTAATGGCCGGGTTGCAGACCGCCGATACGCGCGGTGATGTCTGGGGACATGCGTTCATCGAACTGCTTGCAGCGGGTCAGGAACACGCGGTCACGCCGCAGGGACGAAAACCCCCAGATCGCCAGCCGATCACCTGCGGCGTCGATGCCGCCTGCCAGCGCCGCCATTGCCTCGCGCATGGTGTCGATGATGCTGCGGCTGCCGATCACGGATTCGGTAGAGCGCGAGCAATCCATCAGGATCGCCACCGACAGATCACGCTCGACATGGCGCAGGTCGCGAAAGATACGGTCGCTGGCCTGCCCGGTGGCGCGGAGAGCGACCTGCGCCGCGATCAGGGCATCAAGGTCAAGCTCTGGGCCGTCAACCTGCCTCGGCAGCAGGATGCGGCGGGGGTGCAACGCTTCGAACTGATGGCGCACGCGGGCCATCAAGCGCGGGTCGGGGCTGAAACTCTCGCCAGGCGTGGCGTCAGCCTCCAGAACGATGCAATGGTCGGGCATGTAGGCGCGGGCGCGGTGATTCCATTCCGGGTAGGTAAAGCGCGCCGAGAGGCGTTCATGGTCTGCGTCTTGCGGGGCCAGATCAAGATGCAGTCGCAGACGGGTCGCGGCGCGTTTGTGATGGCGGGTCAGGTTGATATGGTCCTGATCCTCGGCTGCCTTCTGGGCGTTTTCCAGATCATCATCGTCGGTGGCCCGGTTCAGCATCATGCTTTCGACCCATGAGAAGATCGATTCGAACCGGTGCATGATGAAGCTGTCGGTGCGGTTGGCCTGATCGTTGTCCTCACGCTTGCCCTGTTTGCGCGTGGCCGTGGCAAGACCGGGCGGTGCGCTGATGCCGTCCTCGGCAGGAGCCGCCGCCGTGTTCCCAGCTGCGAGATCCAGCCGCAACCAGATCGGAACCGGCGCAAGAGGGGCGTAGCCGTGCGGGTTCATAGGAATAGCCAAATCGGCGCGCAGTAGATCGCCGGACAGAACTGCCCGCGCGCTTTGCTCGACGTTGTGTTCTGCCCGCGACGCGGCCAGATCGGTGCGCAGGGTCAGCAGGTGGGCGCACATGGCTGCATGAGATACGCGCAGGCCGGGGCAGAGCGTCAGCGCCCCAGCGGTTGCGCGGTGCATGGCGCTTAGATTGGCGAGGTCGGCGGCCAGCGGATCTTGCGCAGCGACTGTGGGCATAGAACAAGCGGCAAGGGCTGCCAGCCACAGATAGGCGGTGCGATTCAACTCTATGGTGGGGAAGACATCCATCACCGGCGGTAGCCGCAGGCTATCACCGTCGAAGCTTGCGACATGCTCCAGCACCCGTGCCTCGGCCAGATGGGCAGCCATTCCCCGGCGATGCCGGGAGGCGGTGGCGGGGCTGGCGGCAATCTCGACCCCCGGCTTGCCGCCAAGGGCGCGGAACAGCAGGGCAAGACTGGGGCGCACGGCATCCAACGCCACGGCATGGGCCGGATGGCCGGTGACCGGGGCCAGCCGCTGCGCGACCCCGTGCCAGAGGTTGCCCATCGTCTCTTCCGGTTCCATCAGATCCAACGGATGCAACGCCATGGCTTAGCCGTAGATGCAGGCGATGACGTCGCGCAGGGCTTGCGCCACGTCAGGCTCGTCGGTGAGGGGTTCCACCACTGCCGCCTGCAACGCGCGTTCGATCGGCATCCCTCCGGCGATAAGGGTGGCGGCGTAGATCAAGAGGCGGGTGGAGACACCTTCCTCCAGATCCATCCCCGACAGCGCGCGGATATGCCCGGCCAGCCGCACCAGCGGAGCCACACGGGTCGCATCCAACCCGCTTTCACGCGCAACGACAGCGGTTTCGGTCGCGGCATCGGGAAAGCCGAAGGTGATCGAAAGGAACCGCTGCCGGGTGGACGGTTTCAACCGTTTCAGGATGTTCTGGTAGCCGGGGTTGTAGCTGGCCACCAGCATGAAGCCGGGCGGGGCCAGCAGTTCTTCGCCGGTGCGGTCAATCATCAGGGTGCGGCGGTTGTCGGTCAGCGGGTGCAGCACAACCGTCACATCCTTGCGCGCCTCAATCACCTCATCCAGATAACAGATCGCGCCTTCGCGTACGGCGCGGGTCAGCGGGCCATCGACCCATTCTGTTGCCCCACCGCGCAGAAGGTAGCGCCCGATCAGGTCGGCAGCCGAGAGATCGTCATGACAGGCCACCGTATAAAGCGGACGGCCCAACCGGGCCGCCATGTGTTCGACAAACCGCGTCTTGCCGCAGCCGGTCGGCCCCTTCAGCAAAAGGGGCAGACCATTGGCGTGAGCCGCTTCGAACAGCGCACATTCCTGCGCAACGGGGCGATAGAACGGTGCTGACCGTTCGGGGGCGAGGGCGTTCATGACTCCCCTCCTGCGGGGGCAGGCATGGTGTTCGGCGTGATCACTTCACGCCGCACCACCAATTGCGCGTAGATGAACAGGATCGCGCCCAGCACCACCGCGATACCTGCGCCGAACCGCATCATGTAGAACAATCCCAACTGGTCTTGCACGTCCATGTAATAGTCGCCGACGATCCGCTGCATATGGGTCTGGATCGTGCCGGCAAAGGTCAAAACGAAGGTCATGAACGCCATGCCGCCGGTCATCAGCCAGAACGAGATCATGTTCAGCACCTGATTATAAGGCGCACGTCCCCGTAGCAGCGGCATGGCATAGGTGATGATCGCAAGGTTCATCGCGACATAGGCCCCGTAGAACGACAGGTGACCGTGCGCGGCGGTGATCTGCGTGCCGTGGGTGTAAAAGTTCACGCCATGGAACGTGTGCAGAAAGCCCCAGACGCCCGCGCCAAAGAACGCTACCGTGGCAGACCCCAAAGCCCACAGCAGTGCCGCCTTGTTGGGATGATTGCGCCGCCCCTTCCAGACCATGATGAAGGCAAACGACATCATCGCGAAGAAAGGCACCACCTCAAAGGCCGAGAAGATCGAACCTGTCCACTGCCAGTATTCCGGCAGACCGATCCAGTAGAAATGGTGGCCGGTGCCGAGGATGCCCGAGAACAGCGCGGTGGCGACGATGACATAGAGCCACTTTTCCACCACTTCGCGGTCCACCCCGGTCAGCTTCAGCATCAGGAAGGCGAGGATCGCGGCCATCACCAGTTCCCATGTGCCTTCGACCCAGAGATGGACGACGAACCACCAGTACATCTTGTCGAGGCTCAGGTTGTCGGGGTTGATGAAGGCAAAGACCCAGAGAAGCGACAAGAGCCACAGGCCGGTCAGCAACACGCCCGTGATCGCGGTCTTGCGGCCCGCAAGCACGGTCATCGAGATGTTGACCAGGAAGATCACCGCGGCGACCAGGATGCCGAACTTGACCCAGAGCGGTTGTTCAAGGAACTCGCGCCCGCCGTGGATGCCGACAAGGTAACTGCCGACAGCGCCAAGCGTGCCGACCACCAGGATGATCAGCTGCAGGTATGCGAGCTTGACCGACCAGATCTCGCGCTCGGATTCCTCGGGGACAAGGAAGTAGGCGGCACCGAAGAAGCCCAAGAGCAGCCAGACGATCAGCGCGTTGGTGTGGATCATGCGGATGATGTTGAAGGGCAGCACCGTCGACAGCGTGTTGGGCGAGACGTAGATCCAGCCCGCCAGCAGCCCGCCAAGGACCTGGATGCCGAACAGGCCCATCGCCACCATGAAGTAGGCGTAGGCCACTTTTTGCGATTGATATTTCATGTCTTTCTCCTAGCCCGCGTCCGTGGGCGGCCAGCTTTGGGTGTCGGTCTGATCCGCCCAGCGCAGGAATTCCGACAGGGCGCGCATCTCTTCGGGGGTGATGGCGAAATGGGGCATCTGGCGGCGCCCCTCGACGCCG
>NZ_JAXMJJ010000115.1:0-20415 GCF_034376685.1 Cypionkella sp.
CCAGCTTCTCGGCTACACGGGCGATGTCGACCTGAACGCGAGGCTGGCCGCGTGGGAGCAGTTCTATAACCTTGCCTGACCACACGGCGCTTACAACGAGAAAACGCCTTACGAGGCGCTCGGAGAAAAGCTGTAAAGACATGAAATGGTGTCTGGCTAGATCGCCCACATTACAAATAGGGGAGGTGCGGCAGATTGCGCGGTCCAATCATCGGCACCGCACCATGGCTTATCGCCCAAGCGATAGCGATCTGATCAGACGCTGTGCCGGTCTCTGCGGCGACGGCTAGCACGGCATCAAGTATGGCGGTGCGCTGTGCATTATCTTCCGCTTGAAATACCTTGCCGCTCATGACTTCGGCGCGACCCTTTTCGCCTGCGCGATACCTACCTGTCAGGATACCGCCACCAAGCGGTGACCATGTGACCATGCCAAGGCCAAGCGCCCGAGAGGCCGGGAGCAGATCCGCCTCGGGTTCACGGTGGGCAAGGCTGTGCTCGAATTGTGCGGCGGCGATCGGAAGGCTGCGGGTCAGTTCGGCCAGCGTTACAGCGCGCGACAGTTGCCATGCTGCGAAATTTGACAGGCCCGCGTAAAGGATCTTGCCCGCGCGGGCGAGGTCATCAAAGCCGCGCAAGATCTCGTCCAGCGGAGTCTCGCCATCGGGGTGATGCGTCCAGAGAATGTCGATGCGGTCGGTTTTCAGCCGCCGCAGACTTGCTTCAAACGAGGCGATCATCGCTTTGCGGCTGTTGCCAAGGACAAGGCGGTTCGCACCGGGCGCTGACCCGTTGGTGTACTTGGTCGTCAGCACGAAATCATCGCGCCGACCTTCCAGCAGTGTTCCAAGGATCGTCTCAGACTGGCCAAACTGATAGACGTCGGCCGTGTCGATCAGATTGCTACCCGCCTCGGCATAGGCGTTGAAGATTGCGGCACTGGTTTCAGCATCCGCACCATGACCCAGCCTGTGCCGAACGTTCCGGTGCCCAGCGACAGTTGAGAGATTTGCGAGCCGGTCCGGCCAAAGGGCCTATATTCCATGATCATTCCTCGATTGATGGCAGAGTCACGACAACCTTGCCCTTGGCGCGACCCGTTTCCAGATAGGCGAGGGCGGCATTGGTTTCGGCGAAGGAAAAGACGCGGTCGATAACGGGGCGGATCGCACCGGTGGCGACCAACTGGGCGATCTGACGCAACTGATCACCATCCGCTCGCATGAACAAGAAATGATAGCTGACACCAGCGGCCCGCGCCTTGCGTCGGATGCTGCGGCTGATCACCCGGAAGATCAGGCCAAGCACGAAGCCCAGCCCCTTGGCCTTGGCGAACTCGGGCATTGGCGGACCGGAGATGGAAATGAGCTTGCCACCGGATTTCAAAATCGAAACCGATTTCGCCAGCGTCTCCCCTTCCAGACTACACAATACGAGGTCATAGCCAGAGAGGATTTGCGCAAAGTCTTCGTTGCGATAGTCGATCACCTGATCTGCCCCCAAATCGCGCAGCATCTCGGTATTCTTGGCGCTGGCGGTAGTGGCAACATAGGCACCCAGATGCTTCGCCAACTGGATCGCTATACTGCCGACGCCGCCGGTTCCGGCGTGGATCAAGACCTTCTGTCCCGGCCCCACCTGACCGAGTTCAACCAGCGCCTGCCACGCTGTCAGGCTGACCAGCGGCAGGGCGGCGGCCTCGGCCATAGACAGGTTGGCTGGTATCGGGGCCAGATCGGCCACATCCACAGCAATGAGTTCCGCCAATGTGCCGATCCGCCCATCACACGGGCGCGCCATCACCCTGTCACCGGGATGAAAGCCAGTCACCTCGGCGCCAATGGCTACCACCTCGCCTGCCAGATCATGACCCAGCACGAAGGGGGGCTTGTAGGGCAGGATCGGTTTGAACGCCCCATCGCGTAGTTTCAGATCCAGCGGGTTCAGTCCGGCCGCATGAATTCGGATCAGAACTTCTGTCGCCGAGGGGACGGGATCGGGAAGATCTGCCATCCGCAGTTTTTGTGCTTTTCCGTAGCGATCAAGACTCCAGGCTTTCATGCCGTTACTCCACAGCTTTCAGGGGCGGGGTATCGGCGTATCCTTGAGCATCACTGTCTGGCGGTGCAATCGAGTTGGGCGCTTGGTCTTGGACCGCCGGGCTGCCAATCAAAGCTGCGGGTGGGAACAGGGAATTGGTCACGCCTTGTCCTTTCACGTGCGATAGCGGGCGGCTGGAAGCGTATTGCCAAAGCCGGGCAGCATGGCTTGCCGGGCTGTCTGATAACTGTCCCAAAGCTTGGCGTCGGGAAGCGGCGGGATGGTCACAGTCTCGCCCGCGTCAAACCCGACCAGTGCTGCATCCACAAGATCGGCGGCGTCCATCATCGGTGGCAGCTTGGCAGCATCCGCGCCTGCGCGATCCCAAAGCTCCGTGCTGGTGGCACCGGGCAGCACGGCCTGCACCCGCACACCGCGCGGACCAAGCTCCACTTGCAGGCCTTGGGACAGGAACAGTACGAAGGCCTTCGTGGCCCCATAAACCGACATCGAAAATTCCGGCACCAGCCCCACGACCGACGCGATGTTGATGATCGTGCCACCGCCCGCCCGCGCAAACCGTCCGGCCACAGCATTGGCAAGCCGCGCGACCGCCGTGACGTTCAGTGCGATAATGCGCGAAATATCTGCACTGCCTTGGTCGGCGAAGGCCGCCGCAACGGTTGCGCCCGCGTTGTTGACCAGCGTGGTTATGGCGGCATCGTCGCGCAGCTTTGCCTCGACCACCGCCAGATCGGCCTCAGCGGTCAGATCAGCCCGAAGTATCTCAACGTTCACGCCAGTTTCTTGGCGCAGCTTGGCGGCCAGCGTCTCCAACCGAACCAGATCGCGAGCGACCAAGACAAGGTCATGGCCGCGCTTGGCAAAACGGTCGGCATAAATAGCACCGATTCCGGTCGAAGCACCTGTGATAAGGGTTTTTGGGGCAACCATTGCATTGAACTCCTGTCTATGCCGCGCTATATTCATGATGATCGTCATGAATAATTATTTATGATTGGCATCATGAATAGTCAAGCGAAGAAGCGAAGGAAAATCTGCTATGAAAGTGTCCCGTGAGCAGATGGCTGAAAGCCGCCTCCGCATCCTGACCGAAGCGGCGCGGCTGTTTCGGGAAAGGGGGTTCGATGCTGTTTCGGTGTCCGAAGTGATGAAAGCCGCTGGGCTGACCCACGGTGGATTTTACGGACATTTCGCCTCAAAGGGCGAACTGATCGCCGAGACGGTGGGACATGTCACCAAAGGCAACGAAGACAGCCTGGGTTTTATGGCTTTTGCTGACATTTATTTGTCCCCACTCCATCGCGACGCCTCGGGTCAAGGTTGCCCGATGGCCGCATTGGCCTCGGATTTGCGTCATCAGTCGTCTGAAGCGCGTGGCGCGCTGGCCGAAGGGTTGGAGTTGCAACTCGCCCGCGTGGCCGCAGCCATGCAGCGTGACAGCACTGAAGAGATTCCGTCCGCGGACCTTCGTCGCCGTGCGATCGGAAGTTGGTCCGCAATGGTCGGTGCGATGATCATCGCACGCGCGGTGAACGATTCCGCGCTGTCAGCAGAGCTGCTGACTGCCACTCGCGACTGGATAGGCGAGCTCGGGGCTTAGAAGTCCGGTGGTAAGGTTCATGCCTCACCTGCATGGATTTATCTGGCGAAGGAGCGCCGAGGGAATGTGGCCAAATGTGGCAGTCCACCTTCTTAACAAGAGGTTTTCGGGGATAAAGAAAGCGAAGGGGGTTACCATCGCAGTAATGCCGCAGAAACAACCAGATTCGCTCACCACCCGGTTCCATTACGCGACCAAGCTGCCCAGCGAGATAAGCTGTTACTGTCCCGTAAAGACGGATGATAACGCTTTCGTCCTGCTATCAGAGCCTAAGGCTGCCCTCAAAAAGGGGGCCGATAGAAACTACACAAAATCGGATGCCCTGCGGATCGCTGGCATGCTTGGCCAGCATGTGCCCGCCGAACGCTGGGCCTTTGGCGCTACGACTACAACAATGTCAGGCCGCATTCATCGCGGGCTTCAAGGGTAATTGCCGATGAGGAGCAAGCGCAGAGCGCCAGACTTGCGGCTTGCGCAAGACCGGCGCAGATCTGTTCAAGCGACCTTGGCTTGTGACAGTGCCACGGCATCGGCCCCAGCCGGATAGTGTAGGCGGTCGGTTTTGTCGGTTGCGGCCAACCATACCGCCTGGGCCACGTCGCTTTCCTGTGTTGTCAGTTCTGGATTGGCGAATGTGGCAAAGATTGGTCCCGCGTAGCTGGCATAGGCCTCGGGGATCAGATCTGTCACGGGAATGTCGGTGTTGATGGCAAGGCGGGTCGTTGGGGCATAGCCCGGTTCAACAAGTTTTGCCTGCACTCCAAATGCACCAAGTTCATGCGCCAGCGATCCGGTGAAGCCCTCGATGGCCTGTTTGCTGGCGGTGTAGGCGGCGGCCAGCGGGTGCGGGGCAAGCGTCACACTGGAGGTGACGTTCACGATCACACCCGATCGGCGCGCCCGCATCTGCGGGATCACCGCCTGCACCATCGCCATGACGCCAAAAGTATTGGTCTCGAACACCTTGCGGATATGCGCCATTGGCGTAGCCTCGAATGCGCCTACCACGCCGATCCCGGCATTGTTTACCAGCACGTCGATTGGCCCCGCCGCTCTGATCGCCGCATCGATGCTATCGGGACGGGTGACATCCAGCGGCAGGATGCGCATACGGTCCGAGTCGGGCAGCAGGCCAGCGTGCGGGGTTCGCATGGTGGCGATGACGGTCCAGCCTTGGGCGTGAAAATGCCGGGCGGTTTCCAACCCATAGCCGGACGAGGTGCCGGTGATGAGGACAATTTTCATGTCAGTCTCCTGTGTTTGCTGTTGACGAGACCGATATAGCGGGCATGATCAGGACTATCTTCAATCAGAAGTCCATTATGTATTTGCAATAGTCCAATATGTCCGATCCGCTAAGCCAAATGATCCAGTTGCTGCGCCCCCGTGCCGTGTTCTCCAAAGAGATCAGCGGCGCAGGGGCTTGGGCCGTGCGCTACGCCGCATTCGGCCAGCCCGGCTTTTGCGCCGTGACCGAGGGCCGTTGTCGCTTGGCGGTGGAGGGCGAAGCGCCGGTCATTCTCGAGGAAGGCGATTTTGTGCTGCTGGCCGCAACCCCGGCCTTTACCATGTTGGGGTTTGAGCCTGCGTCGCCGGTGCGGATTGATCCCAAAACGGCGACCTCGCCTGACCGGGAAGTCCGCCACGGTCGCAAGGAAGGCCCCGCCGATGTGCGCCAGTTCGGCGGCTGGTTCACCTTCGACGCACCGGATGCTGGCCTGATGGTGTCGCTGCTGCCGCGGATGATCCATATCCGCGGCGTCCCGCGCCTGACACAACTGGTGCGCCTGCTGGGCGAAGAGGCCGCGGGCGATGCGATGGGCCGCGACCTCATTTTGGGACGTCTGGTCGAGATTCTGCTGATCGAAGCCTTGCGCACGGCTCCAACGACACTGACCGAACCGGGCCTGTTGCGTGGGCTTGCTGATCCCCGGATCGCCGCCGCGCTGCGCGAGTTACATGGCGCGATAGACCGGGACTGGACCGTGCCACAACTGGCCGAAGCGGCGGGGCTGTCGCGCTCGGCCTTCTTTGATCGTTTTGCCCGCACGGTCGGCCTGCGACCGATGGAATATCTGCTGGCATGGCGCATGGCTGTTGCTAAAAACCTGTTGTGCGGACGCAAATTGTCACTGGATGAGGTGGCTGGACAAATCGGCTATGGCTCTGCCAGCACCTTCAGCACCGCCTTCAGCCGTCATGTCGGAATGCCGCCGGGGCGGTTCGTGAAGCTGTCCGAAACGGGGGGCTAACGGTAGCTTTCGCGAGAGGCCATAGATGTGGTGCCGTGCAGGTGCCATGTAGTTTTGCGCGCCCAGCATCGGTCGCAGCCGCCACGACGATATCGGCCCACTGCAGTCATTCGGCCTTGGCAGTCGGCTTCCCCAGACCTGCCATTCGTACTCGCCGCAGCATGAGCGCCGCGGTAATGTCGGCGATCCGGGGTGGCTTCAACTGGTCGCCGCAACACTTCATTCTTTAGACGAAGAAGGAGTGTGAGCCATGACGTATCGTCGTCGGATATTGTTCACAGACAAGCAGAAGGCAGAGATTTTGGATCGCCGGCAGCGTGGCGAGTCGATGAGTTCGATCGGCCGGGGGTTTGAGCGCAACTCGTCGTCAGTCTATCCGCTTCTGGCCCGCACCGGCGACATACGCCCGCCCGATCGCACGAGATCCCGGCTGGCACTGACGCTGTACGAACGTGAGAAGATATCGAGAAGTCTGCACGCCCATCAATAGCTGCGGTCCATCGCGCGGGCGTTACACCGTTCTGCTTCGACGATCAGCCGCGAGGTCAGGCGCAATGGAGGTCCGGCGCAGTATCGGGCAACGCAATCGGAACAGGCTGCTTGGGTCCGCGCGCAGCGTCCCAAACCCTGCAAGCTGGCTGGCAGCGCATAGCCAAGGTCTACTGGTCGAGACTGTCTCGACATTCGCTGCGTTTTCAAACCCTACGCGCCCATGCGGTGCTCTGCGACCAGCACCTTCAAAGCCAAGCGGCCATTGATCTCGGCATTGTTGTTGCTGGGCTGGCTACCGCTCATCTCGGTCGGCGTCGCTTCCCAGGCCACCTCAGGGCCGAGCCAAATCGTCAGCGAGCCACGGCGCTTGAGCGCTTCGTTGTAGGTTGGACAGTTCCTGAAGGGAGTCAGTCTGCTCAAGATGTCCAGCTATCACGCTGGATTCAATAGATGAATTCCTGCACCGATTGGTACAACAACGTCGTCCCGCTGCGTAGAAATCAACAGACTGTCGTCCGATTGTCATCTTCGCAGCCTAAACTCTAGTCTCCTTTTCAACTGCCAGTGTCCGTGGGGAGACCAGCCATGACAGATCAGTCATACGAACCGATGAACTGGGATGCGTTCGACGAACGTCGCCGTCCAGCTCCGGAAACAGTCGATTTCGACCGCGTCGTCGAAGCCGCGATGTCGCGTCGCGGCTTCCTGCGCTCAGTCGTCGCCTTTGGCTCGGGCGCCGCTGCTATGGGCCTCGGCTCCATGATGTCCTCGACATCCGCGAATGCGCAGGCGGCTGCGATGTCGCGTTTCGCCTTTACCCCGATCCCGACTGCGACGGACAGCATGGTCCATGTGCCCGAGGGTTACTCCTGGAAGGTCGTTGCGGCTTGGGGCGATGCGCTGTTCTCGGACGCGCCGGCCTTTGACCATGAAAATTTTGGTCACCCGAATTCTGACCGAGTTTTTGGTGAAAACACCGACGGTATGGAGATGTTCAATATCGATGGACATCAGGTGATCGCGATCAATCACGAATACGTCAATTCTGGAATCAACGTGGACGTCGATGAGAACGAGCTGCCGACCAATGCCGCGGACGTGCTGAAGCTGCAGAATCTGCAGGGTATCACCGTCATGGAGGTCGCCAAAGGCGCTGAGGGCTGGGCCGTCGTGGTCGATTCGCCTTTCAACCGCCGCATCACCAACAACACGCCGATGATGATCTCGGGCCCTGCCGCCGGGCATACCCTGCTGCAGACCGCTTCCGATCCGATCGGTACTTCGGTGCTAGGTACGCTGAACAACTGCGGATCGGGCCGAACCCCTTGGGGCACTTACCTGACCTGCGAAGAAAACTTTAACGGCTACTTCGGTTCGACCAATGCCGAAATGACGATACCCGACGGGTTCGACCGCTACGGCATCGGCGCGGAATCGGGCTATGCTTATGAAAAGTTCGATGCCCGTTTCGATCTGGCGCAAAATCCCAACGAACCGCACCGTTTTGGCTACGTCGTCGAGATCGACCCGTCGGATGCGGCTTCGACCCCGGTCAAGCGCAGCGCACTGGGCCGTTTCAAGCATGAAAACGCCGCATCGGTCGTGGCCCGCAACGGTCGGGTCGTGGTCTATTTGGGCGACGATGAGCGCGGCGAGTTCCTGTATAAATACGTCTCGAATGGCGTCTATATGCCGGGCGGCGATACCTCGACCCTGCTGGATGACGGCGTGCTCTATGTTGCGCAGTTCGGCGCCGATGGCAGCGGCCAGTGGCTGCCGCTGACCCCGGAAACCACTGGCATGGATGCGGCGATGATCTGTATCCACACCCGTCAGGCGGCCTCGGCCGTGGGTGCCACCACGATGGACCGCCCGGAATGGGTTGCTGTCAACCCGATCGCGATCGAGGCCTACTGCGCTCTGACCAATAATTCGTGGCGCAAGGCCGATGCCACCAATGCCGGTGGCGATGCGATGGTGCCGGTTGAAGGCTCGCCCAACGCCCGCGCCGAAAACGGCTATGGCCAGATCGTGCGCTGGTATCCTGTGGACGAGGATCATACCGCGACCGGCTTCACTTGGGATCTGTATGTGACCGCCGGAAACCCCACGGTTCACAGCGATGCCTACGCCGGTTCGGCCAACATCACCGATGGCAATATGTTCAACTCGCCCGACGGGATGGTGTTCGATCGGTTTGGCCTGCTTTGGATCCAGACCGATGGTGACGACAGCAACGAAGGTGACTTCGCAGGACAGGGCAACAACCAGATGCTGGTTGGTGATCCTGCAACCGGCGAAATCGCCCGGTTCCTGACTGGTCCGGTCGGTTCGGAAGTCACGGGGATGACACCCTCCTCTGACGGAAGGACCATCTTTGTTGGCATCCAGCACCCCGGAACGGGCTGGCCCGCCGAAGGTCTTCCACGGTCCGCCATCATTGCCGTGTGGCGCGACGACGGTGCCTTGATCGCCTGATCGCCTTGGAGCGGCGCATGACACATTTGGGGCACCTAGCAGGGTGCCCCTTTTCTGTCATCTGCCGGGGCTTGGATGCACATAATATGCGTTCAGTTCTGGACCTGCACCGACGTCATCCAGTTTCGCTACATCCAGTTTCGCTACGTTTGTTGTCGAGCGGAAAGCGTTCGTTCTCTGCACCCTGACGAACTGATAGAGAGGGCTCCGTGCGATGACGCCCCAATGCGGCAGTCCAGCCTGACAGGCGCCACGGTCGAATGGCGACTTTGACGGTCGATGGCTGGTGCTGTGCTGCGCCAGCATCCGTCGGCTCTCCGCCCTTAGAGTTGATGTAGTCGCGACCGGCCCAAAGCTGCCGGTCTGGACCGGCCTGCGCAGCATTTCGATGAGCCCGCAAGCCGCCACTCGGTTGCGTCGCATAGAAAACGCCGCAGCACTAATGCTGTTTTAGATTGTAGACGCCCCGCCGAGGCTTTCGTTCTCAAATCCTGCCCAATATCAGGACATTCCACCCAAAATTTACCGACCTTGAAACGAAAACGTTGCGAGCGATTTTGACCTCGTAGGAGCTCTGGGCAACCCAGTCTCACACTCCCCTAGCCGCAGACATGATATGGGGAACTTGGATCTGTTGGTTGCGTTGCTGTTATGGACTGATTGTATCGAAAGTCAGCAAACGATTGCGGAGACCACATGACCCTGCTTCAGTCCTACGCATTCGCTATCATCATTGGCATGATGATCCTCTTCATCTGGGGCAAGCTGCGCTACGATGTGGTTGCAATGCTGGCTCTCGTGGCCTCGCTCGCCGCCGGGACGGTCGCACCAAAGGATGCCTTTTCGGGTTTCAGCGACGACATCGTCATCATCGTCGCCTCTGCACTGGTGGTCAGTGCTGCCGTCGCACGTTCGCACCTGATCGAGGTTGTGCTCCGTTGGCTGATACGTCGGCTGCGCGGGTTTCGGGTGCAGCTTCTGGTGCTGGTGGGCACGGTCACGCTTTTGTCGGCGCTGATCAAGAACATCGGTGCGCTGGCAATGATGATGCCCGCCGCGCTGAAGATTGCCAAGAAGTCCAGCGCGTCACCATCGCTATACCTCATGCCGATGGCATTCGGTTCGTTGCTGGGCGGGTTGATCACGATGGTTGGCACCTCGCCCAACATCATCGTGTCGCGTGTGCGCGAAGAGATGACAGGCGAGCCGTTCCGCATGTTTGATTACGCCCCGGTCGGACTGGGCCTGTCGGTTGTCGGGATGGTGTTCCTGATGTTCGCCTCGCGGTACCTGCTGCCGCATGACCGGCGCGCCACGGCTTCGCTCGGCGAGGCGGTCAACATCAGCGACTACAACTCCGAGGCCAGCGTGCCGCCGGAGGCGGCCATCGTCGGCAAGACGATTGGCGATTTTCTTGGCGTTGCCGATGGTGAGGTCACTGTGACCGGCGTTATCCGAGACGGCACCCGTCGCCCCGTCACCCTGCCCGAGCATGTCATCCGGGAGGGCGACATCCTGCAACTGAGGGGCCAGCCCGACGGGCTTGAACTCGCGGTCACCAAAGCGGGTCTGACACTGGCGCGGCAAGACAAACCGAAGGCCCCTGAAAACAAAGCCGAACGGATCGGGGTGATCGAAGCCGTGGTCAAGGGCACGTCGCCGATCATTGGCAAAAGTGCCGCCCGTCTACAGCTTTTCGACGAACAAGGGATCAATCTGGTTGCCCTGTCACGCTCGGGGAAGCGGATGACCGAGAGGCTCGGCGAGACCGCGCTGGAACCGGGGGACGTGCTTTTGCTGCAAGGCTCGCTTGCGATCCTTCCCGACCGGATCGTGGCACTGGGACTGCTGCCGCTGGCAGAACGTGAGTTGCGCTTGGGGTCGGTGCGGCGGGAAATCCTGCCGGTGGCGATCCTTGCCGCGGCGATGGGACTGACGGCCATTGGACTGGTTCCGGTGGCCATCGCATTCTTTGGGGCGGCACTGGCGATGATCCTCACCGGCGCGATCAGCGCCGAGGCGGCATACGAGGCCATCGAATGGCCGATCCTCGTGATGCTGGGCGCGCTGATCCCGGTCAGTGAGGCGTTGCAGACAACCGGCGGGACGGAACTGATCGGCGATGTGCTGTCGACGGTAGCGACCGGGCTGCCAGTCTGGGGGGCGGTTGCCCTCATCATGGTGGTGGCGATGGCGGTGACACCCTTTCTGAACAATGCAGCTACCGTGCTGGTCATGGCGCCCATAGCTGCAATCTTTGCGAGCCGGCTGGGCCTTGAGCCCGACGCCTTCCTGATGGCGGTCGCGGTAGGCGCAGGGTGTGACTTCCTTACACCCATCGGGCACCAGTGCAACACACTGGTCATGGGACCGGGTGGCTATCGGTTTGGCGACTATGCGCGGCTCGGCGCGCCGCTTTCGGTCCTTGTCGTGGTCGTCGGCGTTCCACTCATCCTGACGGTCTGGCCTACCTGACCAGCCATTTCGTTGCTTTGAAGGCAAGTTGCATGCGGCCCAAAGCAAACATTTGCGTCGCCACGGAATGCTGCAGCGCAGCTTTGCCCAATCCGGTCCTGCGTGCTAGCAGCAGCAAAATCGGTCCCTGCATTTCTGCTAACCGCCGCCTGGAACAGTATCGCAGCCTGTGCACGCCAAGCGTAGCAATGCTGGGAAGTCTTGCCGGACAAGCCGTTGCGCGCGTCGACAAAGCCCGGAGTGTCAGCATCGCGCTTCGTGTTTCAGGCGCGATGTCACGGGGATCGATGATCAGCGCGCAGCAGTCTATTGCGCCACAGACATTGCGCCTTATTAGTGGCGGCCTCGTGACGCGCCCACTGGGCGATCTGCGGGATTTCGACTTCGGCAGCGGGCCGCAATCGTCTTTCGCCGTGACGCTGCCCGACCTTGTGACGATCCATCACGCCACCGGTGTGCCAGACATCGAGACCTTCGTTTGCATAACAGCGGGTGCATTTCCGACCGGAGACGTCAAGGATCTGCCGGTTGGCCCCAGCCACGCAGAGCGCGAAGCAAGCCGCTATCATGCCGCCGTCGAAGTGACCGACGCGGAGGGAAGGGTGGTGCGCTCGGTGCTGGATGCCGTGAACGGATACAGCTTCACCGCAATGGCTGCGGCAGAAGCGGCGCGCCGGGTGCTTTCCAGAGAGGTCCGGCCAGGATTTCAAACACCCGCGGGGCTGTTCGGCAACGGCTTTGCCGAAACCATTGCCGATAACCGGATAATGGATCTTTAGCTGACTTGGTATTGAAGAGGGCTTGATCAAATGTCGCACTGACGACGCGCCAGGCCCATAGACAAATGGCTCAGACCTGACGATCTTATGTCAAGCACACCTCCAGCGGCGTTCTCCAAAGCAGCCATTTGTGCCTTACGCCGAATTCTAGATACGGGACGTGCTTCGCATTCTGTTTTCGCTGTTTGGGTAAAGCGTGGATGCTTTCCATAGGCGATGTTCAGCTCGAGCGGTGGAGCCTAGCCATCAGCTAGAAGCTATCAAGTGGCAAGGCACGGAACGCTTATCGTCTTCGGACGTTGTATGAGCATCCTAGCGGAAGGCCATCGGATGCTCCTTGCCACTTCTTTTCTTGCGGCTCTCATCGGTCTAGGCTTTGCCGGTGCCGCAGCTGTGCTGCCTGACACAGGAATTGATGCGACGATCGGCGCGTTTTTGGCTGTGTTGGGTGCATTTGCAGTCACTTTGGCACTTGGTGTCATCGTGGCAAAAAAGGGCAAGTTCAAAGCACGCGGCGTCTTACTCCGGATCGCTGCTATTGTGTCAATTCTGACAGCCATCGCCGCTTGGTTCCTTATGCAGGATGCTGTTCTTGCGGCGATGGTCGTGTCGCTTCTGGCTTTGCTGGCAAGCGGCGCAGCAGCAGAGCGCAAGGTAATCCCATGAAATCAGTTTCTCTTATTGCCGGTTTCTTCGCAGTTATTGCAGCACCCGCACTTGCGGACCAGCCGCTCTGGGGCACGTTTAACGGCGACCTGGCGGCGACGAAGTTTTCCGAAGCGGCTAGTTTGACGCCGCAAAGCGTGCTCGGATTGGAACGTGCATGGGAGGTGCGGACCGGTGATGTCTCTGACGGATCTGGCGACGTTCCCGCGACAGTATGGTCCGCGACACCGATCTACGCGAATGAATCGCTTTATCTTGGCACGCCGTTCTACCGCATTCTCGCTCTTGACCCTGCCACCGGAGCCGAGCGTTGGAGTTACGATACCAAATCAACCCTTGAAGCACTGACACAGCCCGCACTGAAAAACCGGGGGGTGTCGTATTGGAAAAGTGGGCTTGATGGAGTTTGCGAAAAGCGGGTTCTGATCGGCACGATGGATGCAACGCTGCACGCGGTGGATGCCGATACTGGCAAGCCCTGCGAAGAGTTTGGCGACAATGGTGTGCTGAACGTCAACCAATGGAACAAGACGAACGCGGTGTTTCCGTTCTCTTTGTTGCAGCCGCCCACGGTGGTTGGCGATACGATCCTGATGGGCTGGTCTGGCAAAGACTGGGCCTACACGGTCGAACCGCCCGGAAACCTGATTGCGGTGGATGCGCGCACAGGCGCGTTGAAATGGGACACCGGGTTCATTCCGAAAGAATTGATCCCGGTCACCGGCACCGCGAATATCTGGTCATCCATGTCAGTCGACGCAGATCTTGGCCTTGTCTATGTTCCGGTGTCGTCGCCGTCACCGAACTATTGGGGTGGCAACCGCACCGCAGCAATTCCTTTGGCAACATCCATCACCGCGATCAACATCGAGACGGGCGAGGTTGCATGGAGCTTCCAGCACGTACACCATGATGTGTGGGACTACGATACGCCCTCCGCCCCGACGCTTGTTGATCTGATGCGGGATGGCCAGAAAGTGCCCGCTTTGGTGCAGACAACAAAACAGGGCTTCATCTTCGTTCTGGACCGCCGCACAGGGGCGCCGCTGTTCCCTGTGGAAGAGCGCGCAGTGCCTGCAAGCGATGCGGAGGGCGAGCAATTGTCGCCGACGCAGCCCTTTGCGGATGTGCCGACGCCAACCATCAACCACGCGGCCCTGCCCGAGGTCTGGCCCGTGGCCGATGCGCTGTCGTTCGGACAGTGTTCGAAAGACCGTGAGACCTATCGCTATGAGGGTCTTTACACCCCTCCGTCCGTGCAAGGCACATTCCTGTGGCCTGCGACCGCAGGCGGTAACAACTGGGGCGGGGCGACGGTCAATCCGCGCACAGGTATTTTGTACGTGAACACCTCGCAGGTGGTGCAGGTGATCCGTTTGATCCCGCGCGCAGATTATGCCGCCGAGGTGAAGGCAGCGACGGCAGACGGCAGCGATCCCAGCGGCAACGAGGCGGGATTTTATGCGCAGGAAGGCTCGCCCTACGGCATCGAGCTTTTCGAATGGCGCACAGCCCTTGGGCTGCCCTGCTGGAAACCGCCTTACGGAACGTTCTCGGCCTATGACTTGAACACCGGCGAGAGGGTTTATGAAAAACCATTCGGGTTGTCGCAGCAATGGGGATTTTACGGCTTGCGGTCATGGGGATCGCCCACATTGGGCGGGCCGGTCCTGACGTCGGGTGGCGTTATCCTGATCGGGGCGTCGATGGACAACCGCGTGCGGGCGCTGGATGCCGCCACCGGACAAGAAATATGGTCTGACCTTGTGGCAGCACCAGCCGTGTCAATTCCGGCGGTGTTTACGCATCAAGGTGCCGACTATGTCGTCTGGGCCGTTGGGGGCAATTCGATCCTGAAGCCGAAGGTTGCTGATCAGGTGGTGGCCTACCGCCTGCCGCCAAAGGAGTAAGCCAATGAAGACCGCCACGCATGAACGCGCGGCCACACCGTGATTAACTGGCAGGGCAGCTATTGCGGGCCAGCGCCAATATCGGCCGAGCTTTGGGCACGCTGGAACTTTGATCCTTGGGCGCTGACGGTTCTGGTTGGTTTGGCAATTTGTGCGGGCCGCACCCGCCCGGGTGCGGCGGCCGTCATCGTGTTGGCCTTTGCGTTTCTGTCCCCGCTTTGCGCGCTGTCTTCGGCGCTGTTCTCGGCGCGGGTGGTGCATCACGTTCTTCTGGTGGCGATCGCGGCCCCGCTTCTCGCACTATCGCGCCCCGCACGAGCCGCAACTGCGGTGGCTCTGCCGTTTATGTTTGCCACGATTGCGCTTTGGCTGTGGCATTTGCCCCGTGCCTATGATGCGGCGCTTGGGCACATGGCGATTTACTGGGTCATGCAGGCGACGCTGTTCGGATCGGCTTATCTGTTCTGGCGTGCGGTGTTCTCGCAGCGCTGTGGGTCCGGCGTGGGGTGGGTGTTCCTTGGCTATCTTGCGATGGGAATGCTCGGCGCGATCCTGACCCTTGCGCCAAGTGCCGTCTATGCGACCCACGCGATGGCACCAATGCTGTGGGGGCTGTCGCCGCTGTCGGACCAGCAGCTTGGCGGGCTGGTGATGTGGATGCCCGCGGGCCTGCCGTTTGCGGTTTGGGCTGCCATGCTGGCACGACGGGCATGGCGCGCGACGGAGGAACAGCCATGATCTGGGTTGAAGGACTGGTTCCGCATGTCAAAGCACTTCACCTAAGCTTTGTTGCGGTCTGGGTTGCTGGGCTGATCGCGCTGCCCGGCATGCTGGCCCGTCACGACCGCGCCATCGTGCAAGCCGAATTTGCACAAATCCGGCGCGCGACGCATTTCGGATATGTCTGGGTGATCACCCCCGTGGCGATATTGGCGATTTTCAGCGGGTCAGTGCTTATCTTTATGCGCGAGGTCTTCACCGTCTGGATTTTCGCCAAACTCGTCCTCGTCACGGGGCTTGTCGCGATGCACGCATGGGTGGGTCACACGATCATCACCGTCGCCGAAACCGAAGGCCAGCATCAACCGCCCGGCGCTTTGTTTCCGACGTTGTTGGTTTTCGGACTGGTGATCGGCATCCTAAGCCTTGTTCTGGCCAAACCTGATCTGGCGGGATTGCCAGTGCCATCGTGGCTTTTGAACCCCTTGGGTCATCAGTTGCCCTTCGATATTCCCAACCGATAGTCGAAAACGAGCTTGCCACCATGCCAACCCGTGACCGCCACCACAATGACCGCAAAGCCGGACATCAGCAGGCCCCAAGGCAGAATGGCGGACTCGTATCCGGTCAGACGCCAGCCCCAGTTCAGCCCCAGAAGGGACAGCAGCATGACGGCAATGACGAAATGCGTCCAGGCGGCTGCGCGGATGCGGATGCCCGGCACCATCAGCAACTCCATCGTGCCGCTGGCCCCTGCCAGCAGACCGAACAGAAAGGCTGTGCCAGTGGCCCAAAGTGCTGCCCAAGCCCAGCGTTCCTGCCCCGACCACCAATACAACAGATCCGCCCCGAAGGCACAAAATGTCAGCGCAACCGGAAACGCCACAGCCATTGCATGCAACGGATGACCCCAGATCGCAAAACGGCTTTCGGTTTGTTGAAAGGCGCTATCGTTGACAATGGGATCCTCGAACGGGGCAAGATCCTGCGCGACTTGAGTCATCTTTTGTGTCACCCGAAACTCCTTCGCACATTGGCTCTCGGGACAACGCTTCAGATCGCAACTGGTTGCCAGGGCCAACTTTCGATGTTGCATCCGGCAGGTCCGGCAGCCCAAACCATTGCAGATCTGTGGTGGATCATGCTGGCAAGCGGCGTGGCGATCTTTGCTCTGGTTATGGCGCTGCTGTTTGCGGCACTTTATCGCCGCGCAAATGCGTCGGCGCATGGCGAGGACGAGAGCGGTACGAGCGTCTGGTTGTGGGGTCTTGGGCTTGGCTTTCCACTGGCAACGCTATCCGCGTTGACCGTATACGGCCTTGTGATTGGCGAGCGTCTGCTGCCACGCGAGACACACGATCTTGTGACCGTGCAAGCCGAAGCGCGGCAATGGGCGTGGACCTTTCGCTATGACGACGCGGGCGCGCCTGTAACTGAAGGCGTTTTGCATATCCCCGCAGGACGTCCGGTGAATGTCGAGATTACCAGCGCAGACGTTATCCATTCGTTTTGGGTGCCGCGGCTGGCGGGGAAGCTTGATGCGATCCCCGGTCATATAAACGTGCTGCGGATCGAGGCTGCGCAACCCGGAACCTATGCCGGGCAAAGTGCCGAATTCAGCGGGCTTGGCTACCGCGAGGATGTCTTTACGGTTCAGGCGCATGATGCCGCATCATGGGCCATATTCTTGGCGGAAGGCACACCATGACCGACGCGCAGCCAGCATCCGACACACCACAACGCGGCACCGCCCTGCGCTTGCACCGCGCCTTGGCGCGGATATGGGGCTCCGATCCGCGCCTTCGAGGCTGGCTGACCACCAGCAACAACAATGACATCGGCACGCTGTTTCTGATCGTCGCAACCACTTTTTTCGTGATCGGCGGCATCCTTGCACTGCTGATCCGTGCCCAACTTGCCACGCCGGACTCTGCCTTCATGCAGCCGCAGGTCTACAACCAGATCTTCACGATGCATGGCACTGTGATGATGTTCCTGTTTGCGATCCCGTTTTTTGAGGCAATGTCAGTGTTGCTGTTGCCGGGCATGCTTGGCACGCGCGACATGGCGTTTCCCCGGCTGGGGGCCTATGGTTTGTGGGTCTATATCTTCGGTGGCTCTGCGGTGATTATCGCGATGCTGATGGGCCTTGCCCCCGATGGTGGTTGGTTCATGTATCCGCCACTGTCATCGGCCGCGTTCTCACCGGGGATAGGGGCAGATGTCTGGCTGCTTGGGATCACGTCGATCGAGGTGTCAGCCATCGCGACGGCAATTGAGGTGATCGTGACCGTCCTGCGCTACCGTGCGGCGGGGATGAGCCTGTCGCGGATGCCGATCTTTGCGTGGTATATACTGGTGGTGTCGGTGATGATCCTGACAGCATTTCCGCCGATGATCCTTGGGTCATTGCTACTAGAGGTCGAACGCGCCCTAGATTGGCCATTCTTTCAGGTGGAAAACGGCGGCGATCCTTTGCTGTGGCAGCACTTGTTCTGGCTGTTTGGGCACCCTGAAGTTTACATCATTTTTCTGCCCGCCGCGGGTATGATCGCCACCATCCTGCCAGTGATGGCGCGCACCAACCTACTCGGCTACGGCTGGGTCGTGGCGGCGGCAGTGTCGCTGGCGGTGCTGAGTTTTGGCCTCTGGGTCCACCACATGTTCACCACCGGCATTCCACATATGGGCCTCGCGTTCTTCTCCGCTGCCTCAACGCTTGTGGCGGTGCCGACATCCGTGATGCTGTTTTCGTGGATCGGCACACTCTGGAAGGGACGCGCCCGGATGGAGTTGCCGATGCTGTGGATCATGGGTTTTTTTGCCACCTTCGTGATCGGCGGGCTGACTGGCGTGATGCTGGCCGTCGTGCCGTTCAACTGGCAGGTCCACGATACCCACTTTGTCGTGGCCCATCTGCACTACGTCCTGATCGGCGGCTATGTCTTTCCGATGGTTGCCGCAATCTACTACTTCATGCCGTTGCTGACCGGGCGGACGCGGTTCTTTAAGCTCGGCGAGGTGGCATTCTGGCTTGTGGTGCCATCGTTTCACATCACGTTTCTTGCGGTGCATATGGCGGGGCTTCTGGGGCAACGCAGGCGCACCTGGACCTATGACGCCGATCAGGGTTGGACGGCATTGAACCTTGTTGCGTCTGTCGCCTCTTACGTGATGGCCATCGGTTTTGCGCTGATCATCCTTGATGTGGCGGTGAATGCCTTTGTCGCTGTGCGGGGGCGACGCAACCCGTGGGGGGCGGGCACGCTGGAATGGGCTGCGGCCATCCCGTCGCCCGCTTACGGTTTTGCGTCGATCCCAATCGTGCGCGGTCGCTATCCGCTGCACGACGATCCGGATCTGGCGGTGCGCACCGCACGAGGCGAGGGGTATCTTGGCACTGCGACGCGTCACCGGCGCGAGAATCTGATCGTAACGACCGCGCGCGGCACGCCTGCGCAGGTGGTGGTGCTGCCGGGCAATTCGGCGCTGCCTTTTCTGCTGGCCGTGGTCACCAGCACATCGTTTTTGGCTCCCTTGTTCGATGCCTATATCGTGGCGGGTCTTGCGCTGATGGGGGTGGTCGCTCTGGCGCTGATCTGGGCTTGGGGTCTGGGCACGCGTGTGGACGAGGGACTGGTCGACGCCGGAAATGGTGCCATGCTGCCGCTGGCGTCCGAAAGAACCGATCCGCCGGGATGGTGGGGTTCGGTGTTTCTATTGCTGGCGGATGGGGTGCATTTCGGCTCCCTGCTGTTCGGATACGCGTTCCTTTGGACCGTTGCACCGAACTGGCCACCACAATCCTATCTGGAGCCCCCGCTTTGGGCCGTTGTCCTTGCCCTGACATGCGCGTTGGCGCTTGCGCTGGGGCCGCGCCTTGCCGTCCGTGCGATTGCAAAGCGCGGCGTTGTTTGGCCCGCAATCGTCCTCGGACTTGTCGGCGCTTTGGCGCTGACTGTCGCTGCCGCGAGCGTGATGTTGGATCGGCCCGACCCCGCCAGCCATGCCTATGACGCAACGCTGTGGTTGCTCGCGGGCCATGTCGGGCTGCACACGTTCCTGTCTGCAATCATGCTGTGCTATCTCGCTGCGCGGGTGGCAGCGGGCTATGCCTCGCCCACCCGTATTGGTGAGGCTGAAATCGTGAGGCTGTGGGCAGATTTCACTGCAGCCACCGCGCTTGTAGCACTGGCGGCTGCGTGGTTGCCGGGAGCATTTTCATGATCGAAGTCTTGCGCCTCTCAGTGCCGATTACGGTCTGGCTGACAGGATTTAGTGCAGTTTACGCGCTGCAGGGCATATCCTGCTCGCGCCATTGGCCATCTGACCTTGACGCCCGCCCGGTTCTGTTAGCCGCTTGGGTTGTTGCCATTGGGCTTCAGCTTCTAACGCTGATGACGGTCCTGTATGCGCCGTCCAAGTCCCGCTTTGTGCAGACGACAGCCACGACGCTTGCGGTGATCGCGCTTGTTGCGGCAGTCTGGACAGTGATGCCGGTGCTTGTCGCATCCCTCTGCCTTTAAACGCAGAACCCAGCCAATTGTGCCGCGCACAGCATCAGTTCCAACGCGGTCGCTTAATCACGTTAAGCCGTCGATTTGACCCGTGCTTGCAACAGGACCCTGCCGCCTCTTTGAACAAATACTCCCAATCCGAAAATCAAAAGCAAGCTCAACGGCGCTTGCTCTGAAAAGACATCAAACCAGCTGCTTGAATGGCGGCTTTGAGCCAGTTGGAAGATTTCGATGTCGCAGAGACGAAAGTTAGCTTTCCGCCCATCGAGACGATCTACACGTAGACTGCATTGCACGTGAGCATCTAGACGCAATCCTCCTCCGAATCACTTCTGTCACAGCCACTGCGTCATCCCCCGATAGGCTGAGCATTTTCGTCAGAACGATGGCATTCCACAGCGCCCCAATCAAAAGCCGCGCAGATTTCTATACGCCGTAAAACGACACGAAATGTCGCCTTGA
>NZ_JAXMJJ010000116.1:0-12006 GCF_034376685.1 Cypionkella sp.
GAAATCGACCTTCCTTGCCAATATGAGCCATGAGATCAGGACACCCCTGAATGGGGTGCTGGGCATGGCAGAGGTTCTGGCTGATATTGTTGAAGAGCCCTTGCAGCGCCAGATGGTCGATACGATCCGCAAATCCGGCGAAACTTTGCTGACCGTGCTGAATGGTATCCTCGACATGTCGAAGATAGAGGCTGGCAAGATGGTGGTGGAGTCAGCTCCCTTCGTGCCGTTGGACCTGATCCGCCAAGCAGAATCGATTTACACGATTGCGGCTGAAGAAAAAGGGGTGGCGTTCGAGGTTTTGGCAACGGCTGGCTGCGACATGCCGCGTTTGGGCGATGCACATCGGTTGATGCAGATCCTGAATAATCTTCTGAACAATGCTTTCAAGTTTACAGAAAGCGGCAAGGTGACGCTGAAATTCGCTTGCCGGATCGGCAAGCCAATTCAGATCGAAGTTTCGGATACCGGGATCGGCATCGAGCCGTCCCAGGTTTCTCGGTTGTTCGAGAGCTTTGAGCAGGCGGACGACAGCATGACTCGCCGGTTCGGGGGCACAGGGTTGGGGTTGTCGATTGTGCGGCAGCTTGTGACCTTGATGGGTGGAACGATCACGGCGGAAAGCACGCCGAAGCAAGGCGCGATGTTCCGGATCATCTTGCCGCTGCCCGAAGCCGAGCATCTGCCGTCAGCACAGGTGCGGGCGAAAGAGAACGATCTGCGCGAAAACGCTTTGGTTGGCCTGCGGCTGCTGTGCGCAGATGACAACGAAACCAATCGACTGGTGTTGTCAGAAATGTTGGCCAGAACCGGCGCGGTTGTAACGCAGGTTGAAAACGGCCGGGAAGCGGTTGAGGCATGGGTTGCGGCGCTGGATAGGAACGAGCCCTTTGCTTTGCTGCTGCTGGACATCACCATGCCGGTGCTGGACGGCATGAGCGCATTGGCGGAAATACGCGACATCGAATCGCTACGCGACTTGCCTACGGTTTCGGCAATCGCAGTGACAGCGCATGCGATGCCCTCGCAGATTGCGGATTACCTTATCGGTGGATTTGACAGCCATCTGGCCAAGCCGTTCCGGCGACTTGATCTTTTGCACGCAATACACAGCCTTTTGCAGCTGTGACCGGCCTGAACACAACCCCTGATTGCTAAGCACATGTAATACTTGGCAAATAGGCCAATCGAACGGTATCTCGCCATTTTTCTGGCAAAAGTTTACGCGATTCAGTCTATAGGGGAGCGATGTATTGTTTGCTCCAAGTGACGGGTTCACCCAAATGACAGAAGCTTCCCCACCGGCCAAATTCCAAATCTTGTTGGCCGAAGACGATAAGGTCAATCAAAGCATCGTTCAGGCGTTCCTTTTTGGCGTGGACATGGAGCTGACGATTGCCTCGGACGGGCGAGAGGCTTTGGAGGCTGCGCTGACGCATCGGTTCGACCTGATGATCGTGGACCAGAACATGCCTTTCATCACCGGAGATCGGGTCATCCGGCATTTGCGTGCCGGACGGTCGATAAATGCCGCGACGCCGGTGATCAGATTTACCGCCGATGCGGATTTTCAGCCATTTGACATGAAGACCGTCGCGTCGTCACTCGAAGTTACGCTGCCAAAACCTCTCAGCCGACAGGACCTCGTTTCGACGGTCAGCGCGTTGTTGGGTGGCGCTTTGTCTCAGGGCGTAGCTTAAGCCAACATTTGCTTGACAGTGGCGGGCCATCGTGTGGACCTGTACTAAAAAGAGCGAATGAAAAGGCTGAATGTGAGCACAGCAGAAGACGAAGGCACGGACGGTGTCGGCGCTGGTTTCACCGGAACCGAAGCTGAAGAAATGGCCGCTGGAACGCGGGTTCAGATCGAAGCGCTTCAGATGCTTGAACAAGGCGTGGTGATCTATGATGCCGATGACAAGTTCATTTACTGCAACCAAAGTTATCGCGATTTCTATCCGCTGATCGCGCCTGCACTGGTTCCCGGTCAACCATTTCGGGATATTCTGTACTATGCCGTCACGCATGGCCAACTGGTTGAAGCAGAAGATTGCGAAGATGAGTGGGTTGCCAACCGTCTCGCCCAGCGGCGCAAGGGCGGAAGCGGGATGGAACGTACTCTGCTTGATGGCCGTCGCCTGCGCGTCGAAGAACGAATTTTGCCAGACGGCGCACTGCTAGAGGTCCACTCTGACGTCACCAAACAATTTCTGGCCGAACAGAAGATGCGCAATCTGATCGCGGGCGCCGAGATTTGCACTTGGGAATGGAACGTCACCACCCGCGAACACCGCGTCAACGAATATTGGGCCGCGCTGCTGGGATACCGTCTTGAAGAGCTGAGCCCCGTCACCTTTGATACCTGGCGGCAAAGAGTTCACCCGGATGATCTTGAAGCCACCGAGGCTTTGTTCAACAATTTGTTCAGTGATCCCCATTTTGTCTACAAAGCCGAGTATCGCCTGTGCCACAAGCAGGGCCATTGGATTTGGGTGCTGGATACCGGGCGGGCGCTGCGTTGGGCCGCCGACGGAACACCTGCGCTGATCACCGGTGTGCAGGTCGATATCAGCGCGCAAAGGGCGCGTGAAGCCGCGCTGACGGCTGTGAAAGCAGAGCTTGAACGGTCTATTTCCGAGCGTGCCAAAGTCGAACAGCGCCTGATTGATATTGCCGCCGTCTCAGACGGCTGGTTGTGGGAAATGGACAACGACAGACGCTTTGTTTTCGTCTTGGACGGAGCGTCTTTCGATGACGGCGGTGTGCCAAAGGAAGGCTTGATGGGTAAAACTCAGGAGGAGTGGCTGCAAGCGAACCCCGATATGTATGCGGGGATCGACTGGGACATCATGCTGACCGCTCTGAACACCAATCAACCGTTCCGGGATTTCGTCTATCGCGCCCCGAAATCGACCGATGGCATCGTGCGCTGGCGTCGGATGAGTGGCGCACCGATCTTTGACGCGGCCGGAGCATTCACCGGCTTTCGCGGAGTCGGGTCCGATGTGACACAGCTGTATTTGGCGAAAGCGCATGCCGAAGAAGCCAGCCGGACAAAATCGAAGTTCCTTGCCAATATGAGCCACGAGATCCGCACCCCGCTCAACGGGGTTCTGGGCATGGCTGAGCTGTTGGAATCGTCTCTGCAGCAACCTGATCAAAAACGCATGATTGGCACAATCCGTCGCTCGGGCGAGGCATTGTTGAATATCCTCAATGATATTCTGGACATGTCAAAGATCGAGGCTGGCAAGATAGAGTTTGAAGAACTTCCGTTCAGCCCGCTTGAACTGGCCAAAAGAATTGAAGATCAGTACGAATTGCGCGCAGACGAAAAAGGGCTGGCGTTTGAAGTACTGGTTGGCTCGGGAGCAGAAATACTGCGCATTGGCGACCCTCATCGCGTTCAACAGGTGCTGCACAATCTTGTCAGCAACGCGATCAAATTCACTGATCGCGGCGAGGTCACCGTCAAGCTTAGCGGGCGCGCCGCGATGCCATTGGTCATCGAGGTGCGAGATACGGGGATCGGCATGACCCCGGAACAAGTGCTGCGGCTGCATGATGAGTTCAGCCAAGCCGACAGTTCTGTGACCCGGCGTTTCGGCGGAACCGGTTTGGGCATGGCAATAACGCAGTCACTTGTCGAACGGATGGGCGGCACAATCAAAGTCGACTCTGAACGCGGCCGGGGCACGACGATAACAGTCTCGCTGCCTTTACCTACCAGCGCGGCGATTGCGGCTCGTGCACCCTTGGCCGAGGAGCCGATTGGCCTGACAGGACTTCGGCTGTTGGCCGCTGACGACAATCTAACGAACTGCGCTGTGTTGGAAATGATGCTGTCCAGACTGGGTGCAGAGGTGACGATTGTGAACGATGGCGCGCAAGCGGTGCAGGCTTGGGGAAAAGGCCGATTTGACGCCATCTTGCTGGATATTGCGATGCCCGTCATGGACGGACCGACGGCATTGCTGCGGATTCGCGCGCTTGAAGAAGCCCAGGGCACCCCGCCCGTGCCGATTATTGCGGTCACTGCCAATGTAATGGCACATCAGGTTGCTGACTATCTGTCGTGGGGGTTTGACAGCTGTGTTGCCAAACCGATCAGCTCAGTTGATCTGTCGCTGGCGATCGGGGCTTTGGTGGGCTCGGCCCCAAGATCAGATCCTAACAAAAGATCCTAAAATAGGACGTCAATCGTCCAGCAGCGCTTCCATTTCGACCAGAAGCGTCTCTAACAACGGGTCTACCACCCGGCGCAGATATTCTGGATCGGCGAATTTTGCTGGGTTTTCCGTGATCGAGCGGTCCAAGGCACTTGCAAGTTGCCCTGTTCTGGTGAAACCCAGAGTTGCGCCTACCCCGGCGATCTTATGGGCAATATCAGCGACCTTCACCATCTCAAGCTGAGGGGATTCGCTGGTCTCAGCAAGCCTGCGATAGGCCTCGAACGCCATAATGCGTTCGATGATAAGTTCACGAAACAGCGCTCGGGCAGGCTCAAGCACAGCAGCCAACTCGCTTTCGGCAGCCGAAGCTGCACCGTCATAAAAGTGCAGCCTGCTCATGCAGCATTCCACCACGACCTGCTTTTGGCCTCTTGGCGCGATTGAGCAACCGTTACAGCATTCTCAAGGATGCTGGTGGGATTGAAGAGCCCGAAAAACGAGGCGCGCACCAGCGGCCCGACATTCACCTGTGGTAGAGGCAAGCGATCCGCCGCGTAGAAGCTTGCGAAATCTTCCACCCCAAGCCGCACCAGCATCTGCAAATCCTCTGGATCAGTGGAAGGATTGGCCGACAAGACAGCCACGAAGTTGCCGCTTCCGGCATAGGCGATCATCATCTGCTCAGACTTCGTGGCATCGGTGATCGCCGAGGCAACATCGCCCAGCATATTCACGAAGCCCGAAGCTGTGGCTTTTCTGTAAAACAGGCTGGCATTCTGCACCGAGAATCCAATCGCTGCCGTGGCGTACATCTGCTTGTTGCCCAGCATCAAAAGATAGTTCTGCAGCGCGAGATAGTCGATACCGCGATCAAAGCCCGGAATAGGGAAGGGTGTTTCAAAATCTACATTGATCGAAACAGCGTCGTCGCGCTGATCGAATTTGCGTTCAAGTGCTGCGGCGAGGCGGCGCTCGTTCAGCAGATGATCAACCATGCCAAGGCGCGCCTTAAGATCAACAGGATCAAGAGGCTTGGTGATGTAGTCGGTCGCACCTGCCAAAAACGCGTCGTCGATGAAACGCTTGCCGGTCATCGCCGTAATCATGACGATCGGCGTCCGCCGATAGGCAGGAATGCTGCGCACCTGCCTGCACAACTCCACGCCGCTCATCCCCGGCATCTGGATATCAAACAACAGACAGTCGAACTCCTCGGTCTCAAGGCTGAGTTTTGCCAAAGCCTCTGCACCCGATTGCGCGATGGTTACATCATCCTTCCCCAAAGCTGCCAGCATGGGACGCAAGACACCAAGGAAGATCGGATCATCGTCTACCGCAAGGAGTTTCATTATTATCCCTTTCGCCATGTGCCTTCGGGTTGAGTCGCACGCCGATGACGGCTTTTTTACAACCTGTGGTAGGACGTTAGGAATGAATTTTGTCAAATCTCGGGCAAAAAGGTTAACGAGCCAAATATTGCCAACAAAAAAAGCCAAAACTTCATAGAACGAGATTCCTGTTGTTGCCGCCCTTGGGTCGCCCGGAAATTAACGTTGGATCATATCTGCCCTGTTAACTCTGTGGGTGGGCCACGCGCCTGCCAACACGCGCGTGGCTCAAGGCGCTTCACACTATAGATGCGGCTTGCATTGTGCGGGGGATCGGCCTATATCCCCTGCAACAGCTGCTTCCGGGTCCAAACCTGAAGCTACCGATCGTCACACGCGGGCCTGTTGGCCCGTTTTTTGTTTTTGGAACATCATGTCTGATCTGATTGCCAAAACCGCTATGGATCGCCGCCTCGCCGATATCGTCACCCCGGTGATCGAAGGCCTCGGCTTTGAACTGGTGCGGATTCGTTTGATGGGCGGGGCGACCCGCACATTGCAAATCATGGCCGACCGTCCTGAGGGCGGTATTGAGGTGGATGACTGCGGCGAAATCTCGACCGCGGTTTCCGCTGTGCTGGACGTGGAAGACCCGATTGAGGAGAACTTCGTGCTTGAAGTATCCTCGCCGGGGATCGACCGGCCGCTGACCCGTCTCAAGGATTTTGAGATGTGGAAGGGCTGGGAAACCCGCGTGGAAACCACCGAACTGATCGACGGACGCCGCCGCTTCAAAGGCACTTTGGCCGGGGTTGAGGGCGAGGAAGTGCTGATCGAGATTGAAGAACCGACTGGCACCGTCACCATCGGCTTGCAGTTTGAATGGCTGGCCGATGCCAAGCTGATCCTGACCGATGAGCTGATCACCGAAATGCTGCGGCAGAAGAAAGCCAGCGGCGTGATCGACGAATCAGCCTTTGACGAAATTGAAACCTCTGAGGGCGACGAAGAAGACGCTCCAGAACCCACCAAACACTAAGCGGGAGAATTCCGATGGCGATTACCTCTGCCAACCAGCTTGAGCTGCTGCAAACCGCCGAAGCGGTGGCGCGCGAAAAGATGATTGATCCCGAGCTGGTCATTCAGGCGATGGAAGACAGCCTCGCGCGGGCCGCGAAGTCGCGCTACGGCGCGGATATGGACATCCGGGTGAAGATTGACCGCAAGACCGGGCGCGCGACCTTTGCGCGGATTCGGACGGTGGTTGAGGATGATGGCGTCGAGAATCACCACGCGCAGTTGACGGTGAAGCAGGCGAAAGATCACCTGAAGGACCCGGCGGTTGGCGATGAGATCATCGACGAAGTGCCGCCCGTGGACTTGGGCCGGATCGCGGCGCAGTCGGCCAAGCAGGTGATCTTGCAGAAGGTCCGTGAAGCCGAGCGTGACCGTCAGTTTGAAGAATTCAAAGACCGCAAGGGCACGATCATCAACGGTCAGGTCAAGCGCGAGGAATACGGCAATATCATCGTCGATATTGGCCGGGGCGAAGCGATTTTGCGCCGCAACGAGAAGATCGGGCGTGAGTCGTATCGCCCGAACGACCGGATCCGCTGCTACATCAAGGACGTGCGCCGCGAAGCGCGTGGTCCGCAGGTGTTCCTGAGCCGGACCGATCCGCAGTTCATGGCGGAACTGTTCAAGATGGAAGTGCCTGAGATTTACGATGGCATCATCGAGATCAAAGCTGTTGCGCGGGATCCGGGGTCGCGCGCGAAGATTGCCGTGATCAGCTATGACAACTCGATTGATCCGGTCGGCGCTTGCGTGGGTATGCGCGGCTCTCGGGTGCAGGCGGTTGTGAACGAATTGCAGGGCGAGAAAATCGACATCATTCCGTGGAATGCCGATCAGGCGACCTTCCTGGTGAACGCGTTGCAGCCGGCGGAAGTGTCGAAAGTTGTGATCGACGATGACGCGGGCAAGATCGAAGTTGTGGTGCCGGATGAGCAACTGTCTTTGGCGATTGGTCGCCGTGGTCAGAACGTGCGTCTGGCCAGCCAGTTGACCGGCTTGGACATTGATATCGTGACGGAATCCGACGAATCCGCACGCCGTCAGGCTGAATTTGCCGAGCGCACCAAGCTGTTCATGGAATCGTTGGATATCGATGAGATGATGGCGCAGTTGCTTGTTGCCGAAGGCTTCACCAACCTGGAAGAAGTCGCCTATGTCGAGGCGGACGAGCTGCTGTCGATTGACGGCTTCGATGAAGGCACCGCAGGCGAGTTGCAGACACGGGCGCGCGAATATCTGGAAGCGGTCAACACCAAGGCGATGGAAGCCGCGCGGGCGTTGGGTGTCGAGGATTCACTGGTTGAATTTGAAGGCCTCACTCCCCAAATGTTGGAGGCGCTGGCGAAGGACGGCATCAAGACGCTGGAAGACTTCGCGACCTGTGCCGACTGGGAGTTGGCGGGCGGTTGGACCACGGAAAATGGTCAGCGCAAGAAGGATGAGGGCGTTCTGGAGAAGTTTGACGTTTCGCTGGAAGAGGCGCAGACTTTGGTGATGACCGCCCGCGTGATGCTGGGCTGGGTTGACCCGACCGAATTGGCCTCGGCCACGGAAGTGGTCGACGAAGACGAGGAGGCCGAGGCCTGATCGTAGGCCTCGGGGGATTACCGTGACACGCGGTGGCCGGGAAAATCTGCAAGACGACCCGGAACGCAAGTGCATTGCGACTGGGGAAGTTCAGCCGAAAGCGGGTCTGATCCGCTTTTGTCTGGGGCCGGAAGATATGATCGTGCCGGATATTCTGGCACGGTTGCCGGGCCGGGGCTTTTATGTCTCGGCAGATCGGGCGGCGATTGAGAAAGCGGCGAAGAAGGGTTTGTTCTCTCGTGCCGCACGCCAACCGGTGAAGGTGCCGGAGGATCTGGCCGATCTGGTGGAAGCGCTGCTGTTGCGGCGGGTGGTTGATCTGATCAGTTTGGCGCGCAAGGCCAGCGGGGCCGTGATGGGCTATGAGAAGGTCAAGGAATGGCTGCAAAAGGACAAGGTGCGGGTGCTTCTGCAAGCCGCCGACGGGTCTGAACGCGGCAAGACAAAGCTGCGCGCGCCGGATGGCGAGGGGTCGTATATCGGCTTTTTGTCAGCGGAGGAATTGGGTTTGGCTTTCGGGCGCGAACGTGCGATACACGCCGCGCTTGCGGCTGGTGGACTCACAGCGCGTGTTGTAGAGGAAGCGGCAAGGCTGGCTGGGTTGCGTGGGCAAACCGTTCAGCAGGATGGCGATGAGATCGCCTTGAAGGATACGTAGGACGCATGAGCGATACAGACGGCAAAAAACCCCTCGGCCTGGGTGGCGCACCTCGTTCCGGTCAGGTGAAGCAAAGCTTCTCCCATGGCCGCACGAAGAGCGTTGTGGTTGAGACCAAGCGCAAGCGCGTGGTCGTGCCGGTGGCGGCTGCCAAGCCGGGAACGCCCGGCGCTGCGGCTGCTTCAGGCAGCGCGGCACATCTGGGTGATCCCTCGAAACGCCCCGCAGGCATTTCTGATGCCGAGATGGAACGTCGTCTGGCGGCCTTGCGCGTTGCCAAAGCGCGCGAAGCCGAAGACGCGGCCCGCCGTGCGGAAGATGACAAGGCCCGCGACGAAGAGCGTGCCCGTAAACGCGAAGAAGCCGAAACCAAGGAACGCGAAGAGCGTGAGCGGCTGGCGGCTGCCAAAGCCAAGGCCGACGAAGAAGAGCGCCTGCGCGTCGAAGCCGCGGCTGAGGCTGTGGCGAAAGCCGCTGCCCGCAAGGCCGATGTGCTTGGCACCTCGCGTCGTCAACCGGCTGCACCGGAAAAACCCGCCGATGCCGCGCCGTCTGCGCGTGGCGAGCGGGCTGACCGCAATGCCCCTGCTGCGGCACCGACCGCAGCGGAGACTGCTGCCCGCGCACCAATGGGGGCCAAGCCCGCTTTGGCCGTGCGCAAGGTTGACCGGGATCGTGAAGAGCGCGAGCGCAATGCCAAAGCCAAGACCGATGACGGTCGCCGCACTGGCAAGCTGACGCTGAATGATGCGCTGGCAGGCGAGGGCGGTCGCACCCGCTCGATGGCTGCGATGAAGCGCAAGCAGGAAAAAGCCCGTCAGAAAGCGATGGGCGTCGGCAAACCCGAGAAGCAATTCCGCGACGTGCAGTTGCCAGAAACCATCACGGTTTCTGAACTGGCGAACCGGATGACCGAACGTGCGGCAGATGTTGTCAAAAGCCTGATGAAAATGGGCATGATGGTGACGATGAACCAAGCCATCGACGCCGATACCGCTGAACTTGTGATCGAAGAATTCGGCCACAAAGCGGTGCGTGTGTCGGATGCTGACGTGGAACAAGCGATTGAGTTGGTTGCGGATGCCGAAGGCACCCGGATCACCCGGCCGCCGATTGTCACCATCATGGGTCACGTTGACCACGGCAAAACTTCGCTGCTGGATGCGATCCGCAAGGCGAATGTGGTGTCGGGCGAAGCTGGTGGCATTACCCAGCACATCGGCGCCTATCAGGTGACGACCGAAAAGGGTCAGGTTCTGACCTTCCTCGACACGCCTGGTCACGCGGCCTTTACCTCGATGCGTTCGCGCGGGGCTCAGGTGACGGATATTGTCGTGCTGGTGGTTGCGGCGGATGACGCTGTGATGCCGCAAACAATTGAGGCGATTGCCCATGCGAAAGCGGCGAAAGTGCCGATGATCGTGGCGATCAACAAGGTCGACAAATACGGCGCGGACCCGATGAAGGTGCGCACCGATCTGCTGCAACACGAGATCGTGGTGGAGCAGATGTCGGGCGACGTGCAGGACGTGGAAGTTTCGGCCAAGACCGGACAAGGCATTGACGAACTGCTGGAAGCCATTGCTTTGCAGGCTGAAATTCTGGAACTGCGCGCCAACCCGAACCGGGCTGCTGCGGGTGCTGTGATTGAAGCGAAACTTGACGTTGGCCGTGGCCCGATTGCGACGGTTCTGGTGCAGAACGGCACCCTGCGCAAAGGCGACATCTTTGTCGTCGGCGAGCAGTGGGGCAAAGTGCGCGCCTTGATCAACGACAAGGGCGAGCGGATTGACGAAGCTGGCCCCTCGGTTCCGGTGGAAGTGTTGGGTCTGTCGGGGACGCCCTCGGCTGGTGACACGCTGAACGTGGTGGAAACCGAAGCGCAGGCGCGGGAAATCGCGACCTACCGTGAGAACGTCACCAAGGACAAACGTGCGGCGGCTGGTGCTGCGACGACGCTGGAACAGCTGATGGCGAAAGCCAAGGCGGATCAGTCGGTTGCGGAACTGCCGGTGTTGGTGAAAGCCGACGTGCAGGGTTCTGCGGAAGCCATCGTGCAGGCCTTGGAAAAGGTCGGCAACGACGAGGTGCGCGTGCGCGTGCTGTCTTATGGCGTGGGTGCTATCACCGATACCGACGTGATGTTGGCGGAAGCCAGCAAATGCCCGATCATCGGCTTCAACGTCCGGGCGAATGCCTCGGCGCGGAACTCGGCGCATCAGAAGGGCGTGGAAATCCGCTATTACTCGATCATTTATGATCTGGTGGATGACATCAAGGCGGCGGCTTCGGGCTTGCTGAAAGCCGAGATCCGCGAAACCTTCATCGGTTATGCGACGATCAAGGAAGTCTTCAAGGTTACCGGCATCGGCCAGGTTGCTGGCTGCTTGGTTACCGAAGGCGTGGCACGTCGTTCGGCGGGCGTGCGCTTGCTGCGGGATAACGTGGTGATCCATGAAGGCACGCTGAAGACGCTGAAGCGCTTCAAAGACGAGGTGAAGGAAGTCATCTCGGGTCAGGAATGCGGTATGGCGTTCGAGCGTTATGACGATGTGCGCGCTGGCGATGTCATCGAGATCTTTGAGCGTGAAGAAATTCAGCGCACTTTGGCTTGATCTAGATCGTGTTGCGTTCGGATGACTTAATTCATTCGAACGCAACACGATCATAGGTTCCCCGGAAACGGGGCACCGCACCAAATAGAAAAGGCCGGGGAAACCCGGCCTTTTTCTTTACGCTGTTGCTGGATTTAAGAGGATTTGGCGCGGTTCACCGGATAGCCCACGAAGGTTTTCTCATCAACCTTCACCATGATCTTGCCATCAGCCAACTGGCCGACCAGCAGACCTTGAATAGAAACGCAGCTTCCAACAGAAATCGTTCGTAGCATGTGCCAATCCCCCAATCAGCGGTTATTTGCCTAAGACTAGGGGTGATTCGTTTAAATTCCCACTACAATTTCGCCAGATTCGCGGAAAAGTTGTGGAATTTTCGGGCTGAGTCTAAAGCGTATTGCGTTCATTCGCATTCACACTGCCCCCGAACGCGTTTGCAAGAGCAATCGCTGCCTCGGGAGGCAGAGTGAATACGTCTATCCAATCAAACGCAACACGCTATAGCCAATCCCGCAGGATCGGGATCAGAGGCAGGTCAGCCGGGGGCATCGGATAGTCGCGCAGGTTTT
>NZ_JAXMJJ010000117.1:0-4562 GCF_034376685.1 Cypionkella sp.
AGAACCGCAAGCGCAATTTCCGCGCGCTGTGGATTCAGCGGATCAACGCGGCTGTGCGCGCGCATGATGAATCGCTGACCTACTCGCGCTTCATCAACGGTCTGGCGAAAGCTGGCATCGAGGTGGACCGTAAAGTTCTGGCCGATCTCGCCGTGCATGAGCCCGAGGCGTTCAACGCCATCGCGGCACAAGCCAAGGCAGCTTTGGCGTAAGCCTAAAGCGATGATTTCAGGAAAAGCCCTGCCCTCGCGGCGGGGCTTTTCCTTTTGGGAGTTCCAGATGACCAACGCCCTTTTTCTTTGTGGCAAAGCCCGGATGCGGAGCCCCACCGCCGCAGATATTGCCGCGCGCTGGCCCGGCATCGCCACCGATTTTGCGGGCCTTAGCCATGACGCCGACGAAAAACTAAGTGCAGAGCAAATCGACTGGGCTGACGTGATCTTCGTGATGGAGACGCGTCAGGCAAAACGCTTAAAATCCCAGTTCCCCGCTGCCTTGCGAGACAAGCGAGTCGTCGTGTTAAACATCCCTGACAACTTTAGTTATATGCAACCCGAACTTGTCGATCTGCTGACACCAAAGCTGCGTGCAGTCCTCATCGGCTAAGCCGCCCACTTGCATCCGCCCCCCCTTCCCGCTAGCACAAACCCGCATGATTACCGGAGACTGCTATGGACGGGCTTGACGCATTGAAGGCCAAATACCTCACCGCCGTTGCCAATGTGGCTGACGAGGCGGGGCTGGAAGATCTGCGCGTGGCCGCCCTTGGTAAGAAGGGCGAGATTTCGGCGCTGATGTCGGGCCTTGGCAAAATGGAGCCTGATCAGCGCAAGGCCGCTGGGGCCATGCTGAATGTACTGAAGGACGAGATTGACGCCGCTTTGCGTGCCAAGAAGGCGGCTTTGGGCGATGCAGCGTTGAACGAGCGTCTGCGCTCGGAATGGCTGGATGTGACGCTGCCGGGCCGTCCGCGCCGGGTTGGCACGATCCATCCGGTCAGTCAGGTGATGGAAGAACTGACAGCGATCTTCGCTGATATGGGCTTTGCCGTCGCCGAAGGTCCGCAGGTGGAAAGCGACTGGTATAACTTCGACGCGCTGAATATCCCGCCGGAACATCCGGCGCGGCAGGAGCACGACACGTTCTTCATGAACCGCGCAGAGGGCGACAACCGCCCGCCGCATGTTCTGCGCACCCACACCAGTCCGGTGCAAATCCGCGCGATGGCCGAACAGGGCGCACCGATCCGGGTGATTGCGCCGGGCCGCGTCTACCGCATGGATATGGACCAGACCCATACCCCGATGTTCCATCAGGTCGAAGGTCTCGCGATCGACCGCAACATCAGCATGGCCAATCTGAAATGGGTGCTGGAAGAATTCTGCCGCGCCTTCTTCGAGGTGCCTTCTGTTGAGTTGCGCTTCCGCGCCAGCCACTTCCCTTTCACCGAACCCTCAGCCGAGGTCGATATCCGCTGCTCGTGGGAGGGTGGTCAGCTGAAGATCGGTCAAGGCGACAAGTGGATGGAAATTCTCGGCTCGGGCATGGTCCACCCCAAAGTGCTGTCCGCCGCAGGGGTGAACCCCGACGAATGGCAGGGCTTCGCCTTTGGCATGGGCATCGACCGTATCGCCATGCTGAAATACGGCATCCCAGACCTGCGCGCCTTCTTTGAGAGTGATCTGCGCTGGCTGCGCCATTACGGCTTTGCGGCGTTGGACATGCCCGATCTGGCAGGAGGGCTGAGCGCCTAAACCTTACGGCACGGGCGCGATTAGCGCCTGTGTCACAGCCGAAAACTCGTTGGCAACCATCAAATACAGCAGTGCGGTCAAGCCCAGCAGCAAGCACAGCTTGCCGACGTTCAGGCGCTTCCGGTCCTTGGGGATTTCAAACATCGGGTCCATCATCCCGGCGGTATAGCTGATCTTTGCCCATAGAATAAGGCAATCGCCCGGTTGATCTGGCGACAAGCCGTTTCCACAAGGGAAACCCTGCCCTGCCCGCTTCCCCTTTCCGCCTCAATGCGCTAGAGCGGTTTGCGTTTATTTTGAATCAGAATTCACCCGAAGAACCCAGGTGAATTCTGATGTTTCTGGTTCAGATTGAACGCAAACCGCTTTAATCCCGCAAGCGACAATTCCCGAAGGGCCGTGCCATGAAATTCACCCTGTCTTGGTTGAAAGATCACCTCGAAACCTCGTCTTCATTGGACGATATCCTCTACGCCCTCACCGATCTGGGGCTTGAGGTCGAAGAGGTGCTGAACCCACTGGCCAAACTCGCGCCCTTTACGCTTGCGAAAGTGATCCACGCCGAGAAGCACCCTGATGCTGACAAGCTGCGGGTCTGCCGGGTGATGACGGATGAGGGCGAAAAGCAGATCGTCTGCGGCGCGCCAAACGCCCGCGAGGGCATCACCGTCGTGCTGTGCAAACCCGGCGATTATGTGCCGGGCATCGACGTGACCCTTGGTATCGGCAAAATCCGTGGCGTGGAATCGCATGGTATGATGGCCTCCGAGCGCGAGCTGGAGCTGTCGGATGAGCATAACGGCATCATTGAACTCCCCTCCGGCGAAGTCGGCCAGAAATTCACCGATTGGCTGGCCATCAACCGCCCCGGTCTGGTGGATCCGGTGATCAACGTCAAAGTCACCCCAAACCGCCCCGATGCGTTGGGCGTGCGCGGCATTGCCCGCGATCTGGCAGCGCGTGGGCTTGGCACGCTGAAACCACTGGCGATCCCGGCGATCAAAGGTGGTTTCGCGTCCCCGGTGCAGCTGGAAATCGCGGCCAATCTCAAAGCCAAAGGGTGTCCGCATTTCGCAGGCCGCACCATTCGCGGTGTGAAAAATGGGGCCTCGCCGGATTGGCTGGCCAACCGGCTGAAAGCCATCGGCCTGCGCCCGATCTCGGCTTTGGTCGACATCACCAACTACTTCACCTTCGGCCTGAACCGCCCGCTGCATGTATTCGATGCTGCGAAAGTTCAGGGCAAACTGCGCATCCATGCCGCCGAGGGCGGTGAGCCATTCGCGGCGCTTGACGGCAAAACCTATACCCTGCGCGCAGGCCAAATGGTGATCTCCGACGATCATGGTGTCGAGAGCCTCGCCGGGATCATGGGCGGTGAAGTCTCGGGCTGCACGCCTGAAACCACCGATGTCTTCCTTGAATCCGCGTGGTGGGATCCGATCACCATCGCCGCCACCGGTCGCGCGCTGAAGATCAATTCGGACGCCCGTTATCGGTTCGAGCGCGGTGTTGACCCGGCTTTCACCCTGCCGGGTCTTGATCTTGCGACCCAAATGATCCTTGACCTGTGTGGCGGTGAGGCTTCGGACCTCGCGCAAGACGGTGCCGCCATCGACACCACCCGCGCCTACAAGCTGACCCCTGCACGGGTGATTAGCCTTGTCGGCATGGATATCCCCGAAGCCGAACAACGCCGCACCTTGGAGGCCCTGGGTTTCACTCTGAACGGCGATATGGCCACCCCGCCGTCTTGGCGTCCCGATGTGCTGGGGGAGGCTGATCTGATCGAGGAAGTCGCCCGCATCGCTTCGCTGTCCAAACTCCAAGGCAAGCCCCTGCCCCGCGCCGTCTCTGGCGTGCCACGACCGATCCTGACCCCACTGCAAACCCGCGAGCGCACAGCGCGGCGCAGCATCGCGGCCTTGGGCTACAACGAATGCGTCACCTACAGCTTCATCGACCAGGCCTCTGCTGTGCTGTTCGGCAGTGGCACCGACGCCGTGCGCGTTGACAACCCGATCTCATCGGAAATGTCGCATCTGCGCCCCGATCTGCTTCCGGGACTGCTGCGGGCGGCAAGCCGCAACCAAGCCCGTGGCTTTGCCGATATGGCGCTGTTTGAAGTCGGCCCAGCTTTCCAGGGTGGCGAGCCCGGCGAGCAACATCTGCAAGCTGCTGGCCTTCTGGTGGGCCAATCCAGCCCGCGTGACCCCTACGGCAGCCGCCGCCCGGTGGATGTGTTCGACGCCAAAGCCGATGCCGAGGCCATTCTGGCGGCCATTGGCGCGCCCGCGCGTGTGCAAATCAGCCGAAAGGTTGCTGCGTGGTGGCACCCCGGCCGCTCTGGCGCGATGGGGCTAGGGCCGAATCTGATGGCAAGCTTTGGTGAAATTCACCCCAAGGTGCTGGCGGAAATGGGCGTCAAAGGCCCTGCCGTTGCCTTCACCATTCTGCTTGCCAATGTGCCGATGCCCAAGGTGAAAGCCCCGACCAAGCCGGCGCTGGCGCTGTCTGATCTGCAGGCTGTGGACCGTGATTTCGCCTTCGTTGTCGACAAGGGGGTTGAGGCTTTGACGGCGGTGAACGCCGCGATCGGGGCTGACAAAGCGCTGATCGAATCTGTGCGGGTATTCGACCAGTTCGCAGGCGACAAGGCCGAGGCGCAGATGGGCGCAGGCAAAAAGTCCATCGCTTTGACGGTGCGCTTGCAGCCCAGTGACAAGACCCTGACCGAAGCCGATATTGAGGCGGTGTCCGCCAAAATCATCGAGAAGGTCGGCAAAGCAACGGGTGGAAGCCTGCGCG
>NZ_JAXMJJ010000118.1:0-40854 GCF_034376685.1 Cypionkella sp.
AGGTGATCGTGTTTCACCCCGCGACCAGCGACACCGTGGTCGAGATGCCCTACCCCACCATCGAGCTGAGCGACAGCCTGATCCGCTCTGATCTTCCCGCACTTTACGATATTGCCATCTATCATCTTGGCAACAATGAGAAAAACCACGGCCCGATCTATGCCGCGATGCGCAAACATCCCGGCATTGTGGTGCTGCATGACTATGTCTACCAGCATTATCTGGCCGGGGTCAGCGCGCAGGGTGGCTATGTCGGCCCGTCTTTCGGCGGCTTGGTGCATACGGTGGCGGGGATGCCGGCGTTTGATTTTCTGGCCGACTCGGGTGTTTTGAAAACCGATGAGGGCAATGTGTTGTTCGTGCCCTGGGATGGCCAATGGGGCTGTCTGGTGCCGATGGGCGACCGTCTGGCCCGGCTCGGCACCGCCGCCATCGTGCATTCCGATTATGCCCGCACCGGGCTTGGCACAGATTTCGCAGGCCCTGCCCTGCAGCTGTTCATGCCGCGCCCGGACGAGCCGAAAGGCCTTGGTCCGATCGCACCGGAAGGCAGCCGTATCCATATCGTCTGCGGCGGCCATATCGGCTCGACCAAGGGCCTGCGCCTGCTGACCGCCGCCTTTGCCGCTGACCCCAGCCTGAAGACGCAGTTCCGCGTCACCATCGCAGGCTTTGGCAGCGACAAGCCGTTCCTGCGTCTGCTGGAAGCCGATATTCGCGAGTCTGGCCTATCAAGCTGTTTCGAGCTGCGCGTCGATCCCGATGATGACGCCTTTGCTGCGGTGATGGCGACAGCGGATGTGTTTTATAACCTGCGCTATCCCAATACCGAAGGTGCCTCGCTGTCTTTGGTGGAACAGCTGGCGCATCATCGCCCGGTGATCGCCTATCGCTCGGGCTGTTTTGCCGAAGTGCCGGCCGAGGCCTGTTTCTTCCTCGACAAGATCGGCGATGTCTCCGAGCTTGCAGCCCAACTCGGCCATATCGCGCGCAACCGCAAAGAGCTGCGCACAAGGGGCGAGGCCGCCTGGAACGTGGTGCGCGACGCGACGGCTTCGAAATATGCCAAGGCTCTGGTGGATTTCCTAGAGGCCCATCAGAAAAGCCTGCGGGCCCGTGCGGGCTTGGTGCAGGCGCGCGCGCAAGGCGGCTTGCCACAGCCTAAGCCCGAGGACAAAGCTTGGTTGCAGGCCTATGTCAGCACCAAAATCCTGCTGGATGAATTCTACGAGCACCGCTCGGTGCTGCCGCCCGGATTTGCTGCCAATACGCTGGAAGAAAAGGGCCGCTATCTGGCCTATAACCTGCTGCATGTGCGGGTCAACGCCGCCACCGCCCGCGCCATCGGCACGATTCTAGAGCAAAACACCGGGCTCGCGCTGTATGAGCTGGTCGGTAAGCTGCTGACGGTCTCGGAAGGCATCGTGTTTGGCCGCGCCCTGTTGTCGGGTGCTGCCGAAGCACTGGCTTTGCCGATCCGCGATCCGGCGTTCTGGCGCATCCTGCTGCTGCTGCCGTCCCGCATGTCGGTCGTGATGGCTTTCAAAGCGCTGGCGCTGCCCTATGACGCGGTGCCCGAGGTGACGGCTGCGGCCGAGGCCGATGGCTTTGGCCCCGCCCTTGCCGAGCATCTACGCCTGCAGGTGCCCGAGATCGCCGAACAGGTCTGGTTTGCGCCGCTGATGCTGCTGTTGCAAAAGGACCGTGTCGCCGAAAAGCTCATGCCGCTGCCACCACAAGCCGATATCGTTGATCTGTTGCGCCAGAAATCACCCCACAAGGGCCTGCGGGTCAAAGGCTTTCATCCGGTCGAGCCGATCGGGATCTGGACCGCGTCCGATCTTGCCATGCTGCGGATACAGGTGGATAGCGCCCTGCCCGCGCGGCAACTGGAGCTGTCCTTCTCCATGCTCTCGCCCGATCACGATGTCGAAATACAGGTGCTGGAGGAACTGACACAAAGGACCGAAACGCTGGCCCTACGCTATGATGACGCGGTGACGGGTCAAGTGTCCTGCACGCTGGATCTGCCCGAGTTCAGTGGCTCCTTGCAAATCAGCCTGATGTGCGACTCCACCTGTTCGCCCGCAAGCCTTGATCTCTCCGCCGATGACCGCGAGCTTGGACTGTTGATTGCCAGCCTGAAACTGCTTCGCAGCCTCGACTAAGGCTGCGAAAATATCCAAGGGGTCTGGCGCAAACTTTGGCCTGGGTCGGATGAAGCCGCCGTTTCTTTTCGGCTTCCTGCGCAGCCGTGTCTTTCCCAGCTGGGAAAGTGAACCCGCGATTGAAATATGAGATGGCTTGCTGCCACACGCCCATGTTAGCCAAAGCTCATGGCCCGATGAAAGTCAGGAGTATAGAGTGGTTTCTGACATAGCCCTATACCAGCGCGTCAAAAAAATAGCCGCTGCTGGAGCTGTATTTCTATGTTTTCCCCTACCAGTAGAATCAGATTCGCGTGACGTGACGGGGCTGGAGCTTATGGGATTCTGCAGCGCAGCCGAAGTGACTGCACGGGCCGGTTTCTGCCGTGGCTATGTCAGGGGTATGCTGGAGGGCATGTCAGCACATCATGCCCAAAATATCACCGGCCATGGAGCACCAGCCGCACCTGGCCCCCTGTGTATTACAGAGCAAACCAGCCTCTCGGATATTATAAAAATCTTGATGACCTATCTTGCCGCTCATCCGGCCGAACGCTCTGGCCCGGCCACATCTGTGTTTGCGACCGCAATGCAGGCAAAATTTCCCTGTGTGCAATAGAGATCGCCAAGCGCCAAAGTCTGTGACGGATTTGAGAATCTGCAAATATAAAAAATCTATATTTTAATGCTATATTGCATCATACTGATCAGAATTTCACCATTTTGCACAGCACCTCTGCTTCACCATTCCTGGCCTATTATTCACGATAAGTAACGATTATCGTGAATATAAATCATCGTGCAAATCCTCCCACAACGAGCTTGCAACCAAGGCAATTTGGCGCTGTCAGAACGGGTTTTCCAGTGCGACGCCACTGGCCGCGAAATCGGCGGTATTGCCCGTGACCACGGTGGCACCGTGCCGCAAGGCGGTGGCGGCGATCATCAGATCCGCGCCGGAATGGCCGATCTGATGCGACAGACGGCCCCAGATCCGGGCATCCTCGGCGCCAAACTCCAGCAGCCTGTCGGCGAAGATCAGCAGGGTGCGGTCCAGCCACTGTCGCAGATCGGCGGCAAAGCCGGGGTTGCGGGCCTGTTGCTGGGCGATGCCACGCTCGATCTCGCCCAAGGTGATGACGCTCAGGTATAGCGCACTCTCAGGCTTGCCGCGCAGCCAAGCGGCCACTTGCGGCGCACGGTCGGGGCGACGCACTGCCGACAGCACATTGGTGTCCAGCAGGTAAATCAAAACGCCACATCGCGCGGCTGCACCTGCGCCCGTTCGAACTCGCCCTCCCCGCCGGGAAACGCCAGCAGATGTGCGGCAAAGCTTTCGCGCGCGCCCACCGCCGCGGTCAGCAGGCGGTGGTATTCCTGCGCCGACAGCACCACCACCGCAGGCTTGCCCCGTCGCGTCACCTCTTGCGGCTGCCCCGCCAAGGCGGCATCGACCACGGCGCTGAACTTGTTCTTGGCGTCTTGCACGCTCCACATCGCCCCACTCCAGCTAGCTATCTGGCTAGATATATACAGCTTTTGCAGGCAAAAAACAACCCCGCGCTAGGCAAGGCCCAGATCATGTGCGATAGTTTTCGCTACAATAGCAAAACTACCGCACATGAGGCGGAATGAGTGACATGAGCAAAAAGCCCGAATCCCCTACCCCGCAACCCTACCACAATCTAGACCCCGCCCGCGCCGCCGCCAAACTGGGGCCAGCGGTGGACACCACCCGCTTTGCCAAAGCCGCCGCCTTTTGCGGCAAGGGTCGCGATGATCTGGCCAAGCGCGGCTATGCGCCGGATGGCAAGAAGCGGCTGCGGCGGTTCTCGATCTGGGAAATCACCAAATACCTGATCCCGGTGGCCTCGGCCCATCTGCGCCGGGTGTTGCGTGCCAATCCCGATCTGCCGCAGGGCGAGGGTGAGGCGGGCGCGAAATGGTTCACGCTGGAAGAGGTGCTGACCTTGCGCGATCACTTCGCACAGGAAGGCTCCTCTGCGAAAGAATACAAACCCTACCGCCCCGAAGGCCTGCCCGCGAAAATCTGTGCTGTGGCGAATTTCAAAGGCGGCTCCGGCAAGACCACCACCTGCGCGCATCTGGCGATGGCCGCAGCCTTGGACGGCTACAAGGTGCTGGTGATCGACATGGACAGCCAGGCCTCGATGACCTCGATCCTGGGCGGCCAAGTCGCCGATGAATGGCAAACCGTGTTCCCGCTGATCGCCAAGGATTACGCCCGCAGCTTGCAAGCCGAAAACCGGGTGCGCGCCGCCGCAGGTCAGCCCACCCTGCCCTTCGATGAGAGCCTAAGTGCCGCGTTAGAGACTGTTCCGGCCGATCTGATCCAGAAGACCCATTGGCCCAATATCGACCTGATCGGCGCGCAACTGAACCTGTATTGGGCCGAATTTCAGATCCCAGTCTGGCGGATGGGCCTGCGGTCTTGGCCACTTTGGGATGCCTTGGGCAACTTCCTGACCGACGAAGGCATCCTCGATCAATACGATATCGTGTTCTTGGATACCCCCCCTGCGCTCGGTTACCTCACGATTAATTCACTCTCTGCGGCGGATATTCTACTGGTGCCGTTGGGTGCATCTTTCCTGGAGTTCGACTCAACGGGGCGGTTCTTCGACATGCTGCACGCTACATTCGCCAGCATCGAAGACGGTGAAAACAGCCAGCGCCGCGGTCTGGGCCTGCCCGAGATCAAATTCGAATGGGATGTGGTGCGCGCCATCATCACCCGCTTTGACGCCAGCCAGCAGACCGATCTGGCCAACGTGATCCAAGCCTATTTCGGCGATTTCATGACGCCCTACCGGCAGGAATTCACCGCCTTGGTGGGTCAGGCCGGCGAGCAGGTCAACGGCATCTACGAAGCCGACTACCGCGAATTCAACCGCGACACCTATCTGCGCGGCCGTGAGGCGTTCGATCGGACCTATGCAGAGTTCAAGCAACTGCTGATCGGCGCCTGGTGGCGCGACGCGCAAATGACGGGGGCGCAAATGGCGAAAGGGGCAGAGGATGGCAAAACGCAGAAGGCTTGAGGCTCCTGGAGCCGAAGAACTCGCCGATCTTGAGGCAGGTTTCGCCGCGAAACCTGCCCCCGACCGCATCGGCCTCGGGGCGCCCATCGCGCAGATTGCTGGTGAGATTGCCCGCGTCGCTGACCCGCTGGATGTGGAAAAAAGAGTCTCTAACGCACGCGATAGTGTCGATGCTGAGGCGTGGCGATTGGCCCAGATCGAAGGCCGGGTGATCACCGAGATCGTGCTCGATGCGATTGATCTCGACCATATCATGCGCGACCGCATGGTGGTCGAGGCCAGCGAGATTGAAGAGCTGAAGACCTCCATCCGCGCCAATGGTCTGCGTCTGCCGATCGAGGTGGTGGCGATTGAGGGCGGGCGCTATGGGCTGATTTCCGGCTGGCGTCGGGTCACCGCCTTGCAGCAGATGCAGGCGGAAGACCCCGAGGGCCAGTATACCATCAAGGCCTTCGTCCGCCCGCCCTATGAGGCCGGTGCGCTTTACACCGCGATGGTCGAGGAAAACGAACTCCGCGCCCAGATCACCCCTTACGAGCGCGGCCGTATCGCGGTGATGTCGGCGCGGCTTGGCGCGTTTGTCGATACTGAAGCCGCGATAGAGACGATTTTTGCCGCAGCCAGTAAAGCGAAACGCTCGAAAATCCGCAGCTTTGCTTTGGTGCATGAAGAGTTGGGCGACATGCTGCAATTCCCCACCGATCTGTCAGAGCGCAATGGGTTGCGGCTGGCGTTTGCGCTGCGTGAGGGCTTTGGCCAAAAACTGCGCACCGCTTTGCGGGGGTCTGCGCGCAGTGGGCCCACCTATGAATGGGCCTTGTTAGAGCCGATTGTCAGTGCCGCCGAAGCGGTAGAGCGCCTGCCCGATGACACCCATGTCAATCGCGGTGGCCGCCCGCGCAAGCAATTCACCCGCCCGCTTGGCAATACCGAGGCCTTGGCCAATGGCATCACCATGGAGGGCGTCTACCATGAGGACGGCTATTCGATCCGTCTGCGCGGCAAGGTGGTGGATGCCGAGATGGTGGATTTGCTGATGGATCAACTGCGCCGCCTGCTCAGCCCGTTGCCGGTGAACAAACTGACGGGGTCACAATAGGTTTCGCCGCGAAACCTCCGCCAAGCCCTAGCCGAGCTGCAACTGGCTTTGCGGCGTGCTGTCCTCGGTCCAAAGCGCTGCCAGCAGATCAGCCATGCCCCGCCAGGCGGCCTCGGTGGCCTCGCGTTGCGGCGCATAGATCAGCCGTCCGACATCGCGGTAATCCAGATCATAGAACTGGGCCGCCGTGCCGTTGGCGATCTGCGCGATCTCGGGCAGGGCGGCGGGCAGCAGGGCAGGGCCCAGCCTTGCGGCATGCGCCAGCCTCTGCGCTGCATCGCCGCCTGCCCGGGTTGGCAACACCGCCAGCTTGCGCCATTGCAAGGGCTGCACGGTTTGCCCCAAAGCCTGCGCCACCATCTGCGCCTCATCCTGCACCGCGCTCAGCGCACGGGCCAAAGCCGCCAGTCCAGCCCCAAGCCCGCCCAAGGCGCCGGGGATCAGCGGCAAAGGCGCAAGCAGCACATCCGCCGAAGCCAGCACCGACAGCGCCAAAGGCCCAAGGCCACGGCCGGTATCACAGAAGATCAGATCATAGCGGCTACGCAAATCTTCGCCATCCAGCCCCTCGGCCAAGGCGCGCCACGGCTGCCAACGCGCCTGTGCCATCCGCCAGCGGCCAATTTGCAGATCGGCCTGCATCAGCCCCGCTGCGGCAGGCAAAAGATCAAGTCCGGGCCACAGCGTCGGGCGGATCAGGTCGCTGGTGTGCAAAGCAAGGGCCGCGCTCAACACCGCATCCATCGCCACAGGAACCTCGCCGCGGTCCAGCCGTGCCTCGTTGCCCTGCCGCAGATGCCGTGCCGCAGAGCGGGCGATCAGCCCCAACACGCCGATCTCAGCGCCGTCGCTGACCCGCAAAGCCTGCGCCAATGCGCCGGCAGGATCGGCGTCGATCAGCAGCACCCGGTAACCCGCCAAAGCCGCCGCCGTTGCCAGATGCAGCGCGGCAGTTGAGCGACCGGCGCGGCCCTGTGGCTGTGTCAGCGTGATCAGCGGAGCCTTGCTGTTGGCGGGGCGGGGGGGCTGATACCGGGTCTTGCGGGCGCCCTGACTGAAATGCGCGCGCAAGCGGGCGACCTCGGCGGCGGTGAACCAGCGGGTGCCGCCTTCAACCCCGGCGCTGCCTTGTGGCAGTGCGGGATCCGAGGCCAGCACCCGGCGCAGGTGTTCGGGGGCCATTGGCAGAATCCAGGTGGTGATCTCCCAGATCGACATCAGCCGGGGCGGGGCAGGCTTGGCCAAGCCTGGTTCCGTGGCGGCGCTGGCTAGCGTGGTCAGATCGGAGAGGGAAATCATGGACATTGGCGGCTCCAGAAGTGCCAAGAAGATATATCATGAAAATATAAAAAATCACTAAAAAATCATATGTTTTTGTATAATCGTAACATTCGCCAATTTTTTACCCAATTCATAGCCTCTTTTGGGGCTGTCCTTGGGCTTGCGGCCTGATTTTGTCAGACTGCCGCTGCTGCTGTGGTGTTAATAGGATGTTATCAAATAGTTACGGGGCTTCAGATGGCTGAGATCTGCATGAATTGCCCCCAAAGATCAGCGCCTTAGAGCAGCACACAAAAACCGGGGTGATTCCGAAACCCCGATAGCATGACTCTGAAACCCCGAAGCACTGACTCTGAAACCCCGACGGATTGCGCGGTGTGGTTGCGCGATGCTGGACGGGGGCTGTGGATAACTTTAGGGTGGGTGTCAATGAAACCACGAATCGCGACGGTCAGCTGACAGCGGGAAAATCCGCGCATCGGGCCAAACAGCGCGGCAGATACGGGCAGACTAAACATGGCAACTTTGCTTCCCTCGGCGACGGGAATGCAGGGGGGGACGTCGGCTGCACTTCAGCCTGATTTCTTTTCCTGCGACATTTTCGATGCTTTGCCGAAAGATGATCTGGCGAGCATGGAACATCCGCTGTTCTCATTGGCGACACGGCCGGATCTGCAGGTCTTGCGCTATCTGCACAACGGCGTGGAGATCGAGGTCACGCCTTCGGTGAAGGGGCGTGCGACGATCCATGACAAGGACATCCTGATCTATTGCACCAGCCAGTTGATGGCGGCGCTGAATGCGGGGCGTCAGGTGGCGCGCACGTTGCATCTGCGCGCGCATGATCTGCTGATGGCGACCAACCGTGAGACCTCGGGCGATGCCTACCGCCGTCTGCGTGAGGCGTTTGAGCGGTTGGCGGGGACACGGATCACCACCAATCTGGTGCAGGGCGAGTTGGAAATCACCCGCGGTTTCGGGTTGATTGAAGACTGGGAGATCGTGCGCAAAACCCGCGGCGGCCGGATGATCCAAGTGCGGGTGACTTTGTCAGAATGGCTGTTTGCCGCGATCAAGGCGAAATCGGTGCTCACGCTCAGCCGCGACTATTTCAGCCTGCGCCGCCCGCTGGAACGCAGGCTTTACGAAATCGTGCGCAAGCATTGTGGTCGGCAACCCGAATGGCGGATTTCGCTGGAGCTGCTACAGAAGAAGGCCGGATCAAACAGCCCGCGCCGGGTGTTCCGCGCCATGCTGCGCGATGTGATCGAAGCGGATAGCATCCCGGATTATGCCTTGGCGCTGGACGCGGATGATCTGCTGCGCGTCAGCCCACGCGCGCCGTTGGTGGAGGCGTCTCCACAGCCGCAGACCGCATTGGGCCCCTTGGCCGAGGCGACGGTGCAGCGGGCGCGCAGCCTTGCGCCCGGCTGGGATATCTATGCGCTGGAGGCGGAATGGCGCGAGATGTGGCACCGCTCGGGGCGGCCGCGTCTGCGCAGTCCCGACAAGGCATTCTTAGGCTGGCTGGAAAAGCGGCAGGCTTAAGCCGCGCTCAGGCCCAGCCCAGCAGACAGGCGGTGTAGAGCAGTGCCGTGCCGCGCCCGCTTTGACGGCGGATGCCAAGGCGGTGAAACGCGCGCAGCCGGGCCAAGCCGCCCTTGGCCTGGGCCAGACTTTCGATGATCTGGGTGGCCTCTGGCGTCAGGCGATCCGCCACGGCGGCAAGACCTGCCAGATTGGCTGCAATCCATGCCCGATAGCGCCCCTCTGCCATCTGGCGCAGCCGTTGTTTGGCAGCATGGCCCCCCTGCGGCGCGCCCATCACATTGCCGCCGTGCTGGCGGTAGAGCAGCACCTCGGTCTGGTCGATCACCGCGCGTCCACCGCAGGCCAGCACCAGCAGCGACAACCACCAATCCTGAAAACCGATCCCGGCGGGCCGCCCCGCCGCGCGGGCGAGGGCCAAGGCTGCGGGGTTCAGCACCAGCGAATGGCCCGAGACCATGTTTTGCACTACGGCGTTTTGCAGAGTGACCTGCCCGCGCGGGCGGCGCGAGGAACCGATCACCCGACCCGCTTCGTCGATATGGCGCGATTGGCCGCCATAGATCAGCGGGCGGCTGGCATCGGGTTGCGCTTGCAGCAGGGCCAGGGCACGGCTGAGTTTCTCTGGCAGCCAGATGTCATCCTGATCGCAGAGGGCCAGATGGGTCTGTGGACCGATCGGCAGCTCGGGATGGCAGATCAGCGACAGGAAATTCTGGGTGCCACCCTGTCTTGGGCCTTCGATCAGCCGGATGTCGCGGCCGGGGTGGCGGGCTTGAAACGCGGCGATGAGGCTGCGGGTATCATCGGTCGAGCCGTCATCGCTGATCCACAGCGCCCAGTTGGCATGGTCTTGCGCAGCGATGCTGTCGAGCTGCCCGGCCAGCCAATCCGCGCCGTTGTAGCTGCACAGGGCGATCAGGATTTGGGGGGCGATGAGGATCTTTGGAGGCTGCATCCGGTCTGCCTGATTGGGATGAGGTCTTGCTAGCCGCTGCTCTGGATAGGGTCAACCAAGCCCCGCAATAGACAGCCCCGGCTCCAGCCGCTACATCAGCCCAGATCTATGGCGAAAGGACGAGCAGGGTGGCGGGCAGGGTGCAACGGGTGTTTGATCGCTATGCCGCGCGGCATCTGGCGTTGCAGCGTCCGGGGCCGGTGCTGTGCGACGCTGCGGGGCAGGTGATTGGCCAGATTGCGCGCATTGCGGTGCAGAATGATCGGCTGCTGGTGGAGGGTGCTGCGCAGGCCGATCAGGTCGGGTTGGAGCTGGCCGGGCGCAGTCGGCAGCGGGTGCCGGGTGCCGGGGCGGGGGGCGGCAACCAGTTTCGCCTCGATCTGCCGTTCGTGCCAGAGGCCGTGGCGCGGTTTTCCTATCTGGTGGCGGGGCAGGAGTTCAGCCTGATGCTGCCGGGGTTTTCAGCGCTGCGGCTGCGTCTGGCCCGCTTGGTGCTGTGGCCGCGTTTCGGCTTTGCCAGCCTTTGGGCCTTGCCTGCGGCCTATCGCTGGCTGCGTTATCACGACATGGGCGCGCGGGCGCGGGTGAAGCGCCTGCTGGGTCTGGGCGCGATGGTGGCCGAGCGTCAGCTGGAGGCGGCGTTTCTGCCCGTGGCACCACCCGAGGCTGCAGTGGCGCAAAGCGGGGTGACCATCCTGCTGCCGGTGTATCAGGCGTTTGATCTGTTGCCCGAGGTGCTCGACCGTATCGCGCGCCACACCGATCTGCCGTGGCGTTTGCTGGTGATTGAGGATGCCTCGCCGGATCCGCAGATCCGGCCGTTTCTGCGGGCTTGGGCGGCGGGGCGGGACAATGTGGTGCTGTTGGAGAATGAGCGCAATCTGGGCTTTATCGGCACGGTCAATCGCGGCTTTGCGGAATGGCAGGCGATGGAGGCGGATGTGCGCGCCGATCCGGTGGTGCTGCTGAATTCCGATGCGTTTCTGCCGGCGGCTTGGGCTGCGCGGTTGCTGGCGCCGATCTGGGCCAATCCGGCGGTGGCTTCTGTGACGCCGATGTCGAATGATGCCGAGCTGATGTCGGTGCCGGTGATCTGTGCGCGGATGGAGCTGGAGCCGGGGGCGGGCGATGCGATGGATGCGGTGGCACGCGGCTTGGGGCCGGGTCTGGCCGATCTGCCCGAAGCGCCGACCGGGGTGGGGTTTTGCATGGCGCTGAACCCGGTGTTTCTGGCCCAAGCGCCGCAGTTTGATCCGGCCTTCGGGCGCGGCTATGGCGAGGAGGTCGACTGGTGCCAGAAGATCCGCGCGCTTGGCGGGCGGCATATCTGCCAGCCGCAGCTTTTCGTCGAGCATCGTGGCGGGGCGAGCTTTGGCTCGGTGGCGAAACAGGCTCTGTTGCGGCAGAATGGCGCGATTGTCTCGGCGCGCCATCCGCGCTTTGACGCGGATGTGCAGCGCTTTATCGGCGATGATCCGCTGCTGACAGCCCGGTTGGCGTTGGGGCTGGCTTGGGCGGGAAGTTTGGGGCGCGTGCCGCTTTATCTGGCGCATGCGATGGGGGGCGGGGCCGAGCATGACCTGCAAGCCCGCATCGCGCAGGATCTGGAGGCGATCGGGGCGGCGGTGGTGCTGCGGGTCGGTGGCGAGGATCGTTGGGAGGTGGCCTTGCACAGCCCGCAGGGCATTACCCGCGCGGGCAGCAATGACCGCGCGCTGATCGAGCGTCTGCTGGCGCTGCTGCCCGCGCGTGAGGTGATCTATTCCTGTGCGGTGGCCGATCCTGATCCGGTCGAGATCCCCGGTCTGCTGGGTGATCTGGCGCGCGGGCAGCGGCTGGGGGTGTTGGTGCATGATTTCATGCCAATCAGCCCGTCTTATACCTTGCTGGATGCCGATGGCCGGTTTCGCGGCCTGCCATCACCTGATCGCAAGGGTCATGACATCCAGCGCCCGGATGGCAGCCGGGTCGGGTTGATCGCGTGGCAGAACGCTTGGCGGCCCTTGCTCGGGCAGGCGGATGAGGTGGTGGTGTTTTCGGGCTCCAGTCGCGATCTGATGGCCGAGGCCTATCCTGAAGCCGCGGACAAGCTGGTGCTGCGCCCGCATCGGCTGCCAAATCCACCGCCGCCGTTACAGATCAAACCGGGGCCGCGTCCGGTGATCGGGGTGTTGGGCAATATCGGGCAGCACAAGGGGGCGGCGGTGCTGGCAGCTCTGGCGCGGCAGTTGGCGCGCAGCCGCGAAGGCGATCTGGTGCTGCTCGGTCAGTTGGATCCGGCCTATGATCTGGCGCGGCCAGCGCGGGTGCATGGTGCTTACAGCCCGGATCAGATCGCAGCCCTGGTGGCGCGCTATGGCATCTCTTGCTGGCTGATCCCCTCGATCTGGCCCGAAACGTTTTCCTTCACCACCCATGAGGCCTTGGCGACGGGTCTGCCGGTGATCTGTTTTGATCTGGGCGCGCAGGCCGAAGCGGTGGCGCGCGCGCAGGCAAACGGGGCGGCGGGTGCGGTGCTGGCCTTGGGCGAGGCTCGCCCCGAAGCGCTGGCCGAGGCGGTGCGCGCCGCAGTGGTCCAGATAGGCGCGGGCAACGGCAAGGCGGCGGGGCATGGCTGAGCCGCGCTGTATCTTGCATATTGGCGCGCCGAAATGCGGCAGCTCGGCCTTGCAGGCGGCCTTGACTGCGGCACCCGACCACCGTGACAGCAGCGGGCAGCGCTATCGCTATGTTGGCACCGGCACCGTTGAAGGCCGGATTTACCCGCTTTATGGCGGGGTGGTGCGGCGCTTGGGGCGATCATCGGAATTTGGCTACAGCTGTTGGCCGAACTTGCGTGGCCTCAACTTGCCGCAGTCGGGCGCCGCAGATCCGGTTTGGGCCGCGCTGCAGCGGGTGATGCAGAACGCTACCCGGCAAAACCATGTGCCGATGCTGTCGAATGAGGGCTGGATTGGCGCGGCTGCGGCTTTTGGTCAGGGCTTTCTGGCAAAGCCGGGGCGACGCGCGGAGGTGGTGGCTTTCGTGCGTCCACCGCTGGATTGGGTGAATGCGGCCTATTGGCAATGGGGGGTCTGGACCGGCTACGGCTTTCGCGACTGGCTGCGCTTGTCGAAGATGCGCTATGCGCTTGGTGAGCAGCTGACGCAATGGGCGGCGCTGGACGCGGTGACGCTGCATGTTGGCGGCATGGGGCAGGATGTGGTGGCAGGCTTTGGTCAGCGCTTTGGGCTGGATCTGGCAAGCGGGCAGGCGGTGAATTCCGCAGCCTCGCCGGCGTTCATCGGCTTGCAGTTGCGCCATCGGAAGTTTCGCCGCGACGGCCATGATTCGGCGGTGGAATTCGTGCTGCAACGCTGGTGCGGGCGCTACACCGCGCGCAAGCCTTGGGCGATCGCCCCGGAGGATATCGCCGCAGTACAGGCGGAAAGTGCCGCCGATGTCGCGGCGTTGCTGGCGGTCTGCGCGCCGGGCGATGCGCAGGCGCTGCTGCAGGATCCGCGCTGGCTGTCGGCAGAGCCATATCACCGCAGCACCCCGCCCGCCCCGCTGTCCGCACAGCTGGAGGACCGCGAGGGGCTGGCCGAATTGCACCATGCCTTGCTGGCGGGGCTGCGGGCCGCCCATGCCAGCGCCAGATCAAAGCCGCCCGTGCTGCCGCCAACACCTGCTGTCTCGGCCGATCTGCAGGTCTGGGATGCAGCGCTGGTGCCTGCGCTTGAGGCGCTGATCGCCGCCGATCTTGCGGTGCGCAACCGGCTGGTGTTCTGGCGCAGCAAGGCGCGGGATCTGGCCGGGATCTATCAGCGTCTGAAGGCCGGGCTGCGCGGCTGATCCGCCCTGAAGCGGTTAGCGCCCGCTAAAACGTAAGCCGCTTTAGTTGTGCAGCAGCTCATATTGATAGCGGCGCAGAAAGATCAGCCCCATCACCAGACAGACCGCGCTGAAGCCCAGCACATAGCCCTGCGAGACATAGGGCGCGTCATAGCTGGAATAAAACCCGCGCCGCATCAATCCGACGATATGCACCAAGGGGTTATACCACAGCCAGCCGCGCAGGAATTCCGGTAGGTTATTATAGATCATGAACACACAAGAGATGATGAACATCGGCCGCATCAGGATCGACCAAGCCTGTTGCCAGATCGGAAAGCGGGTGAACAAAAAGCAGTTCAGCGTGCCCACCCCCAAAGCCAGAGCGCCCGCCAGCAGCAGGGCTTCGGCGATGATGGGAAGGTCGATCAGCACGCGGGTCTCGAAGATCAGCAAGATGCCGGTGAACACCAGATAGGCCACCATGATCTCGGTCAGCATGTTCAGGATGAAGCGCGCTAGGATCGCATCAAGGAACGTGACGCTGGGATAGGCCAGCAGCGGTTTGGAGAAGTTGATCGCCTGTGCGAGCTTGGCCGAGACACTGCTGAAGGTGACAAAAGGGATCATGCCGGTGGCGTAGAACAGCGGAAAATTGATCCCCAGGGCAGGCGCGCGAAACAGCAGGGCAAACACCGCCGACAGCAAAGCGATGCCCGCGACAGGCTCTAACACCGCCCACAGATAGCCGCCCGGCGAGCGGCCGTAAGAGGTTGCCATCTCGCGCAAAACCAAGGCGGTTATGGTGCGGAAACTGGCAAAGCGGCGGCGGCGCGGGGTGGCGCTATCGATCAGAATTTTGTTGGCAGGCAGGGTTGTCGGAGCGGTCATCGCGGATGCGGCCTTCAATAAGCGGCAGATGGGCAGTAAGCGGCGGATCGAGCGCCGAACGCAGCCGCGCGTTTCAGTTCTGGGCTTTCCGATTGGAAGTCGGTAGGAAGGGCTGCAAGGAAACAAATCATTCCGTGAGGTCCCGTGTCTCCCGTTTCCAACAAGCCTACCGATGCTGAAGCGGCGGCGCAAGCACCCGCAGACAAGCTCGACGGCAAGCCTGTGCTGGCCAAAACCGCAGCCCAGACCCCGCAAGCGGCGGCCCTGCGTGCTGAGCGTCAGGCGGCACAACGCGCCGAGCGTCAAACTGGCGCCACGCCCCGGCCTGCTGTCGCGGCGGGCAATGTGCCACCTGTGCTGAAATCTGTGCCGACGGCGCCGCCACCCGTGCTCGCAACGGCCCCGGCCCCCATAACTGCGGTGCGGCCAGTGCCTGCACCTGTCTCCCCTGCACCAGCCGCCAAAGCCCCACCGCAGCCCATTCCCAGCGAAGATGCGAAAGCGGTGGCCAGCATGGTCTCGGTCAAGCCCACCGCCGCCACGGCGCGGGTGCGCCCGCGCCATCGGCTGCTGTTTCTCAGCTTCGTTCTGGCGGTGCTGCTGCCCGCCAGCCTGACCGCCTATTACCTGTGGGGCCGCGCGGTCGATCAATATGCTTCGACGGTGGGCTTTTCGGTGCGCCGCGAAGAGGTCAGCTCGGCGATGGATCTGCTGGGCGGGATTTCGGGCCTGTCGAAATCCAGCTCGTCTGACACCGATATTCTGTATGAATTCCTGAAAAGTCAAAAGCTTGTCGCCGATCTGGATGCAGACCTTGATCTGCGTGGGATCTGGTCGAAGCCGCAGGGCGATCCGATTTACAGCTTTAACACCGATGGCTCGATCGAGGATCTGGTGGATTACTGGTCCAGAATGGTGCGCACCTCTTATGACAGCACTTCGGGACTGATCGAGGTCAGGGTACTTGCTTTCGACCCCAAAGACGCCACCAAGATTGCGCAGGCGCTGTTTGAGGCCAGTTCCAGCATGATCAACAGCCTCAGCACCATCGCGCGTGAGGATGCCATCAGCTACAGCCGCGAAGAGCTGAAAAGCGTCGAAGATCGTCTGCGGGTGGCGCGTGAGGCGATCACCCGGTTCCGCACCCTGCATCAGATCGTTGATCCCTCCAGCGATCTGCAAACCCATGCCGGGGTGCTGGGGGCGTTGCAGACCCAGCTGACGGCGGCACAGGTCGAGCTGGATCTGCTGGGCGACACCCAAAGCAGTGATCCGCGCCAAGAACAGACCCGGCGTCGCATCGCGGTGATCGAGGCGCGGATCGCCTCGGAACGCAACAAGGTCGGTGTCAGCGCGGATGGTCAGGTTGATGAGGCCTATGCCTCGGTGGTGGGCGACTATGAGCGGCTTTCGGTTGATCTGGAATTTGCCCAACGCTCTTATGTAGCGGCACTGGCGTCTTATGATGCCGCCCAAGCCGAGGCGCGACGCAAGAGCCGCTATCTGGCCGCCCATATCCTGCCCACCAGCGCCGAGGTGGCGCGCTTTCCGCAACGCGTGACGCTTCAGGCGGTGATCTCGGTGTTCTTGCTGCTGCTGTGGACCATCGGGGTGTTGGTGACCTATTCGCTGCGGGATCGTCGGTGAGGTTCAGCGCGTGATCCGGCTGGAACATCTGACCAAGACCTTTGTGCTGGATGGCAAGCGCAAAACCGTGCTGCAGGATGTCAATCTGGAGTTTCCCAGCGGCATCGCGGTCGGACTTTTGGGACGCAATGGTGCCGGAAAATCCACTCTGCTGCAGATGATCGCGGGCACGATGGATCCGACCTCGGGGCGGATCGTCTCGACCGGCACGATCTCTTGGCCGGTGGGGTTTTCGGGGTCTTTCCACCCCGAACTGACCGGCATCCAGAACACCCGCTTCATTGGCCGGATTTACGGTGCCGACACCGATGAGCTGGTGGCGTTCGTCGAGGATTTCGCCGGATTGGGCATGCATTTCCGCATGCCGCTGAAGACCTATTCTTCGGGGATGCGCTCACGTCTGGCCTTTGGGGTGTCGATGGGGATTCCGTTTGACACCTATCTGGTCGATGAGGTGACCTCGGTCGGCGATGCCTCGTTTCGCGCCAAAAGCGCGCAGGTGTTCCGCGCCCGGATGCGCAGTGCCGGGGCTTTTGTGGTCAGCCATTCGATGGGGATGATCCGCGATCTGTGCGATGTGGCGGTGGTGTTGGAGAATGGCCAGCTGTATTATTACGAAGATATGGAAGCCGCGATTGCGCATCACAACCACAACATGCTGGGCTGATACCCCGATCTGAGGGATGGCATTTTAGCCAAACGTTAGCCAAACGCCGCAATGCTGACATGCTTGCCCCCTCACGGCGGCCCACACCGGGCAGCAACATCGCCCAAGCCCTGGGGTGGGGCTGTGGGGCAGCAGCGTGGCGTTTTTTCAGCATATCACCACCCGTTTTGACGGCGATCCAAGCTATGTCAGCGGGATCAGCGGGCTGGCCTGCAGTGGCGCGACAGTGCAGGGCGCGGGGCAGATCTTTTCGATCAATGGCGCGCAGGGCGGGATTCTGGGCCGCGATCTGGCGCAGGCTCTGGCGGTGACCCAGCAACTTGGGCCGCCCGCGCAGGCCCCCGGCCCTGCGGGGCGGGCCGCGCCCGCAGGGCTACAGGTGACCACGCTGGGCGGCCGCGCCGCTTTGCTGAGTTATGGCGATAGCCCCGGTGTGCAAGGCTATTGGCTGGACAGTGCAGGGGCTGTCAGCGGCAGTTTCAACCTGCCCATCGGCAATGCCACCACGGTGCTGGCGCTGCAAACCATGGCCTTGGCGGGCGGCGGCGACATGCTGTTTGTCAGCAGCCTGCAAAATCTTGGCGTCAGTTGCTGGCAGCGTCTGCCCGGCGGCGCTTTGGTGCAGCAGCAGCAACTGGTCGGCGAGGGCGGTGTGCTGGGGTATGATGTGCTGGCGATGGCGATGGCGGTGGTGGGGGGGCAGGCTTTGTTGCTGACGGTCAGTGCGCAAAGCGATTGCCTGACCGCCTACCGGGTTGATGCCATGGGGCAGGCGGTGCTGGCGGCCACGCTGCGCCCCGCCGATGGGCTGGCGGTGGCCGCGCCCAATCTGGTGAAAACAGTGCATCTGGCGGGGGACGATTACGCGCTGTTGGCGGCGGCGGGCACCAGTTCGATCACCGTGGTCCGCTTGGGCCCTGATGGCAGCATGGTGGTGGTGGATCAGGTCAATGATGATCTGAACACCCGGTTTCAGGGCATTTCGGTGCTGGATTGCGTCAGCGTGCAGGGCCGGGTGTTCGTGGTGGCGGGCGGCGCGGATGATGGTTTAAGCCTGATGGAGCTCATGCCGAATGGCAGGCTTTTGCATCTGGAGACCTTGGTCGACACATTGCAGACCGCCTTGTGCGATGTCTCGGCGCTGAGCCTGCGCGGCAATGGCGATGATATCGACGTTTTTGTCACCGGCTGGAGCGAGTCCGGGCTCAGTCGGTTCCGCATTGATCTTGGCCCACTCACCGCAGCCCAGACTGCCAGTGATGCGGGTGGGGTGCTGACCGGCGGCGCGGACGGCGACCTGCTGATGGGCGGGGCGGGGCGGGATCGGCTTTATGGCGGGGCGGGCGATGATATCCTGATCGACGGCGCTGGGGTTGATGTATTGTATGGCGGCGCGGGGGCGGATGTGTTTGTGTTTCTGCCCGATGATGCCCGCGATGAGGTGCGCGATTTCACCCTTGGGGTCGATCGGCTGGATCTGTCTGGGCTGGGGCGGATTTACAGCCGCGATGCGATTGGCTTTATCGCGATGGCGGGTGGCATTGAGTTGCGGGTGGCGGGCGAGAAGATCTTGCTGTTCTCGGCCAATGGCCAGGCGATCCGCCCCGATCAACTCAGCGACGCCGATCTTTTCGGGCTGAACCATGTCGCCCCGGTGGTGATGGCAGAGCCGGGGCGGGTGATCACCGGCTCGGCGCTGGCGGATATGCTGCTGGGCAAGGCCGGCAATGATCAGATCTTCGGCGGGGCAGGGGCCGATCAGCTGCAAGGCGGAGGTGGCGCCGATACGCTGAACGGGGAAAGCCTGGATACCGCGTTTGATCCGATCGCCGCGCAGGTTTACCGGCTTTACCGCGCCACGCTGAACCGCGCGCCGGATGCGGCGGGGCAAATGATCTGGACCCAGCACATTCTCGGCGGCGCTGTCAGCTTTGCGCAGGCGGTTTCGGGCTTTGTCACCTCGCACGAGTTTCAAGCCCGCTATGGGGCCACCGATGATGCGGCTTTCGTGACGCTGCTTTACGCCAATGTGCTGGGCCGCACACCCAATGCCACAGGCTTTGCCCACTGGCTGGGGGCGCTGTCCTCGGGGGCACAGAGCCGCAGCGATCTGGTGGCCGGGTTCTCGGAAAGTCCGGAGTTTGTGCTGCGCTGCGAATTGGGCGGTCTGAACGCCAGCCGGGCGGCTATTCAGGCCGACTGGGCCGATGATGTGTTCCGGCTTTACCGCGCCACGCTGGACCGCGAGCCCGCGATCGGCGGGCTGATCGGCTGGACGGCGGCGCTGGCACAGGGCCGCAGTTTTCTCGATGTGGTGCAGGGCTTTGTCACCTCGCACGAGTTTCAAGCCCGCTATGGCGCCACCGATGATGCGGCTTTCGTGACGCTGCTCTATCACAACGTGCTGAACCGCAGCCCCGATGCTGCGGGCTTTGCGATCTGGGTGGAAAAGCTGGCCTTGGGGCTGAAGACCCGCGCCGAAGTCGTGGCGGGGTTTGCGCAAAGCCGTGAATTCATCGCCGCCCAGCAGCAGGACATGCTGGAGTTCATGCGCAGCGCCGCTGTTGGCGACCAGTTGGACGGGGACGCGGGCAATAACCTGCTGTTTGGCGGCTTTGGTGCCGATACATTCGTGTTTGATCAAAGCTCTGGCGGCAGCCAGCGCGTCGCCGATCTGGAGCGTTGGGATTACATTGAGCTAAACGGCTTTGGCTATGCCAGCGCGACCGAGGCGATGGCGCATCTGCATCAAAGCGGCCCCGATCTGGTGTTTGCCGATCAAGGTAGCCAGATCAGCTTTAGCAACACCGCACTGGCGGATGTTTTTGCTGATATGTTCTTGATCTGAACCGCCTAGAGCGGTTTGCATTTATCTTGAAGCAAAATTCGCCCCGAGATCGGGGCAAATTCTGATGTTCCTGGATCCCCTGAAACGCAAACCGCTTTAGTTGATTGCCGCCGCCTGATTGGTCAGACCGAACACCGAGCCGATCACGCCAAAGACGTTGCGGGTGCCGATCAGCGGGCTTTCGGTGACATAGATCAGATCGCCGTCCTCGATCTGGAATTGCCCGGCGCTGAACAGACCGTCGGCATTGGTCAGATCGACGGTGAAGATGGTGCGGCTGTGGCGCGGCCCGCTGCCATCGCGGCGCACGGTGTTTTGCGGATAGCTGCGCAAGATCAGAATGCCGCGGGCATTGGCACGCTCGGCGGCCAGACCGCCGATCAGCGACAGCGCATCCAGTGCGGTGACTTTGGCCTGCGGGAAGCGGTGCTGCGCGCGGGTGCCAGCGGCCCCCAGCGACAGGAAATAGCGCTCGTCATCTTCCACGAACACCCGGTCACCGCCGACCAAGGTGGTGTTCATCGCGGTGTCGTCCAGCAAGCGGCTGAGCGCTGTGCCATAGGTGCGATTGCCGCGCTGCAGGCGGATCTGCGGGTTGACGATATTGGGTGCGACCCCGCCCGCCTGCGCCACCAGATCCAGCACGGTCACGTTCTGGTCGGGCAGCGGATAGGGGCCGGGGCGCACCATGCCATCGACCGCGCTGACGGTATTTTGCCGGCCTTCGGTCATGCTCAGTTGCACCTGCGTCGAGGGCATCACCGCGGCATAGGCCGTCTCGACCGTGCTGCGTGCATGGTCGGGCGACATGCCACTGAGTTTGATCTTGCCGATGTAGGGCAGAAACACTTGCCCCGTGCTGGAGAGCTGCATCGGCGGCAGGGTGACAATGCGCTGACCCGGACTGCCGAGCAGACTGTTTTCCTCGGTGCTCCACAGCACGATAGATACACTGTCGCCCGGTGCGATGATCCGGCTGTTGGGCTGTTCCACCCGCTTGATCCAGGACATCGATTGCACACCGACACTGGGCCATCTGGCATAGCGGCCCAGATTGTCGCGGCTGATCGGCTCGACGGCGAATTCGGCAGGCACCCCGGCTTGCTCGGCGGTCTCGGTGCCCGCGACGATGTCATCGCCATGCGCCAGAACTTCGCGCTCGATCCCGGCGCCGCGTGGCAGATTTCCGCAGCCTGCCAGTAGCAGAACCAACCCGAGCACTGCAAATTTAGTTGGCATGTGTCCCACCCCGATACCCACCCGCTGCCTATCGGCCATGGTTTCGTCTTCCATATCGGCTGTTTTACGACAGCGGAACCTTTGTTACACAGCATCGGCAAAAAAGCGGTGGATAGTTTGTCGCGCGGCTTTCTTGCAGATCGTCTGTCATCAGAGCGCCCCTCAATCCGGCATGAAGAACGGCACTTCACTGGCCAGAACATGATCGGGGTAGCGCGCCAGAAAATCTTGCCGGGCGGCGGCGGTTCCGGCCAGCCGGGCGGTATCAAAGGCGCCAACCACGGCGGCATCGGGTCCGGCGGTGGCGGACAGCACCGCGGGGCTGTCAGGCTGGCTCCGATGTGCCAGCACATCGCGCACCGAAGCCAGCGCCGGATCATCGCGATGCTGGATCAGGAACAGGATCAGGGCGGCATTGCTGCCCGCCATCAGCGCCTGATCGAAGGCCGCGCTGCGCGGGCGCTGGCCCGGCGGTTGGCGTATCGGCTGATCAACCGGGCTGGTTTGCTGCATGGTCGGCCCGGCACGCATGCCATCTGCGGGCATGCAGGCGCTTAACAGCGCACAGATTCCCGAAAACCGCAGCCACCGGGCCAATGCACCTAGCCTGCTTTGCGATGCGCAAAGCAGGCTAGGCAGAGCGAAAACTGGTGCGCTGGTTGGCATGGGCAGGGGGCACTTTGCAAACAGGCCGAAGCTTAGTTTTGAGCAGACGCACGGGGATAGCAAGACCAGACACCAACCACCGGAAAAGAATCTTGCCGGATTTCAGGCAATCCGGTAACATATTTCCAGCCCCATTTGGGTGCCGTCGGTTTATTTCGCTCCGGTTTTTGGGGCAGCTTTCATTTAGGATACTCACAATGGCACATGATTTTGCCGGCGCTAGCGCGCCGCTTGCTGACATTCTTTCTTTGCAGGATGTCTTTCCTGATCTTACTGCGGAACAAGAAGAGGGCACGGAGGATCTGCTGGCAGATCAGGATAACCCTGAGAGCGCTGCCGACGACTTCAGCACGGGATCCGCTGCTGGACCCGGTTCCGGCCTGTCGCTGGTCGCAGCAGACAATGTAGCGGATATCACCCTGTCAAGCGGTGCGACTCCCGGTGTTGCCACTGTCAGTGGCAGTTTTGGCGGGCCCAATTGGAATGCGCAGCTGGGGGCTGCGGATGTCAGCATCAGCCTGACCTCTGCGGCCATACAGGGCTGCGGCTGCCCGATGTGCTCAGGCGATGGCAGCAGCGGCAATGCCACGGCGCAAGGCGCCGCAGATCTGGCAGCCGCAGCGGCAGGCGCGCCAGGTGCCCCCGGTGCGGCCGTATCCATGCAGACTCTGGCCAATTATCTGACCACCGGCTTCTGGGATGACTTCAGCGGCACGGATGCGCGCTGGTACAACATGACCTCGTCCGGCACCGGGGCCAACAGCGGGGTGCTGTATTACAACGTCACCGGCTGGACCGGATCGCTGTCGACGGTTTATGGCAACGAGTCCGACAGCAACGGCATCACGGCCGCGCGCGCCGATATGGTCCGGGCCGCCTTCGCGGTTTATGAAGAAGTGCTAGGTATCAACTTTATCGAGACGACCTCGGAAGCGGGACATGTCGATTTCTTCTTCAAAGACAACTCCTCGGGCGCCTATGAGGCAGAATCGCTACATGCCGGCGTCGGTGGCGCGATGGATTATTCGGTGATCAACGTCAATTCCGGTTGGTCTGGCGGCAGCTCGAACATCGGCGGCACCAACGGCTATACGTTCCAGACCTTCCTGCATGAAATCGGCCATGCTTTGGGGTTGGGGCATCAGGGCGATTACAACGCAGGGGCTGGCACACCGACCTATGCCAATTCGGCGCAATGGGCCAATGACAGCTGGGCCCAGACCATGATGTCTTATTGGAGTCAGACCGAGAACACCGAATTCTCGACCGATGATTATGCCCAACTGGTCAGCCCGATGGCGGTGGACTGGATCGCGCTGAACAACCTTTATGCCGGCCAAGGCTATGGCACCTCGAACGCGTTCAATGGTAATACGATCTACGGCGTTGGCACCAATATCAGCAATGCCACCAGCGAAGCCTTTGCCGGCCTTGCCGGATTTGCCGATACCAACGCCTTCACCATTGTGGATGGCAGCGGCATCGACACGGTGGATTTCTCAAACTACGCGGTGGATCAGACCATCAACCTGCTGCCGTCTTCGGCCAGCAACAACCGCGCCACCCTGTCCAGCGTCGGCGGGCTGACCTATAATATGACCATCGCGGTTGGCACCATCATCGAGAATGCCACCACCGGTGGCGGCAATGATTTCATCTTCGGCAACGAGGTTGATAACGTGCTGACCGGCAACGGCGGCAATGATTATCTGTCCAGCTACGGCGGCGATGACACGCTCTATGCCGGGGCGGGCACCGACACGCTCTATGGCGGAGATGGCAACGACTATCTCTATGCCGGCGCGTTCACCAGCAGCGACCAGTTCTATGGCGGCGCGGGCAATGATTTCATCACCTCGGGGCTTGGCACCGAGACGATGGATGGCGGCACCGGTAATGACACCATCGACCACACCGCCTTTGACGGCGATTATATCTTCAACATGGCAACCGGGCTGACCAATTTCGGCGGCGAATCCTATACCAATTTTGAAGCCGCCTGGATGGGCGACGGCAATGACAGCGTGACCGGGGCCACCAGCCTGCGCGAGACGATCTATGGCGGTCTGGGCGATGATACGCTGGACGCCGGAGCCTCGACGCTGGGCGATGTCGTCTATGGCGGCGATGGCAATGACAGCATCCGCTCTGGCATCGGCAACGAATCCATGTATGGCGGCAATGGCATCGATGTGATCGACCACCGCGCGTATGACGGCAACTACGTGTTTAACCTGGGGACCGGGCTGACCAATTTTGGCGCCGAACTCTATACCGGATTTGAAGCGGTTTATATGGGCGACGGCAATGACTCGGTCACCGGCACCTCGGGAGACAATACAATCTACGGCGGCGGCGGCAATGATACCATCAACGATGGTTCAGGTGGCGATGCGGTCTATGGCGGCGACGGCAATGATCTGTTCAACACCGGCGATTCCAGCTTTACCGGTGACAGCTTTTACGGCGGTCTTGGCACCGATACGCTCAGCTATGAAATCCACGATTGGGGCACGCCGTTTTCCCCGGTGGTCTTCGACTTCACCACCGGGATAGCAAGCTACAGCGGCTTCACCGAAACCTTCAGCAGCATCGAAATCTTTCGCGGCAGCCAGGGCGACGAGACCATCATCTCGAACGGTGGCGACCAGACCTATTACGGCAATGACGGCAATGACAGCATGGTGTCGGGTATCGGCGATGAGACCATGTATGGCGGCAATGGCATCGACGTGATCGACCATCGGGCCTGGGACGCCAGTTATACCTTCAACATGGCGACCGGCCTGACCAATTTTAGCGGCGAACTCTACACCGGGTTCGAGATTGCCTATATGGGCGACGGCGATGACAGCGTCACCGGCAGCGCGGGCGCGGACACCATCTACGGCGGCATCGGTGCGGATACGCTCTATGGCGGCGGCAGTGTCGACGACCTCTATGGTGGGGCGGGCAATGACTTCTTCCTTTATGTGTCCAATGAAAGCTACGACAACTACTATGGCGGTGCCGATGTTGACCATGTCGAGTTCCAGCCGTTCTTTGGCGATGATCTGGTGATCAACCTCGCGATCGGCAGCTTCGACGGCGGCGGTGTCACCCGTGCCTTTACGGGTATCGAATGGGTCACCACCTCGACCGGCAATGACACGGTGACGGGCAATGCTGCCGACAACCGCATCTTCCTGGGCGACGGCAATGACTCCGTGCTTGGCAATGCCGGCAACGATACGCTGGATGCCGGAGCGGGCAATGACACGCTGAACGGCGGCCTTGGTGCGGATAGCATGACGGGGGGCGCTGGCGATGACAGCTACAACGTCGATGATGCGGGCGATGTGATTGTCGAACTGAACGAGGCCGGGATTGATCTGGTGCGTAGCTCGGTGAGCTTCTCATTGGGCGCGAACAGCCAGTATCTGGAAAACCTGATCCTGCTGGGCTCTGCCGATATCGACGGTATCGGCAACACCATCGCCAACAACCTGACCGGCAACACCGGCGCCAATGCGCTGACCGGGGGGGCGGGCAATGACGCCCTCTATGGCGGGGCGGGCAATGACACGCTGAATGGCGGGCTGGATGACGACGCGCTGTATGGCGGTGTCGGCAATGACTCGCTGTTGGGCGCTGCTGGCAATGACACGCTGAATGGTGCTGTCGGCGTCGATACCATGGCGGGCGGTCTGGGTGACGATTTCTATGTCGTCAATGAAGCCGGCGATACGATCGTCGAGCTCAGCGGGCCAAGCGGCGGTATCGATTCTGTCAGCTCTTTGGTGACCTTCTCGCTTGCGGCGCAGACCGGGGATATCGAGCATCTGACGCTGGGCGGTGCGACCAATATCAACGGCACCGGCAACGGGTTGGCCAATATGCTGACCGGCAATGACGGTGACAACCAGTTGGACGGTCTGGGCGCGGCCGACAGCCTTTATGGTGGCTTGGGCAATGACACGCTGGATGGCGGCACTGGCGCGGATATGCTGGTGGGCGGCACCGGCAATGATGTCTATGTCATTGACGATGCAGGCGATACCATCACCGAGCTGGTGGGCGAAGGCAGTGCTGACAGCATCCTCACCGATGTCGACGTGCAGATGGCAACTTTGGCCGCCAATGTCGAAAACCTGACAATGCGCAATGTCGCCACCGCCGTAACGGTCTCTGGCAACGCCCTGGCCAACATCATGAACGGCAATATCTTCGCCAACAGCATCACCGGCTGGGGCGCGGCGGACAGCTTGTTTGGCGGCGCGGGCAATGACAGCCTTTACGGCGGCAATCAGAACGATCTGCTGAACGGCGGCGCGGATAATGACGTGCTTTATGGCGGCAATGACGCGGATACGCTGATCGGTAATATCGGCAATGACACGCTGCATGGTCAGGCTGGCGATGATATCCTGACCGGCGGCGCTGGCGGAGATGTCTTTGTCTTTGCCGGGGTCTGGGGCACCGACACCATCACCGACTTCGCTACCGCAGGCCTGGTCGAGAAGATCGACCTGTCGGCGATTGCGGCGATTGTCAACTTTGCCGATCTGGTCACCAACCATCTGACGCAACTGGGGCTGGATACGATCATCACCAATGGCGCCAATACGATCACGCTGACCGGCATCACCATGGGCAATCTCAGCGCGGACGACTTCTTGTTCTAAGCGGTGCTCCTTAAGAAAAAGCCCGCTTCCAATCTCTTGGAAGCGGGCTTTTTCATGCAGGTTTCACCGCAGCCTTTCAGCTGCGCGCGTAGATGTCTTCGTAGCGGATGATGTCATCTTCCCCCAGATACGACCCGGTCTGCACCTCGATCAGCACCATCGGCACTTTGCCGGGGTTTTCCATCCGGTGCACCGCGCCCAAGGGGATATAGACCGACTGGTTTTCGGTCAAAAGCTGCACTTTTTCATCCACCGTCACCCGCGCGGTGCCCGCCACCACGATCCAGTGTTCCGAGCGGTGGACATGGCTTTGCAAGCTGAGGGCAGCGCCCGGATGCACATGGATGCGCTTGACCTGAAAGCGGTCGGACAGGATCAGCGTTTCATACCAGCCCCAAGGCCGGTGATCTTTCGGGAATTGCACCGCTTGTTTCGCGCCGCGCGCCTTCAGCGTCGCGACCGCCTTTTTGACGTTCTGCGCATCCGACATATCGGCGACCATCACCGCATCATGCATCGCGACGGCGACAATGTTTTTCAGCCCGATGCCGACCAGCTCGATCTCGGGGCTTTCCGAGCGCAGCAGCGAGTTTTCGCAATCAAACGCCGTGGCATGGGTCGACAGCGCGTTATGGGCTTCGTCCTGCGCGCTTTCCTGCCAGACCGATTGCCAGCCGCCCAAATCCGACCAATGGCCGTCAAAGCGCACGACGCTGACGTTGGCTGCCTTTTCCATCACCGCATAGTCGATTGAATCCTCGGGGACTTTCGCCCAGGCTTTTGCCTCGATGCGGGTGAAGCCCAGATCGGCGACAGCGCCATCCAGTGCCGCCTTGACCCCAGCCAGAATAGCGGGGGCATGTTCGGCAAAGGCTGCGATCAGCACGGTGGCCTTGGCCAGAAACACCCCGGCATTCCACAGATTGTGCGGGGCGGCGAACAGCTCGGCAGCGCGAGCGGCATTGGGTTTTTCGATGAAACGGTTCAGATGATGCACACCGGGATGCGTCACAGCCCCGGCCTCCAGCCAGCCATAGCCGGTCTCAGCCCGGCTGGGCTGGATGCCGAAGGTGACGATCTGCCCAGCTTCGGCAGCAGGCAGACCCTGCGCCACTGCAGCCCGGAATGCCGCCGGATCGGCCACCGCATGATCCGAGGGCACCAGCAGGATCAGCCCCCCGGGGTTGCTTGCCGCCACCTGCAACGCCGCCGCAATCGCCGCAGGGGCGGTGTTGCGCCCCTCGGGCTCGATCATGATCCCCGAAGCCTGCACGCCACATTCGGCCAGCTGCTCGGTGACGATGAAGCGAAACTCATTGCCGGTGATCACCAAAGGATCGGCAAAGCCAGGGCCCACAAAACGCAGGGCCGAGGCCTGAAACAGGCTCTGTTCGCCTAAGATATCGGCAAATTGCTTGGGGAAACTTTTCCGCGACAGCGGCCAAAGCCGGGTGCCGGAACCACCGCACAAAAGAATGGGAGTAATCATGTCGTTACCTCGTTTGTCGTGGCCTGGAGCAGCGCTTCATCCGCGCCAAAATAATCCGTGACCATTGCTTCCAATGTGTTGTCGAAGAAGCAGGCCTTGTCCAGCTTTGGCAGCACCATGATGTCGCGGGGCAGCAGGTCGGGGGCATCGGGATGCGAGGCCAGACCTGTGCCGCTGCCGGTGACATTGGCGGGCTGGCGCGGCAGGGTCACGCCCGAGCGCTGTTCCAGCATATCCACCACATCATTGATCTGATCAAAGCTGTAGATCCGGTCATAGGACAGGCCTTGCAGATAATCGACCTGCGGGCGCCAATGCGGATCCAGCTTGTGCGAGGGCAGGGCGGTGATCTCGCAGATGAACTGGCGAAAGCTGATACCAAGATCCGGGTCAACCGTGGCGTGGCCTTGGCGACGTTGTGCGGCGCTGATCACCGGCAGGGTGTGAAACAGATTGCCGGGGCTGTGCCGCTCGATGACGAATTTCTCGATATAGGCGCTGAGCAGGCGGTCGCGCGGGTTGCGCAACACCGAAAACTTGAACATCTCGGGGTCGGCCATCAGAGCTTGCGCCGTGGCCAAGGGATAATCGCCCAGTTGCAGCCCGGTGCGGATATGATCGGTCAGCCCGTGCACATCCTTCAGCAACAAAGCAGGGTGACCAACCTCGGAGACCTGCACCATCAGGCGCTTGAGGAAGGTGCAGGCGACCTTGCCAATCGGGCAATACAGCACGCGGGCCTTGCGGCTGACAAACACCTGCGTCAGTGGCCAAGCCAACGCGTTCTTGCGTTTGCGCTCGGCGCGCTGGAATTCCGGGCTGAGCACCATCTCGCGGCTCAGGCTGGCATGGCTGCCCAAGGCGGGCAGCGGCGCATTGGCGCGCAGCTTGAACTCTTTGGTGTTGCGCAGATTGCGCTCCAAAGCCTCGCGGCTGGCGACCTGCTGGAAATGCAGAATGGAATTCTCATCGATGGGGCGGCCCATCAATTCCTGAAACAGCTGCACCACCACATCACGCCGCAGCTTGGTGCCTGCGATCAGATCGAACAGGGCGGCATCATAGTGGCGAAAGCCGGCGAGGTCGGGAAGCTGGGTCTTCTTCTGCCACTGTGCTGCGCACTCCAGCGCGCGGGCAAGCGCCTCGTCGCTGACCTGGGCAGCCGGCGCCACCCGGCTAAGCGCCCAAAGCAGCCAGGCGCGGGTATTGGCCCGCACTTCGACGGCATCGACCAAAAGCTGGTGTTGCGCGAAATCAGAGCTGATCCAGCGGGTTTCAAAGGCTTCATACCGCGCGAAGTCCTCGCTGGCAAAACGACGAAAGCCCTCAGGGCTGTCGTCGCCGCCCTTGGCGACGAAGGCCTTGTAGCGCATCACCACGCTCAGCGGGAATTTCTCATATTCAATCAGATAGAGACGATCTTCGCTTTGCGGCAGCACATGATGGGCAATCGCCTTGGCAGGGTTGCCATCTGTGCCTGCATTCAGCGCAAGCCCTGCATCGCGCATCGCCGTCCAAACCGGGCCCAGACAGATCTCCAGCATCTGCGCCATCAGGCTGCGCCGCCCCGGAGGCCAGGTGACGACGGTGATGTTATCCATAGCAGGCAAGCCTCATTCTTCGGTTTTGTTCAGCAGAGCGGGGGGCGGGGGCAGTTTGCATTATAACAACGCCGGATTGGCCCACAGCTGGACGCCATCAATGCGGATCTCAGGCCTGCCGTTGACCAAGGGGGCAATGGCGGGGCGCTCCATTTCCATCCGCCAGCCCAAGCTGAGAAAATGCGCGCAAAGCTGGCCCTCAACGATCCGGCTATGGGTGCCGATCAGCACGCGGCGAACGTGGCGCGCCATCGCCTGCGCATTGCCGTGGACATAGTCATATTCAGCGCCCTGAATATCAATATGCAGCAGATCAATCGGCTGGCCTTGGCTGAGCTTGTCCAGCGGGAAACAGTCCAGCACCTGCACGCGTGGGTCTTTCTCGGCAGCCTGCAAGATTTGCTCGGGGGGATAGAACACAGGCTCGGCACCCCAGTTGGCGCCCTCGACGGCATGCACCGGAAAGATCGCCTTGCCGGGTTTCGGGCCTGCCACGCCATGATGCAGCGCGAATTGGTCAGGGCCAAAGCCGTTCAACTGCAGCACATCCCGCGCACTTTGCAAATGATAGCGGTCGCCCTCGATACCGATCAGATCGACACCAAGCCCGCGCGCACGCGCCGCCACCCCCATATTGGTGAGCCAGCAACCCCAGCCACAGCCCAGTTCGACAATGCGGTAAACCGTCTGGCCCTGCGCCTGCGCCAGTGCCACCGTGCGCAGAGCTGCCGCCCATTCGGCAATATCGGCATGCCAGTTGCCCGGATGCGGCACCGGCTCCACCGTGCCTGCCATCGCGGTCAAGACCGAAGGATAAACCGCCGGCGTGATGCGGGTGCCCAGAAAATTGCGGATGATGCCCGCCTCGGCCGCCTGATCCGGCTGCTGAAAGCTGGCAAGCAGGGCTTCGGCATCAAACTCGCAAAAGTAATCGAACAGGGCAGCGGTGATCTTCTGGGCAACGGTCGCAGACATCCAGCGCTTACTCCGCCTTGATATAGCTGCGTGCGGGCAGAGTTGCCTCATCACGGTCGCGGTAAAACGCGGCTTCCTGATTTGGCACGGCTTTCGCCCAAGCCATCGCGCGCGAGGGGAAATGCGCAGGGCCCGCCTGCGATTTCACCACGTCGAATTCGGCAGCCCCAAGCAGCGCATTCAGCCCCGCCAGATTGGGGGCAAAGAAATTGGTCGGGTCATTGCCCAGTTCGCGGAACGGATAAAGCTGCAACAAAGCGGCATCCTTCACCCCCGGCGCCGCCTGCGCCAGCTTGCCATAGCTGCCATCGGATTGCCGGACATGGTTGTCGATTGAGGCGGTTTCGACAAACAGATCGCCGCCCGGACGCATCACCGCGCGCACCCGGTCCAGCCCCAGCAGGATATGCCGCAAATGATAGATCACGCCCAGACAGAGCACGATATCAAACTGCCCCAGCACCGCCGGATCAAGCTGATAGATGTTCATGGTGCGCCAGCTTACCTTGCTGCGCAGCGCCTCTGAGGCCAGCGCAAAGCCGGTCACCGATTGCTCGACATGATCGAGCGCCACCACCTCGGCGCCACGGCGTTCGGCCTCAAAAGAGAAGAACCCGTCCCAAGCGCCGATATCCAGCACCCGGGCGCCCTTCATATCCGCAGGCAAGCCCAAAGCATCCAGCGCCGCCAGCTTTTCCTGCGTCATGTCCTTGCCGGGGGTGACGTAATCGTCAAACAACCGGATGCGGTGGAACCAGCGCCGTTGTTGCACCCGCGCAATCAGCGCCTGTTTTTCTGCGGCAGTCAGGGTCATCAGAGCATCCTTTGTTGCTTGGCGCGCCTTCAAGCTGCTCTTACAGCGTGCTTAAAATATCGCGTAGCCGTGCTTCATAGCGTTTGGCAATGGTTTTGGCCGAGAAGTTCTGCTGCACATAGGCCAGACCTGCCGCCGCTTTCGCGGCGCGGGCTGCCGGATCATTGTAGAGCGTGCGCATTTGCCGGGCGGCATCTGCGACATCGGGCTCGGCCCATTTCTGACCCTTGCGCACGAAGATGTAATCATCCGGTGCCAGTTCGACCTCTTGATAGCCGACCAGCCAAGCGGTCTCATCCGAGCAGAAATCCATATTGCCGGAATAGCCGGTGCAGATCACCGGCACGCCAAGGCCCATCGCCTCGATCATGCCAAAGCCCCAGCCTTCGGATTTGTGCAACGAGACATAGGCATCGCAGCCCTTTTTCAGCAGCAGGAGGTCGTCATAGCTGAGGGTTTCGTTCAGCACGACGATGCGCTTATCGGCTTTGACCAGTGCATCCACCTGTTTCCAGATCTCAATCTGCACCGGATCGGCGACCCTGCGGCGGTTCTGGGTCTTGATCACCAGCCGCACATCCTTGTTGCCTTCAAAAGCTGCAGCAAACGCCTTCAGCACGCCAATCGGGTTCTTGCGCTGCACGAAGGAAAACGAATCGAACACCACCAGAAACACGAATTTGGCCTCATCAAAGCCAAACAGGCCCTGGACGAAATCGCGCGCCTGGGCACGGGGGATCTCGGGCAATTCTTCATAGCACATGCCGACATTGCTGACCGGGCCTTTGAATTCCGGCTGATAGATCTGCACACCGTATTTGGTCGAAACCCAGATCTCATCCAGCATTTCCATGCCGAGATAATGGCAGGCGGCGGGGGTGTTCAGCTCCCAGAAGAAATAACCGATGTTATAGGCACCCGAGAACACATCGGGCTGATAGGCATAGGCCAGCGGGATCGATTCCGCGTTCAGATGGATCAGGTTGACCTTTGCGCGCTTGTAGCCCGACAATTCGCCCACCCGGCTGAAGCCTTCCGGGGCCGGGTTATCCAGCCCGAAGTTGACCGAGTTCACCGTGATCGGCGCAGGATCATCGCCAATTTCGGCGATCACCGAGGCCGAAAGCCTTGTGGCCTGCCCCAGCCCCGAGGCTTTCTCGAACGGGCCGATCACTTGCAGATCGACGATCTCATCACTGACCACGGCCGGCAGCGCCGCCGCTTCAACCCGGTGGCCTTCGGCGGTGAGGGTCAGGAAGCAACGGCTATCCAGATCAAAACCCTTCAGCCGCAGCACAGCGGCGTAATCAGCGCGGCTGATCATCGGAATATCGGCCTCGGCCTCGGCGGTGCTGTCTTGGAAGGTATCGGCTATTTTCTGACTGTCGGAGGTCTTTTGGCTGGGCTTCGGGATACCTTCGGTCATCTCGCGGAAGAATTGCGCAAACAGCGAGACCCCGGATTTGCCGGGTGCCAGCAGCGCCTCGATATCGTCAGCGGGGATATAGCGCAGGTAATCCGGGCGCTGCACCGCCATCATCATCAGGCACAGCACCAGACGGCGGCGGTCTTCCAGCAAGGACAGATCCAGCGTCGCCAAAGCAGGGGTTTGGCGATGGATGCGGTCCATGAAATGGCTGGGGGCAAACGGGTTGCCCTCCCAGCCATCCGGCGTGCTGGACAGCAGATCAATGTAATGTTGTGGCACCAGACAGTCTTCGACATGCAAGGCTTCGGCGCGGTCAATCGACCACCAATAGATCACCCAGACCAACCAATCCCGGCTTTCAAAAGCCATCGAATTCCGGATCGGCGGCACGTCGAGCAAGAACGGCCAGGTCGCCCGCGTCAGGCTGAAGCGTTGCCCGACGATACGGATCGGCTCATTGAGGTAATCCAGCACCTTTTTTGAGATGGGAACCCGCAAGCCACCGCGCAACGTGCTGTAATGCGACAGAAACCAGCTGAGGAAATGCTCTGTTTCGGCAGTATCGGCATGCACCGCAAAACGATCTTCCAGCTTGTCACGGTAATAAAGATACTCGCTGTAGCCCGTCATCAGCCCGGGCAGCGCCCCGCCGTTGATATAATCCACCGTGTCAAACAGCGCGTGGTGGCGCGCAAGCGGTGGGCTGCCGGAAACCGCAGGCTGATCCTGTGCGATTTTCAGCAGGCCCAGTAACTGCTGCCCCGCGCCAAAAAGCTGTTGCTGCAGAGTGCCCAATGGCGCGCCCGCCGACTCTGAGCTGCGCTCAGTGCCAGAGTCGGTTTGCCGCGAGAAATCATAGCTGCCGATGGCCAGGACCGGCTCACTGAGGCTGCGCAGCTGCACCTTGCCACCATTGTCGCGAATCGCGCGCAACATGATCGCATCCAGCGGAATGGCAAAACCATTATGCCCAGAACTGATACCCAAGCCCGCAACATCCGAGCGATAGACATTCGCGGTGCCTTGGGTGATCAGGCCTTGCGACGAAAACACCCCAATCTTGATCGGGCCAAGGTTGGCATCGCGTGGCACCACCCAGCCGACCAAGGCATGATCGATAAATCCGTCGATATTGCCGCGAAAACCGCGAAAGCCGTGAACGACCTTGGCAAGGCTTGCCCGCAGCCGTTTAGGCAAGCTCATCGTAATCGGCCTTTGCCATCATCTGCGCCAGACCTTGCACCGAAACAGTGGCCTTCCAGCCAAGGTTTTGCTCGGCTTTGCTGGCGTCACCGATCAGCAGTTCCACTTCCGCCGGGCGGAAGAATTTTTCGCTGATCTCGACGATGCGCTTGCCGGTCTTGGCGTCAATGGCGGTCTCGTGGATGCCCTCGCCCGAGAACACTGGCTCCATCCCCAAGGCCTCAGCCGCAAAGCGGATGAAATCGCGGATCGTGGTGGTGACACCGGTGGCCAGCACATAATCGTCAGCCACGTCCTGTTGCAGCATCCGCCACATGCCTTCGACATAATCGCCGGCAAAGCCCCAGTCGCGCTTGGCGTCGAGATTGCCCAGAACCACCGGATCCGAGCCGCCCTTGGCCAGTTTCGCCAAAGCCAAAGTGATCTTGCGGGTCACAAACTCTTTGCCGCGCAACGGGCTTTCGTGGTTGAACAGGATGCCCGAGGACGAATGCATCCCGAACGACTCGCGGTAGTTCATCGTGATGTAATGGCCGTAGACCTTGGCCACACCATAGGGAGAGCGCGGGTAAAGCCGGGTGGTCTCGCGCTGCGGCACTTCTTGCACCAGACCAAACATTTCCGAGGTTGAGGCCTGATAGAACCGCGTGTCGGGTTTCAGCGTGCGCAAAGTGTCCAAGATACGCACCACCGCCATGCCATCGGCATCGGCGGTATAGATCGGCAATTCCCACGAAGTGCCGACAAAGCTTTGCGCCGCCAGATTGTAGAACTCATCCACCGGATAATCGCGGATGGTGCGGAAGATGTTGTTCATCTCGGTGAGATCAAACTCGTGCAGATGCACGTCTTTCGCCACGCCCAGTTTTTCCAGCCGCACGGTTTCGGGCTGCGAGATCCGGCGCACACCGCCGTGCACCTCATAACCTTTGTCCAAAAGCAGTTTCGCCAGGTAAGCGCCGTCTTGCCCGGTAATTCCCGTAATAAAAGCTTTTTTCATCTTTTCTGCCCTGTTTCTGACAATGTATAGCCGCCCAAAACTCTTCGCCGCAGCGCAGCAAAGATCAAGCCTTCGCTATCTGTTACCCTTGCCTAGAAGGGGCCGCAATCGATTTTTGCTGCCAAATGCCCTGTCCAGATCGGCAACAGCGGGGTCTTGCTGATCAAAGCGACTTCATCCAATTCCGTCATTCTTACGACGAGATTTGCATTTTTCTCTACATAAATCGCGGCACTGCGCACAGAACCACGCCATCGGCTTCAATTCCGCGCCGAAGCATGGGAAGCTTGGCCAAGGCCGCAGGATTCTGAAGGGTGAACACAGCATGGACGCGGAAATCCGCATTGATCATCCCGATCTGGCCTATCTGGGCCTGACCGTCGCGATCCATGACCCCGAGCTGGATCGCCCGGTGTCGAGCAGCATCGCGCGCATCAAGCTGTGGGAGGGGTTTTTGACCCGGCAGTTGCTGGCGCTGGTCAGTGATCCCGCCTTCAACGCGTTCTACGATCTGGGGGCCAATATCGGCTGGCACAGTCTGGTGCTGGCCGCCCATCTGCGCGCACGCGGCCTGCCGGGGTCGGTGGTGGCGGTAGAGCCTGCGCAAAGCAATCAGGCGCGGCTGCGGCGTTCGCTGGTGCTGAATGGGCTGCAAGACCGGGTGCAGCTGGTGGCGGGGGCTGTCGGCGATCACAACGGTCAGGCCCGGCTGGATCACGATCCGGCCAGCGCCGGCAACCATCATCTCAGCGGCTTCAGCTGGCCCAGCGACAGCTATATCACCAGCGAGGATGTGCCGATCCACCGGCTGGAAGATCTGGTGCGCGCGCAGGGCTGGCCGCGGCCTACGCTGATGAAGATGGATGTGCAGGGCCATGAATTGCAGGCCCTGGCCGGGTTTGGCAGCATGCTGGCAGATCAATCCGACTGGATATTGGCGATCGAATTCGTACCGGATTTCTGGAGCCTTGAAGAGCTGATCGCGCTGATCGGCCCGGATGCGGTCTATCAGCTGGATGAGCAAAGTCTGGCGGTGGTGCCGACCTCGCCCGAGAGGTTGCGCGCGCTGGGGGCCGAGTGGCCGCGGCGCTATTATGATCTGATCCTGAGCAAAGGCCCGAAAGCCCAGGCCGCGATTGCCGCCCTGCCCGCGCATTGTGACACGATGCAGATGCGCTTTATCGCAGGATCGGGCACGGGTTTTGGCGGGCTGATGGAATCGGCGGCCCGCTGGGTCGGGCCAGAAGCCGATTGCGTGCTGGAGCCTTTGCGCGCGGATCAGCCCGCGCAACAAGTCGAGATCAGCGGCCAGATCCTGCGTAAGCTGTGGGAGGGCGTGATCGTGTTGACGCTGCGGGATGGCGCTGGCCAGCACCAGCGCCATGTCTTGAAACCACAGATCCCGTTCACCCTGCGTTGCACGTTGGGCCCCGCCCCGGTGCGGCTGCATTTTGCCTTGCGTGAAAAACCCGGTGGCACCCGCCGCCATCCGCAGCACGCCTTCCAGCTGTCGCATCTGCAATTGCAGGTGCGGACAGAGGACAGGTTGCCTTCGCAAGCGTCCTGACGCAGCCTGCCGCCAGCTATTTTCCGCGAACATATACGGACCAGATGCGCTATTACATGATCAACACCACCCGCAGCGGCACGCTTTTACGCTGGTTTCAGTTCGACAAACGCCGGCCCTGGCTTGATCTGGAAAGCCCCGATTGCACGCTGACGCTGCAACTGGTCGGCGAGGCAGCGGCCAACGCCAGCTTGCGCTTGAGCGACCGCGCGGGCCGCACCCTGCCCTATGATCTGCTGCCTGACCCACAGGTGCCGCAGGGCCTGCCAGATTTCGCCCAGATCCCCGCGCCGCGCCGCCAGCTTTTGCGCCTCCGCTTCCGCTTTCCGGGCGCCGAGCCGCTTTATCTGCATGATGCCCGCGATGGCGCTTTGCTGCTGACGCTGGAGCCGGTGATCCGCTATCCGGCGTTTCTGTTTGGGCTTTTGCAGGAATGTCAGGCACGGTTCTGCCCGGAAGGCTTCGAGAATTTCGTCGAGACCGGCACGCTGATGGCGCATACCACGTTGCACGCAAGCTATTGGTTCCCGAAAGTCTGGACCATCGAGCTTTCCGAGGAATTGCACGCGCAAGCGCAGATATCGCTGGCCACACGGCCCAACGTCACCTGCCTGCTGGGCAATTCCGGTGACGTTCTGCCAGACCTCGCCGCAAGCCTGACCGGCCCCAGCTTTTTCTTTCTCGATGCGCATTGGAGCGGTGATGAGACCACCGACTGGGACGCCTCGCGGTTTTCAGGCTATCCGGTCGCCACCGCCCGCATCGCTGATCCCCAGCTGTCCGAGGTGGACCGGCAGGTGCCGCTGATGGCGGAACTGACCGCCCTGGCCGAGCGGCATTCCGGCAAGGCGGTGGTGCTGATTGACGATTGGGGCAGCATCGGGCGGCGTGATTTCGGCTTTGCCGGCGAAGATTGGGGCAGTCTGGATGCCGAAGCGATCCGGGCCTGGATCGCCAGCCACCCGCGCACGCAGTTTCATTTCCGCGCAGATCATCACCGCTATCTCTGGGCAATGGCTTGAGATCGCAGGCGGGGTGTCGGCATGGTAGCGCGGAAGCCCTGCACCACTGGTTGCACCGCTGCGGGGCGCTGCCTATACTCCCTGCTTTAGAAAAGACCCACATTCCCCCGGTTTGCCGCGGGGAACGGGTGGCAAGAGGCAAGATCACCGCATGAAGTGTTTCATTGTAAGCAATTGTACCCATTCCCCGATCAAGGAATATCTCGCCGCGACCGGCCTGTTTTCAAAACTGGATTCCTGCGCAATTTTCACCATCAAACCCGAAGATCTTGAGGCGAAATATGCCGAGATCCGCTCGGGCTATGATCTGGTGTTTTCAGCCGTGCTTTACGGCGACAAATGGGGGCCATTTGAACATGCCGCGCTGAAAGCCGATCTTGGCGACCGCGCCATTCTGTTCGATGCGCCGTTCTTTGAGGGCCTGCACCCCGATCTGATCCATGTCTCGCAAAATGACGAACGCTTCAAATCGCCAATCGGGGATTACCACAGCGGGCTGATCTTCTGGGGCTATATGACCGGGCGCAAAATCTCCGATCTGGTCGATATGTATGAGTCCGGCGAGATGCCGGACTTCTTCAATGCCAAAACCATCTGGGACCGCGCCGTGCAGGTGCTGACCGAGCGCGAGGCGCTGGCCGATGTCCGCATCGCCGCCGATATTGCCGATCTGTGCCGCCAGAAGCCCGCGATGCTGACTTTCAACCATCCGACGATGGATGTGGTGGCGGCTTTGTGTGACGGTTTCACCAAACTCACCTTCGGGCCGCGCAACCTGCCGGTGATGATGACCGGCAATATCCACAACATCCTGCTGTCGGATGTGATCATCCCGGTCAGCCCGGCAGCGATCAAGGCGCAGGATCTGCCCTATCAGACCACAGCTTTGTATAAATTCGGCCTCGCCGCCCCCAACCACGAAAAAGGCTATCTGGCCTTTGACCGTTTTGCCCGGATGAGTTACGCCCGCTACGGCTGTGTGGATCGTGCGACCTTGCGCGCGACAACCCCCGGCAGATCGACGGCAGCGCTTATGAAGGCGATTGAAACCCCGCAGGAAGCAGCATGATTATCAACAACCAATACCAATTCATCTATATCCATGTGCCCAAAACCGCAGGCACCGCGGTGTCGACCTATTTGCAGCAATATGCTGGCCCTGCAGATATTGATCTGGGCGGCGCAGTGATCAAGCACAAAGACCACGACAAGCACGAGATTGCGGTCTCGCTGAACCAGCTCTGGAACAAGCAATGGGGCATCGAAAAACACTCGCGCACCGCCGTTGCCCGTGCCAAGATCGGCCCGGCGATCTGGGCGCGCTCGTTCAAATTCGCCTTCGTGCGCAGCCCGTTCTCGCGCACCTATTCCGGCTTTCGCTTTGCACAGCGCAACCATTCGCTGAATGGTGCTCTGGACAACATGAGCTTTGCAGACTTCCTGCGCTCGGATATTTTCACCACCCTGCGCATCCTGCCGATCCAGTCACAGGCGGCGTTTCTCAATCCGATTAATCAGATCGACTTCATTGGCCGCTTTGAAAATCTGAACGAAGATCTCGCCCTGGTCTCGTCGATCATCGAGCGCAAGCGCGTTGCGGTGCCGATGATCGAGACGCTGAACAAAAGCGCCGAGCCCGATGAATGGCGCTCGATGACCGAGGACGATATGGACATCATCCGCAGCGTGCTCAGCGCCGATTTTGACACTTTGGGCTATTCGAAAAAAGACGGCTCGATTTTGCTAGGCGTCTGATTACCTGCTCGGGGAGGCTCTGCGCCTCCCCCATATTTTATGTCCCCGTATGTGGCTTTACGCTTTCCCGCCCTCCCCTCCCCCACACAGCAGGACCGTTTGATACGATGAAAATGCTTCTCAGCGCTGCAGCAACCGCTGGCACGACTGCAGATTCCGATGCCCGCAGCCTGCTGCTGCGCCGCTCTTTGCGCGCCTATTGCGGCTCCAGCCGTCAGCCGCTGATCACCGAGACCGAGGCGCTGGCTGATGCCAAAACCCCAGTGACGGTGCTGGAAAGCCTCAGCGCCTTTGCCCCGCCGAAACACGCGCCGCTGGTGCTGTTTGACGGGCTGGTCAACGCCCCCGAGGCGCATCTGGGCCGCAATGTGCTGGTCTGTATGGGCACCTTGCAGGCCGAGTTGCAAAGCTTCGCAGAGCGCAATGGCGTCGATACCAAAGCCGCCCCCTTGTGGTGGAAGAACATCCTGCGCAATTACGAGCGCATCATCTTGCTGGACAATCACGCTCTGGCGCAAAGTGCGGGCTTTGCACCTTGGGCCAAACTGCATCTGGCCGATAATTTCCCGGTTGAATTGGGCCCGAAACGCGATGCCAAGCGGATTTTGATCCTCAATCATGATCCGGATGCAGGCGAGGCGGTGTTGTCGCTGCATGACGCGCTGGCGCAACTGGGTGAGGTCTCGGTGCTGGGGCCGCATAGTGTGATGACCGAAGATCTGGAGCATATGCTCGAAGCTGCGGTGCATGTGCATTACGGCTATAGCACTCACCGCGCCGCCACGGCGCTGACCCCGATCGACAGCCTGATCAACGGATTTTACACCATCGTGATGGCAGCACCACAGCCCACAGAGCCGCTGATCAAAGAGAAAACAGCGGCGGAGGCCTTTACCATTCCGGCAAAAGCCAAAGTGCTTCAGAAATCCAGCCTGTCGAAAAAATCCAGCCTGCCCGAAAAAACCAAATCGAGCGAAAAAACCAAAGCCGGGTTGCAAGAGGTGCCCACCGCCGTGCTGCACGAGATCCGCAACCGCCGCTATGGTCTGGTGGTGGAAGACAGCAGCGAACTCTTGGAAGGCGTCGAGCGCTTCCTCGCCCGGCTGGCGATGTTTGATCGCGACAAAATGGCCATCAATCCCGAATTGCAGAGATACGACCGCATGAACGAAGAATATATTGCCGCCATGCACAGCCATTTCACCGCGCAGGTTCCGGCATGATCCGCGTCGCCTGGTTCTCGCCGATTTCAACCCAGACCGGGATCGCGCAATATTCGCGCAACGTGCTGGAAGAAGTGCAGCGCCTGATGCCGAAAGACCGCATCGAGGTGATCGTGTTTCACCCCGCGACCAGCGACACCGTGGTCGAGATGCCCTACCCCACCATCGAGCTGAGCGACAGCCTGATCCGCTCTGATCTTCCCGCACTTTACGATATTGCCATCTATCATCTTGGCAACAATGAGA